>NZ_PDZG01000007.1 GCF_002735645.1 Iodobacter sp. BJB302
AATGCGCCATTTTTGATAAAAAGAACGCGGGGATTGTTGAGGGTTGATCGCGAGGGGTTGTAAGCATTGCTCCGCAATGCTCGCCATGACACTATGGCCCAGTCGGGTTCTTGCTGCGCTGATACCCGACTTGCCGACCTCAATACGTCCAGAGGTGGCCCCTAGGAAAGTCATGCCTTCAGTCACAATTCGCAGGACTTCCTCCGTATTCACACTGCGATAAAGTGACAGGGCGATCACATACCAAGCCATCACATGGGCGGGCAAATCACGCGTTCGTTGGTCGTGCCGCGCATGTAAGTCTAACGCATTATCAATCGTTGCTATGGGGATAAGGCGTGCCAACAGCCCCACACTTAAGTAGTCAGATATTCGAATCGAATCTTCCAAATGTGCAGCTCTGCTCGCCATACTTCATGATTAATGAAAAAAAGAAATTATCTATCAATTATCCATCATTTGACTATAAAGTGAACAGCATTGCCCTCAATCCCCCTTTTACTAAGGGGGAGGCTAAAGCCGAAGCGATGCTTAAAGTTGTGCAGATCCTTATGCTTGGCCTTCTCCGTGTAACTCTGTGGTTCAAGATTTAGGTTTCTGCGTGAGCAATCGCCCTCACCTGCAATGCTATGGTTCCTTTCCCCGCTCCCGCCCCGTAAACTGCAGCTCCTTTGCCTTTGATTGCCCCGCTCATGAGTAAACGCCGTACTTCCCCCCTACCGCACCGCGATGGCATTGCCCCGAGTTTTTTACAGCTGCCTGCCGGGCAATGGCCAGATTTGCTGACGTTTTTAATCACGCGCTTTCCGCATATGCCGGCCGAAATATTGCGCGGGCGTTTGGAGCGTGGCGAGATTGTTGACCATCAGGGCGAGGTATTGAATGTAGCCAGCAGCTTTCAGCCCAATGGCCGCATCTGGTATTACCGCGAAGTGCCCGAAGAAACGCCGGTGCCCTTTGCCGAGCACATTATTTATCAGGATGAGCGCTTGCTGGTGGCAGATAAGCCGCATTTTCTGGCCTGTATTCCGGCCGGGCGTTATTTGCAGGAAACGCTGCTGACCCGACTACGTAAGTCGCTGGGCGCGCCCGACATTGCGCCGATCCATCGTCTGGATAGAGAAACAGCAGGGATTATGCTGTTCAGCCTCGATCCCGCCTGCCGCGCTGGCTACCATGCGCTGTTTTCTGAGCGGGATGTGGCGAAAGAATACGAGGCGATTGCACCTTTTAGGGCTGATTTAGAGCTACCCCGCGTGCACCGCAGCTTTATGCAGGAGCAGCAGGGCATGTTTACCATGGAAGAAGCACCAGGCGAGCCTAATAGCGAAACCTATATCGAGCTGATCGAGCAGCGTGGTGAATGGGCACGCTATCGCCTCAAACCGCACACCGGCAAAAAACACCAGCTGCGCACCCATTTAAGCGCGCTTGGCGTGCCGATTTTAAATGATCCCTGGTATCCCGAATTGTTGCCCGAAAAAGGCGATGACTTCAGCCGCCCCTTGCAATTATTAGCCAGGGCGATTGAGTTTGTTGATCCGTTTACGGGTGAAAGCAGGCGTTTTGAAAGCCAACGGGAACTGTGCTGGCCTGAATAAAGTCATATCTGATGATTATTCAATGACAGGCAGAACATGTACGAATCCAGACATCATCCTCCGCTGCCATGGGCAAAATTTTGTACCCGGCTGTTGTGGCATGTTGCAGGCGCTTTACTGCTCATTTTGCTCTCCCTGTTTTTAGGGGCGGCAGGCCATGTCTATTTTGAGCTGCACAGCTGGCACGATGGCTTTTTAAATGGCGCAATGATGCTGGGAGGAATGGGGCCGCTGACTCCACCAGTGAGCAATGCCGGCAAATTATTTGTGGGCCTGTATGCGCTCTACGCGGGTTTAGTTTTTGTTGCAGCTATCGGCATGATGCTTGCCCCAGTGGCCCACAGGGTTTTGCATTTATTTCACAGGGAAGGCCACAAAACATAGCGAAAGGCGCATCAGACACTGCGCCTTTCAATCTGATCACTTACTTCTTTACTGGCCGCTGCCAGCCATAAATCGTTACCTGCTTGGCCCGCGCTACGGTCAGCTCGCCAGCCGGTGCATTCTTGCCAATCACCGATCCTGCACCAGTAGTTGCACCTTCACCGATGGTAACGGGTGCAACCAGCACATTATTCGAGCCAATACGTACTTCGTCTTCAATCACGGTACGGAATTTATTCACGCCATCGTAATTGGCCGTAATCGTCCCCGCGCCCACATTCACCTTGCTGCCCATGGTGGTGTCGCCGATATAGCTCAGATGATTTACTTTTGAGCCTTTGCCGATGGTCGCTTTTTTGACTTCCACAAAGTTGCCGATATGCACATCGTCGGCCAGCTCGGCACCGGGGCGCAGACGGGCAAACGGGCCGATCAGATTGCCCTTGCCTACTACAGCGTCTTCCAGATGGCTGAATGGGTGAATGATGGTGTCATCATTGATCGTTACATTCTTTAAAACACAATTTGCGCCGATGCTTACGTTTTCGCCCAGAACAACATCACCCTCAAACACGCAATTCACATCGATAACCACATCCATGCCATGGCGCAGCGTGCCGCGTACATCGATACGTGCCGGATCAATCAGGCTAACGCCAGACAATAACAGTGACTGCGCAATCTCCGCCTGATGAATGCGCTCCAGCTGGGCCAGTTGCACCTTATTATTAATGCCTTCGGCTTCCCAGTGATCCTGAGGATGCACGGTGGCCACTTCAACGCCATCACGCACCGCCAGAGCGATCAGATCGGTGGCGTAATATTCGCCCTGGGCATTGTCATTTTTAAGCTCGGAAAGCCAGCCCGCCAGTTTTGCTGTGGGCAGAGCCAGAATGCCTGTGTTCATTTCTTTAATTGCCGCTTGCTCAGGGCTGGCGTCTTTTTGCTCAACAATGCACGTTACCTTGCCCGCAGCATCGCGGACTATGCGGCCATAGCCCGTGGCATCGTCCAGAATATCCGTCAGAATCCCTAACTTCCCCTGGCTGCTGGCTGCTAACAGCGCCTGCAGCGTGGCTAAGCGGGTTAAAGGCACATCGCCATACAACATCAGCGTGGTTTCACCCTGTAAATGTGGCAAAGCCTGCGCGAGCGCGTGACCCGTTCCCAGCTGCTCGGCCTGATGCGCCCATGTCAGATCAGTGCTGCCGAGTAATTCTTCCTGTACCTGCTTGCCACCATGGCCATAAACCACAACCAGCTTACCGGGCTGCAGCTGTCTTGCCGTATCCAACACATGCCCCAGCAAGGGTTTCCCCGCCAGGCGATGCAAAACCTTAGGCATTTTGGAGTACATACGCTTGCCCTGGCCGGCAGCGAGGACAACAACATCAAGCAAAGCGCTCATGCGACAAGACCTAGTAACTGTAAATGTGGCAAAGCCTGCGCGAGCGCGTGACCCGTTCCCAGCTGCTCGGCCTGATGCGCCCATGTCAGATCAGTGCTGCCGAGTAATTCTTCCTGTACCTGCTTGCCACCATGGCCATAAACCACAACCAGCTTACCGGGCTGCAGCTGTCTTGCCGTATCCAACACATGCCCCAGCAAGGGTTTCCCCGCCAGGCGATGCAAAACCTTAGGCATTTTGGAGTACATACGCTTGCCCTGGCCGGCAGCGAGGACAACAACATCAAGCAAAGCGCTCATGCGACAAGACCTAGTAAGCTAAAAGGCATTATTTTAACCCTTTTTACGCTACAAACCAGCGGCTAAATGTAATGTAAACAATGCAAAGAGGGTGAAGCATATGGCATTTAATTGATTAGCCACTCTGCACCAATCCGGATAAAAAGCCATACTGGCCGGTATCGCCTTGCGATGGCGGGTTGCGCCAAAAAACAAGCTAACCCGCCCTGAATTTCCCGGCCTGATTAAGCCAGATACCGCTGTTCTAAATGCTTGCGGAAATGAGCCGGGTTAAGCGCCTCGCCTGTGGCACGGCTAACCAGTTCACCCGTTTCCCACTGGCTGGCCTGGCTCCAGATATTGGCGTTCAGCCAATTAAATATCGGAGCTAAATCACCAGCCGCAATACGCTCGTCCAGATCCGGATGCAGCTTGCGTATCGTTGCAAAATATTGCGCGGCATACATTGCGCCCAGTGTGTAGCTTGGGAAATAGCCAAACGCGCCATCCGTCCAGTGGATATCCTGCAGGCAGCCATTTTTAAAATTGCCCCTGGTATCCACGCCCAGATAGGCCTGCATTTTTTCATCCCACAAGGCTGGCACATCGTCAGCTTCGATTTCGCCATCAATCAGGGCGCGTTCAATTTCGTAACGCAAAATCACATGGGCCGGGTAAGTCAGCTCATCGGCGTCCACACGAATAAAATCCGGGTGCACACGGGTGTACATTTTGGCCAGATTGGCCGCCTCAAATGCGGGCTGATCACCCAAATGCTTTTTAACCAGCGGGCTGATCAGGGCTAAAAATGCCGGATTGCGGCCTAATTGCATTTCAAACGACAAGCTCTGGCTTTCATGTATGCCCATAGAGCGGGCACGCCCTACCGGCAGGGCAACCGTTTCGCGCGGCAGGCTTTGCTCATAACGGGCGTGGCCGGTTTCATGCACAATGCCCATCATGCTTTGCATAAAATCATCTTCGCGATAGCGGGTAGTGATACGCACGTCTTCGGGCACACCGCCGCAAAATGGGTGATTCGATACATCAAGGCGGCCAGCTTCAAAATCAAAACCCAGTAAAGCCATGACATCCAAACCAAGCGCACGTTGTTTTTCAACGGCAAACGGGCCAGTCGCAGCAATTACCAGCTCTGTTGCTTGCTTCTCCATTGCCTGACGAATCAGCCCTGGCAGCCAGCTTTTCACATCGCCAAAAATACGGTCGAGCTCAGCACAGCTCATACCAGGCTCGTATTTATTGAGCAGCGATTCGTAAGGCGAAAGACCTGTTTCTTTCGCCAAAAGCTGCGCTTCTTCGCGGGATAAGCGCACTACTTCACGGAAATTAGCCAAAAAACCCTGCCAGTCATTATTCTGCCGCTGTGTACGCCACTCATGCGAGCAATGCGATCCCACAAGCGTTTTGGCTTCTACCAGGCTGGCGGGCAATAAATTGGCGTGTTCCCACTGGCGTTTAATCTCGCGCAGGCTGGCTTGCTCTGCCGCGCTTAAATCTTCAGCCTCTGCTGCTTTGATCAGCTCAGCTAATGCCGGATCGGTCAGCGTGTTATGAATCAGCACACCCAGCTCGGCCATCGCCGCACCGCGTGCATCATTGCCTTTTGCAGGCATCATGGCAGCCTGATCCCAGCCTGCCAGCGAGCCCAGATGCTCATAACGATAAATACGGGTAAACGTTGCAACAACAGCTTGGTAGGCGTTTTGGCTCATTGAAATAGGATCTCTGTAGGTAAGAATACTTATCATGCCAGCTTGGATAACAAGTGCAATTGCTTTGAACCCTGGCACTAGTCAGCTAAGCCACATACGTGTTTAAGCAAGGTATAACAGCAGGTAAGCCAGACGCCAGCTAATCTGTATGCAGGGAATAAATTGAGACAACTGGCATGCGGGATCTTAAAATTATCTGGAAAATAATGCTGCCTGCAGGATTACTTACATTGGTTACCCTGGGTATTGTATTACTCTCGCTGCACGCCATCGCATCGATCAGCGGCCTTGCATCATATGCTTTAGATGAAAACGCCCGCAGAGTTTTTCTAGCTAATCAGGCCGCGTTTTACATCACAAGCACCACCACCGACGACCGAAATCAAATCCATGCATGGACAACGCAAATGGAAGCAGCGGCCGAAAAGCAATTTCAGTTAAATCTGGATAAAGGACGCGACGCTTTAAATCGTTTATATGCAATTGAAAAAGACGCCAGCCGCAGAGCCATCATCGATCAGGCACGAAGCCAGCTTCTGCAATTTGAAAAAATTGATAAAGAAGCCTTTAAGCTGACACGGCTGGGGCAGCCCACCGAGGCGTATGCGCTCATAAATGGTGATGCCTACCATGCATATAAAGCTGCAATGAGCCATCTGAGCCAGTTAGTGAAACTGGAAGAAAACGATATTGCTATCGCCCGCAAGCAGATCGATATAAGGGGTAAAAACACCTTCTGGACCGTGCTAATGATTGCCGTTGTCGGGTTTTTAATCAGTCTTGCTGCAGTCTGGCTGAGTACCCAGCAAATTTTGCGGCAGCTGGGTGGCGAGCCGGCTTACGCGGCAAGCGTAGCCCGGCAAGTGGCTGCCGGCGATCTTAGCCTGGATGTGATGGTGCACGCTGAAGATCAAAACAGTCTCTTATTTGCCATGCGCCAGATGGTAGAAAAACTAAGCTCTATTGTCATCAGTCTGCGAGACGCAACAGAGGCGACTTACAACTCATCTTCAGAAGTAGCAAGTGCCGCACAACTGGTCTGCAAGAACACCAGCATCAATGCCGACATACTGAGAGAAAGCAGCATATCGATTGATAACCTCAGTATTCATACCAGCCAGAACACGTATACCGCGCACATCACCGACTCGATGGCACGCCAGTCCACATTGGATGCACGCAGCAGCTGTGAGTCAGTACAAAAAACCACCTCAGCCATGCGAAAAATTGCTAAGGAGATTCAAATCATTGACGATATTGCCTACCAAACTAATTTACTGGCCTTAAATGCAGCCATTGAAGCGGCCCGGGCAGGCACAAATGGTAAAAGCTTTGCTGTGGTCGCGGCTGAAGTCAGAAAACTGGCCGAGCGCTGCCAGCTGGCCGCGCAAAAGATTGGCGACTTATCCCAGAGCAGCGTACAGCTTGCTGAAGCCGCTGGCGAACAGCTCAACAAAATAGAGCCATCCATTAGAAAAACCGCCGGCCTGGTTCAGGAAATCGCCGCCAACAGCCACGAACAGAGCCATGAGCTTGAGCTGATCAACCAGAATATCGGCGAAGTATCACAGCGCGTAGCAACCAACGCAGCTGCATCTGAGCAGCTGTCTGCCACAGCCGAACAACTAAGCAATCAGGCCCGCCAGGTGCAAACGATGCTGGCATTTTTTAAGATTAAACAATCTTAATCAGCCATTGCCAAACAAGCAGCTTACTCACAGCCCCCAACCGGGCATGTGACTTAATCTTCAAACGTAAAAAAGGCAGCCGAAGCTGCCTTTTTTATCACCACACTAAAGCTTAGTGACCACGCTTTTTGAGCTTGTCGATCACGGCAAGTTTTGCTACCGCTTCCACCAGCTCGGCCTGAGCCATCGCAAAGTCCATCGATGAGCCGTGGTTCTTTAATGCTTCTTCGGCGCGGCGTTTGGCGTCCAGCGCCTTGGCTTCGTCGATGTCTTTACCGCGAATGGCAGTATCTGCCAGCACGGTAACCACATGAGGCTGCACTTCTAACATGCCGCCTGAAACATAAAGAATCACTTCTTCATCGCTATTGGCAACTTTGATGCGCACCGCTCCGGGCCTCACACGAGTGAGTAGTGGGGCGTGACGCGGCAGAATACCAATTTCACCTTTTTCGGCGGGTGCCGAGATAAACTCAGCCACGCCGGAGTAAATCAGTGCTTCTGCGCTTACCACGTCCACATGCATTGTCATTGCCATGGCACTAATCCTTATTGCATGGTCTTGGCTTTTTCAACCGCTTCTTCGATGCTGCCTACCATGTAGAAGGCTTGCTCCGGAAGATGGTCGTAATCGCCATTAAGAATGCCCTTGAAGCCCTTGAGGGTTTCTTTCAGTGGCACGTATTTGCCTGGAGAACCAGTAAATACTTCGGCCACATGGAAAGGCTGTGACAAGAAACGTTGGATCTTACGTGCGCGGGATACCGACAATTTGTCTTCAGGAGACAATTCATCCATACCCAGAATCGCAATAATATCCTGCAGTTCTTTGTACTTTTGCAGTGTTTGCTGCACACCACGGGCAACAGCGTAATGCTCTTCACCCACAACTTGCGGATCAAGCTGACGCGATGTTGAATCGAGTGGATCAACCGCAGGGTAGATACCCAGGGAGGCGATGTCACGCGAAAGAACAACGGTTGCGTCCAAGTGAGCAAATGTTGTTGCTGGCGAAGGATCGGTCAAGTCATCCGCAGGCACGTAAACGGCCTGAATCGATGTGATCGAACCAGTCTTGGTCGAAGTAATACGCTCTTGCAGAGCACCCATTTCTTCAGCCAGAGTAGGTTGATAACCCACGGCAGAAGGCATACGGCCCAACAGCGCAGAAACTTCAGTACCGGCCAGTGTATAGCGGTAGATGTTATCTACGAAGAACAGAATGTCACGACCTTCATCACGGAAGTGCTCGGCCATAGTCAGACCAGTCAGCGCTACGCGCAGACGGTTACCTGGTGGCTCGTTCATCTGACCGTAAACCATCGCCACTTTATCAAGAACGTTAGAGTCCTTCATTTCGTGGTAGAAGTCGTTACCTTCACGGGTACGCTCACCTACACCAGCAAACACGGACAGACCCGAGTGTGCCTTAGCGATGTTGTTGATCAGTTCCATCATGTTAACGGTCTTACCCACACCCGCACCGCCGAACAGACCAACCTTACCACCCTTAGCAAACGGGCAAATCAAGTCAATAACCTTGATACCTGTTTCTAACAGATCAATAGATTGGTTCAGTTCATCGAACTTAGGTGCAAGTTGGTGAATAGCGCGCTTGCTTTCGCTTTTCACTTCACCGGCTTCATCAATCGGGTTACCGAGCACATCCATGATGCGGCCCAGTGTAGCGTTACCTACTGGCACCGAAATCGGTGCGCCAGTGCCGCTCACCAACATGCCGCGCTTCAGGCCGTCAGTAGTACCCATTGCAATCGCACGCACTACGCCGTCGCCGAGCTGTTGCTGTACTTCCAGCGTCAGGTCGATTGCGTCGAGCTTGATTGCGTCATACACCTTGGGCAGGCTGTCGTGTGGGAATTCCACGTCAACAACCGGGCCAATGATTTGTACGATTTTACCTTGGCTCATCGTTATTCCTAAATCCCAGTTAATCCGTTGTGCGTCAGGGCCTTACACCGCTGCCGCGCCAGAAACGATTTCGGAGAGTTCCTTCGTAATCGCTGCTTGACGGGTTTTGTTGTAAAGGAGCTGCAGATCGCCGATCACATTGTCTGCGTTATCAGTCGCCGCTTTCATCGCCACCATACGGGCCGCTTGCTCGGAAGAAATGTTTTCCGCTACGGCCTGGTAAACCAGTGCCTCAATGTAACGGCTCATTAATTCGTCGATCACAGTCTTCGCATCCGGCTCAAACAGGTATTCCCAGTTGTAGCCTTTTTTAGGCTCGCCAAATGCGTTGTCTGATAACGGCAGCAGCTGTTCAATCACTGGCTCTTGCTTCATGGTATTCACGAAGCGGGTGTAAACGAGGTGTACTTCGTCTACTTCACCAGCAACAAAGGCGTCGATCATTACTTTGATCGGGCCAATCAGCTGCTCAAGGTGCGGGGTATCGCCGAGTCCGTGCGCAGAGGATAAAACCTTTGCGCCGTAACGGTTCATAAACCCGATACCCTTGTTACCGATTGCGGTTACAGAGGTTTCTACGCCGTCCTGATGCCAATCCTTCATACGGTTCACGGCCAGACGCAGGGAGTTGGTGTTTAAGCCACCACACAGCCCCTTGTCTGAAGTAATCGTAATCAGGCCCGCACGCTTAACAACGTCGCGCTTTTGCAAATAAGGATGCGTGTAATCAACAAAGGCAGCGCTCAGGTGGGCAGCCACATTACGGATTTTTTCACCGTAAGGACGTGCCGCTTTCATGCGTTCCTGAGCCTTGCGCATTTTTGATGTCGCAACCATTTCCATAGCACGGGTGATCTTTTGCGTATTTTTTACGCTCTTGATCTTTGTCCGAATTTCTTTACCGCTTGCCATGATTTGATCCTTGTCTCAACGTATCAAATCAATACGCGGCGCTGGCCTTGAAGCCTTCCACTGCTTTAACGATCACTTTTTCGTCATCAGAAGCCAGGTCACCCTTGTCTTCGATACGAGCCAGTACGTCTGCGTGGTTAGCCTTGAGGTCAGCCAAGAATGCAGCTTCAAACGCCAGTGCTTTTTCAACTTTGATGTCATCAAACACACCTTTGTTGATCAGCAGCAGCGTGATCGACAGCTCAGACACTTTCAACGGGCTGTATTGAGCCTGTTTCATCAGTTCTGTAACCATCTTGCCGCGCTCAAGTTGCTTACGTGTTGCTTCGTCCAGATCAGAAGCAAACTGCGCGAACGCAGCCAGTTCACGATACTGAGCCAGAGCCAGACGTACACCACCACCGAGCTTTTTAATCACTTTGGTCTGCGCTGCACCACCAACACGAGAAACCGAAATACCAGCATTCATCGCCGGGCGAATACCCGCGTTGAACAAGTCAGTTTCCAAGAAAATCTGACCGTCAGTAATCGAAATCACGTTAGTAGGAACGAATGCAGAAACGTCACCCGCCTGGGTTTCAATGATAGGCAGAGCGGTTAAAGAACCGGTTTTGCCTTTCACTGCACCGTTAGTCAGTTTTTCTACTTCTGCTTCGTTAATGCGGGAAGCACGTTCCAGCAGACGCGAGTGCAGGTAGAACACATCGCCCGGATACGCTTCACGGCCCGGAGGACGGCGCAGTAACAGGGAGATTTGACGGTAAGCTACAGCTTGCTTGGACAAATCGTCATAAACGATCAGAGCGTCTTCGCCGCGGTCGCGGAAGTATTCACCCATCGTGCAACCGGAGTATGCAGCGATGTATTGCAGAGCAGCAGCTTCAGAAGCAGCAGCAGCAACCACAATGGTGTGACCCATTGCGCCGTGCTCTTCCAGCTTGCGCACTACGTTGGCAATCGAAGAAGCCTTTTGGCCAATCGCAACATAAATACATGTCACGCCTGTGCCTTTCTGGTTGATGATCGCGTCCAGAGCAACGGCAGTTTTACCGGTCTGACGGTCACCAATGATCAGCTCGCGCTGACCACGACCTACTGGCACCATAGTATCAATCGATTTGATACCGGTTTGCAGTGGTTGCGACACAGATTGGCGGGCAATAACGCCCGGCGCAATTTTTTCGATTGGTGCAGATTCTGTTGTACCCAATGGGCCCTTGCCGTCGATAGGCTGGCCAAGAGAGTTAACAACACGACCAATCAATTCACGGCCGACTGGAACTTCCAGAATACGGCCGGTACATTTGACTTCGTCGCCTTCTTGAATGTGCTTGTAATCACCAAGCACAACGGCACCAACAGAATCACGCTCTAAGTTGAGCGCAAGACCGAAGGTATTACCCGGGAATTCCAGCATTTCGCCCTGCATAGCCTCTGACAGGCCGTGCACACGAACGATACCGTCTGTTACGGAAACTACAGTACCTGTGGTACGTGTTTCTGCTGCAGTCGATAAATTCTGGATCCGAGCTTTAATCAGTTCACTGATTTCGGACGGATTAAGTTGCATGATTTCTCCTAACTCTTCAGGCTCGAGGCGAGAGCGGTTAGCTTGCCGCGGACAGATGCGTCTACGACCAGATCACCTACCGTCACCTTCACGCCCCCGATGAGTTCCGGGTTAACGCTGACTTGGGCCGTGACCTTGCGGTGCAGCTGTTGGGATAAAGTTGCCGATAATTCAGCAACCTGGGTATCGGTCAAAGCAAAAGCAGATTCGATGCTGGCTTCAACTTCGCCTGCATCTGCTGCCTTGTACTCTTCAAATAGCTCTGCCACCGCCGGTAGGACGGTGAAGCGGCGATTTTCAAGTACAGCATCGATGAAGTTTTGTACTTCAGCGCTTTGCTGACCGCCCAATAATCCAAGCAACAGCTCCTTAACCTGAGCCACGGAAAACTTTGGATTAGCTACTACTTCCAGCGCCAGCTCGTTGCCTGCAATCAGGGCGAGCTGAGCCAGCACATCAGACCATAAAGGTAAGGTGCCGGTTTCTTTGGCCAGACGAAAAATAGCTACGGCGTAGGGTCTTGCGACGGTAATGAGTTCTGCCATGACGCTCTTACAGTTCCGCTTTGATGGATGCTAACAACTCGGCATGGGCATTTGCATCAACTTCGCGGCGCAGAATTTGTTCAGTACCTTGTAGTACCAAACCTGCTACCTGCTGACGCAAGGCTTCTTTTACCTGTTGAATTTGCTGGTCAATTTCCGCTTGAGCGCCGGCAACAAGGCGTTCGCCCTCTGCCTTTGCATGGCCCTTGGCTTCTTCAACCAATTGCGCGCCACGCTTTTCAGCTTGCGCAATGATTTCGGCTGCGTGCTGCTTTGCTTCGCGAAGCTTGTCAGCCGCTGCTTTCTCGGCCAGTTCAAGATCTTGCTTGGCACGATCAGCAGAAGCTAAACCGTCGGCGATACGCTTAGCACGCTCGTCCATAATCTGGGTCAGCGGAGGCCACACGAATTTCATCGTGAAGATGACCAAGATCGCAAATGTGATCATTTGGCCAAAAAGCGACAGATTAATATCCACGCTGATGTCCTCCTAAAAGACGGGCTAGATTACTTAGCAACGAGGCTCAGCAGCGGAGTCAGGAACGGGTTGTTGAATGTGTAAAGCATAGCAACACCAACGCCGATCATCGAGATAGCATCTAACAGACCAGCAATAATGAACAGCTTAGTTTGCAGAACCGGGATCATTTCTGGCTGACGGGCAGCAGATTCTAAGAACTTACCGCCAAGCAGAGCAAAACCAAGTGCAGTGCCGATAGCAGCTAAACCGATGATGATCGCGGCAGCGATTACAGTCATGCCTTGAACGCTAGCAATTACTTCTGGTGCAACCATTTCTAATATCTCCAAGAGGAAGGTTGGGTAAAACAAGGGGAAAGCAAAACACTGACAACAGCCAGCCTGAGCTGGCCGAAAGTAGTTTTAGTGATCTTCAACCGCAAGGCTGAGATAAACAATCGTCAACATCATAAATACGAAGGCTTGCAGGGTCACCACCAGGATGTGGAAAATAGCCCATGGTGTACCCAGAACCCACTGCGCCCAGAATGGCAGCAGTGCGATCAGAATAAAGATCAGCTCACCGGCATACATATTGCCGAACAAACGCAGAGCCAGAGAAATTGGCTTAGCAACCAGCTCAACCATCTGGAAAGCAAAGTTAACTGGAGCTAACAACACAGTCATCACCAGGCCTTCAGCATGGAATGGCGCTGTAAATAACTCTTTCAGCCAGCCAACAAGCCCCTTGGCTTTAATTGAAAAGCCAATAATGAGCAGCATCACCGCTAATGACATTGCAAAAGTCTGGTTTACGTCTGCAGTAGGCACAACACGCAGCTTTTCAATCCCAAATACGTGCTGACCAATCCATGGCAACAGATCAACCGGCAAGAAATCCATTGAGTTCATTAAGAACACCCAGCAGAAAATCGTCAGGCTTAATGGACCAATCACTTTTGATTTGCCGTGAAATGCATCTTTGATCTGGCTATCCACCATCTCAACGATCATTTCTACGAAGTTTTGCAAAGGGCCTGGCACGCCAGCGGTCGCTTTACGTGCGGCAAATGCGAAAATACCGACAAACAGGAAGCCTAAAACAAGAGCCACCCAGAATGTATCCAGGTGGAAACCATTGGCGGCCTGATTAAAGGACAAATGGTGCTGGATATACTCGGTAGCGTTAGCGGGTGCGTGATGTTCAGTCATGTTATTTTTTGCCGTCAAATTTTATCAAAAGCCCAAACCAAAAGGCACTGGTGGTGGCAAGATAACCCACAAACGTCCATGGCCAATCTGCCTTTCGGTACAAAATGAACAACGCCGCAAAAGCGACGAGTGTACAAACCAACTTGCACATTTCTGCAGCAAAGTGCTGCTTGAGAAGTACTGCTGGCGGAGCGAGTTCAATGCGATATGCGATGGCTGCGTATAAAACACTGCCCAGCACCGCAATAAATCCGCCCAGTAAACTTGAAATTGCCGGATTTTGTCCCAAGATCAAGAAGAGGAGGAGAGCCGTACTGATGGCGATTCCAATCTTTAGCCGGATGATGCCCCGAACCTGTGCTTTCCCGATCATTACTTCACCACTGGGGAAAAACCCCGCGATTATACTGACCTGATTTGTGTTGCGTCAATTTTACCTATTGATCTTTTTAGTAAAATTTACTTGTCATTCAATTTGTGCAAGAGTATTGGCGGGATAAGCTTTCGCCAAACTTGGTGCATTCTAGTCAGAACTTTGTTACATCTTGCTAAGCAAGCCATCCAATTGTTCCGGGCTGTTGTATTCGATTGTAATCCGGCCACTTCCCTGCTTTCCGGCCCTGATAGACACCCTGGCGCCTACCCTTGTTGATAATTCTGCGGCTAATTCAGAAAGCCGTGGGTCTGCTTGCTTTACTGGCTTTTCTGGTACGGCTTCTTGTTGTTTTTTGACCAAAGCCTCGGTTTCTCTTACCGACAAGCTCTTCAGAATGACCATCCTTGCCGTATCCAGCTGCAATAAATCATCCAAAGGCAGCAAGGCGCGAGCATGCCCCATACTTAGCTGATCGGCCATTAGCATCTTCCGCAGTGGCTCGGACAAACTTAATAGTCTTAATAAGTTTGAAACGCTGGCGCGTGATTTGCCTACTGCTGTGGCTGCCGCTTCATGCGTCATGCCAAATTCTTCGATCAGGCGCGAAATGCCTAATGCTTCTTCAAGCGGATTTAAATTTTCACGCTGGATATTTTCAATCAGGGCCATTGCCAAAGCAGCTTCATCGGCAATTTCACGCACTAATGCGGGTATTTCTACTAAGCCAGCTTTAATCGATGCACGCCAGCGGCGCTCCCCGGCAATAATTTCGTACTTGTCCAGCCCGATTGGCCGTACCAGCACAGGCTGCATCAGCCCTTGGGCACGAATCGAATCAGCAAGTTCCTCTAAAGCCGTTTCATCCATCTGCAAGCGGGGCTGATACTTACCCGGCTGCAAAGAAGTAATCGGCAAATTTTGCAAGGAATCCTGACTATCCCCCATCAGCGCATCTAAACCGCGTCCAAGTCCTTTCATTTTCATGCTGTGGGAGTCTCTTCAAGCAGGTTGTGACGAGCCAGCAACTCTTCGGCAAGCTGAAGATACGCCAGTGCGCCTTTGGAGTTTTTGTCGTAGGACAAGATTGGGCGACCATAAGACGGCGCCTCAGCCAGACGAATATTGCGTGGAATAACCGTATGGTAAAGTTTACTGGTGTAATGCTTAATGAGCTGATCTGACACTTGCTGGGCCAAAGTTGAGCGCGGGTCAAACATGGTTCGCAAGAGGCCTTCGATTTCAATTTTACGATTCATCGATTGCTTTACGCGCTTTAGCGTATTCACCAGATCAGACAGGCCTTCCAGCGCGTAATACTCGCACTGCATCGGAATCAGTACCGCATCCGCAGCCACAAGACCATTCAGCGTAAGTAAGGTCAGAGCGGGCGGGCAATCTAAAATAATGTAATCGTACTGATCAGCAACTTGCGCTAAAGCATCTTTCAGCCGCGACTCTCTGTGTTCCTGGTTGACCAGTTCAACTTCAGCACCCGCCAGATTGCGATTAGCTGGCAGCACATCAATGCCAGCAGATTCTGAGCGCAAAATAATGTCCTGAATCGGTGTGGCGGCCAGCAAAAGGTTATAAACCGAGCTGCTTAATTTTGCCTTATCAATCCCCACGCCCATAGTGGCATTGCCCTGCGGGTCCAGATCAACCAGCAGCACTTTTCTGCCAAGATGCGCCAGACTTGCAGCCAAATTAACGGCTGTAGTGGTCTTACCTACTCCGCCTTTTTGATTGGCAATCGCCAGAATTTTCATTATTTAGCCCTTAAGTAGCCCAGCAAAATGGCGTGCGTCACCCGCCATACGATTACACCTTAACCACATGCACTAAATGGCGTTCTGCATCGATTCCCGGCACTTTTAAATGATCCACAGCCGTTACTTTTACTGTTTCTGGTAAGTGTGCAATTTCTTCAAAAGGGTAAACCCCTTTCAAAGCAGCCCACTCCCCTTCCGGCGCTAACAGGTGCTGAGTCAGTTTTACAAACTCGGCCAATTCAGCAAAAGCGCGTGAGGTAATAATCTGGAATGGCGCTTCTGGTTTATAAAGCTCTACACGCTCGGTAAGCACCGTAACATTGGTGAGTTTTAACTCAGCAATCACCTGACGCAAAAACGTCGTTTTTTTATGATTTGAATCGAGCAAAAACAACTGCCAGTCTGGCCGCACAATGGCCAATGGAATGCCTGGCGTACCAAAACCCGAACCTACATCCAGAATACGAATCTTATCTTTAGCCTCGCCCTTAAAATGAGGCAAAGGCGCAAGTGAATCCAAAAGATGATGCGAAACCATGCGCTCCGGCTCGCGAATTGCCGTCAGGCTGTAGGTTTTATTCCACTTCGCAATCAGCGCCACATAGGCCAGCAGGCTGACCGATTGTGCTGTTGATAAATCAATTTTTAGCTCGGCAAGGCCAGTGGCCAGCTCAGAAAACATGGAATCAGTAGCAGTCATTCTTTACCTTTTTCAAGCATTTGCTTTTTCTTTAAATGAACCAGCATTAAAGCGATGGCCGCTGGGGTAATACCGGAAATTCTGGAGGCCTGGCCCATGGTTTCCGGCTTATGTTTAATCAGCTTTTGCTGCACTTCTTTGGATAAGCCCGATACATCGGTGAAATCCAGATCTGCGGGCAGCAGGAATTCTTCCAGATTATCGCGGTTAGCCACTTCAGATTGTTGCCGCTCGATATAACCCTGATATTTCAGCTGAATCTCTACCTGCTCGGCCACCAGTGGGTCTTCTACTGCAGGTTTGGCGATTTCCATAGTCATCAGGCTATCGTAAGAGACCTGCGGGCGGCGTAGTAAATCGGCCAGCGTGTATTCACGCTCAATCGCTTTACCCAACACACGCTCTGCATCGCTTACCGCAAGAATACGTGGATTTACCCATGTCGTGCGCAAGCGTTCCAATTCTAAATCAATTGCATCGCGTTTTTTGCAGAAAGCGTCCCACTGCGCATCGCCAATCAGGCCCAGCTCGCGGCCTTTTTCAGTCAGGCGTAAATCGGCATTATCTTCACGCAATTGCAGGCGGTATTCGGCGCGGCTGGTAAACATGCGGTAAGGCTCGGTCACCCCATTGGTCACCAGATCATCGGCCAGCACGCCAAGGTATGCTTCATTGCGTTTTGGCGTCCACGCGTCTTTTTCACGCACATAGAGACCCGCATTTAAGCCTGCCAGCAAGCCTTGTGCGGCGGCTTCTTCGTAGCCTGTGGTGCCATTAATTTGCCCGGCAAAAAATAAACCGGCAATGCTTTTGGTTTCAAAGCTGGCTTTTAAATTACGCGGATCGTAGTAATCGTATTCGATGGCGTAGCCCGGACGCAAAATATGCGCGTTTTCCATACCTGCAATCGAGCGCACGGCGGCCAGCTGAATATCAAACGGCAAGCTGGTTGAAATACCGTTTGGATAATATTCGTGTGTATCTAAGCCTTCTGGCTCTAAGAAAATCTGATGGCTGTCTTTGTCGGCAAAGCGATTAATTTTATCTTCGATACTTGGGCAATAGCGCGGGCCAACACCTTCAATTTTGCCGGTAAACATCGGGCTGCGATCAAAACCGCTGCGAATAATCTCATGTGTTTTAAGATTGGTATGCGCCATCCAGCAAGGCAATTGCTTGGGGTGCATGCCCACATTACCGCGCACCGAAAACACCGGCTCTGGCGTATCCCCGTATTGGGCTTCTAATACCGAGAAATCAATCGATCGGCCATCAATCCGTGGCGGCGTGCCGGTTTTCAGGCGGCCAACGGGTAGATTTAAATCGCGCAAGCGAGCAGCAAGCGTTACCGAAGCAGGATCCCCGGCACGGCCACCAACGTGGTTTTCCAAGCCGACGTGAATTTTACCAGAAAGGAAAGTTCCGGCAGTCAGCACCACCGCACCTGCTTCAAAACGAATGCCGATTTGGGTAATCACACCCGTGACACGATCGCCATCTAAAGTCAGATCATCCACAGCCTGCTGGAATAAATCCAGATTCGGCTGGTTTTCCAGCATATGGCGCACCGCCGCTTTATAGCGAATACGGTCGGCCTGCGCGCGCGTGGCGCGAACTGCAGGGCCTTTGCTGGAATTGAGCGTTTTAAACTGAATGCCGCCAAAATCGGTGGCCAGCGCCATTGCGCCGCCTAAAGCATCCACTTCTTTGACCAAATGCCCCTTGCCAATCCCGCCAATCGACGGGTTGCAGGACATCTGGCCAAGGGTTTCAATATTGTGCGTCAGCAGCAGGGTTTTGTTACCCATGCGGGCGGCCGCCAACGCAGCCTCAGTCCCGGCGTGTCCGCCGCCGACAACAATCACGTCGTATCGAGTAGGATAAAGCATAGCGTTGAGCATCCAGCAAGCAAAGGGGCAAGATTTTACGCCGTATTAGCCCTGACGACTATCGCGAAGCGATGAGTGCCTGTGCAAAAACACCTCAGCACATTGAGGCAATACCCCGGAAGACGTTTCTGCCAGCACTTAAAACACAAACGCCCCGATTTTACGGGGCGTTTCACGTGGAACAATTACAAGCCTAAAATCTGCCCTGTGGATAAAGCACAATTAACTTCAACAAAGTAAATATTGGCTGCATATCATTTTGAATGAATATGCGCCTTTAGCACCACCACCGGCCAGTCTTTACAACACACCAAACTCACGAGCCGCCTCTAAAGCCGCCCCTACAATACCCGCATCATTTTTAAGCTCTGCAGGCACCACAGGGAAACGTAAATCGGTAAGCTCCGGAATAAATTTCTCGTGCTTTTTGCTGATGCCTCCGCCAATAATCAATAAATCAGGCGATAACAGTAATTGTAAATGCTGAACATATTCATTTAAACGCTGGCTGTATTCTTTCCATTTTAAATTTAAATCGTCTTTTACTTTTCCCGAACAGTATTTTTCGGCAATTTCATTATTTTTAAAAATCAAATGGCCGAATTCTGTATTGCTGATTAATTTACCATCAACAATTAAAGCGCTGCCAATACCTGTCCCTAAAGTAATAACCAGTACTTTGCCCGCCTTCCCTTTGGCAGCACCAAAAATCCCTTCAGCGAGGCCAGCCGCATCCGCGTCATTAATAAGCTTTAAAGGTAAACCTGTCACCTGAGATAAAATATCCTGAGCTGGCGCATTAAGCCATGAAGCATCGACATTTGCCGCCGACAGGGTTACGCCGTTGTGCACAATGGCCGGGAAAGTACAGCCAATCGGGCCTTGCCAGTTAAACTGATCAACCAGCTGCTTAACTACAGCGCCCACGGCTTCTGGTGTGGCTGGCTGCGGGGTATCAATACGCACCCGCTCGCACAATAACTCTCCCGTTTCCACATTAACCGGAGCACCTTTAATTCCTGTACCGCCAATATCAATACCCAGAACAATTTTTGCGGATGCTGTTTGCTCAGTCATTTTTCACTCTTTTTTAGATCTGTTTATTTTAGCAGATGAATAAGAACAGAATTTCTATTCAAATATTATTTAGATGATTTCAGCTCTAAAAGACGCTTTTTATCTTCTTCAGCCTTGGCTTTAATATTTTCAATATCCTTCTTTTTATTTCTGTTATCTTCCTCAATATCAAAAACTTCTTTTTGTACGGAAACCAAATCTGCAGCCAGATCAGCAGGCACAACACGATTTGCTTTTTTATGGCGGGCAATTTGTGTTTCTATCCGGGTTTTACGCGGAGTAGCATTTTGCATTCGGATTGCATTCGCCGCGATGGCAGATTCCACCACGCCTATCCGCCTGTCTCTGATGAGATCAATTTCTTCAGGCTTAGAAAAAGACTGCAGCAAAGCCCGGTCTTTTCTCTGCTGCTCTTTTTGCTGAGCCTGCTCATTTTGAATTTTATCTTTCTCTTCCCTGCTCAGCGCAGGAGCGGGCGTGGTCTTAACGATGCCGGATTTATTCAGCTCAGTCACACCGCTTGTGGGAGTGGTAACAGGCGGCTTATCACTGTATTGCACCCGTCCAGTCTCATCCACCCAGCGATAAAGCTTGGCAGAGGCGGAAGCAGTTAATAAAGCCAATATAAAAAAAGTACTAAGACCACGCAGCATCAGATAAACCTTTTAAATTCCGTATTGATTACGGTAAGCACTTACTTTAGCCAGCTTCTCATCCATACCAGCCTGAGCACCCAAATATCCCAGTAAATCGTCCAGTGAGGCGATAGGAATCACTGGAATACCAAACTGTTGTTCTACTTCTTGTACTGCTGATAATGCCCCCTGGCCACGCTCCATACGATCCAGCGCAATCAGAACACCTGCTGGCTCTGCACCTGCAGCACGAATCATATTCACCGATTCACGCACGGATGTGCCTGCAGAAATCACATCATCGATAATCATCACACGGCCTTTAAGCGGCGCGCCGACTAACACACCGCCTTCACCATGATCTTTTGCTTCTTTGCGATTAAACACAAAGGGCACATTCCGGCCTTGAGCAGCTAAAGCAACGGCACTGGCCGATGCCAGCACAATTCCTTTATAGGCGGGCCCGAATAACACATCAAACTCTACACCTGACGCTTGTACCGCCTGTGCATAAAATTGCGCCAGAGCGCCTACCGACGCGCCATCGCTAAATAAGCCCGCATTAAAAAAGTACGGCGATTGACGGCCAGCCTTAGTGATAAAATCTCCAAAACACAGCACATTTTGCTCTACAGCAAAAGAAATAAAGTCGCGGCGAAAATCACTCATGCTGCATTTTCCTCATTTATTGATCTCAATAAAGCGAAGCATAACATTTCTTACAAAAGGACACCGAATGCGCATTATCAGTGCTAATTTAAACGGCATTCGCTCAGCTGCAAATAAGGGCTTTTTTGAGTGGCTGGCAAAACAGGACGCCGATGTGGTGGCCTTGCAAGAACTTAAAGCACAAGAGGCTGATATTTCCCAGCAAATGAAAGAGCCTGCGGGGCTAAAAGGCTTTTTTCATTATGCAGAAAAGAAGGGTTATAGCGGCGTAGGCCTTTATTGCCGCCGCGAGCCTGATCGTGTCATTACCGGCCTTGGCATTGCCGATATCGATTTTGAAGGCCGTTATTTACAAGCCGATTTTGGCAATCTTTCGGTCGTTTCACTTTATCTGCCATCGGGCTCTTCATCAGAAGAGCGTCAGCAAGTGAAATTCTCCTTTCTGGAGCGCTTTCGCCCGCACTTAGAGCAACTGGCCGCCAGTGGCCGCGAAGTGGTTCTGCTTGGCGACTGGAATATCGCCCACAATGAGATTGATCTGAAAAACTGGAAAGGCAATCTGAAAAACTCAGGTTTCTTGCCGGAAGAGCGCAGCTGGCTGGGTAAGCTATTTACCGAACTGAACTTTGTAGACGTCTGGCGCAAGCTTTACCCGGAAATCCCCGGTTATACATGGTGGAGCAACCGCGGCCAGGCCTATGCTAAAGATGTAGGCTGGCGCATCGACTACCACATTACCACCCCCGGTATTGCGGCCACGGCACAGAGTGCATCCATCTATAAGGATGAAAAATTCTCTGACCACGCACCGCTGATTGTGGATTACGACTACCAAGTTAGTTGATACTTGCCACTAAACCCACACCTTTAACCACGGAGAGCACAGAGGACACGGAGTTTCACGGAGAAAATCAAAACTATTTAGCGAGATGCCAGCTTTAGGATGCAAATGTATTCATTCATAGAGAATGTAAACAAAAGCCAATTTATCGTAACTTAGTTTTCTCCGTGAAACTCCGTGTCCTCCGTGGTTCACGATTTAGGTTTTTTCCATTCTTGCATCATTGCTGTACTTTAAAATTTGGGTGTTGATTTTTCTGAATTCCACGGTGCTACTTTAAACAGCAGCAGCATTCCCGGAATCGCCAGCGCGGTGCAAAGGAAGAAAAAACTAATCCAGCCCATTTGCTCAACCAGCCAGCCGGTGCTGGCATTGATAAAGGTGCGGGGCACTGCTGCTAGGCTGGTAAACAAGGCAAACTGGGTTGCGGTATAGCGCGGATCGGTGGTTCTGGCGATATAGGCCGTAAATGCAGCCGTTCCCAGCCCAACGCCCAGGGCTTCAAACGCAATCACCATGGCCAGCGCTACTTTATCTGCCCCCACGGTTGCCAGCCATGCAAAACCTAAAATGGATACAACCTGCACCACGCCAAATACCCACAGGGCGCGGTTAATGCCCAGCTTTAACATCCATACACCGCCCACAATACCGCCAAACACCGCAGGCCATAGCCCTGCATTTTTAGCGATCACGCCAATTTCTGTTTTACTAAAACCCAGCTCTAAATAAAACGGCGTAGCCAGTGCGGTGGCCATGCTGTCGCCTAATTTATATAAAAAGATAAAGGCCAGAATCCACATCGCATTCCGCCAGCCGTGGCGGGTCATAAACTCGTGGAAAGGCTCGACCACCGCTTCACGCAGTGTTTTAGGCGGGCGGACTAATTGTGGCTCGCTTACTAGGAGTGTCATCACAATACCCGGCAGCATAAACAAACCGGTAATCATAAACACCTGCGCCCACGGCAAATGATCAGCAAGAATCAGAGAAAACGCGCCGGGAATCAGGCTGGCAATGCGATAGGCATTCACGTGTACCGATGTACCAAGCCCCAATTCTTCATCACTTAAAATTTCACGACGATAAGCGTCGAGCACAATATCTTGGCTGGCGCTAAAGAAGGCTAAAGCCATGGCCAAGTAAGCAATCGACCATAAATCCAGCTTGGGGTTAAATAGGCCAAATGAGGCGATTAAAACCAGCAAGGCGACTTGGGTAAGCAGCATCCAGCCCCGCCGCCGCCCCAGCCCCGGCACCGCATAGCGGTCCAACAAAGGGGCCCAGATAAATTTCCATGTAAATGGAAATTGAATCAGAGCAAAAAAGCCAATCGCTTTTAAATTAACACCTTCGCTTTTTAACCACGCAGGGACTAAGTTAATCAGGATATACAGAGGTAAACCCGAGGCAAATCCGGTAAACACACAGATCAGCATGCGCCGGGAGAACAAGAGCGATTTCCAGTGAGTAGTAGTCATAGTAGCTGGCGGTAAAAAAGAGGCATTACCTTACCTTAAATTCAACATTTCAAGGCCATAGCTTCGCGCATTATTAAAAAATACACAGGCTATTTTTACCAAAATGGTAAGCAAAAACGCCATCTCAGGCTCTCTGCTGGTAAACCCCAATAGGACAAGCAAGAGAAATCAGGCTAATGTTAATTCAAACAATCGTTTAGAAACGCCACAATTTCGGCCTGAACGCAGCTATTAAGCTCCAAGAAAAAAGATAAATCAGCTTGATTTTTAATCAATATAATTGCTGGGAAATATTCCGATGTCGACCTTTACACAGCTATTAAGCCCCCTCGATCTGGGCTTTACCACCCTTAAAAACCGCGTCCTGATGGGATCAATGCATACGGGGCTTGAAGAAGCCGCCGATGGCCCGGAACGCATGGCGGCCTTTTATGCCGAGCGGGCAAAAGGTGGCGTAGGGCTGATTGTAACGGGCGGCATTGCGCCCAATGCAGCAGGCCGTATTTATGAAGACGCCGCCATGCTGGCCGACGAGGCTGATATCCCCCGCCATCAGCCAATTACCCAAGCCGTGCACGATGCGGGCGGCAAAATCTGTTTACAAATTTTGCACGCCGGCCGCTATGCCTATCACACTGCCAGCGTGGCCCCATCGGCTATTGCTTCACCGATTACGCCATTTACACCCCATGCTTTAAGCGAGGAAGAAATCGCCAGTACGATTGCCGATTTTGCCAACACCGCTAAACTGGCCCAAGCCGCAGGTTATGATGGCGTAGAAATCATGGGCTCAGAAGGTTATCTGATCAACCAATTTCTGTGCAGCCATGTCAATCAGCGTGATGACGATTGGGGCGGTGACGCAACACGCCGTCAGCGTATCGCAGTAGAAATCAGCAAGGCTGTGCGTGCAGCGGTTGGCCCCAATTTTATTGTTATTTTCCGCCTGTCTTTGCTCGATTTAGTCCAGGATGGCGGCACACTACCCGAAGCGATTATCCTTGCCCAAGCACTTGAAGCCGCTGGCGTTACCCTGATTAACACCGGTATCGGCTGGCACGAAGCACGTATTCCCACCATCGCCGCAGCCGTACCTCGTGGTGGCTTTAGCTGGGTAACACGCAAGCTAAAAGACCATGTGTCTATCCCGCTGATTGCGGTAAACCGCATCAATACCCCGGAAATTGCCGAGCATATTTTAGCCAGCGGCGATGCGGATATGGTTTCCTTAGCTCGCCCCCTCTTGGCCGACCCTGATTTTGTCAATAAAGCGGCGGGCAAGGCTGCCCATCTCATCAATACCTGTATTGCCTGTAACCAGGCATGCCTCGACCATGTATTTGAAGGCAAAGCGGCCTCTTGCCTGGTTAACCCCCGCGCCTGCCGCGAAACCGAGTTCCCGCAAACCACCAAAACCCAGCAAGCCAAACGCATCGCCGTGATTGGCGCCGGCCCAGCCGGATTATCTTGCGCTACTGCCGCAGCCAGCCGAGGCCATAAAGTTACGCTGTTTGAAGCAAGCGCGGCCATTGGTGGCCAGTTTGGTATTGCCCAGCGCATCCCCGGCAAAGAAGAATTCACCGAAACACTGCGCTACTACCGCAATCAGCTCGATTACCTTGGCGTAAATGTAAAACTCAATCACTTTGCACAAGCCACAGAGCTGGCCGGTGAATTTGATGAAATTGTGATTGCCAGCGGTGTACAACCGCGCGTGCCGGATATTGCAGGCATCACCCACCCAAGCGTGGTTTCCTACCCAGCCCTGCTGCGCGGCGAAGTAAAACCGGGCAAAAAAATTGCGATTATTGGCGCAGGCGGAATTGGCGTAGATACGGCGGTGTTTTTATCCGAAACCCACAGCGATCTCAGCCCTACAGACAACTTTATCCGCGACTGGGGTATTGATTCCAGCATGAAGAGCGCAGGCAGCTTAGCCAAACCCGCCATGCAGCCCAGCGGCCGCGAAATCTGGCTGTTAAAACGCAGCAAGGGCAAGCCTGGCAGCGGCCCCGGCAAGACCACGGGCTGGGTACACCGTGCCACCTTGCAATTACGCGGCGTAAACCTGCTGGGTGGGGTTGAATACCTAAAAATCGATGATGCTGGCCTGCATATCAAGCAAAATAACGAAGAGATCTGCCTTGAAGTCGATCAAATCGTGCTTTGCGCCGGGCAGGAATCGGTAACAACGCTTTGGGATAAACTCAGTGCAAGTGGTGCACCAGTGCACCGCATTGGCGGAGCGCTGCTTGCAGGCGAAGTAGACGCCAAACGCGCCATTGCCGAGGGCTTTAATCTGGCAATGGGGTTTTAAATTATTCAAGCCCCTCAAAAAACCCATCGTCCTTAGGGCGATGGGTTTTTTATACACTTCAATATGAGAGTAAGGGCGTGGACACAGCCAATATTCAACAGCTGAGTAGTGAGCTAATTTAAATACATTTACACAACAAGATCACAATGGATTTGCAGGCTTTCAGTTGAATTTAAGTGAATTCGAAAACCCTCTTTGGCCAGAGCTTCTTTTACCTGACTCAGCGGAAGTGCGTATCGCTCCACCCGGCGTTTTTGCCAAAACAAAGGCGTAAACACGCTCAGAGGCAATAGCCGTACACGACGCCCATGCAGAAGAAAGGACACATCAATATGTGTGCCATCCACGTCGTGACCATTACTTCCAAAAATAGCAGCGATCTCGCCTTGCCTGCAGGAATAAAAAAAACGAAAAACGCTGATACCCAGAGCACGAAACTTATTGCGGGCAAAACCAAGCTGAGATTCTTTTTTTTCGTAAGCCCGGGTCAAAATCAAACCAATATGCTCAGGTAGTTTCATCTGAATTCGCTGCAATTTGCTCAATGTATCTGAATCTACCTGCACCTGCTGAGCAGGCCACCGCGGCCTGATTTGCACATTGGCATAAACACCGCGATTAAGAGTAAGTAAAGTCAAATTCAGCGCCTTTAATTAGAAGCACAATGAAGCCAGATTAAAAATCAGGCACCCTGCTTAGGCATCAAAAACCACAGAATCAAATAAACAAAAATACCTGGAAATGCCGCCGATAAACAAGACACAATCACAAAGATCAGCCGCAGCTTGCCCGAACCTATTCCCAGATAATCTGCCAGCCCGCCCATTACCCCTGCAATCCATTGATCATCACGGCTTCTGCGTAAGACTTTATTCATGGTTTCTTCCTCGTTAATCCTGCGGTTTAACTTCTGACTCACAAAAAATATCACGTTTCTGCACGATCAATAATCAAACAAATACCTCAATCAAACTGTATCGCTCCAACGAAGCCCTAAAGGAAGCGCTGAAGGAGCAAATAGAAAATGCAAAACCCTGCGCTGGCTTGTACCTGATGATTTTGAAGATGAATGCAAAAGTAAGGGCCGCATCAGCAATGCGCTGCCTGCGTCTGCCACACAGACGATTTCTTGCCGGCGGGCATTTGCAGCATCCTCTGCCGTCACCAAGCCCTGCAAATGTGATCTTGGCACAAGGCGCAGCGGGCCATCCTCTGCCCCGCAGCTATCCAGATGTACCCTCACCGCTATCAGCTGCTGCAATACCTCCACAGGGGCTTGTACATACAACTGGTCTTCTTTAACTGACCAGCCCCGCAATGCCGGATGCTCAATGCGCTCTGCCACAGGAATACTTAAATCCTGATGCACTGAGACCAGCCAATTGCGGGAAGCAGATTTTTCAAAAAAGGTGCACTGCACCGCAACCATGCCAGACAGCAATGATGACACAACCGGATGCTGGCGGATTTTTACAGCCAGAGAGCGGCACCCGTCCTGCAATAATAAACGCCGCGTACCTGCAGAGGCACAACGCATTGTTTCAATCTGCCCTGCAATGGCTCTGCATTCAGCAGGGCTGAATATGGCAGAAACCAAAGCAAAGCCATCACGTTCAAATGCATTCATATTTATCTTTGTTTGCAAGATACTTTAACAGCCAGCTTACCATCACTCCGTATTTAAACAAAAAAACCCGCCATCACTGGCGGGTTTTTATAGAGCATTAAGCTTTTATTTTGCTAAGGCACTAGCAACATCACCGGCCTGCTGGCCCACAATCAGGTGGAACACTTGTTCACCCTGTGGCATCACGCCTTCTACCCCCGCTGCTTTTAAAGCGGCTTCATCAAGACGTGAAGCATCTGCAAGCTCTACACGCAAACGAGTACCTGCAATGGCTTCCAGCTTGCGGATATTGGCAATACCACCCAATGCCGCCTGAATTTGCATGGCTTTACCATTGATGTTGCCTGCAGAAGTTGCTACTGCCTGCACACCCGCTGTTGCGGCTTGTTGCACAGGTGCAGTCACTGCATCTGCTTCAGGGCCAGCTACTTTCAGGTAATTAACCATATCGGATTTCAGATTATCTGATTGCGTACCAAAAATAGCCTGAATACCATTGCCCACCACCATTACACCGGCAGCGCCCATGGCTTTCAGCTTAGGCTGATTCACTTTAGAGATATCTTTAACCGAAATACGCAAGCGGGTAATACATGCATCCAGACCACTGATATTGCTGCGACCACCAAAGGCCAGCACTAATTCACGAGCACGGCCATGCTCGCTGCTATCCACAACATGTTCTTCTGCGGTTTCGTCTTCACGGCCCGGCGTTTTCAGATTGAGTTTCACAATCACAAAACGGAATACCGAGTAGTAAATCGCTGCATAAACCGCGCCCAGAGGCAGAATTAACCACCAGTTTTGCGCGTATTTACCCAAGGCGTTAAACATCAGGAAGTCGATACCACCTTGCGAGAAGCTAAAGCCCATATGGATATTGAGCGAGTTAGCAACAAACTGGGTGGATGCAGCCAGGAAAGCATGAATAACGTAGAGCTGTGGAGCTACAAACAAGAAAGCAAATTCAATTGGCTCGGTAATACCTGTCATAAATGATGTCAGCGCAGCTGAAATCATAATCCCGCCGATCTTAACGCGGTTTTCAGGCTTAGCCGTATGCCAGATTGCAACTGCAGCCGCTGGCAAACCAAACATTTTGAACAAGAACGCGCCAGACAAGATACCGGCAGTAGGATCACCCGCAAAGAAGCGTGCAATATCACCATGCACAGCAGGCTTGCCATCTACCACGTAATTACCGATTTCAAAGAAGAACGGTACATTCCAGATATGGTGCAGACCAAACGGCACCAGCATCCGTTCTACAAAACCATAAAGCGTTGCAGCGATACGCGGATCAGCATACGCAGCCCATTGCGAGAAGCTTTTAATCACGCCCTGGATCGGAGGCCAGATCAGCGACAAGATCACGCCAACAAAAATCGCCGCAATACCGGTTGCAATCGGCACAAAACGCTTACCGGCAAAGAAGCCAAGGTAAGGTGGCAGTTCGATGCGATAGTATTTGTTGAACAGGCCAGCCGCCAGAGCACCGGCGATAATCCCGCCAAATACGCCGGTTTCCATTGCCTTCATGCCCATGACCATCGCTGGCTCTGTGCCCAGCACAGGAGCCATTACGCCCATTGTTGCCAACAGCACAACATAACCAACAACAGCCGCAATGGCAGCAACGCCATCATTTTCGGTTAAGCCCAGCGCTACACCAATTGCAAAAATCAGGGCTAAGTTACCAAAAATCGCACCACCACCCGCTGCCATCAGGTGTGAAACCACATCCGGCAAGAAGGAAAAATTGGATGCACCAAATCCAAGCAACAGGCCAGCAACCGGCAATACTGACACCGGTAACATCAGCGACTTGCCGATTTTCTGTAAGAATGCAAATGCGTTCTTAAACATAATTTCTCCGTACGACCCAGCTCAGGCGCAAAAAGCCGCCAAGGCATCAATCAAGATTAAGACAGAATTTCCATATAACGCGGTGCTTCAGGGCCAATCAGCAAATGATAGACATGATTTGCACAAGGCATTACAGCTAATACACCAGCCTGCTGTAAACGCTCTGCATCAAAACGGCTCTCATCGATCAAATCTACCCTTAAACGAGTCAAAGCCACAGTTTCTAAGGAGCGAATATTGCTCCATCCACCAAGGGCTGCCACCAACAGAATAGGAAAGCTATCGCTCATTGTATTTACTTTTTCCACTGTTAATTCTCACGTATGACATGTAATACCACAATCCGTAGAATACCGCATGAACCGTGAAGCAAGACATTGACCTATACGCTTGACAAAACAGGCCGCTTCCGGCCTGTTTTCAGCATAATTTAATCTGTTATTTGCTGAGCTAAGCGGGCACGAACTTCAGCCACAGTGCCCATTTGCAATACTTCTGCAGCCAGCTTCTGGCATTCCACTTTTGAAAGTTTACGTACCAGCGCTTTCACAGCAGGGATCGCAGGAACGCTCACCGACAACTCATCAACGCCCATACCAATCAGTAATGGAACCGCAGCCGGGTCAGATGCAATACCACCGCAAACACCAACCCACTTGCCATGGGTGTGCGCGCCTTTCACTGTGTTGGCAATCAAACGCAATACGCCCGGATGCATGGCATCCGCTTCTTTAGCCAGTTTTGGATGACCACGATCCATAGCCAGTGTGTACTGGGTTAAATCGTTAGTACCAATCGAGAAGAAATCCACTTCACGGGCAAAAATCTCTGCCATCACGGCTGTGGCAGGGACTTCAACCATAATCCCAACCTGCACCTGAGCGGTGATGCCCAGAGCCGCTTTTTCTTCTGCAACGATACGCTTAACTTCACGCACTTCTTCTAAAGACGTAATCATCGGGAACATGATGGCTAACTTGGCATGCTCAGCCGAGCGCAAAATCGCGCGAATTTGTGTATGCAATAATTCTGGCTCTGCTAGGCACAAGCGTACGCCACGTACACCCAGGAATGGATTTTCTTCTGCAGGCATAGGCAAGTAAGGCAGCGGCTTATCGCCACCCACATCCAGCGTACGCACAACAAAGGTGCGGTCTTTACCCAGTGATTTAGCAATATCGCTGTAGATTTTGTCTTGCTCTGCTTCAGTTGGAGCATCTGTACGCTCAAGGTACAAGAACTCGCTGCGAAGTAAACCAACACCTTCACCGCCCAGCTTCACCGATTGCTGAGCTTCTTCAAGGCCACCAATATTGGCCACAACTTCAACACAGATACCATCTGTGGTGGTTGCCGGCTCAAACGCAGATTCCAATTCTTCAGCCTGGCGCTTGGCAAGTTTGACCTGGCGCTCACGGATGCTGCTGATTTCCTCGCTGGAAGGGTTTAAACGCAAACAGCCTTTGCTGCCTTCCAGAATCACAGGTGTGCCATTTGCCAATTGCAAAGCGGCTTCTTCAATCCCACAAATTGCAGGTATATTCAAAGAGCGGGCCAAAATAGCAACGTGGCTGGTTGCACCGCCACCAATCGTACAAAAACCAAGTACTTTGTTGCGATCCAGCGAAGCGGTATCGGATGGGGTCAGGTCTTCTGCAATCAAAATGGCATCATTTGGTACTTCAAGCGCCGCTTCTTTAATGCCAGCAATCAAACGCAAAACGCGGCGGCCAATATCGCGAATATCATTGGCACGGCCAGCTAAAACTTCATTTTTCAGCTTAGCAAGCTTATCTGCGTAATTGGTAAACGCAGCGCGCCATGCAAATCCTGCGCTCTTACCCTGGCTGATACCAGCTGTTGCCAGATCCAGTAAATCAGGGTCTGACAATAATTCCTGGTGAGCAGCAAAAATTTCTGCTTTTGCCGGATCGGCAATTTCACCTTTTAACGCCTCAAGCTGCTGGTACGCTTCTTTCAATGCATTTTCAAGACGGCGTTTTTCCAGCTCAGGCACATCACCTGATTCAACAACATCGATAACTTCTTGCTTAACCTGATAAATATGCCCTACTGCAAGACCTGGTGAAGCAGAAACACCCATCAGCATATTTGGATCATTCGATTTCAATGCAGGACGAGTTTGCGGCTTAGGCAGATGCTTTGCAGCAACCGGCGGCAATACGCCACCACACTCTTCACCGGAACCACTGGCAATCAGCTCAGCCAGGGCTTTTGCAGCCTGAGCAGCATCAGGACCGGTTGCTTTTACAAAGACCGAATCACCATGCTGTACTTCCAGCCCCATGATGGAGACAACCGACTTAGCATTTGCCTCGTCTCCGGCACGTACCAGTTTTAAATCAGATTTAAATGTTTTAGCTGTATTGGCTAACACCGCAGCAGGACGAGCATGCAAGCCTGTTGGGTTTGGCACAATCACAGCAGCAGATTGAATCGCTGCATCAGCAGCAACAGCCTGCCCCACCACAGTGGCACCGGCTAAATCCAGAGACAACACGATATCCTGGCCTGCAGCGATCGTTTTTTTAATCGTTGGAATATATTTAACAACCTTATCGCCTGTTGTAATCACGATTTGGGTCAGCAAACTCAGCGCTTTGCGGGCAACCAAATCGGCATCAAACTCGATCAGAGGCTGACCTACTTTTACTTCAGCACCTTCAGCCACCCTGGCCGTAAATCCTTCGCCACGCAGCATCACGGTATCTAAACCAATATGAATCAGCACTTCAATCCCAGCGGGAGTTGTGATGGTAATGGCGTGTTTTGATGAATGCAGCTGAGTTACTTTACCCGCAACAGGGGCAAGCAGCAGGTTGGAAATTGGATCAATCGATACTCCATCACCCACCATTTTTTGCGCAAACACCGGATCAGGAACCGATTCTATCGCGACAACAACACCTGATAACGGTGCAAAAAGATCCAGCCGAGAGGCTTGAGTCGAATTATTCATGGCAACCTCATTATTGGGGGGCAGTGCTTGTAGAGACTCTATGTTGGCTTTATGGCCAATCGCGACGTAGTTTAGTGCGATGTCAAAAAAAATAACTGTGTATTTATTGCCTTTGTCATGGCAATAATTTGCGTTTTCTCATGAAAATCGTATTTTTGCCGCCAGGTTGCTGAGAGAACTGTTTTTACTTTCTAACAAAGAAAGACTAACAGAAGCAAAATTACAAAAAAACAACATAACTATGGCTTCCGCCAAACTTTTTTCCCAGTCAAGATGTAATCTAGACGTAAATCCCAAGTATCTACGGGTAATTGCTCAAAATACTGCACATCAAATGCAAGGCCAACTAAACGGGGCTTTTTCCAGCTTTGCCGCAAACGTCTGAATTCAAACGTGCAATCATAATAGCCTCCGCCTTGCCCCATTCGCGCAAGACTTGCATCAAACCCCAGCAAAGGCAAAAACACAATATCCAAATCGCGTGGCGAACATATTTCACCACCCAAAGGCTCAAGAATATTTTGCGGCCCCAGTTTCCAGCGATTAGTTGAATCTAAACGCACAAAACTTAATTTTCTTCCCCGCTTTGGCACTTTGGGCAGATACACATCTACCCCACTCACTAACGCATTCAACATTAACAGCCAGGGAGAAAACTCACTTCCGGCAGGAATATACGCGGCGATTTTTAAACCCCGGCGTAATAACCCAAGCTGTTTTGCCATGGCAACAACAGCGGATTCTGCGGAATGTCTTTCTAAAGGGGGGATCAAAGCACGAGCGCGGCGTATAACACGCCGCGCTTCGGATTTAGCAGATTGACTATTGATATTCACGAATAGTGAAACAATGAAGAGCTTCCCGCGAGTGCCGTCCGACGAGCAATCTTGAACCGAAGGTTCAAGCGGTCACCGACCGGATGCCATCAGGTGCATCCAACGGGGGATGCTCACAACAGGCATACTCATGGCAGGCAACCAAAGTAATTATTGGTTCAGAGAGACAAGCCGTAACAAACACCGCAGGAAAGCATTGGTTTACAAAAGCCGCAAATCAGGAAAACAATTCAGTCTGTTCACCCATCACTGCGTCTATTGTTGAATTCATGCTGGCAATTCTACGCTGAATTGTCGCAATGTCAAAACCCCCGTCTACACGCGTATGCAAATATTCATGTGTGATATTCAAAGCCGCCATGATCGCTATTTTCTCAAGTCCTACCACCTTTCCGGAGGCACGGATCTCATGCATACGCTGATCCAGCAGCTCAACAGCTTGTATCAGTGTGGCTTCTTCATCTTCCGGGCACGCCACACGAAATTCACGTCCCATGATAGAAACATCAAGCTGCTTAATCCCCGCCTCACTCATTCTGTATCCTCCGGCAGCTTGGCAAGAATGGCGGCAACTCTTTCTTTGCTGCCATCTATTTTTGCCAGTAAGCCTTGATTTTGCTGTTGTGTCAGCAATAACTTCTGACGCAAGCCCCGATTTTCATCACGCAACTCACGGCAAAGCAGCGCTAATTGAGCCACTTTGTCTTCAAGATTTAAAAGTTCAGCTTCCATCAACGACTTCCATAGGCAGCAGAGCAGACGAATTCTAAGGTACTTAAAGAGAATACGCCGCGCCGATAATGACTCTTTTCATTCTGTAAATTGTGTGCAACACCCAGTTTCGTTTACAAATCCGGATCTGGCAACTCAACTTCATCATTTGGATCGTACACAGGCATTTCAAGGAAATCATCCGGTGTTTCAAGAGTAATACGCCCTAAAGTACCACTGCGAAACTCAGTCAGAATCATATCTGCCGTTTTTTGTGTATCAATACGACCGCCCGACAGCATAGCGCCGCGCTTCTTACCAATAAGCTCAAACAACGGTTCTGCATCACCTAATAAATCTTTCAATTTATACCGATCAAGCAGTAATTGCGGATAACGCTCTACCAAAGTTTCAATCGCATACAGCGCCACATCCACTTCATCATAAGCGTTGCGGCCAATCGATCCCGCCATGGCTAAACGATAGCCTGAATCTTCATTTTGCACTTTTGGCCACATCAGGCCTGGTGTGTCATACAAAATCATGCCTGCCAGCGTTTCTACCCGCTGCTGCATTTTAGTCACACCTGGCGTATCAGCGACTTTTGCGATCTTACGCTTAGCTAAATGATTGATCAGTGTAGATTTACCCACATTAGGAATACCTACAATCATTGCCCGAAGTGGTTTCTCTTCACCATCACGATGCGGTGCAAGCGCCTGACATAACTGAGGAATCAGCTTTGCACCCTGAATCTTATTGTCTTCACCCAGCAACACAGCTTCAGTACCTGGCTGAGACTTAAACCATTCCAGCCAAATTTTATTGAGCCTTGGATCTGCCAAATCAGCTTTATTCAAAACCTTGAGAGCAGGGCGCTGCCTTAAGCGGCGCATAGGCTCAATCATGGGATTGCTGCTGGACAGTGGCAAGCGAGCATCAACCACCTCAATCACCAAGTCTACCTTGGCCATGGTCTCTGCAACCTGCTTGCGGGCAGTGTTCATATGCCCTGGAAACCACTGAATCGCCATCGAACCCCTCCATCAAAACGAGCCATTATACGGTGAAAAATCAAACGATCCATCAAATCAACTACTTGGCCTGTGGATAAAAGTAAGCAGCACTGTGGAAAACCTTCAAGCCTGCAAAACCCAAAAAACTATCTCCAAATTATCCACAGGCCAAACATATTCCGCACCCAGCCTTGTGGATAACTTAAGTTCTTGAAAAAACAGGAGAAAATGACTTATCCACAGAAAACACCGCCCCTTATTAGTTGTTCTTATATCTTTCTTCTTAAATGAAGTATTAAAAGAAAAAAAGGTGTAAATAAATTTTCTACCGCAAACCCAACTGAAAATGTTCTAAAATCGCCCACTTGCATGCTCAGGAAGACAGCTATGAAACAATATTTTCAACATCTGCTTGTTATCACAACCATCATAGCCATAGCTGGTTACTTACTTTTTCAAACACCCAATAAAAAAGCACCTGATATAAAATTAACCAGTATTCAGGGTCAAAACCTAAACCCGTCTACATTAAAAAACCAAATCATCCTGGTTAATTTCTGGGCAACCAGTTGCACAGGCTGCATTCAGGAAATGCCTGAATTAATTAAACTACAAGAAAAATATAAAAATAATAATTATAAAACCATTGCAATTGCTATGGATTATGACAATCCAGAATACATTGCTAATTATGTGGCAGAAAAAAAATTACCTTTCTTTATACAACATGATGTAAATGGCAATATTGCTAAAGCTTTTGGCGATGTAGGATTAACACCCAGTACTTTCTTAATTAATAAGAATGGCGATATTATTAAGAAATACGTAGGTGTTGCTGATATTAATGAAATTGAGAAATTGATTGAAAAAGAAATTAAAAGATCAGTTTAAATATATATTTAAAATCAATAACTTACATTATTATCAGTATGAAATAAAAACTTGTCTGCATTAAAAAGAAACAAAAAAAAACGGCCCAAATGGCCGTTTTTTCTATATCTGAAGAATTACTTAATTTGCATAAAAACTTTTTTAGCTGCTGCAAGAGTAAGCAATATATCCTGATCCGAATGTGCTGCAGAAACAAAACCTGCTTCAAATGCAGAAGGTGCTAAATAAATTCCTTGCTCTAACATCCCATGGAAAAATGCATTAAATTTAGAACGATCTGAATTCATTACATCTGCAAAAGATTTGGGAATATTTTCACTGAAGTAAAAACCAAACATCCCCCCTGTACTTTGCGCAGAAAATATAGTGTTTGTTTCTTTTGCAATTTGAATTAAACCTTCACATAATTTCTTAGTCTGAATTGATAACTGATTGAAAAAACCGTCTTCAGAAATAAGTTTTAATGTAGCCAGCCCGGCTGCTACCGCAACTGGATTACCAGATAATGTACCTGCCTGATAAACCGGTCCTAAAGGTGCCAGCTTAGACATAATGTCGCTGCGGCCACCAAAAGCTGCCAGAGGCATACCCCCGCCAACGACTTTACCCAAGCATGTCAGATCTGGTTTTAAACCATGCAAACCCTGAGTGCAGTGCAAATCAACCCTAAAACCGGTCATGACTTCGTCATAAATCAAAACTGCACCATGATTTTCAGTTAATTTACGCATCGCCTGAACAAATTCCGGGCTGGCTTGCACCATATTCATGTTGCCAGCGATAGGTTCTACGATAATGGCTGCAATTTTATCGCCCATTTCTGCAAACAATGCTTCCAGTGGAGCAACATCGTTATATGGCAAGACTAAGGTATCGGCAGCAACTGACGCTGGAACGCCGGCCGACGAAGGATTACCGAAAGTTAATAAGCCAGAACCAGCTTTTACCAGTAAGCTATCCGCATGGCCATGATAGCAACCTTCAAATTTCACTAATTTATCGCGGCCGGTAAAACCGCGGGCAAGGCGAATAGCGCTCATTGTGGCTTCGGTACCACTTGAAACAAGCCGAATTTGCTCAATAGAAGGCAACATTTCACAAATTAAATCAGCTAATTTTACTTCTGCAGCTGTTGGCGCTCCAAAACTCATACCGTTTTTAGCCGCTTGAATAACTGCTTCAAGCACTTTAGGATGCGTGTGGCCTAAAATAAGCGGCCCCCAGGAACCTACATAATCAATATAACGCTGGTCATCTGCATCCCAAACATAAGCGCCCTCGCCTTTTTTAAAAAACCGTGGAGTACCACCAACAGAACCAAAAGCACGTACGGGCGAATTTACGCCACCAGGAATATGCTTTTGTGCGGCAGCAAATAATTGTTGGTTTTGATTCATGACGAGTTCCACAATAGAAAGCCACATCATAGCGCCATCAATCTTGTGCAGAAACCGCCATTGCCTGTTTGTTCATTGTTTTCTTATATAACGTAGTGTTGTATTTCTTACTACGTAGTTGAAAAACATCAGGTAAAAAATAAGCGCCTTTTGCAAGACGCTTATTTTTGATTAATGCTCATTACCAGCTTGAATAAGGATGTTCTGAAAGATAGCTATTAAAATATCGCGGATCATCTGATACTTCTTCGCCTAACCAAGCTGGTTTGATATAGCTTGCATCGCTGGCGGGTAATTCCAGCTCAGCAATAATAAGAGGTGCATTTTCGCCATGAAATTCGTCGATCTCCCAAATATATCCTGAAAAATCGATTAAATATCGTGTTTTATCTAAGACATTGGGACACAGCGCTAATAATGCTTCAGCATCAGTAAAGGGTATTTCATATTCATACTCCAAGCGTTCAATCCCTGCTGTTTTGCCTTTTATAGTGATAAATCCTTGCTCTGCACGTAAACGTACACGCACTACCCGATCAGGATCGCTGGATAAATAGCCTTGTGCAATCCGGCTGGACTGATGCACTTCTTTACGCCAGTCTTCATTACTTAATAAAAACTTACGTTCAATTTCTGTAGCCATTATTCATTTTTCCCCAAAGCATTTAAAAGGGCTTTACTACAACCAAAATGACGCAAGCCGCTAAAACAAGCACAGGAATTTCATTAAAAAAACGATACCAGCGATGGCTGCGGGTATTTCTGTCTGCTGCAAAATCTTTGCAAATCTTCCAGCAATAAGCATGGTAAGCAATTAAAACGGCCACAAGCGTGAGCTTTACATGCATCCAGCGCCAGCCTGTGCCCATATAAAAATCAAAGTAAGACCAAAGCCAGATACCAAATATCAGTGCCAAAATACCTAAGGGCGTCATAAAGCGGATTAACTTATGCTCCATTAATTTCAGGCGTGCAATGGTTTCGCTATCTGTGCTCATGGCGTGATTGACAAATAATCTGGGCAGATAAAACAGGCCTGCAAACCAACTGGTAATAAAAATAATATGCAGTGCTTTTACCCAGAGCATTAATTTTCCTTTTTATTTGGATATTTACGCGCAGCTGCATCGTATAAGCTTTGTACGGCTGGAATTTTGGCTTGCAAGTCCTGGATACGCGTTTGATTTGAAGGGTGAGTAGATAGGAATTCTGCTGGCTGCCCCTTGCTGGCCGCAGCCATTTTTTGCCATAGGCTCACCGCTGCTTGTGGCTTATATCCAGCCCTTGCCGCCAGCTCTAAGCCCATAGTATCGGCCTCAGATTCATGCTCACGGCTATTAGGCAGGAAGTAGCCTACTTGCATCAGCTCATCGGCCATACCCATATAGCCATCATATTTTCCACCCGTCAGCAGAGATAAGCCTTGCATAGCCAGCTGCTTGTTATACGCACTGCTCATGCGCTCGCGGCTGTGTTCTCTTAAAGCATGGCTGATTTCATGCCCCATAATCTGGGCAATTTCATCATCGGTGAGTTTTAGTTTTTCGATAATGCCGGAATAAAACATAATCTTGCCACCCGCCATGCAATAGGCGTTTAGCTCCGGGCTGTTTTCTACATTGACTTCCCATTGCCACTTGCTGGCATCCGGGCGAAATACGCTGGTTTGCGGAATAATTCGATTAGCAATTGTGCGCACTCTGGCTGTCATTTGCTTATCACTATTGAGCACGCCTTTGCTTTGCGCTTTGTTCAGCGTTTCCTGATAAGACTGCCTGGCCATATTGTCGACTTGTTGTTCAGACAATAGCACGCTCATGCTTTGCTTGCGGTTTATCTGGGTTGCGCCTGATTCTGTTGTACTTACCTGCTGACAGCCTGGTAATAAGGCTGAAAGTACAACAGCGCTAATCAGCTTTTTCATAGCTATCCTTTTAGATTTCTATCATCTCAAAATCATCTTTTCTTGCTCCACAATCCGGGCAAGTCCAGTTTGGAGGAATATCTTCCCATGTTGTTCCGGCTGCAATGCCATCGTTTGGCATCCCTTCAGCTTCATCGTAAATAAAGCCACAAATGAGACACATATATTTTTTCATTCGAGTTACCTATTAAGTAAGATAAAATTTCAATTTTACCTGATTCAGTGAATGTCCCCATGACTACCAGCCCCCCTATTGTGCTTGTATTTGCTGGTAATGATCCATCCGGTGGTGCTGGACTTGCAGCAGATATGCTTGCTTTATCATCCTTGGGTTGCCATGTGGCACCAGTGATTACTGGCATCGTTATTCAAGATAGCGCAGGCGAACAAGATGTTTTACTTATTGAGAGCGAATGGGTAGAAGATCAGGCACGCTGCATTCTTGAAGACATGAAAGTTGATGCCATTAAAGTAGGCCTGATTGGCAGCTTAGAAACACTTACCGTGATAGCCGAGATTGCATCTGATTATCCTGAAATTCCGCTTATATTAGATCCTGTATTTTTCTCTAAGGCAGGGGATCATTTGGCTAACGAAGAATTACTGATTATGACGCGTGAGCTTTTATTACCTCATACCACGCTGGTTACGCTAAATAGTATTGAAGCAAGGCACTTAGCTTCGGATGATTTGGATGAGCAGGAAGATTTAACCTTGGATATTGCAGCAAGCCGAATTTTAGATTGTGGCTGCGAATATGTACTCATTACTGGTGCTCACGAAAATACGCCTAAGGTCATTAACGCTTTATACAGTGATATGGGGCGGGCCAGCGTTGATACATGGGATCGCTTGCCTGGCAGTTTTTACGGGGCAGGCAGCACACTGGCCGCGGCATTAACAGGCGCTTTGGCCAATGGCGCTGAAATTAATGAAGCGGTCAAAGAAGGCCAGGACTACACCTGGCAAACACTGCAGGCCGCTTACCGGCCTGGCATGGGGCAGCAGATACCTGATCGCTTCTTTTGGGCAAGGCCTGCTGATGATGTAACGATCACCCCGCTTGATGAGGCACTTTAATTGTTTCACGTGAAACATGACTAACCCCCCTTGCCTGAGGCTGGAAAAAGCGATTGATCGCATGGTGCGCGGCTTGGCTGCGCCTTTGCAATTGGCTGATTTAGCCGATGTCACTCATTATTCGCCATGGCATCTGGCTCATCGCTTTCAAAGTGAATATGGCGATAGCCCGCAGGCGTTTTTATGGCAATTACGTTTAGAAGTTGCTGCTTCGCTTTTGCAATGGTCGCCACATTTATCCATTGGGCAGGTAGCTGATTTAGTTGGTTTTTCTTCACCAGCGACTTTCAGCCGAGCATTCAGCCGCAGCTTTGGCTTTACGCCCAGTGATTTACGTGCCGGGCGGGCTGTGGCAATTTGCTGGGTTGCTAATAATTTAGGCGCAATGTCTTATCGGCCAGGGCCTGCGATTGCAGGCACCGATGTAGATAGGGTCTGGAGCTGGGATGAAGTTGAGGCCTGCATCGATTTAGAAGAATGGCCGACAGAACGAATGGCCTATCTGCGTGCAGTGGGCGACTATGGTTTTCATTTAGAAGAATTTTTGGCCAGCTTCCAGGAGCAATGCCAAACGCTTGAGATTAAGGCGGATCGATGGTTTGGCCTGGTCTGGAGCGATCCTGCCACAACCCCTGCTGAGCGCCGCCGCTACGATGTAGCCGTACCTGTCTCACGTCAATTTAAATTACCCAGACTATTGGGTGAATATCAGCGCCCCGCCGGGCGCTGGGCTGTTTTCAGGCATATTGGAGAGAGAGCAGATATTGGCCCGCGCTGGCGCGATTTAATGCTGGTATGGCTGCCTTACTCGGGCTGGATGCTGGACCCGCAGCGGCCACGGGTGGAGTGCTATTACGATGGCCGCTATGATCTTTGCCTGCCGCTTTTGCCGGGGCGCAGTATTCAGGACCGCTTGCCAGAGATTTTGCCTGAGCTGTTAAAGCTGGTGACGACGGTGGTGAATGATAAATAGAGTGCTTATTGCATCATTCTTAGGGTGAGTGATACCCATACGCTCTAACTAAAGTCAAAAGACCTATTTTAGTGCCTTCGGCACCTTGATTTGGGTGCGGCATCTACGCAGGGACTCCCTTTCTTGAACGGCCAAGAAAGGAAGCAAAACCGCAAACTCAAAACCACGAAGGCCCCTGCGCTGCGGACAATCGATTCGACGGCGGGCGAGACTCGCTCGTGCCTCACTGCCTCTGGCCGAAACCCCGCCCCGCTTGTTTCAAGGGAGCCTGAACCAAGCCCTATGCAAAGAGCGTGGTTGTTATATTTTTTCGAGGTTTGCTAATGAAAAACAATTTGCTTAGCAAATATGGGGTAAAACCTGCGAGTAATGTTAAATAAAGACACAGGTTTCACCTCTATCCATCATGCCAGCACCAATGCCATGGCTCATAAAGATAGCCGGATGGATTACCGCGTGGGAACGACAGATTAAAACCGAAGCGTGCGGCGTTGAGGTTTAACCAATTAAATGCAGAGGTAGCTTCAAAGGCTTCTTCAACCACAGGCCCGCCGGGCTGGTAGATATCTACAGCCCGGCCGGTGTGGTGCTCACTGCAGCCAGGCGGGGCAAGCACTTGCAAGATCTGCCCGATATCCTGCCCCTGCGATAACTTTCTTTGAATCAGTTCACACTGACGGCTGGATGCCCGGTAAGCAGAAGCGATGCGGATATCGATGCCATCCGCCTGTGCAGCCGCCTGCATCGCCAGCCATGCTGCTGCTGCACTTGGGGTGAGCTGCCACACCCGGCCATCGCTGGCGATGGCCACATCAACCAGCTCGCTCGCCTCTTCAAAAAGCTGCAAAGGTCGATGATCAAGCAGATCAAGTGGAATACCCAACTCAGCCCAAGCCGCTGCAATCAACGCCGTCATGGCCATGATCAGAAACTCGGAAACTTCAGGTTGGAGCTGATTGGTTTACCTTTACGCGCGCGCTTACCCTGATAAGGTGCCATTTCATTTACATTCAGCTTCCATTCCACAGCTTTACCAGCGCGGCCTGTGCCATTGATTTGTAAAGTGACGCCATCGCAAATTGTAATGGCCGAGAGCGTGTCTTTATCATCCAGTGCCATGGTAATCACACCACGCCCACCGCCTGTTAACTGCTTAAACTCACTAAAGGCAAACAGATGTAACTTGCCGCCTTTGGACAGACAAGCAACTTGCGATGTTTCACGTGGAACAAAAGTAGAAACCTTAAGCAGCGTTTCACCATCTTCCAGGTTCAAAAAGCTCTTGCCTGCTTTTTGGCGGCTCATCAGGTTTTCAAACAGACAATAAAAACCGTAGCCGCTGGAGTTGGCAATCACTAAGTGTTCTTGTGGTTTTGCAGCCAGCAGTTGAATAATTTGTGATTTAGCCGCCAGATCGACCAGAGTAGTAACAGGTACGCCATCTCCCCTGCCGCCCGGAATCACCGAGGCTTGAATGCTGTATACCCGGCCATCGCTGGCAAACATCGCCATCGGGTCAACAGAGCGGCATTCAATAAAGGCCAGCATTGCATCGCCGTCTTTAAAGCTCAGGTTTTGCAGATCAAGCCCATGGCCCTGGCGTGCACGCATCCAGCCTTTTTCAGACAAGATAATCGTGAGCGGCTCATCCACTACCGTGACTTCCAGCGAGGCACGTTCTGCTTCTACAATCAGCGTTCTGCGCGGATCGGCAAACTTCTTTTTATCCGCTTCAATTTCTTTAATGATCAGCTTTTGCATGACTTCTGGCGTAGCTAAAAGATGCTCAAGCTCGGCTTTTTCTTTTGCTAAATCAGCCAGCTCTTGTTCAAGCTTAATGCCTTCCAGGCGCGCTAACTGGCGCAGGCGGATTTCTAAAATATCTTCGGCTTGGCGATCGCTTAAATTAAACGCTTCAATCAGCGCCGATTTAGGCTCGTCGCTATGACGAATAATACGGATCACTTCGTCGATATTTAAGAAGACAATTAAGCGGCCTTCTAAAATATGCATGCGATCATTTACCTGCCCCAGACGATGCTCGGTGCGGCGTGTAACGGTATCAAAACGGAAAGAAATCCATTCGGCAATCACTTGCTGCAGTGACTTTTGCCCTGGGCGGCCATCGCGGCCAATGGTTACCATATTGATGGATAAACCACTTTCCAGTGCTGTATGCGCCAGCAGCAGTTTCATCATATCGTCTGGATTTTGCCGCGATGATTTGGGCTCGATCACCAGGCGAACGGCGTTTTCCTTGCCTGATTCGTCCCTTACTCTGTCGATTAAAGACAGGATCAGTTGCTTGGTTTGAATCTGTTCCTGAGTCAGGGCTTTCTTGCCCTTTTTGATTTTTGGATTGCTTAAATCTTCAATCTCTTCCAGCACTTTTTGGGTGGAAGTGCCTTGTGGCAATTCATTAATCACAATTTGCCACTGGCCACGGGCTAAGTCTTCTTTGGTCCAGCGGGCGCGAACTTTTAAGCTGCCCCGGCCATTTTCATAGGCCGTTATAATATCCTTGCGTGGCGAGATAATCTGCCCGCCGCCGGGTAAATCCGGCCCCTGGATATAGGTGAGCAAATCGCTGGTGGAAAGCGTGGGCTTTTTAATCAGCGCAATAGCCGCATCAGCCACTTCACCCAGATTGTGTGCCGGGATTTCCGTTGCCATACCTACAGCAATCCCCGATGCACCGTTCAGCAGCAGCATAGGCAGGCGTGCGGGCAGTAAGGAAGGCTCCTGGAATGCGCCATCATAGTTGGGCACAAAATCGGTAGTGCCCTTATCCAGCTCGCTCAGCAGCAGCTCGGCAATTGGCGTTAAGCGTGCTTCGGTATATCGCATCGCTGCAGCGCCATCGCCATCGCGGCTGCCAAAATTACCCTGACCATCGATCAGCGGATAGCGCAGCGAGAAGTCCTGAGCAATACGCACCAGTGCGTCATAAGCAGATTGATCGCCGTGCGGGTGGTACTTACCCATTACATCACCGACAATACGTGCCGATTTAATCGGCTTGGCGTTAGCAACCAGGCCAAGGCCATGCATGGTGTAAAGAATGCGGCGTTGTACCGGTTTTTGCCCGTCTTCCACTTGGGGTAAGGCGCGGCTTTTAATCACGCTCATTGCGTATTCGAGATAGCTTTTTTCTGCGTACAAGCCTAGCTGTACGGATTCGGCATCGTCCGGAGTAGCTGAGATCTGCGCTTCAACAAAACGGCGCGGGCCTTGATCTGCGATGCTTTCCAACTCGTCGGCATCATTAGGTTCTATATCGTGCTGAGTCATGGTTTCACGTGGAACATTTGAGGATGGGATTGTAGCTAATTATCAAGCCTGCACTCTGCATGCAAAATGTCACAATGTCCTTGCAACTGCTTGCAGAACAGCAGGGGCATTTGCTTTTAGTATGAGTGGGCCTGCATTGAAGGCAAGATAGTATGCCTAGATACTCGCCCGAATCTACTCACTTTTTATGTCTTGTATTATTTCTGTTGAAATTGACGTGTGTAAAAGGTGGAAAAAATAAGAATAATCCATGCAAAAAATAGCGTATTTAATTTTGGTTTTACTCTGGTCCACCACGCCTTTGGCGATTAACTGGAGCGTGCAAGGCGTGCCCTACTCTGCCGCACTCGCTTCTCGTTTTGGGTTGGCGGCTGCCTTAGCACTTCTTGTGCTGATTGTTTGCAGGCAAAAAATACCTGCCAGCAGCTGGCCAGCCAGTGCCTGTGCTGGCATTGCTACCTCTTTGGCCATGCTCTGCGTTTATTGGGCATCACAAACCGTATCGTCTGGTTTAGTTGCGGTGTTGTTTGGCTTGATCCCTTTGGCTACAGCCGGTTTTTCATGGCTATGGCTGGGCTTAAAATTACGTCGTTTTGAAGTGCTGGCGATGGTGATTGGTATCACTGGTTTGCTGATTATATTTGCTGAAAAGTTAAACTCGGCTGGCGTATCGGGTGTGGCGGTGGTGCTGCTCGCGGTATTGATGCAGGCTGCGGCGGCAGTAAAACTTAAAAAACTAGCCGCCGGACAATCGCCACTGGCGGTGAATGCAGGGGCATTAAGCATTGCAACGGTGGTGCTGAGCGCAGTGTGCGTATGGCAAACCGATGTCACAAATTTAACTTTCCCCAAGCAAAGCTTAGCTGCGATTGGCTATTTAGCGGTGTTTGGCTCGGTGCTGGGCTTTAGCCTGTATTACTGGCTGATCCGCGAATGCAAGCCGATTACCGTGTCACTTATATCCCTGATTACGCCAGCGACGGCTTTATGGATGGGATACAGCCTGAATGGCGAAGAAGTTTCGGGATCTTTGATTTGGGGAACAGCGTGTATTTTGCTGGGGCTGGCGGTGCATTTGCTGGCGCAGAGAGGGAGGGGGTGATTGGGTATGTGGTGAAAACCCAAATCTTGAACCACGGAGGTCACAGAGAACACGGAGTTTCACGGAGAAAACCATATGATCAATTTAGGTTTCTCTGTGAGTGGAAAATATTTGCAGAATGAGCACGCCATTGTGCCCACCCTGCATGTCTCTGTATTTCAATATTTTGGTATGCAAGGTGGCAAATAAGAAAGCAGCTTCTGAGTCGCCCCACGATGTGCGCTGGCGAAGGATTTGCCTGCTTGCCCCATGGCTTTGCGCTCGTTGGTGTGGGCTAATAAATACTTGGCTTGCTGGATGATGGCGTGGATGTCTTCGCCTTGCCATGCTGCATGGATGGTGATGGCTTGCTGAGCGGCCTGACTAAAGTTATAGGTGGATGGGCCAAGTAATACGGGTGTGCCCAAGGCGCAGGCTTCGATCAGGTTCTGGCTGCCAAAAGGCAGGATGGAGCCGCCGATAATGGCCAGATCGCTGGCTGCGTAGTAGCGCGTCATTTCCCCCATTGAGTCGCCTAGCAAGACTTGCACATGGTTTGCTACAGGGCCCTCATCCCAAGCGCTACGTTTTAATACCTGCAAACCCCGCTGCTCTAAAAGCGTGGCGACTTCTTCAAAACGCTGCGGATGGCGTGGTACCAGAATTAATAGTAGTGATTCGGGCCAAGTGGCTAAAGCATCAAGCAGCAGTGCTTCTTCGCCATCCCTGCTGGATGCAAATAGCAGCACATTGCGGAGGCCAAAGTTGGAACGCCAGCTTAGCCCATGGGCGATGGCGCTTTCATCAGGCAGATTATCAAATTTGATATTGCCAACAATATGCGTATTGCTGCTGCCTAATTGCTTTAAGCGTGCCGCATCCATTTCGCTTTGTGCCAATACACCGGCAAGGCGGGCGACGGCAGGTGTGATTAAAGAGCGGATCTTTAAATAGCCCTTGAGCGATTTCCCGGATAAACGCGCATTGGCTAAAAACAAGGGCATTTTGTGATCTGCACATGCGTGGATCAGATTGGGCCAGATTTCGGTTTCCATCAGCACGCCAAAGCTGGGCTGAAAATGCTTTAAAAAGCGCCCTGCTGCGCTGGGATAGTCGTAAGGCAGATAGACGATTTCGGCGAAGCCGGCAAATAACTCTTGTGCGGTGGCCCGGCCTGTTGGCGTCATGCAGCTGATTAAAAACCGGTGCTGCGGATAGGCTGTTTTAAGCGCAGCAACTAAAGGCGCTGCGGCACGGGTTTCGCCCACAGATACCGCGTGCAGCCAAATTAATGGAGCGCTATTTGGCTTGCTGTTGTAAAAGCCCAGCCGCTCGCGCCAGTGCTGGCGGTAAGCAGGCTGGCGTTTGGAGCGTTTAAGCAGATATAAAAAGATAAGAGGAAAAGCGCAGCAGAGCAGAGCGCGATAAAGCCAGCGGCTCATTTCATGCCATCCAGCGTGGCTTGCCAGACTGATTCCAGGCTTGGTGGTGCGCCGTTGTGGCCTAAATTAATGGCATAGCTGCTGGCCAGAACGCCGGTGAGCTGTGGATCGGATGCACAAAAAATAGCGACTACAGGCACAGCGACTGCTGCTGCAAGATGGGCAAGCCCAGTATCTACACCCACCACAATCCGGCTGGATGCCAGAAGCGATGCTGCTTCGGCTAAGCTTATCCGTGGCGGGCAAACCGCATTGGGGATGGCGGCTGCCAGGCGCAGGCTGCGTTCTTGCTCTTGTGCATTACCCCATGGCAGAACGCTGCTGATTCCCATTGCATTCAGGCGTGTACCAAGCTCAATCCAGTTGTCTTCTGCCCATTCTTTATCGCTTCGGCTGGTTGCGGAAAGCAGCACCGCATAGCTTTGAGCCGGGCGCCATGGCAAATCAAGCTGTGGAATATTCAGGCCATAATCGATGGTGTCATCAATTTTGTAGTTAAACACCTGCGCGCTAAGCTGGCGGTTTCTGAGAATGGCGTGCTGATTACGTGGCACAGCGTGCTTGTGCTGATACGCCAGGCTGGCTAAGCCTTCCCTTGCTGATGCTTTGTCGTAACCGCTAATTGGGCCAATGGCTTGTTTGGCAATAAAGGCACTTTTAATTAAGCCTTGTGAATCAATAATTAAATCATATTGGTGATGGCGTAATTTGCGGCGAAAGTGAATAAATTCTGCTTTTGATTTAAGCGGTGCTTTACGCCAGCGTCTTAATGCCGTGGGAATTACCGTGCGTATTGCAGGGTGTAAAGCAGGTAGGGCCGCAAAGCTCTCTTCTACCACCCAATCAATGGCAATGTCGGGCCGGTGCCTTGCTAAATCGCTAAGAGCAGGGAAATTATGAATGATGTCTCCCATCGAGGAGAGACGAATAATGAGGGTCTGAAACATGGCAGCATTCTACCCGCACTTGCTTTATAAGAACTACACTGACAAAGACGCATTGTTACTGGATTAGTTAATAATGATCGATAAAATCATACTTTTTATACCATGGGCATTGGTGCTGCTGATGTTTGGCTTATGGCTGTGGAGCGAGCGCGAACGCCGCTTGCAGAAAATAAAGCTCACAGGATTAATCGGTAAAGACCCGCTTACTGGTTTATCCAGCCGGCGGCATTTTTTGGATATTGCCGCGCGTGAGGTTAACCGCAGCCAGCGTTTTTCTAACCCGCTTAGCGCTTTAATCATTGATGTTGATGATTTACGCAACCTGAATAAATCATACGGCCAGATTGGGGGTGATTTGGCCTTGCAGCATATCGCGCAAGCCTGCAGGCAAAGCGTTCGGGATTTTGATTTGATTGCCCGTTTTTCAGGTGAAGAAATCGCCCTGCTGCTGCCTGATACTCCTCTTGACGGCGCCATTGTTGTTGCAGAGCGTATCCGAAGAAAAGCAGAAGAAAAAAGAATAATGATGCCCGATGGTCTGGAATTCGCCATGACTGTATGTATTGGCGTTGCCCAGACACAAACAGAAATGGACAGCACTGAAGATTTATTATTAGCTGCAGATACTGCATTGCAAAAAGCAATGACAACAGGGCCAAATAAAGTGATGTATTAATGCTTTAAGTCAGACGCTCTTTACTATCTGCTTGCATGATGAATGTGCATCGTCTACGGTGCATTCTTTTTGCCTGGCCCCTCCCATGTCTACTCCAAATCAAGCGCTTGCTACTGCTGCACGACTTCATCAGGCCCAATTAACTAAGCCGCAGGGCAGCTTAGGCAAGCTTGAAGAGTTGGCAGTCTGGTTTGCTGCGCGTTCAAATTCGGCGATGCCAGCTCGCTTGCAGCCTGCGATTGTGGTTTTTGCTGCCGATCATGGTGTGGCTGCCGAAGGGGTATCTGCCTTCCCTGCAGAAGTTACCGGGCAAATGGTGGCTAATTTTGTGGCGGGTGGTGCTGCAATTAGTGTTTTGGCCCGTGAAGCCGGGGCAAGCTTGTCGGTAGTGGATGTAGGCGTAGCCAGCCATTACGCCGTAACTGCGGGCAGCAGTGCACAGCTGTTCAGAGTGCCGGTGCGTGCCGGTACGGCTAATTTGCGCCTTCAGCCAGCAATGAGCGAGCAGGAATGCAATAAGGCTTGGGCGATTGGTGTGGGCAGTGCACAAGAAGGCCTGGTGCGCAGCAAAACGCTTTTGATTGGCGGGGAAATGGGCATAGGTAATACCACCGCCGCCGCCGCGCTGATTTGTGCGTTGACTGATATCGATCCGGAAGAAATCGTCGGCCTTGGCACAGGTATTACCCTCCAAAGCCGTGAAAATAAAATTCAAGTGGTAAAAGATGCGCTTGCCCGCGCCCGTGCTGCCGGTGCAGTGACCGCTAAAGACTGGCTGATGCAAGTCGGTGGTTTAGAAATCGCCGCCTTGGCTGGCTTTTATACCGGCGCTGCCGAAGCGGGAATCCCGGCATTACTGGATGGGTTCATTTCAACGGCCGCCGCCTTGGTTGCCGTTAAAAACAAGCCCGAAGTGGCCGATTGGCTGCTGGCCAGCCATTGCTCTGATGAAAAAGGCCATCGCCTTGCACTTGCCGCCTTGCAGCTGGAGCCCATTTTGCGACTGGGCCTGCGTTTAGGCGAGGCCAGCGGCGCAGCGCTCACCCTCCCCCTCATCCAAAGCGCCCTCGCACTGCACCGCGATATGGCCACGTTTTCATCGGCGGGGATTACGACGAAGTAAGCATTTTCTTTTCTGGAAAAACCTTAGTTCTGTAGACACAGAGAGCGGTGAGAACACAGAACACACAGAGAAAGGCATAAGAGTTAATCACTCCTAAAACCCAAATCTTAAACCACGGAGGACACAGAGAACACGGAGTTTCACGGAGAAAACCTTGCTTTGTTTTTCTCCGTGGCCCTCTGTGTTCTCCTTAACTCCGTGGTTTAAGATTTGGGTTTTATTCTGGAATGGAATTTCTGCTGTTGTTTAATTTTTATGTTTTCTCTGTTTTCTCACTGGCCTCTGTGCCTACAAACCTTTTTCCAGCTTTCGGTATTCAATCATGAGTAATTTTCGGCTTACGCTTTTGCGGCATGGCGCTACGGTTGCCCCAAAGGGGATGCTAATCGGCCATACCGATCTGCCCTTATCCCAATTGGGTGAGCAGCAGCTGGCTGGCCGCAATGATTACTTTGCCCGTTTTCCCCCGGGCAGCATTGCCAGCTCTGATCTTGGCCGCTGTGCGGGCTTTGCTTGGCAATTGGCGGCAACAGCGGGGCTGGATTGCCATATCGATCGCAATTTACGTGAAATGCATTTTGGTGAGCTGGATGGTTTACCCAAGGCGCAATGGAGCGAACAGCAGCAGGCTGCCTGGGCGCTTTGGTCACATAATCCTGCGGGTTATACGGAGGCTGGTATTGAAAGCTGGGCGGATTTCTCTGCCAGGGTGAATGCCGCTTTTCGCTTATGGCTGCAAGCTGGCAAGGGGGATCATAGGGTATTGATTACTCACGGTGGTGTGGCGAAAGCACTGTTGCTGGAGTGGCTGGGCCTGCCTGCATCGCGGCATAGCCAGTTTTGGCTGGCGCATGCGGGGATGATTACGCTTTATTGGGATGATGAATATCCGCCTATTTTGCAGGGGATTGATAATGAAGTTGTGTTGGGTTAGTGAGCTTGATGATCTCAGAAATTGGAATAAATCATGAAATTTGACTGGCGCGAGCCCGTGCTCGCGGTGCAGTTTTTAACCCGCCTGCCTACGCCGCAGATTCGTCAGTTTGAGCCGGCTTTACTTGCCGCTGCCGCACCGTGGTTTCCTGTGGTTGGGCTATTGATTGGTGCGTTTTTAAGCGCGGCGGTGTTTGGGGCTGCTAAAGCAGACCCTTGGCTGGCGGCTTTGGCGGGGTTTTTGCTCTGGACATGGATTACCGGCGGCCTGCATTTAGATGGGCTTGCCGATATGTCGGATGGTTTAGGCGCTGCGCATCGTGATCCGGAACGGTTTTTGGCGGTGCTGAAAGACCCGCATCTGGGCAGCTTTGGCGTGTTGGCGCTGATTTGCCAATCTGCCGCCAAGCTGGTGCTCTTAATGCTGCTGGCCAAACAACAAGAGTGGCTGGCGCTTTTGCTGATCCCCGCATGGGCGCGCTTCGGCGTTTTGTATTGGAGCCGCCTACCAGCCTTAGCGCCCGGCATGGCTGAGCAATTTGCATGGCAAAAAACCAGCTACTCGCTGTATATTCTTTTAGCTGCGCTTTTGCTGCTGTCCTATTTTATTGCCCCCGCATTAATGCTGGCTCCCTTGTTGATTTTGGCTTATGCCAAATGGCTGATGTATAAATTGGGCGGGATGACAGGGGATTGCCTGGGGGCGGGAATAGAGATTACTGAAACAGGGTTGTTATTTTGCGTGCTTGCTCTTGTCATATAAGGCGGACCGAAGCGCAGTTGTGTACCCTGTAAAAAAACGTTGATTGTGGTGTTTATAGGAACGGTTTATGAAAATTATCCGCAATATTGAAGTCTGGGAAAAAGGCATGGATGGTGGTTTTATCGGGCATTTGGCCATAGCCGAAACCATCAGCGTTGAGTTTTTATTCAGCATGTTTCGCCATGAGCAAGATAAGCCAGATCCTGAAATGAAGCTCTCTTATATGCTGGATGCCGCCCGTATTGCCCTGCTGCAACCCTATGTGGGTGAGCCGATGGACCTGGCGAAAAACGATTATATTCTGACCGCGCACGGCCAGCCTGATTATTAATTTTACTGATCCGGAGCGGGCATTCTGCCCGCTTTGCAAGCCTATCCTGAAAGTATTTGATTCTGGTCAAATACCCCATATCTAGCTAAGCACATAGGTTTAAAACACCATATATTGTGGTCTGTAAAAATATTCTACCCTAGTCTAGGTGGGGAAAAATGACCATATACCCGCAATATGTGCTGAAACGCGATGGCCGCATCGTGCCTTTTGATATCGATAAAATTCGCCTTGCCCTGCTGAATGCCAGCCGCGTAACCGGTGAGTTTAACGAGGCAGAAGCAATCCGCCTAAGTACGCTGATTAGCAGCCGCTTGCAGGGTGATCTCACCCCCACCATCGAGCAGATTCAGGATCAGGCTGAAGAAGCGCTACTGCAATATCATTATTTAAAAACAGCCCGTGCATTTATTGCTTACCGCAGCCAACATGCCCGTTTGCGCTCGGATGTGCGCACCGTGGTGGATGTTGAATCGTCGATTAATGAATATCTGGATCAATCAGACTGGCGGGTCAATGCCAATGCCAATCAGGGCTGGAGCTTAGGCGGGCTGATTTTAAATACCAGCGGCAAGATGATAGCTAATTACTGGCTAAGCCATGTTTATCCGCCAGAAATTGGCGAGGCGCATCGCTCTGGTGCCATGCATATTCATGATTTGGATATGCTGTCTGGCTATTGTGCAGGCTGGTCTTTACGCCGCCTCTTGCAAGAAGGCTTTAATGGTGTGCCGGGCAAGGTAGAAGCCAAGCCGCCTAAGCATTTCTCAGCCGCCATTGGCCAGATTGTTAACTTTTTAGGTACTTTGCAAAATGAATGGGCGGGCGCGCAGGCATTTAGCTCATTTGATACCTATATGGCAGCGTTTATTCGTGCCGATAATCTGCAATACACACAGGTAAAGCAGTATATCCAGGAACTGATTTACAACCTGAATGTGCCCAGCCGCTGGGGCACGCAAACGCCGTTTACCAATCTGACTTTCGATTGGATTTGCCCGGAAGACCTGCGCGAACAAATCCCCTATGTGGGTGGCAAGGAAATGCCATTTAGCTACGGTGATTTGCAAACCGAAATGGATATGATTAATCGTGCCTATATCGAAGTAATGATGGAAGGCGATGCTCTGGGCCGCGTATTTACATTCCCGATTCCCACCTACAACATCACCAAAGATTTTGCATGGGATCACCCCAATACCGATCTTTTGTTTGAAATGACCGCTAAGTATGGCCTGCCCTATTTCCAGAATTTCTTAAATTCGGATCTGGAGCCGCATATGGTGCGCTCCATGTGCTGCCGCTTGCAGCTTGATCTGCGCGAGCTGTTAAAGCGCGGTAATGGTTTATTTGGCTCTGCCGAGCAGACTGGCTCGCTGGGCGTGGTCACCATAAATTGCGCGCGGATTGGTTACGAATTCAAAGGTAATGAAGCGGGCCTCCTGGCGCGTGTCGATCAGCTGATGGATTTGGCCAAGCAATCTTTAGAAATTAAACGCAAATTGATTGGCCGCTTAATTGATGGCGGCCTTTACCCCTATACCAAGCGTTACTTAGGCACGCTGCGTAATCACTTCAGCACGCTGGGGGTGAATGGCATTAACGAGATGATTCGCAATTTTAGCGATGATCAATACGATATCAGCACGGAAGCAGGTTATGCCTTAGCCATCCGCCTGCTCGATCATATCCGCGCCAAAATGAGCGAATTTCAGGAAGAAACCGGCCATCTTTATAATCTGGAAGCCACGCCTGCCGAAGGCACGACTTACCGCTTTGCCAAAGAAGATAAGAAGTTTTACCCCGATATTTTACAAGCAGGCACGGTGGAGCAGCCCTTCTATACCAACTCCAGCCAGCTGCCGGTTGGCTTTACAGATGATCCGTTCGAAGCCCTGGGCCGTCAGCAGGAATTGCAGCGTAAATACACCGGCGGCACGGTTTTGCATCTGTATATGAACGAGGCGATTTCCAGCCCCGCAGCGTGTAAAGCGCTGGTGAAAAAAGCGCTGACCAACTATCGCCTGCCCTATATCACCATCACGCCAACCTTCTCTATCTGCCCGAAACACGGCTACCTGAGCGGCCACCACGAATTTTGCCCAAAGTGCGATGACGAATTGCTGGCGAAGAAGTGCTGTGCGCTAGGCTAGGAAGTATTTTTTCAAACCCAAATCTTGCACCACGGAGGACACAGAGAACACGGAGTTTCACGGAGAAAACCTTGTTTTGATTTCCTCCGTGTGACTCTGTGTTCTCCTTAACTCCGTGGTTCAAGATTTGGGTTTAGATCTTAATTAAACTTAACAGGAAAAAATCATGAGTGATTTATCGGTTCAAACCAAGCTGGCCCCAGAGCTTAAAGATGAAGAACGCACCCGCTGCGAAGTCTGGACGCGGGTAATGGGTTATCACCGGCCGGTGAGCAGTTTTAATATTGGTAAGAAGGGCGAATTTAAAGAAAGGCAATTTTTTAACGAATGTAATACCGCTTCCTAATGAAGCCCGCGCCCAAGATTGGCGGCTTGGTGCCGTTTTCCAGCTGTGATTATCCCGGCGAGCTGGCTTGCGTGGTGTTTCTGGCGGGCTGCCCCTGGCGCTGTGGCTACTGTCATAACCCGCATTTACAAGCGCGTGAGCAGCAGGATGCAGCACCACAGTGGGATGAAATCCTCATCTGGTTAAAAACGCGCCGTGGTCTTTTGGATGCGGTGGTTTTTTCGGGGGGCGAGCCGCTGATTGAGCCCCAGTTACCAGAGATGATGCATGCCGTAAAAGCACTGGGCTTTAAGATTGGGCTGCATAGTGGCGGCTCCTATCCCAAGCGTTTACAGGAATGTCTGCCCTATCTGGACTGGGTGGGTTTTGATATCAAAAGTGATTTTATGCAGTATGAAAAAATCACGCAGATAACAGGCAGTGGTGCTGTCGCCAGTGCTTCATTAAAGCTGCTGCTGGCTAGCAAGGTGGCACTGGAATGCCGCAGCACTATCCATCCCAGCTTACATAGCGAGGATGAGCTGATTGCTCTTGCTCAAACCTTAAGCAAGGCAGGTGTGCAGCGCTATGTCTTGCAATCCTTCAGGCCTGCTGGCTGTATCGAGCCCGCTTTGATTAATTCTGCTCAGCTTCATTTTCCTCAGCCTGCCACTTTAGCGGCAATTGAGCAGCAGTTTGCATCGTTTGAGTTTGTACTAACACTTGCTGCCTGAAGGCGCGATAAGCCTGTTTTAAGCTGGAGAAAATCAGGAAATTGGCGTGTAATTCATCCAGCTTATGGTGGCGGGCGGCGATAAATTCGGTTTGTTTTTTACGCCCGGCCAGGGCAAGGGCGATGCCGCGCTCTTTTAACTCTCTTTGCAAAATAATGATGGTTTCTATGCCCGCGATATCGATTTGATTGATTGGCACCGTATCCAGCACCACCCATGAAACATGCGGCGATGTACTGTCGGCTAAAGATAAAACCCGCTGGCGGAAGAAATTGGCGTTAAAGAAATTAAGCGAGGCATCAAAGCGATACACCAGCATGCCATCAATGGGGGCTGCGGCTGGGTGGTGGGATAAATCGTGAAAACTGTTTTTGCAAGGATAAACGCCCAGCAGGCTTTCATGTGGCCGGGCCAGCTTAACGAGTAGCCGCAGTGTCGCCATTAACACGGCAAACAGCATGCCCTGCATCACGCCGACGCAGGCCACGCCAATCACGGTAAGGATGGCAATACCGTATTCGCCACGGCTGGCCTGGCGAAAATAAATAAAATTGGCAAAACTCATCAGCCCAAACGAGGCGGTTATCAGCACAGCGGCCAGTGCGGCAATCGGCACATATTGCAGCGGGGCGGTAAATAGCGCGATGGCAATGGCGATGGCTGCTGCCGCAACCAGGCTCACCATTTGTGTTTTACCACCGGCATGATCATTGACTGCCGTTCTGGAATCCGCACCGCTAATCACAAAGCCTTGTGAAAAAGCCGCAGCAATATTCGCTATACCCAACGCGGTAAATTCTCTATCGGCATCGATCTCATAGCGATTTTTGGCGGCAAAGCTACGGGCAGTCAGAATGGCGCTGCTAAAGCTGATCAGCGCTAGCCCCGCCCCTGCCCCGAGTAACTCACCCAGATGGGCTCTGGGGATGGTGGGCCAGTGCAGGGTGGGCAGGCCAGCTGGCAATAAGCCGATGATGGCAATGCCTGCGTTTTGTAAATTCAGACTAAAGATGATTAACCCTGCCAGCCCCATGGCAACAAGGGCAGTGGGCAGCTTAGGCAGCAGGCGTTTAATCATTTGAATGGCTAACAGCGTACCAAGGCCAATGACTGCTGTGGCAGGATGAAGCTCGGGCAGGTGATCTGGCAGCTCGAGAATCCGGCCAATAAAGTCATGCTTTTGAAAAGTAAAACCCAGCAATTTACCCAGCTGTCCCAGCGCAATGCTGATCGCTACGCCGTTTAAAAAGCCAGCCAAAATCGGCGGGGATAAAAAGTCGGCCAGAAACCCTAGTTTAAAACGACTAGCCAGTAGGCAAAATAGCCCGGTAATCAGTGCCAAAGCCACAGAAAGCGAGATATACAGCTCAGAATCCCCCATTGCCATCGGCAGCAAAGTGGAGGCCACCATGGCGCAGGTGGCGGCATCCGGACCAACGATTAACTGCCGTGAAGAGCCAAACAGCGCGTAAGCCACCATAGGCAGAATGCTGGCATAAAGGCCGGCAATCGGGCTCATCCCCGCCAGCTGGGCATAGGCGACCCCTACCGGCAGCGCGACGGACGCCACCGATAATCCCGCCAGCAAATCCTGCCGCCAACAGTCCCTTGGGTAATTAAAGAATATCGCCAGCCCAGGGATGGCACGTAGAAAGAGTTTGTTCAATGCAGGGTCCTGTAGCTTAGCTAATGTTTTTTGCAGGGTGGACAAAATTTTTTATTTTGCCCACGCGGGTGATACATCAGCGTTGTGAATTGATGTGCCGCTTTAGCAAATCATCCCCGCCTGATCCCTGCAAAACTGAATAAATCGGCGTAAGGCTGTGGAGTGATATTTTTGTCTGTGCCACGCAAGATAAAGCTGGCGTGGGAAGCGTTGTTGCATGGCTAGGCAGGCTAATCGTTGGTTATTGATACGGTCTTGTGCTGCCAGCTTGGAGATAAAAGTGATCCCCAGCCCCTGCTCTACCGCAAACATCACCGCCTCCAGGGTATTGAGCTCCAGCCCGATTCGGCTTGTGCTGAGCTGTGGCTGGATCAGTTGCTCAAATTGCTCCCGATTGCCAGACATCGGTTCTCGCAGTACCCATGTTTCGTCGCTCAATGCAGAGATAGTCAACTCAGCCTGCCTGGCCAAAGGGTGAGCTTGGGCCGCCACAATGCACATTTCATCCTGCAGCCAGGGATCGGCGATCAGGTCAGGGTGGTGGTTTTCACCTTCGATTAAGGCGAGATCCAGCTCAAAATGCGCGAGCGCATGGCTCAGAATATGGGTATTGGCAATCGATATGCGTGGCGTGGTGGCCTGGTCGCTGCGCGCCAGCAGAATCGGCAGCAAATAGTTGCCTATGGTTTGGGTGGCTCCAAGGCGAAGCTGGCCGACCGGCTCGCTATCGCTGGCAAACATCGTTTCAATATCCATCATCCGGGCGAGTAATTCTTCGGCCACGGGTTGTAATAATTTACCTTCTGCATTTAATTGCAGGCGTGGATGAACCCGATCAAACAGCGGCGTTGCCAGCTGGCGCTCTAACTCTTGCAAAGACTGCGAAATGGCCCCTTTACTCAGGCACAGCTCATTGGCTGCCGTGCCAAGATTGCCAAAACGGGCAATGGCAGCGAAGGATTTTAGCTGTTGCAGAGTAAGCTTCATTTGATTTTACTAAACGCCTTATTCAAATCATTTAGATATGATAAACAATATCTGAGCGTTATCCTATTTGTACTGTAATAAACAAGAAGGTCGTCGTATGTTTAAGCGAATTCATCAATTACTTGCCGCTGCCCCCACTCCTATGGCGGGCTTAGCTCTAGGCCTTGCCAGCCTTGGATGGAGTTGGGAAAACGCTGGCGATTTTTCGGGTAAAGCCCAATTATTAGGCGCGGTAATTGCCGCCTTGCTGTTACTTATCTTAGCTTTCAAATTTGTGCTTCACCCTCGTTTACTCTTGAAAGATTTGGCCCACCCTGTGGTGGGTAGCGTGGTCCCTACCTTTGCAATGGCAACGATGGTGGTGTCTAAGGCCTTAGGCCAGTTCACTCCCGATTTTGCTGAGGGCCTTTGGTTGTTTGCCGTGATCTTGCATATGGTGTTTCTGGCGACGTTTATTTGGCATCGGGCTAAAGACTTTGAAATTCACCATATGGTGCCAAGCTGGTTTGTGCCGCCGGTAGGGATTATCGTGGCCGATGTGGCCTTCCCCGGCGGGCAGTTTGCCGCTTTAGCGAATGGCTTACTGTGGTTTGGGATATTTTGCTACGCCGTGATGCTGCCGCTGATGCTTTACCGTCTGATCTTTAGCCACGAAGTACCCGATGCGGCCAAGCCTACCATCGCCATTCTGGCGGCCCCTGCCAGCCTTTCACTTGCTGGCTACTTAACCGTGACCGCCGAGCCATCGCTGCTGATTGTGGCGCTATTGTTTGGGATTGCTCTACTGATGACAGGCATTATCTACCTCGCCTTTTTCAAGCTGCTGATTCTGCCTTTTTCACCAGGCTATGCTGCCTTTACTTTCCCGTTGGTGATTGGTGCTACAGCGCTGTTTAAAGTGAGCCACCTGCTTGGGCAATGGGAATTTGCTGCTGCTTATGTGAATCAGATTCAATGGTTGGCGCAGTTTGAATTAGGCGTTGCCACCGTAGTTGTGGGCTATGTGGCTCTGCGGTATGTGATGTTCTTTATGACAAAAGAGGATGCAGTTACATATAAAGCAGGACAGTTGCTGCACAGATAAGAAGGTTTGCGTAATCTGAGTGGATTACTGAGGGGATTAAAAAAGGCCGCTGCTGCGGCCTTTTTTTATGGAGCAAAGCTTATTCTGCTTTGTTTTCTGCGCCGGTGATGTCTGCTTCTGCAATCACTTCGCTGGTCAGAATCGGATCAACCGCCACTTCTTCTGCTGTGGCTGCGGTTTGTGGCTTTTTGCGGTCTTCGATGTTTTGTACAAACTTGGCTGCGGCTGCTTTTTCTTCTGCAGTTACATCGCCTACCGGTTTGCCATTCAGATCAAAGCGCTTACCGCCACGGGCTACCGATTTCAGGTAGCGCACTTTACGGCAATGGGCCGCAATCGAGCGATGTACATGATTAGCACCGAATTGTGGCAGTGCTTTTTCCAGTTCTTTATGAACACCGATCATTAAAGGCTTGAACTGCTTCATCACCGGATAACGCTGATAAAGTAATTCAATAATCATAATTTGCTGTTGACGGGCTGATTTCTCGCCAATCGCAGATTGTAATGCTTGGGCTAAAGCTGAATTTTGATCGGTCATCATTAGAAAACTAGGGTTGGTATGAAGGGGTAGCTTACCTTAACTCGGCGTTTGCATATACCGTACTATCGCAAAGTGTCGCTTATCGGTCTTTTTGAAAATGGCTTTTTAGCTGGCTTGTGTTGCTGGAATACGCTGAAAAAAGCGGATTAAGCACCTTTAAACTCAATTTTTCAGGCATTTTTTGTCTTTTAGGCTGAATTTCACCCTGTTTTTTGTATTTTTGGCAGCAGGGGTACTATTTGCCGGAAGTGCTGTGCTTATGGCAACTAAAGGCTGGATTTGTGGATTAAAACCATGAAGCAGGGAGCTAAACAGGCGATACTGACCCGTTGAGAGGGCTCTCTTTCACTGGCCCAGTGCCAGGCTGGCTTGATATCCCCGTCAATCATTAAGCTGCTGCCACGGATTACCTGCTTACGAATACCGGCTTTAAAAGCCGCTTCACGCAGTGTCCAAAGCAAGTAAAAACGCTCTTGTGATTCTTCCGGAATGGCGTTAACCCAGCAGGCTTCATCCTGATGCAGTGCAAATTCAGCCAGCCTGGCGATATTGGCCTTGGGGCGGCAGCTTTCAATATCTAGCCCTACTCGCTCAGCATTGACCGTCACTCCTAAGCTATCTCCGCTATGCGAAATGCTGGCGTGCAAATGAGTGGCTAGTCTTAAATAAGGGAAAAATTCGCCTTCTTCAATATCAGCAGGCGCGTAATCAAATCCTAAAACTCGTGTAGCCGCTTGGGCGAGCAGTATGCGGCCAAGAATAAATTGCTGAGTGCGGGCAGGCGATTGAATTGCCGCCAGCTTAATTTTGCTACTGGCCGAGAGAGAATCGCTGCTTAGCGAGGGATTAAGCGAGATTTGGGTAAGAAGTACTTCGGCGTGAAGCATGAGCAAACCAAGGGCAAAGGATGAGGAATGATATACCTTGGTGCGGTACACAGCAGCGGAAATTCCTTCCTGTGCAAAACCCAAATCTTGAAACACAAAGAGCACAGAGGACACGGAGTTTCACGGAGAAAACCTTGCGTGTGTTTTTCTCCGTGGCCCTCCGTGGTTTAAGGTTTGGGTTTTAGGTATAACTACCCCGCCTTCCCATCCGCCCTGGGCTTTAAATACACCGGCATAAAGCGGCTGCCCCATAGCAAGAAGGCGAGCAGTGCGCCCAAGGCTGCGGCGCAGAGCAGGGTGTTTTGCCAAGGCAGCACTTCGGCCAGTACACGGGCAATGGCAACACCGTGCAATAGGCAATAGAGTGCCCAAGCCAAGCGGCTGAGGATAAGCGGCAGGCCAGCGTGGCCCAGACTCACCCTTGTGGCAAAGCCCAGCAGCATCGTGCCAAAAAAGCCGATGCTGATGGCGTGCAGCGGAGCAAATCCCAGAATGGTTGAGTCAGCCAACATGGCCGCATCTTGTAAGGTGTAAAGCAGCATAGCGACCGCCGCCCAAGCAAAGGCGAGGTGTAGCATGGCTAAGAGCCGGTTTTGGAGCGAGGCAAATAGACGCCAGCGGTAACTGGTATAAAGCAGCAGCCCAGCAAATATGGCATCAACAGGCAGGCTGTTGAAATGCGCCAGCTTTAAAGCACCATGCCCCCAAGATAAGGCAATCATGGCGTTTAACAGCCATAGCGGCCGCCATGCGCTGTAGTTTGGGATGGCGTTGGCAGAGAAAAACGGCAGCATTCTGTGGCTAACGGTTAAATACACCGGCAGTAGAAATCCCCATAAACCGATTTCTACCATACTCAGCCAGCTTGTCGTTGCACCAAACACGGCCCAATACAGCGCTAGTGCTTGTCCTATCCACCCCATGGCAAAGGCAAGTGCAATACGATTGGCGTGGCCACGATCTGGGGCGCTGCTGGCCCGCACACGGCCGAGCCAGACAAGGCTGGCGGCTCCCCAACTAATCCAGTGCAAGGCAATGCCAAGGCTAAGCAGTGGCTGCCAAAATAGCGCGGCAATCAAGAGGGCGCTGCCTAGGGCATAAGCGATAAAAATCGGTACATAGAGCTTGGCCGAGGGGCTGGCTACTCCCAGCCATTTGGGCCCTGCTGTATAGATAAAACCCAGCATAAACAGCGGAAAAAAACCGTACAGCATCAGATAGCCATGCAAAAACATCGGCGCAACGCTGCTGGGCATGGTGCTGCCACCAGCCCTGAACAGCATTTCGCTGGCCCACCAAGCAAGGCTTGCAATTAGTAATAAAGTGCCGCAAAAAAAGCCAATACGGTGAGGGGCGCTGAGAATGGTTTTCATAAGGTTTTATCACTGCTTTGGGTGCGTCGGTTTGCCATGTTCTGCCCCATTGTTGCTAGCGTAGGAGCATCAAGCAGCAATTCGGCGCTAGGATAAATACGGTCTTCTTCCAGATCCGCATGGGCGGGGTAGCGCTCGGCAAATTCACTGGCTAAAGCCAGCGGCAGGCTGCCACCTTGCCCTGCTGCCAGTGGGATTAGATAGCTGCGTACCTCTTGCCAGAGCAGGCCAAGTGCGTCGTGTTCGGCGCTGGTCGATGCAATGATGGCTTTCAGCTCAGCGTCGCCGTATTGGCTAAGCAGCGGAAATAGATCGAAATCTTCATCGTCGTGGTGCAGTGGTGCTGCTACATCGAAATAGCGCAAGATGCTGGCTGCAGCGTCCTGTGCTTTAGAGTCAGGTGCTGCTTGTTGCAGATATTGAGCTAGCTTGAGGGTTAATACAGCATATTGGCGCACCCTGTCGTGGCAAGCCATCAGCATGGTAATGGGTGTTTCAAAGGTGACTGTTTCGGCAGAAAACAAAGACATGATGCCTCTCCTTAATTCCCGACTAATTTAGTCGGATTTTACGCAGATACAGGGAGTGTGGTTTGATTTAAGCCAAAAAAATCGACAATCGTACACTTACGTTTGTAAGTATTTTTACTAACAAGATTTAATTAAAACAAGTCAGATTCGGTTAAGTATTTTGTGATTTAGCCGTTATAATCGCCGCTTTGTAAAAAATTGCAGGGGCATTATGGAAGACCAAGCTTCAACACCAGCAGCAAATAGCCAAAGGGCTGTGATCAAGCCATACGCTAATGAGCAGCGTTTATTTGTGATCATGGCGGTGATTTCGGGCCTAAGCTGGCTGGCTTTAACGCTGGTCACCTTTGGCATTATCTGGATCATTATGCTGGTGCTTTATCTCATTGGCTTATTTGGATTTTCATATTTTATTTCTTATGTACGCGGCAATGGTGTGCGTGTTACTGCTGAGCAGTTTCCTGATTTACATACCCGTTTTCAAAATTGCTGCCAGATTATCGGGCTGAAAAAACAGCCAGAATTCTATTTAATGACCGGTAATGGCGCTTTAAATGCATTTGCCACCCGTTTTTTACGCCGCTATTACGTGGTGCTGCTCAGCGATATTGTTGATGCTTTGCAGGATGATAACGAGGCGCTCAATTTCTATATCGGCCACGAGCTGGGTCATATCGCACAAAAGCATTTAGTGCATCACTGGTGGCTGGTTTTTGCCAGCTGGATTCCCCTGCTCGGCACTGCGTACTCCCGTGCCAGAGAATACAGCTGCGATCAGTACGGCTTAGCCTGCACAAGCAATAAACAAAGCGCTGTGCATGCTCTGGCGGTATTAGCAGCCGGCAGCAGCCGCTGGAAAAACCTGAATACTCAGGCCTATATCGCTCAGGCCCAAGATACAGATGGCTTCTGGATGGCGGTGAATGAATTAACCGCAGATTACCCATGGCTTTGTAAGCGGGTTGCCCGCATAGAAAACGGTGATGCTGCGGTATTTCCACACCGTAATATCTTTGCATGGATTATTTCTGCCACGATTCCAAACACAGGTTTTGGTTTAATTGGCGCGATGGTTGTTTATATCTACTTGCTGCTGATTCTGTTGCCGGTTTCTATCTCTGCGTATTCCAAGTACCAGACGAAAGCATTGAATGCCAAAACACAGGTGGAATTAAGCCAGGCTTATACAGAGGGCATGGTTGCGGCCAAGCTGGCAGGAAACTTCTATGAAGAAAACCAATATATGCCGGAAGCCGTTGAAGCATTGGGTTTTAAAATTCCGGCTAAGAGCCTGATTAAAAGTATAGAAATCAATCCTGAATCGGCCGAAATAAGCTTAGCGCTTAACGCGCCTCATCAGGATAAAGAGATTATTCTCAACCCTTCTGCAGGTGATGATGGCTCGGTCAGCTGGACTTGCAGCGTAACGGGTAAAGTGGATACAGATGCTTTACCACATGATTGCTCCCCCGCTTTTGATGAATCTGACGCTGGCAGTGAAGCGCCGGAATCAACAACATCGCTGGGTAAATTTCTTAAATTCTTAAAGTAATTTAATAAAAAAGGGCCACAGGATTAAATCTGCGGCCCTTTTTTTAAGGCGGTTTAAATCACATCAGGCTTAAACATCGGCCTCGGCTTCATTGCCCCGCGCTTCCAGCCACGCTTTGCGGCTGCTGGTTTCAGTTTTACCCATCAGCATATGCATCAGCTCACGGGTGTTGAGCGCCACATCGTCGTTAATGCCTACCCGCAGCATGCGGCGGGTATCCGGGTTCATGGTGGTGTCGAATAATTGCTCGGCATTCATTTCCCCGAGACCTTTAAAGCGGCTGATGCTCCATGCGTTTTCGCGGATTTTTTCTACACGCAGCTTATCCAAAATTGCTGTCAGCTCGCCTTCATCCAGCGCATAGAATTTACGCGGTGGCTTGGCCTTGCCGCTGCCAGCCACATCCACACGATAGAGCGGTGGTTGCGCCACAAACACATGGCCATGGGCAATCAGCTGCGGGAAATGGCGGTAAAACAGCGTGAGCAGCAGTACCTGAATATGGCTGCCGTCTACGTCCGCATCCGACATAATGATGATCTTGCCGTAGCGCAGGCCTGATAAATCGGCTTTGACATCATCCAGGGTATGCGGATCAACGCCAATGGCCACTGCCATATCGTGCACTTCATTATTGGCAAAAATCTGATCGCGATCGACTTCCCAGGTGTTCAGCACTTTACCGCGCAGAGGCAGAATGGCCTGAAAATCCTTATCGCGGCCTTGTTTGGCCGAGCCACCCGCCGAATCACCCTCTACTAAAAACAACTCGCAGCGCTCGCTTTCATCCGATGCGCAATCAGTTAGCTTGCCTGGTAAAACGGCTACGCCTGATGATTTTTTCTTTTCTACTTTTTGCGAATTCTTTTGCCTTGCCTGTGCCGCACGGATACACAGCTCTGCCAGTTTTTTAGCCAGATCAACGTGCTGATTCAGCCAGATTTCAAATGGCGAGCGCACTACAGTAGAAACCAGCTTTAAGCCATCGCGGCTGGTGAGCTTGTCTTTGGTCTGGCCTTGGAATTGTGGGTCCAGAATCTTGGCCGAAAGTACAAAAGAGCAGCGGCCAAACAAGTCTTCCGGCAGCACTTTCACGCCCTTAGGCAGCAGGCTGTGGAATTCAATAAAGGTTTTAACTGCCTGAAACACCCCGTCGCGCAGGCCCGATTCGTGCGTGCCGCCCGATGGCGTAGTAATCAGGTTTACATAGGATTCGCGGTTAACCGGGCCGTCTTCTGTCCAGGTTAGCGCCCATGCGCAGCCTTCTCCCAGCGAGAATGTATCGTCAACCTGCTCGATATATTTCTCGCCTTCAAAAATAGGGATCAGCTGGTTGTAGCCTGCTACTTTCTCGGATAAATAACCCGTTAAGCCGTCCGGGTAGCACCAGCTTTTATTGATCAGTTCGCCATTAGGCTGCTCGATGGCTAGGTTGACGACTAAGCCGGGTAAGAGCACGGCCTTGGATTTGAGCTGATGTTCCAGATCGGCCAGAGGGATATTGGGCGAATCAAAGTACTTTGGATCGGGCTCTACATAAACGCTGGTGCCGCTGTCTTTTTTGGCACATGTGCCTAGCACCACCAGTGGCTCGATCACTTCCCCTGAGCCAAATACAAGGCGATGCTGCTGGCCTTCACGTTTGACTTCTACTTCTAAGCGGGTAGATAAGGCATTGGTGACCGAAACGCCCACACCATGCAAACCACCCGAAAACGCGTAAGCACCGCCATCTTTTTTATCGAATTTACCGCCGGCATGCAGCTGGGTAAATACAACTTGCACCGTCGGTACGCCTTCTTCAGGGTGCAGCCCAACCGGAATACCACGGCCATTATCGCTGACGCGCACACTTTGATTGCGGTACAGCACCACGTCAATTTGAGTGGCATAGCCGCCCAAAGCCTCGTCGGCGGCGTTGTCGATCACCTCCTGGCAGATATGCAGGGGATTATCGGTGCGGGTGTACATACCGGGACGGTGCCGGACGGGATCAAGGCCTTTTAAAACCTTAACGGAAGATTCGTCGTATTTAGGAGTTGCCATGTTTCACGTGAAACCGATTACTAAAGTTGTCGCGAGTCTAGCAAGCTGCGGCAAATATAACTACCACAAGGCCACAGAAATAAAACCTGCAGGGCCGGAGTTAACCTTGTTTAGTGCTTGCTAGCGCTTCCTATAAAGTCTTAAAAAACCACATTTCCGTGGAAGGTCACCGGCAATCCTGCATCGTTGTATCTCCACAGAATGAGGCTCGTGTATTCATTATCCGCCAAGGCCGCGCCGGTATTGGATTGCCTCGGCAATATGCGCCGTGTTGATGGCTTCATCCCCTGCCAGATCGGCAATAGTTCTGGCTACTTTTAGCACACGGTGGGTGGCGCGGGCGGAAAGCGATAATTTCTGGATGGCGCTTTGCAGCAGGCCGCGCGCTTCCTCATCAAGCGGGCAGTGCTGCTCCAGCAGCTTGCCATTTAAGCGGGCGTTCGGTGTATTTTGCCGCGCTGCCTGCATCTGGTGGGCCGTGGCGACCCGTTTTCTGACAAGGGCTGAGCTCTCGCCGGTAGCCGCGGCAAGCAGGGTGGTTTCAGGTAACAGTGGCACCTCGATAACTAAATCGATCCGATCCATAAACGGGCCGGATAATTTACCCCGGTAGCGGGCAATTTGATCTGGTGTGCAGCGGCAGGCTTTTTTAGGGTGGCCTAAAAAGCCACACGGGCAGGGGTTCATGGCAGCAATTAATTGAAAATCAGCCGGAAATTCGGTGGAGTGTGCCGCTCGGGCGATATGGATTTTCTGGCTTTCTAATGGCTCACGCAAGACTTCCAGAACCTTTCTGTCAAACTCTGGTAATTCGTCTAAAAACAACACTCCGTGATGCGCCAAAGAGATTTCACCTGGTTGTGGCACACTGCCCCCGCCAACTAAGGCCACTGCGGATGCTGTGTGATGAGGTGATCTGTAAGCTCTGATCCCAAAGCGGCCGGCATCCAGACGCTCCCGGCCCAGCGACTGAATTCTGGCGGCTTCCAGCGCTTCCAGCTCGCTCATATCGGGCAGTAAGCTGGGTAAGCGCTGTGCCAGCATAGATTTACCCGTGCCCGGAGGCCCGATCAGGAGCAGGCTGTGCCTGCCCGCCGCAGCAATTTCTAAAGCGCGTTTGGCCTGTTGCTGCCCTTTTACCTCACTTAAATCGGGCATGGCTGGCGAGGCTTCGATGGCGACCGGGGTGGCTAGGGGAAGTTGATCACTGCCGAGTAAATGTCTGCAAACTTGCATCAGATGATTGGCAGACAGCACGCTGGCGCTGCTGAGTAAGGCGGCTTCTGCAGCGCTTTCTGCTGGCAGAATCAGCGTTCTGCCCACGGCTTGGGCGGCCCAGGCCATACCCAGCGCACCACGAATAGAGCGTAATTCACCCGATAGCCCTAATTCGCCGGCGAACTCAAAATCATTCAGCTGCTCTAAAGGAAGCTGGCCACTGGCTGCCAGAATGCCTACAGCAATGGGTAAGTCAAACAGACCCGATGATTTGGGTAAGTCGGCAGGCGCAAGGTTGACGGTGATGCGCCGGTTTGGAAATTCAAAACCACACACAGCCAAAGCAGCCCGCACGCGCTCCCTGCTTTCTTTGACTTCCAAATCAGGCAGCCCTACCAGATTAAAAGCTGGTAAACCGTTGGCCAGATGGATTTCTACCAGCACGGCGCTTGCTTCTATTCCTATCATGGCGCGGCTATGAACAATGGCAAGAGACATTCAGCAGGCTCGGAGTGGATTCCTTATAGTGTAGGTAACAATATGACGATGAGTCATGGGATGTTTTGATTTAGGTGTGATCCAGTTCTGGTGCAAAAATGGGTTGGCCGCCAGCTGTGTGGGTTTTTATGAAGATGGTTGTTTTTTCAATTTAGATCAAGACGTTGTAGGTACGAAAATGGATGCATCGCATGCTGCTTGAACAATCGACTGAAGAGCCGGTCCCGATTCCTGATTTCCGTAATTTTGGGGTGATGCTGCGTATTTTGCTGCTGATTCACCTTGGTATGCTGGCTTACGTATTGCTGGGGCTTTCTGCATGGGAGGAATGGCCGCTCAGGCTGGGCGAGGCGGCAATGTGGGTAGAGCCACCGCTGCTGGGCACTTTATTGCTGCTGTCTCTTGTAATGCCCTGGCTGAATCGTTTCTCTTATCGCACGGGCACTTTGGCTGTGAGCGTGCTGGCTATGCTGTTGGTTTTTGGCCAGAGAAAAGTCTTGTTCTCTGTATTACAGCCTGTAACGGCCTTGCTTCCTGCGCTTCTGTTTACCATGATGTTGGTAGTGTCTGTGATGCTTTATCTGCGTTTACGCTGGAAATCATTGTCACCAAGGCTGACAGAAGCAAGATTGGCGGCCTTGCAGGCAAGAATCAGGCCGCATTTCTTTTTTAATAGTCTGAATGCGGTGCTGTCCTTAATTCGCAGCGAGCCAAGGCGTGCAGAGCAGGTTCTGGAAGACCTGGCTGATTTGTTCAGGGTGGTCATGGTCGATAAGCAGCAGCTTTCCACGGTGGAATGTGAGCTGGAAGTGGCGCGCCGTTATCTGAATATTGAGGCCGTGCGTTTGGGGGACAGGCTAAAAGTGGAGTGGGATATTGCGCCATCATCTTTGATGGCCGCCCTGCCCCCGCTTCTATTACAGCCCCTGCTGGAAAATGCGATTTATTACGGAGTAGAGCCCATTTTAGATCCCGGGCCTGTACTGATCAGCATTGCAGTAAAAGATAAACATATTCATCTGGGCATTAAAAATTCTCTGCCGCCAGCAGGGACGGTGAGCCAGCATAAGGGCAATGGAATGGCGCTGCAAAATATTCGCCAGCGGTTGTTGCTCCACTTTGATGCTGAAGCTAATTTAAGCACTTACGCGAATAACGACTATTATCAAGTACATATCGTCTTGCCTTACCGGGAGATTCCCCATGGGAACGCCACTGCGCCTTTTTCTTGTTGATGATGAAATACCCGCCTTGCGCAGGCTGCAGGATGTGCTGGCCGACGTTGCTGACGAGTGCCCGCACGATGTGGTGGGCACCGCTACCAGCGGTATGGCCGCCCTTGCTGCCTTAGCCGAGGCCGACGCCGATGCGGTGATTGTGGATATTCAGATGCCACAAATGAGTGGCATTGAGCTGGCCCGCGAGCTAAGCCATTTTTCACACCCGCCTGTAGTGATTTTTGCCACAGCTTTTGAAGAATACGGTGTGGCCGCATTTGAGGTGCGGGCCGTCGATTATCTTTTAAAGCCGATTCGTAAAGAGCGGCTGATTTCTGCTTTAAAACGGGTGCAGGACATGCGCACCGCCAGATCGCAGGCAGAGCCAGCTAGCCATGCCCGCACACATTTCAGCGTTACAGAGCGTGGCCGGGTGCATTTAATCCCTGTTTCGGATGCTTATTATTTAAAGGCTGAGCAAAAATACATTACTTTGCGCACGCGCGATCGTGAGTATCTGCTGGAAGATTCGCTGACCCGTTTAGAAGAAGAATTTGGCAATCACTTTGTGCGTATTCATCGTAATTGCCTCGTTGCACGCGACATGATGTCGGGCTTTGAAAAATCTGCGGTAGGTGGCAGCGAAGTGCACTGGCAGGTGATTTTGCGCGATTTACCCGAGCGCCTTGCCGTAAGCCGCAGGCAGCAGCATGTGATTAAAGAGCTTAAAAAACTGGAAAGCGAAGGCAGGTAGGTGTCAGTGCGTAGCTTGGGTTAGACGATATTTTGCGGGTTTTAGCGGATAAACAGGCGTAACCCAACAGGCTTAAGCGAAAAGATCACAAAGCTTAAGGCGTACCCGAAGCGCAGCGTGCAACAGATTTTAGTCGCTTCGCGAATGCGCTGTTTGCCACTACCTGAATGAAAATTATCCATAGCTATTTCGGCCAGGCTAAATCCCAAGGCGCTGAGATCTCTGCTAGTTGCGCTTCAATCCCCTGAAAAGCCGATCCTGTTTCCGGGGCCAGCAAAATTCGCTGCTGTTCTCCCTGATAATCAAAATCTAAAGCCCATGCATGTAAATAGCCGCGATCCGCAGGCGTGCCGCCATAGCGCTCATCACCCAAAATAGGGCTGCCCAGGCTTTTAAGTGCCACGCGTAACTGATGGGTGCGCCCACTGAGCGGCCTTAGTACAAACAGCCGCTTACCTGTTTCCATATCTCCATAGCTAAAGAATTGCGTGGCTGCTTTTAGCTCGCCATCCCGGCATAAGCGCCACGATCCTCCCCTGCCCTTTTCCATCGCCCCCTTGATCCAGCCCTGTTTTTTGGATGGTTTTTTATCTGAAAGGGCCAGGTAATATTTATTAATACGATGCTCAGCAAAGGCTTCGCCAAAGTAGCGGGCCACTCCTGCACTTTTAGCAAAAAGCAGCAAACCTGAGGTAAGTTTATCCAGCCTGTGTACCGGCCAAAGTGGCATGCCACCTAGAGCCTGGCGTAATACTTCTACAAAGCCGGCTTCTCCGTCTTCCTGATGAAAAGACAGGCCAGCGGGTTTGATGGCAACCAGAAAATCAGGGTGCTCGTAGGCGATAAATGTGTGATTTGTATTTATGGTCATGCTTGGCTAGGCTAAAAATATTACGATGAAGGACATTTTCCTAAAGATAGGATGTAAGCATAATCGTATGCGCAAAAAGAAACTATTCTGGCAAGCCATTCTAATCTCGATTCTTGCCTGTGTGGCAGTCACCATGTTTGCAGCCTGGCTGGCCAGAGGGCAGGCAAAAAAAGAGTTACAGAGCTATCTGCAGGATATTGCAGAGCAAGCCATGCTGCGCAGCGATCGTGTGTTTGCAGTAAGCAGTCAATTTTTGGATAAACTAAATAACTCAGCCTTAAATGACTGCAGTGAAGAACATCAGCAACGTTTAAGTGAAATTGCCTTTGACGAGTTGTTTGTGCGAAATGTTTTGTATGCACCTGATGGCATTGTGCAATGCTCTGCCGCCAGCCGCCTGGTTTACCCTTTGCCAAAGCGGGATCAGAAAACCACCATGGGGCGCTCGCTTTGGTTTGAGTTTAAAGGAGATCTCCCTAAGCCCTCTGTTTTATATGGAGCTGGCCCTTACTACGCAGTGATGGATTCCCTGTATCTGGTGGATATTCTGCCGGTAAAAAAACGTGGCTTATATATTGAAGCCGTGCTGAATCATCGGATACTGGCAAGCAGTCAGGGGGCAAAGAGTAAGCCGGACAATACATGGCTAAGCCAGTCCAGGGTGAGCAAAACGAACCCTGAGTACATTATTACGGCCTATTTGCCCCTCGAAGAATTGCAGCGTGCATGGCTGGATTATTTTGAAGATTTGCTGCCGTTATGCAGCGTCATTTGTCTTGTTTTGATTGGCATTATTATTTGGTTTACCCGCCGCAGCTTTACCATGGGGCTGGAGATCATTGAAGGCCTGCAATTGGGCGAGTTTGAAGTGTATTATCAGCCTATGGTAACGCTGGCTACCGGTGAGGTGTGTTGTGCCGAAGCGTTATTACGCTGGAAAAGGCAAAATGGCTCCAAAATCAGCCCAGATCTGTTTATTGGCTATGCCGAAGAAAACGGCCAGATCAGCCTGCTGACACAATATGTTCTGGAAAAGGTGGCTGCTGATTTAGTGCAGCTTGCAAATACGGATATTGCGGTCTCTGTGAATTTAGCGGGGGCAGATTTAGCTTCGCCAATGTTTGTAGAAAACTTGGCTGCTCTGTGCAAAAAACATCAGCTGGCCCCGAGTCGCATAGAGCTGGAGATTACCGAGCGCAGCCTGGTCATGGGCCAGAACGAGATCGAGGTGATTACCCGCTTGCGGCAAGCGGGCCACGTCATCCTGATTGATGATTTTGGCACGGGCTATTCCAGCCTCAGCTATTTGCATAATCTGCCTGTTGATATATTAAAAATCGATAAAAGCTTTGTGCACGCATTAGGCAGTGGTGCCGCCACGCATTATGTGGCATCGCATATTGTACAAATGGCTAAAGACTTGGGTCTGAGCGTGGTGGCAGAAGGAATCGAAACCAGCGTGCAGGCAGATACGCTGAAAGAAATGGGTGTTGAATGGGGCCAAGGCTGGCTCTATGCCAAGGCGATGCCCTATGCAGATCTGAAGCAATTTTTGCACGCCTCTACCCTCGCATCGCTTAAACCGCTAAGCTTCGCCCCTTTGCCTGAAGCCGTATGAAACTCACTTTAATTGCTGTTGGGCACAAGATGCCGGATTGGATTGACTCCGGATATAAAGAGTTTTCTAAACGCATGCCCCGCGATTTTCCTCTGCAATTGCTTGAGCTGAAGCCCGATAAACGTGGCAGTGGCAAAACGGCACAGCAAGTAATGGTGGATGAAGCCGAGCGCATTCTGGCCGCCATCCCGCAAGATGCCCGTGTTCTGGCGCTGGATGAGCATGGTGCCAACTGGACTACGATGCAGCTCGCTGAAAAAATGAAGACCTGGCAAATTGATGGCCGTGAAACGGTATTTATCATCGGCGGCACCGATGGCCTCGACCCAAGCGTAAAAAAGCGCGCCGATCAGCTATTACAACTCTCCGCTATGACCCTGCCCCATGGCATGGTCAGAGTGATCCTGGCCGAGCAGCTTTATCGGGCCGTATCGATTATTAATAACCACCCTTATCATCGTGAGTGATGCTTGGTCTTACAGGATGGGTAGAGCTGGTTTTTGGCGATACCCATCACCCCAATTGGCCATCCATTTCTTCTAAATCCTGATATAAAAAACCATGCCAACGACCCAACTCTATCTTGCTTCAGGCAGCCCGCGCCGCCAGGAGCTTCTGGCGCAAATTGGCGTTCAATTTGAGCGCATCTCTGCCCCCATCGATGAAACACCCTTTCCAAATGAAACCGCCAAAGACTACGTGCTGCGCTTAGCCAAAGCCAAGGCAGAAGCAGGCTGGCAAGCCATGCTGGCACAGGGCAAGCATCCCCTGCCTGTTTTAGCAGCAGATACCACGGTGGTGCTGGACGGGCAAATCCTGGGTAAGCCCCTAGATGCCAGAGACGCTGCGGCCATGCTGGAGCAGCTGTCCGGCCGCAGCCACGAAGTGCTTACCAGCCTGGGTTTACGCACCAATACCGGCACAGAAGTGCTGCTGTCGGTCAGCAGCGTTACCTTTATGGCACTCAGCCCAGCCCAAATCGCCGCATATATTGCAAGCGGTGAGCCTATGGATAAGGCGGGCAGTTATGGCATACAAGGCACGGCGGGGCTGTTTATATCTGATCTGCAGGGCAGCTTTAGCGGCGTAATGGGCTTGCCCCTGCACGACACCGCCACCCTGCTCGCCCGCCATGGCTTGGGTTTGCTTGCTGTTTCAGCATAAAAGACTTCAATTTTTGCCTGAAAATTGGCTGGTTTTAAGCTTATTCACAATGTGCTTATAATATGACATTTGGAATAAATGATCTGCCTGATGTCAAATTTGGGCGCTACCTGACCATTTTCGTCACATTGCAGTTGACTACCGCAATAAAAAAAGCCCCAGTGGGGCTTTTTTTAATTAAATCAGATGGTGCCGTTGAGGTGAATCGAACACCCGACCTACTGATTACGAATCAGTTGCTCTGCCAACTGAGCTACAACGGCAGCTGCCTAACAGGCAGTACTCAACAAAGTATAAAGCACTCACCGTTGGTCTGCCGACTAATCCCGCCGTTAATCAGCTTACCCCTGAAACCTATGCCGTCAGGCACCTATATTGCATTGTCATACCCAAGCAAAGAACATATTTTGCATGTAAGTGCTCAGGGAAAAAAGCTTTTAAATCAAAGGTTAGGAGCAAGAAATGAAAAACATGCAAAAGGGTTTTACCCTGATCGAATTGATGATTGTTGTAGCCATTATCGGTATCCTGGCAGCAGTGGCGATCCCCTCTTATCAGGACTACACCAAGAAAGCGAAATTCTCTGAAGTGCTGAGTGTTTCTGATTCGTACAAGCAGGCTGTTTCTATGTGTCAGTCAGATTTAAATACCTTTGCGGGTTGTAATGGGGGTACAAATGGGATTCCAGCTACCCCGTCAGTTGCGACTGCAGGTTTGGCTTCAGGCGGAACGGTAACAAATGGTGTTATTAGTTTTACAGGTACTGCCGCAACAGGGTCTTATACCTTTATTTTAACGCCAACTCTGAATGCTGAAAGCTCAGCAATTAATTGGACTCAAACAGGTACATGCCTTGGTGTGAAATATTGTAAATAAAAAGTTTGTACTTAACAAAATGAGCTAATTTTAATTAGCTCATTTTTTTTGTTGAAAAAATTATTTTATACGTCTAGAAATTATATACAACTATAGTTTGTTTTTCTCAGGGGCTTATACAATGACTAAGTTAGATGATTGCAATTTTACTAAAATTGACAACTATAAATTTAGTCATGAAATAAAAATATCATTTTTCATTGCGATTTTTGGTATTTTAGTGAAAATATTTTTCTCATATATCGGTTTAATAGAATATTCTTTTGACAGTTTAGTGTTAAGCATCTGGCAGCTAGGTACTATGTCATCAATTTTTAGTTTTGCCAGTGTTATGCTTTTAAGCACTCACAGACAAAATGCTGCAAAATTAATATGGTTATTAAGCGGTGTTGTTTGTTTTATTTATGTATATTTTATGGTGAAAGATAATGATGCAGTTAAAAAAATAACAATTATTTTATTAACTCTGGGGATTGTTTCATTTTTTTTACTCATGTACACAGGTTTTTATGATTTAAATCATACAATAAGAACGCAAGCTAAGGAAAAACTATTCTTAGTTTTAATTATTGCGATTGTTTCTGTATACGGAGTTGGAATAGTTTCAATTTCAAGCTCTCTTAGCCCCAGGGTTTATGATGCTATTTTATATAAATTTGATGCCAGTTTAGGGTTTTCTGCCAGTGTTATTTTAAGTAAATATATTGCAGACAATCCAAATTTGTTAAATTTTATTATATACCCTGTTTATCTGGCGCTCCCTCTTGGTATGGGCTTGCAGTATGTTCAGCAGATGCAGTCAAAAGAGCCTCCAAAAACATATCTTTTACTGTTTTGGTTTAGCTCAATTTTTATAGTATGCCTGCTTGCCTATTTACTGCTTCCAGCAATGGGTCCTAAATATTTATTTGGAAATTATTTTCCACATAATATGCCGCCATTAGATAATATAATTTCAATTCCCGTTGTAAATCAAGCTACTTTTCCCAGAAATGCTTTCCCTTCCATGCATTTTGGATGGGCTTTTACTATGTGGCTGAATGCAATTCTCATGAAAGGAAAATGGCAAGCAAGGTTTTTCTTTATTATTGGAATACTCACGATTATTGCCACTTTGGGGCTGGGTGAACACTATCTGATTGATTTAATTGTTGCGGTTCCTTTTTCTTACGCTTTGCAAGGTATTTTTTTAAGAGGATTGCCAATAGAAAATGTGCACAGATGGAAATGTATTTTGATTGGCTTAAGTTTGTGGTTGTTTTGGGTTGTCACTTTAAGGTTATCTCTTGATATATATACTAAAAATAATTATTTATCATGGATATCCGTGATTTTTACAATTGCTGTTTCAAGTTTATATTATCGGAGAATGATTAAAGCCCAGGATGAGCATTTTTCATCTGTATCAAATATGCCAATAGCTAAAGCTAATTTACAGGAAAATAATAATTTAAAACCAATTTTTTATCTTTTTATATTATCTGGATTTTCCGGGCTTATTTATGAAGTAGTCTTTTCAAAAGAGCTGGCTTTAATTTTTGGCAGCAGCAGCATAGCTACATATACGGTATTAGCAACATATATGGGAGGTATGGCACTGGGAGCCGGCTTAGGCGGATGGATTAAAACTCACCGCCCATTATTAGGATATATTTCATGCGAGCTGTTTATTGGTGTCTATTGTATTATTACACCATTATTATTTAAGTTAATTCAATCGTTATATGTTTCTCTTGCCTCCGGAGTTTCCCCGGATGCAGGAGTGCTTACTTTTTACAGGCTAGCATTAGGTGCCATATTGCTCTTGCCCCCTACTATTGTGATGGGAGCTACTATGCCTTTATTATTAGCACATTGCCGAGAAAAACAAGGCCAGCTTCATTTGGCAGTTGCTAATCTTTATGCTGCAAATACCATAGGCGCTGCATTTGGTGCTTTATTAGCTGGTTATTTTATTATTCCGAAGTTTGGTATTTCTTTAAGCACGGCATTTGCTGCGGCAATAAACTTTTTTGTTGCATTTATTGGTATTCAATTATTTAAGCGTCATGAAAAACGTGCTCATTATTTAAATACTAAGGATGTATATATTGATACGCAGTTACCAGTTAATAGACTAAAGGGGGTTCAGGCTCTGACTGTTTTATTTTTCGGTGGTGTAATTACTTTAGCTTTGGAAGTGAAATATATGTTTTTACTTGCCGTGGTGGCTGGCAATAGCAGCTATGCTTTTTCTTTGATGCTGTTCACCTTTTTATTAGGGCTGGCTGCAGGGTCTATCTTAATCAAACCATGGCTAAAAAGTCCAAATATATTAGCATTGCTTGAGTTCAGTCTTGCTGCTGTAATTTTATTAGGGGTATTTAGCTGGCAAAGCATTCCTGCGTATTTTGCGAGCTTTGCCAATTATCCATCGGCTCAGGCCTTTGGTGCCAGGGAGTTTATTCGTGGTTTAGTGTGTTTTTGTGCCATGTTTCCACCCGCTTTATTAATTGGTGCAATTTATCCTGTTGCCATGAATTGCGTCGCTACTGCATTTCCTAATCACCCAATAGTGGCTTTGGGGCTGGCAAATTCCTTGAATACAAGCGGTAATATTGTCGGGGTGTTGCTCACCAGCTTTGTTTTGATTCCTGCACTTGGTGTGCTTTTATCAATAAAAATATTAGCATGTTTGGCTTTTACGCTGGCAATAATGCTAAGTGTAAGTTTTATAAAAAACAGTAATAAATTAAATATTATTTTTGCCTTAATTGTTGTTGTTGTTTTTTATATTCAACCAAAATCGTTTAACTACACTGAACTTGCTTCCGGGGCAAATGTGTATTTTTCTGCATTAAACTGGGGGGAGTCAATTGATCATGCGGAGAGTATTGATGGTGGGTTAACAACAGTAGTCTTAAATAAAAATCAGCAGGTTAAGACATTACTTACTAATGGTAAATTTCAAGGAAATAATGCATTAAAAGGTGAAATGCAGGCTCAAACTGGCTTTGCTCTTGCTCCTTTATTACATACGGATGCAAGAGAGCGTGCCCTGGTTATAGGTTATGGCACAGGGGCAACCAGCCGCGTATTAAATGAGACAGGCTTTAAAAATCTGGATATCGTTGATCTAAGTTCCGATATTGTGAGACTTGCAAATCAGCATTTTCCTGCGATTAACCAGCATGTCACTGAAAAAAAAGGCGTTGCTACTTATATTACGGATGGCAGGAATTATTTATTACTTACTGATAAGTCTTATGATTTGATTGGCCTTGAAATTACTTCAATTTGGTTTGCCGGTGCAGCTTCTTTATATAATCAGGAGTTTTATGCTCTGGCTAAAAGAAAGTTGAAGTCTGATGGGGTATTACAGCAGTGGGTACAATTACACCATACACAGCTCAATGATTTATTAAGTGTTTTAGCTTCAGTACGCAGTGAGTTTAAATATGTCTGGTTGTATGAAATTGGCGGGCAGGGAATTATTGTGGCGACGAATAATCATGATCGCAGCCCTAAGAAAAGTTACGCTGATTTAATTAGCCAGACATCTGGATTAAAAGAAGTTTTAAAAATTTATGATCGTCCTGTAAATGAGCTGGCACAAAAAATACTCTTAGAGCCCGAGGGCCTTGATCGATTTTTACTAAAAGTATCAAGTGGAGACCCTGAGGCATGGGTTAGCACCGATGATAATCTTTATCTTGAATATGAAACGCCTAAAGGCAATGTTTTAGACGGCGCTCAATCATTAGCAAATAATCTTGAAATGATAAAAAAGTTTTCAGCAAAGTAGTTGTATTAATAATTGAGTAGATAGAGATTAAGCAGAACAGAGTCTTTTTCTCTACTATTCCAAGGCGGCAAGATGAGTAAGGTTTATATCTTACTTAAGCAGCGTGGGTTTCTGGCACGCTAGTTGCTTAGTAGTCTCCCACGTAAAATCATAGGTAAAGCACAGCAGGGGCAGTGCTTCCTAATGGTTGTAGGAGTGCAGTATGAAAAACATGCAAAAAGGTTTTACCCTGATCGAATTGATGATCGTTGTTGCGATCATCGGTATCTTGGCTGCGGTTGCGATTCCTTCGTACCAAAATTACACAGCGAAGTCTAAATTTGGTGCTGCCTTAGCTGAAGTATCTGCTGGTACTACTGGTGTAGATGCTTTGATCTCTGAAGGCACTCAGCCAACAACTGAACTTGTTGGGCTAAAGCAAGCGACTAGCAGTTGTGTAACAAATGAGGTTGCATTTGCATCTGGTGCAGAAACAGGGACTATTAAATGCAAAATTAATAGTGGTCCTTTGAGTGTAAAAGATAAAACTATTACTTTTACTCGTGCTGCGGCTGATGGCAAATGGACATGTACGTCCGATGTTGCTTCAGGCGATAAGGCTAAAGTTGCTGCTAAAGAATGCCAAGGCTAAGTTTTTAATTTCTTAGTTTTTTATATATTAATATTTTAAACTTTGATTTTATATAAAAGACGCACAATATTTTTTGTGCGTCTTTTTCTATGTAAAGAAAAATATGAAATGCTTTTCTAGAACATTGTATTTAGTTGCTGTGTTGCCATTTATTTCTCTTTATCCATATAGGCCTTATGGGACATGGATTGCAGAAATTGTTGCACTGTTCTTAGCTGGCTTACTTTTGATGAAGAAGGGTGAAGAAAGAAAATTACATATTGGGCCAATTCCTGTTATGTTTTTAGGGCTAGTCTTCGCCGTTGTGCTTAGTAAAATAATAAATAATCCAAGTTATGATTCAATTGGCTTGATTAGTATATATTTTTTACTTGTTGGTGCTGCTTTATCTCACCATGTTTATAATATAAGTGGCTGTAAAGAAAAAATAATTCCACTCATTGCAAGGGGGATGTTTTTTGGTGGTTTATTACAGTTTGTTTTTTGTGTGGCTAAAATTTCAGGATTTTTTACTATTTACTCACAATGGGTTGATGGCTTGCCTTTATGGGTTCCTCATATCAATGTAAATAGAACACCAAACGGTTTCATGTTTCAGCGTAATCAATTTGCAGACTATTTGTTTATGAGTGGTGCAGCAACTTGCTATTTATATGCTCAGGCAGAAATAAAAAAAATAACGTTTATTGGCACTATTATTGCTATTGGCTTGGCTATTTCTTTGTCTATGTCCAGAACAGCTTTATTATATATTGCGATGGGATTTGCCGTTGTCGCCCTATTGCACTTCAAAGGCGATAATACTAAAAAATTTAGTAAAGCTTTCTTATGGTTTTTGGCGTGTTGTATTGTATTTCAGGTACTTAGCCCATATTTGAATAAAATAATGGTTGAGTATTTCCCTTTACTAACCGAGGGAAGTGGCTTAAAGCGCTTGGGCGCTGGTGTTAATGATACTCGCTGGCCGGAGTGGCAAAAAGCTTGGCACACCTTCTTGGCAAACCCCTGGTTTGGGACTGGAGTGGGTACTTATGCTGCGGCTAGTTATCAATTAGGCGCGCAGTTTCCTTATAAAGGCGGGGAGATTGTTTATCAGTTATTTGCACATTGCCATAATATCTTTTTACAACTGCTGGCAGAAACGGGCATATTAGGGGGAATCAGCCTGTTGTTTGGCACAATAGCTGTAGTATATGGAATTATAAAAAATAAGCTGGATATCCATGCGGCCTTTGTACTCATTGCACTGTCTACCATGTTTATTCATAGCCAGCTTGAATACCCACTTTGGTATGCTTCTTTCTTTATCTTATTTACTATTTTGGCGTCTACAGTAAAGCTGGACTTGTATAGTTACACATCAACAGCAAGGCCTGGAGTTAAATATATATTTCCAGTATTTATTCTTGTTGCAAGTATTTATGGCTTATATTCGGTTGTAAAGTTGATTGATTTGAATAACCGGTATGAAAGCGGAGCATATTCCGAAGCTTTAGTGAAAGAAAGTGTATCGCTAGGGGGGGATTTACTTGTTGAGGACATGGCTGATTTTTATACTTTAGCAATGCTTAGCTTAGACGATAGAAACCTGGACTATAAGCTTTATTTAAGCAGCAAAATTTTGAAATTCCGCCCTCATGCAGAAATGATATTCAGGCACGCTATTTTTATTAGCTATAAAAACAGGCCAGATGAAGGTGCGGCAATTGTGAAGAATATACTTGATCAATATCCGCAGTTTATTGGCTCATTTAGAGAGAGCTTTGCTTCTGTTCAGGATGATCCGCGTTTAGATAAAATAAAAACTGTATTGCAGCATAAGTATTAAAAAAATGGCCCGCTCAATGAGTGGGCCATTTTTATATTTTATGGGTATTTAACAACCATCACTCCTTAAAAATCTCCCTCACATCCCTTGCGCCCCATTCTGGGAAGTGTTTACGCACCAGCGCATTTAAATCCACTTCAAACGCCCGCCATTTGGCCAGTTCATCCTGCTTATCGCTGGCGGAATGGGCTGCGGCTTGTTCTATCATGCCTGCGCCTGCGGTGGCGTTGCTCAGGCGGTCGATCACGATAAAGCTGCCGGTGCCTTTGCAGTCGCGGTAGCTATCAAACACGACGGGTGCATTCAGAATGACGCGGCAGAGGCCGATTTCGTTGAGTTTCAGCTCGCTGGCCTCTACGTGCTCCATGCTGTTTACATCTACACGGTGACTAATCTGGCTGACCCGGCCGAAGACATTTTTGCCTGCCAGTTTAAAGCCGTATTCTTTGCCAACGGTGAGTGGTGCTTCGTTCATCCAGACGATGTGGGCATCAAGTGCCTGGCCGGTTTGCGGGGCTAGCTCGCTGGCTTTGACGATCATATCGCCACGGCTGATGTCGATCTCGCGATCCAGCGTCAGGGTAATCGCCTGGCCGGTGAAGGCGGTGTCTAATTCGCCCTCATAGGTGACAATTGCTTTGACCTTGGCGGTCTTGCCGGAGGGCAGGGCGATGATTTCGTCGCCAGGGAAAACGCGGCCAGCGGCGATGGTGCCGCAAAAGCCACGGAAATCAAGGTTAGGGCGGTTCACGTATTGCACCGGCAGGCGGAAGGCTTCCAGGCGGCTGTCGCGATTGATTTGCACGGCTTCCAGGTGCTGCATAAAGGTCAGGCCGCTATACCAGGGCGCTTGCTCGCTTGGTGTCACTACATTATCGCCGCGCAGGGCAGAAATCGGCACAAACTGAATGTCGGCGATATTGAGGGATTTAGCCAGCGTCAGATACTCTGCGCGAATTTCATTAAAGCGCGCTTCGCTGAACTCAACTAAATCCATTTTATTGATGGCGATAATCACGTGCTTAATACCCAGCAGGCTGACGATATAGCTGTGGCGGCGGGTCTGGGTTTGCACGCCGTAGCGCGCGTCGATCAGAATCACGGCCAGATCACAGGTGGAGGCACCTGTGGCCATATTGCGGGTGTATTGCTCGTGGCCGGGGCAATCGGCGATGATAAATTTGCGCTTATCGGTGCTGAAGTAGCGGTATGCCACGTCGATGGTAATGCCTTGCTCGCGCTCAGCTTGCAGGCCATCCACCAGCAGGGCCAGATCGATTTCCTGATCGGTGGTGTTAAACTTTTTGCTGTCTTTTTGAATGGCGGCCAGCTGGTCTTCAAAAATCAGTTTTGAATCGTGCAGCAGGCGGCCGATCAGGGTGGATTTACCGTCGTCCACATTGCCACAGGTAATAAAACGCAGCAGGTCTTTGTTCTCATGCTGCTTTAAATAGGCTTCGATATCGCTGGCGATCAGATCAGATTGGTGTGACATGTTTATATTCCGAGAGTGGGGAGTATCAAGGGAATGCAGATAGGTGTCGGACTGTTTAGGGAGTAGGGAGGGGGAGTAGGGAGTAAAATCTCTCCTTATCTACTCCCCACTCTCTAATCCCTACTCCCCGCTTTTAGAAATACCCTTCCATTTTTTTCTTTTCCATCGAGCCAGATGAATCGTGGTCGATCATGCGGCCTTGGCGTTCGCTGGTGGTGGTCAGCAGCATTTCTTGGATGATTTCTGGCAGCGTTTGCGCGGTGGATTCCACCGCGCCGGTGAGCGGATAACAGCCCAGCGTTCTAAAGCGCACCGATTTCATTTGCGGCACTTCACCTGGCTCTAATGGCATACGGTCGTCATCTACCATGATCAGGGTGCCATTTCGCTCTACCACGGGGCGAACGTCGGCGTAGTAGAGCGGCACGATATCGATGTTTTCCATATAGATATATTGCCAGATATCCAGCTCTGTCCAATTAGACAGCGGGAAAACGCGGATACTTTCGCCCTGGTCGATTTTGGAGTTGTAGATATTCCATAGCTCCGGGCGCTGCACTTTTGGATCCCAGCGATGGTTTTTATCGCGGAATGAATACACGCGCTCTTTGGCTCGGGATTTTTCTTCGTCACGGCGTGCGCCACCAAAGGCGGCATCAAATTTGTATTTATTCAGCGCCTGCTTCAGGCCTTCGGTTTTCATTACGTCGGTGTGTTTGGCTGAGCCTGCGCTAAATGGGTTGATGCCTGCTTTTACGCCTTCTTCATTGATATGAACAATCAGGTCAAAGCCGCACTTTGCTGCCATTTTGTCGCGAAATGTGATCATTTCGCCGAATTTCCATGTGGTATCCACATGCATCAGCGGAAAAGGCATTTTGCCCGGGGCAAAGGCTTTCAGGGCCAGATGCAGCATTACGGCAGAATCTTTACCGATGGAATAGAGCATGACCGGGTTATCAAATTCTGCGGCTACTTCTCGAATAATATGGATGGACTCTGCTTCGAGTTGCTTAAGGTGAGTCAGCCTTGCTTCACTGAGGGTAGTCATACTTTATCCGGGCAAAATAATCGGTTACGAAGCTTATATCCTTAGGAATTTACCGAAGTAATGCAGTTAAGCGAAGGATCTAATCGTTATATCTATATGGATGCTTTCGCGATGATTTCTTTTACTAACTCGACATTCGTTTCTATCAAGGCGTATTCGTCTTGGCCGGGGATGCCCATATGCACATTCGGGTTGCAATAGCGCATTTTGCTGGCAAAGGGCAGACGGGCCGAGGTGTGGAATTCTTTGCAGCCGGTAGCGGCGACTAATTCAGCAATATTATTACTGCGTACACCTGCACCGGGCATAACGATTAAGCGATCACCAGCGGCGGTTTGCAGCGTTTTGAGCATGGCCGCACCCTCTGAGGCCGTAGCGGCCTGGCCGCTGCTCAGTAGGCGGTTACAGCCGCTGGCAATCACGTCTTCCAGCGCTTTGAGCGGGTTTTGCGCCACATCGAAAGCGCGGTGGAAGGTGACTTGCATGGGGCTGGCCAGCTCAACCAGGGCTTTGCAGCGTGGTACATCAATATGGCCATTGGCCGTGAGTATGCCGATTACTACGCCTTCTACACCCAGCTTTTTACAGGCGATAATATCGCGCTGCATCACTTCGTATTCCAGTTCTGTGTATAAAAAATCGCCACCGCGCGGGCGGATAATGACATTCAGGCCAATCCACAGCCGCTCTCTGGCAACGGCGATTTGCCCGTAAGATGGTGTGGTGCCACCTTCAAGCAGATTGTCGCAAAACTCAACCCGATGTGCGCCGCCTTCTTGGGCAGCGAGGCATGAGGTGACCGATCCGGCACAGATTTCCAGCAAAATATCAGACATATCAGCTTCCAAAAGAGAACGCCGCCTGTGAAGGGCGGCGTTGATAGACAGATCCTGTAAGACACGATGAAGCTTGAAAGGTTCGGGTGAAGGCTAAAACGCGAAGGCGGGAAACGTTGTAGGGTCCTGCCTGCAGGGCTTTTTCACCTGAAGGCGCTCTTTATGCGTATTTACGCTGCTTTTGCCGCAAAAATATCTGCATTAAGCGCGGTATAAATATTGCGTAAACGCCCGTCCATATCGGCCAGCTGGGTGCCGAGCTGTCTGTCCATTTCTTCCAGCTCTTCGATACGGCCTTCCAGTGTGTCGGTGGCCTTATGGATGCGCTTGATGCTTTCCAGGCGGCGGCGTAATTGCAGCTGATGCTCGCGTACCTGTGTTTCCATCGGAGCCATCACCGCTTTCAGCCAGTTTTCAACATCGCGGTTGGCTACTTCAAATACATAAAGCACACGGCTGGCAATGGTTTCAAAAAACTTGTGCGAGAGCTTGCCCTTGCTGGTGGTCAGCAGGGTGCTGATGGTGTTGAAATGCTCGCGGAAGGATTTTTCCAGCCGTGAAATTTCTTTGTGGTATTTCAAAGTAGAGAAGGGCGGAGGCGTGACATTGCCAAGGCCGTGTTCTTCACTAAACTTTTTATACATTGCCGCCATCATGGCTTGGATTTCAGCTACCTGTACGGCAGACTGGCTGATGTTGCCGTTTACGTCTTTAAAAAACTGATCCATGATGGCGCGCAGGCCGCCTTCGCCAAAGGAAAACATACTGTGTTCCATTTGATTGCGTACGGCTTCAATATTGCTTTTCAGCGCATCAATGCCCAGCAAGGATAATAATTGATTGGTTTGCTGGCTAAAAATACTGCGCAGGGCCTGAAAACGCACCAAGCCCTGTTCAAATTTGCGTTTGTCGGCGTGGACTTTGTCCATCATTTGCCCGACCACATCCTGATTTTTGCCGCGCAGGGTGGATAGCTCGTTCAGCTGCTCCAGCACGCCGCTGCGGCGAACGCTAAGGATGGAGCGCATGCTTTTAACGATGTCTTCCACTTCGGTAATGGTGCTGTCGCGCACGATATCCTGCTTGGATGGAAGCAGCTCGTTAGACAACGCTTCTTCCAGGGCAGTGAGGCGCGAGCGGGCGAGTAAATCGACGTCCTGATTTACTTTTGCCACCAGCGCTTTTTGTGCCGAAATAGGATAAACATGGCCAACAGGCACGCCCAGCAGCTCGGCCGTTGTGTTGATCTGGTGCTCGATTTCCGCTTCGATTTGCTCTGGGGTTTTTAATTCGTCCCACATACTGTCAATTTTATTAAGCACAGCCAAGCGGCCACGATTGCCGCCTTTGGCAATGTGGGAGCGCCAGATATCAATATCAGAGCGGGTTACACCCGTGTCTGCCGCCAGAATAAACAGAATAGCGTGTGCATTTGGCAGCAGATTAAGCGTCAGCTCTGGCTCTGTACCAATCGCATTTAGGCCCGGCGTGTCTAAAATGACCAGGCCTTGCTTAAGCAGCGGATGCGGGAAGTTGATCACTGCATGGCGCCAGCATGGAATCTCAATAGTGCCCTGGGCGTCCACCGCAATCAGCTGATCCGGGTCTTCTGCATTATAAAGCCCATAGCTGGCGGCCTCTGCCACCGGGGCACGGCGTGTGAGGCCTACATGGCGAAACGACTCAAACATGGCGTCAGAATCATTGATATCCAGAGGAATGGTTTTCCATTCTTCCGGATAGCGGCGGTATTCGCTGGTGGTGACATTCTGAGCGCGGGTTTCAATGGGCAACAGCTGAATTGATGGCTCACGTGATGCATCGTAAAGCAGCTCGGTAGGGCACATGGTAGTGCGGCCTGCTGATGAGGGCAGGATGCGCTTGCCATAATGAGCAAAGAAAATCGCATTGATGAGCTCTGATTTCCCGCGGGAAAACTCCGCCACAAACGCAATATTCAGTTTGTCTTCACGCAGTTTTTCGATCAGCTGGGAAATACGTAAATTACTTTGTGCGTCTTCTAAATCCTGCTCGGTTAACCAGCGTGCAAGCTGGCTGATCGCCTGCGTGAGTTCGGCACGCCAAGTGCTGTACGCCTGGAAATCCCCGACTAAGCGATCGCTGCCACTTGGGTCATTTACTGCCAAATCGTTTTGATGCAGATAATCGGTGCTCATTGCCATCTCTCTATTTGCGATGCCCGCACAAATGCAGGCTTTGTAAGTCGTTCTTTTTAATTAAATTATTAATGCTGGCAATGTGGGCAATAAAATGTACTGCGTTGCCCCTGGCGTATTTGTTTAATTTCAGAGTTGCAAATGCGGCACGGCATACCTGCCCGGCCATATACAAATGCACTCAGCTGAAAATAACCTGCTTTACCATCGCTATCCACATAATCACGCAGTGTGCTTCCGCCCGCAATAATTGCATCCCCTAGTGTTGCTTTGATTGCTGCAACTAATTGCGCTGATTCCTGAGGATTTAAGCTATTTGCCGCCCGGTTTGGATTAATTTTTGCTCTGAATAATGATTCAGAGGCATAGATATTCCCTACGCCTACCACTGTATGATTATCCATAATCGCAAGTTTAATCGCTATTTTCCGATTAGAGTTGGCTGATAGAAGATGGTCGGTATTAAATTGCTCTGATAATGGCTCCGGCCCCAGCTTTTGTAATAGCGGATGTGGTCCGTTTTCTGTGGCTTGCCACAAGCAAGCGCCAAAACGGCGCGGGTCCCGGTAGCGCAGCCGCTTTCCATTACTTAAAACCAAATCAAAATGATCGTGCTTTTCTGCAGGAAAAGCTTCAGTTAATACGCGTAAATTACCTGACATGCCTAAATGGATAATCAGTGTGCCGTGCTCAAAGCTAAAAAGAAGGTATTTGGCACGGCGGCTCAGGCTAAGAATTTTCCGGCCTTCCAGCGTTTGTGCAAGATCGGCAGGAATGGGCCAGCGCAGCCTTGGCTGGCGAATAATCACACTTTTGATCTCTGCACCCTCAATATGCGATGCGATTCCTCTTCGTGTGGTTTCAACTTCTGGTAATTCTGGCACTTTGTCTTCCTGTGAGCGGGCTGAAGCCTGATCGGGCTATGGGGTGTTCTGACGCGGAAATAATTTACAAAATCAACGCAATTGTCTGTTTTAAAAGGATTTAGTTCTTTTTCTGCATGGTGTGGTGCATTCATTAGCTTATTGCTTGCTATGCGTTTTAAATAAAGTAAGCGTAAGACGAGCTATTACTATCTGAAATATCCGAGTTAATATGGAATGATTACTGACGTTACTGGATTGTGCCATGCCCGTCCCTTTCCGACACTATGCTCTTTGCTTACTTATTAGCGGCTTATTCTTGGGCGGCTGCGCCTCTGTGCCCGTTGCATCAACGTCTGGCACTGCCGCAAGCGAGCCCGCCGAAGCTGCAGGTGATGCTGAGCCTGTGAGGGATGAAAGTTTTGCTCCGGAATCCTTATCGCGCTTACCTTTAACCAATGATTTATTGCTGCGCTTTTTAGTCGCGGATATTTCTTTGCAGCGTGGCCGCACCGCACTTTCTGCGCAAACATGGTACGACCTTGCTAACCGCACGCATGACCCGCGTGTGGCGCGCCGGGCAACAGAAGTTGCGGTAGGGGCAGGGCAGCTGGGGCTTGCTCAGGAAACTGCTCAGCAATGGATTACGGCCGCACCTAATTCGGTAGGGGCCCGGCAAATATTACTGACTTTATTAATTCGCGCTGACCGGATAGAAGAAGCCCGCCCGCATATCGAGGCTTTACTCGCTGCAAAACCGGAGGAAGCCCCTGCTTTCTTTATGCAAATGCATTTGCTGTGGGATAAAACCAGCGACAGAAAAGCCGCATGGCTGCTGACGGATGAGCTGACACAAAAATATCCGCAGCTGCCAGAGGCGCATTTTGCCCGTGCGGTAGCGATGGCCAACCAGGAGCGCTTTAACGATGCAATTGCAGAGCTGGATCGCGCACTGGCCAGCCGCCCCAATTGGGATGCGGTGATTCAGTACAAAGCTCAGCTTTTATCGAATCAATCGCCTGCCAGCAGCGTGGCGTTTTTGCAAAAATCAGTGAAAGAAAATCCGATGTCGCTGGTGCTGCGCAATTCGCTGGCACGCGAGCTGGTTGCTGCCCAGCGCTTAGCAGAGGCAAATCAGGTTTACCAGGAAGTGCTGAATCTGCAGGCGACAAATTTAGACGCTTTAATTGGCACTGGCTTAATTGCATTGCAGCAGCGCGATTTGGATACGGCTTACCGGAATTTAAGCGCGGCTATTACACAAAACCCACGCAATGTGGATAACTTGCGTTATTACCTTGGACAGATTTCTGAAGAGCGCTACCGTTTTGATGAAGCACTGAGCTGGTATAGCCAGGTAGGGGGCGAGTTTGCACCTTCTGCTAAAAAACGCTTACCCCGGGTTTATGCCCGCTTAGGCAGAATGGAAGAGGCGCGTAAAGCCATCGCGGCCTTGCCTGCAGACACTGAGCAGGCGCGGATTGAACACATCCAGATGGATGCGCAGCTGTGGCGCGAGGCAAAAGATTTTAAAAAGGGTGTGGATACTTTAAGTAAGGGCATTGCTGCTTATCCGCAGTCGGCAGATTTAATTTACGACCGGGCTTTAATGGCGGATATGCAAGGTGATTACGCCTTGGCTGAAAGCGATTTACGTAAGTATGTGGCGCTGTTGCCCGCCAATGCTCAGGGAATGAATGCTTTGGGTTATACCCTGCTGACACGCACCAGTAAGCTGGCAGAAGCCGAAAAACTGCTGGAGCAGGCCATTGCGCTTGAGCCAGACAGCCCGGTTATTCTGGATAGCTTGGGCTGGCTGCGTTATAAGCAGGGCAAAAAGCAGGAGGCAAAAGATTTGCTGCAACGGGCTTATGCAAAATTAACCGAGCCGGATGTGGCGGCTCATCTGGCAGAAGTATTGTGGCAGCTCGGTGATAAAGCCGAAGCAAAAAAAATCGTGGATGAGGCGCTTTTAGTGGATGCAAAAAATGAAACGCTGCTTGAGGTGATTTCCCGCCTGGGTATCCGCTGATGCGTTTATGGCTGGTTTTGCTGCTTTTATTAAGCGCCTGCAGCTCTGTGCCCCAGGCCCCGCGTGCAGGTTATTCGGCTAGTGGCAGGGTGGCTTTAAAAGTTGCAAATGAAAGGCATTATGCGCAATTTGACTGGCATCAGCTGGGTGAGCAAAGCGAGCTTTCGCTATCCGGGCCACTTGGGCAAACGGCGGCAGAGCTGCGGTTCAGCCCTGGCAGTGCCAGCTTGCGTGATGCAAATCAGCGGGAAACTAAAGCTTTCTCTGCTGATGAGTTAATTGCTGAAACTTTAGGTTGGCCCTTGCCTGTGTCAGGTTTGCGCTGGTGGTTGCGTGGTGAGGCTGATCCAGAGCTTGCAGTAACAAGCCAGAGTGAGATTGAAAATGGCCGTTTGCTCTTACAATCAGGCTGGCGTATTGAAAGCACAGATTATCGCGGACAGCCCAGTTTGCCGCACAAATTAACGCTGAGCCGCAGTGATTTAGAAATTAAAGTTGTGATTACAGAATGGCAATGGAATCCTTAATGAGTAACTCACACGATTGGCAGGATTTTCCTGCTCCCGCCAAGCTCAACCTTTTTTTACATATTGTGGGGCGCCGGAGCGATGGCTACCATCTGCTGCAATCTGTTTTTCAGCTGATTGATCTGGCCGATACCATTAGCCTGCGCATCAATGAAGGCGGAGAAATCCAGCATCTGAATCCCTTGCCTGGTGTGCCTGCAGAAAGTGATTTAACTGTGCGCGCTGCGCGCTTGCTGCAAAAAGAAACCGGCTGCAACAAAGGCGTGGATATCCGCGTGGAAAAGCGCTTGCCTATGGGGGGCGGTGTAGGCGGAGGCAGCTCAGATGCTGCTACCGTCATGCTGGCACTTAATCGCTTATGGCAATTAAATTTGCCGCGCAGCAGGCTGATGGAGCTGGGTTTAAGCCTTGGTGCGGATGTGCCGTTTTTTATTTTTGGTGAATCAGCATTCGTAGAAGGAATCGGCGAAATCATGACGCCAGTGGCTACGCCCGACGTTGATTTTGTGGTTCTACACCCGCAAGTCCATGTGTCGACACCACAAATTTTTTCTGATCCTGACTTGACAAGAAATACGCCGCCGATTAAAGTTCCGCACCTCAGCAGCGCCACCACCCAAAATGATCTGGAATACGTGGCCTGTAAGAATCATCCTGAAATACGCGAAAACATTACGTGGCTTAGCCAGTATGCTAATGCAAGGATGACTGGTTCAGGTAGTTGTGTTTTTGCAAGTTTTTCTTCACCCAACGAAGCAAACCGTGTAATATACGACCTGCCTAAAAATATGACCGGATATGTTGCTAGGTCATTAAGTAAGCATCCATTACATGAATTTGCCGAGTTTTAGGCAGTTTCATTAGGGGAGTCGCCAAGTTGGTTAAGGCATCGGATTTTGATTCCGACATGCGAAGGTTCGAATCCTTCTTCCCCTGCCAATCATTCTCAGAGAAGCGTGTAATTTTAAATTACACGCTTTTCGTCATTCTGGAATACGGAAATGGCTTACGATAGCCTCATGGTGTTTACCGGCAATGCTAACCCCAAGCTTGCTGACAGTGTAGTTAACCACCTGGACATCTCGATCGGCCGTGCAACGGTTGGTCGATTCTCTGACGGCGAAGTGACCGTTGAGCTCCTGGAGAACGTTCGCGGTCGCGATGTATTTGTTCTTCAGTCCACCTGTGTACCTACCAACGACAATTTGATGGAAGTCATGCTAATGGTTGATTCGCTGAAACGCGCATCGGCTGGCCGCATTACTGCAGCGATTCCCTACCTTGGGTATTCCCGTCAGGATCGTCGTCCACGCTCTGCACGGGTGCCTATTTCTGCCAAAGTGGTTGCAAATATGCTAACCGTGGCCGGGGTAGACCGTGTTTTGACTGTGGATGTACACGCAGATCAAATCCAGGGCTTTTTTGATATCCCCGTAGATAACATCTACTCGACACCTGTATTGCTGTCGGATATCCGTGAAAAACGCTATGAAAACCTAATGGTTGTAAGCCCGGACGTAGGCGGCGTATTACGTGCCCGCGCCATGGCTAAGCAATTGGGTGTGGATATGGCGATTATTGATAAACGCCGCCCTAAGGCTGGCGTTGCCGAAGTCATGCATATTATCGGTGATGTTAAAGACCGTACCTGTGTGATTATCGATGACATGATCGATACCGCCAACACCCTGTGCAAAGCCGCACAAGCCCTGAAACAACACGGTGCGAAACGCGTATTGGCTTACGCAACGCACGCTGTATTCTCGGGTGCTGCAGTAGAACGCATTATGCAATCTGACCTGGATGAAGTGGTTGTGACTGACACTATCCCGGTCAGCCAGGCTGCACAAGACAGTGGTCGTGTACGTGTGGTATCGATTGCCGGTCTCTTGGCTGAAACGATGCGCCGTATTAACAACGACGAATCCGTTTCGTCCTTGTTTGTAGATTAAATTTTGGACTTCGGTCCGCTTGCTGTGCTGTCTGGTCGCGGACAGCACTTATTTAAATGCACTAAGCCTGCCCTGAGGGTAAGCAAAGTGCTTATGGAGTTTTATCATGACTTTTGAAATCAATGCAGTAGCACGTGACGCGCAAGGTACGGGTGCGAGCCGCCGCCAGCGTCGTGACGGTCGTTTGCCAGCAATCGTTTACGGTGGCGATGTAGCCCCTGTAGCCGTAACTCTTGACCACAACAGCATGTACTACGCTTTGCAAAAAGAAGCGTTCCACACTGCTCTGATCAAGCTGAACATCGAAGGCGCTGCTTCCGAGCAAGTTCTGGTTCGTGCTGTTCAATACCACCCATTCAAGCAATTGGTTCTGCACGTTGACTTGCAACGCGTAAGCGACGCTACTGTTGTTGAATTGAAAGTGCCATTGCACTTCATCAACGGTGACACTTGCCTGGGCGTTAAAATGCAAGGCGGTTCGATCAGCACTGTGCTGAACGAAGTAATGGTTCGTTGCGTAGCTTCCAAGCTGCCAGAATTTGTTACTGTTGACCTGAGCGAATTGTCTGCACTGAAGACATCTGTTCACTTGTCAGACATCAAGCTTGCAGATGGTATCGAACTGGTATCGCTGGCTTCTGGTAAAGACTTGGGTATCGTAAACCTGAACGGCGCAAAAGCTGTTTAAGTTTTAAAGCTCAAAAAAAACCCGCTGCGGCGGGTTTTTTTTCGTCTTTCATTTCTTGCTATCTGCTATTCTTTTTTGTTGGTAACAAATGGAGAAAGCAATGAGAGATGAAGAGTTATATTCCAGTCAGAATCACCTTCAGTCCTTTGTCTGGAGCCCCCTAGCCTGGCTGGCTAATTTACCAGTGATACCGCCGCGGCATAAGGCAAAAGTGAACGGTGCAGCCCTATTGCTGACAATTTGTCTGTTGATTTATTGGCTGGCTCCCAGGCTGGGTATTTCGCCGTTTCATGTCCGCCAGGATGGCCTAGATTACGCGCCTTATTTTACGGATGTGCAGGTATCTGTAGACCATAAAGCACCGCAGGGTATGCTTATTGCCCAGGCGGAGCTGGGCTTGCCTGGGACTTGGCCGTTTTATACGCTGAGCCAGTATTCATCTGAAAATACCCAGCAATTAGTATTAAGGAATCACACAGGCACAATTGTCTGGCAGGTTAGTCTGGATGTGCCCGCAGAAGGGGACGTGACAGCGGCAACTCCTGGCCGCTGGATTGGGCGGTTTAAATTGATTCCTGCCAGTGCAGGCTGGGCATGGTCTGGTGGCTGGAGTATCGAAATAGAATCAGATCGTATTGCATGGGGGAAAATTTATCTGGCCCCTGATGGCAGCTTGCGCCTTATCCGTCATGAGCCCAATGCTGCAACTATGGCCTCGCTCAGAAAAATGGGCGCATAACAGCCCGGCTGGCTAAAGCATTACAGACAGCACTGTGGCTGATTGTTTTATTGTTCTGTGCAAATTGTAAATCAAAGGTCGGCAGGCCCCAGGGTATCATATAGCCCTTTTCGCCCGTTTTTAAGAAAGACTATGCCGCAAATTAAACTGATCGTAGGGCTGGGTAATCCCGGCAGCGACTACGCGCAAACCCGTCATAATGCGGGCTTTTGGTGGGTGGATGAATTAGCTAAAGATGCCAATGCCTCTTTACGCCACGATAATAAATTCCACGGCCTGGCTGCCAAAGCCCGCCTGCATGGCAGTGATGTATGGCTGCTGGAGCCGCAAACTTTTATGAACCGCAGCGGCTTATCTGTGGTGGCCTTAGCACAGTTTTATAAAATTTTGCCCGCAGAAATCCTGGTGGTGCACGACGAGCTGGATATTCCCGCAGGGCAGATCAAGCTCAAACAGGGGGGCGGCAATGGCGGCCATAACGGCTTGAAAGATATTCAGGCCCATCTGGGCACGCCTGATTTCTGGCGCTTACGCGTAGGCATCGGCCATCCTGGCAATAAGGCCGAAGTGGCTAATTTTGTACTCAAGCCACCGCGCAAAGAAGAATTCGAAGGCATTATGGATGTGTTTATCAAAGCTCATCATGTACTGCCTAAAATGCTGGCGGGCGATATGGGCGGGGCGATGCAGCAATTGCATGCGGGTGTGCAAAGGCCAAATAAACCTAAGCCTGATACGGGCACAATAAGCTAGAACACCGCAATTCTTCTTGTACATAAAACCCAATTCTTGAACCACGGAGAGCGCGGATGACACAGAGTTACACGGAGAAAACCTTGTAATGCTTTTCTCCGTGGCCCTCCGTGTTCTCCTTTTCCTCCATGGTTCAAGATTTGGGTTTTGTGTCTAAAGAACTTTGAGATTTTCTGTTTTAGGACTAATGACAATCTATGAATCGCACTCCGGTCAATTTAATCAGTGGTTTTTTAGGGGTGGGCAAGACTACCGCCATGATGAAGCTGCTCGCCAGCAAGCCGCAGAATGAATACTGGGCAGTGGTGGTGAATGAGTTTGGCGAAGTGGGTATCGATGGCGCAAGCCTGTCGGTGGCGGCAGATGGTTTGCAGGTTGCTGAAGTACCTGGCGGCTGCATTTGCTGCACCACCAGCCCCATGCTGCGCGTGACGCTGACAAAATTACTCAAAGGTAAGCGCCCGGATCGCCTGCTGATCGAGCCGTCCGGCTTGGGCCATCCGGCTGGGATTATCGATTTGCTGCGGGATCCTTTTTTGGCCGCTGCGCTGGATGTGCGGGCGGTGCTCACCCTTTTGGATGCACGACATTTACAAGACAGCCGCTATACCAGCCATGAAACATGGCGCGATCAGCTGCAATTGGCCGATGTGATTGTGCTGAGCAAGGCTGATCTGGCCGATGTGGAGCAAATGGGTGCAGCGTGGAAAATGGCGCAAGCCATGTTCCCGCCTAAGCTCGCCATTGTAGAGGCGGTGCAAGGCGTATTCGATCCTGCTTTGCTGGATTTAGATCTGCATCCGGAGCGCTGGCCAGCTGTCAGCACGCCTAACACTCATAGCCATAATCTGCGCAAGCGTGTGAAACCGGTGGCTGCGGTGGAAAAAGAGCTAGTCTGGCCGATTAAAAAATCCCATTCTGCTTTAGGCTCGCACAGCTGCGGTTGGATTTTTTCCCCGGAAACTCTCTTTTTTAGCGGCAAGCTGGCCGATTTATTTGATGCGCTATCCAGCCCGCAAAGCTTAGGATTAGCAGGTTTATCCCGCGCGAAAGGCGTGTTTCATACCGAGCGGGACTGGTATCGATTCGATTGGGTAGATGGCATGCCCGGCGCCACCTCCACGGCTTATCGACGCGATTCTCGTTTTGAAGTGATTGTTAGCAGCGAAACAGCGCCTGATTGGTCGGCGATAGAGGCAGCCATCTTGGCTGCGATGATGTGAAGTCCAAACCCAAACTCAAACCCAAATCTTGAACCACAGAGGACACAGAGAGCACGGAGGGTCACGGAGAAATACCTTCTGTTTTTTTCTCCGTGATCCTCTGTGTCCTCCTAAACTCCGTGCTTCAAGATTTTGGTTTTTAGTTTTTATTTCGGCGTAATTCAATTGCATGGGCGTATTTGATGTAGGAGGCGATGGCTTTGCCTAACGATATCGCTAATCCATCGTGCCCGGCCAGAAAGCCCAGCTTAATCACATAATGTTTTAAAAACGAAAACAGGCAATGAAAGCCTGGTGTGAATGGGCCAATTTTTTTATTGGTTTTTGCGATAGTTTGCGCCTGCCATGTGCCGTAGAGGCAGGCTCGCTTAAAGATATCAGGATAATCTTTATAAGAATAATGGGTAATATGCGCGGGTATTTGTTTTAAAGAATTGCTTTGAATTTTAGTGTGCGCAGCGACAGGCGAAAAATCCACCTGCGTTTTATTAAAAATGCGCCGCACATAATCCGGGTATTGCCCGGCAAAGCGGGTGGTTTGATTGCCGATATAATTGCGGCGGCGCGTTTCAATGGCGCTGACATTTTGCTGGCTTAAATCAGTATTTTTTAAATAAGCCACCAAATCGTCTTCTAAACGCTCATCGGCGTCTAAATTCAGTACCCAATCGTGGCGGCAGTGCGGCAAACCTGCGCTGCGCTGCGGGCCATCGCCCAGGAAGGGCTGCGAAATCACCGTTGCACCTTCTTGTCTCGCTAATTCCACGGTGTTATCACTACTGCAAGAATCAACTACCACAATATCATCGCAAACCTGTTTCATGGAGCGCAGGCATTCAACGATATTGTGCGCTTCATTAAACGTAATAATCAGACCACTTATTTTTAACATGATTTGCAGGCGTATAAGGCTGTATTGAGGCTGCTATAATCTCCCGATTGGCTTGTTGCCCGCAAGGCTCTATTAACAATTTAGTACTTAGGCAAAACTTCCCCGCTGTGCTTGCCGTATTTCACATACAGGCGTCAAAGGTACTTCTGCTGGAAAACTTTTGCGTAATTACTTATCTCATTGTGTTTAATAGATCCTCACATTTTATGGATCCCCTATGAAAGTTAGTGGCTTTACCTTCCTGCGCAATGGCACTCTGCTGGGCTATCCCTATATTGAAAGTTTAAAAAGCTTACTTAGCGTTTGCGATGAAGTGGTCGTGGCGGTGGGTAAAAGCGATGACGATACTCTGGAGCGCGTGCGCGCCATTGGCGATGCGCGAATTCGGGTGATTGAAACCACCTGGAATGAAGATATGAAAGACCGTGGCTATGTCTATGCTCAGCAAAAAATGATTGCTCAGTTTAATTGCAGCGGTGATTGGGCATTTTATCTGGAAGGCGATGAAGTCATTCATGAAGAAGATGCGCCACTGATTCGTGCCGCAATGGAAAAGCATTTAGCCAATCCTGAAGTTGAAGCGCTGGTATTTGATTATCACCATTTCTATGGTTGCCCGGATTTAGTAGCAAAAAGCCCCGCATGGTATCGCCGCGCACCAAGGATTATTCGTAATACGATTCGCAGCTGGGCACCGGATGGCTTGTTTTGGGTAGTGATGCATCAGAATAAGCGGGGCCGCTATCCGAATGCTGCTTTGGTGGGCTGCCCGATTTATCATTACGGCCATGTGCGGTCCAGCGAAAAAATGAATGAAAAAATTCGCCAGGTATCCCGCTATTGGAATCACACCCCAAAGGCGCATGATTACAGCCAGATTGATGCCAGCATTTTGCAGCCCTTTAAAGGCAAGCACCCGGCGATTGTTCAGCCATGGTTTCAAGATTATGCCGAATTAGTATTCACGGCCGATCCACAATATCGTTTATCTAAGCGCGAAAAACGTCATCGCTGGCAAATGAAAGTAGAAAAACTACTGGGCCGCGATTTAACTAAAAAACATTATAGACTGGTGGTGGCATGAATTTAAATATCGCCCGGCAGCCTCTGCTTTGGTTTGCCTTCCTTGCAGGGTTTGCTATTCCCGTTTCCACCGCCATGCAAAATATCAGCGCGGGGGTATTGGTTTTATTCGCGATTTTTACGCCCGAAATCCGCCAGAATATTGGCAATGCATTACGCCAGCCTTTAATTCAGGCTTGTCTTTTGATGTATTCGCTGTTTGTCTTGGGCGTATTCTGGACCGATGCATCAATCAATGATGCACTCGGCATGCTGCTTAAAATGCGGGCTTATTTATTAGCGCCTTTATTTTTTGCTGTATGTACTTTAGCGCCTGTCCGCCAGTACTTATTAGCCGGATTTGGCTTAGGGGCTGCGATTACCCTTGTGCTTTCAATTGGCAGTGGCCTCAGTGGCACGCCCATTATTCAGGGCGCAATCGGCGATTATTCTGTGTTTAGAACCCATACCTATCACAGTACCTTTGTGAGTTTTCTTGCCTGCGGTATTGCCGCTTATTGGATGGCGGGGCGTTTGCCTTCAGCATGGCGCTGGCCAGCAGCAATCACGATTGCCCTGTGTATTTTTGATGTATTTTTTATGGTGAAAGGGCGCACGGCGCAAGTATTGCTGCTTTTACTTTTAGGTTTATTAGTAGTGCTATGGCAGGGCAGGCGTGGTTTTTTTATTGCGCTGATTGCTGCTGCGGTAATGGGCCCTTTGCTTTATTTAGGCTCCAGCTCATTGCGCACAGGAATGAGCACGGTGCAAAGTGATGTACAAAGCTACGATAAAGGCGATATTGATACCTCGGTTGGTTTACGATTATTTTTTCATAAAGTGGCTAAAGACTTAATTAAAGAAGCACCGGTTTTAGGGCACGGTACCGGCAGCTATAAGCAGAATTATTTAAAAAATGCCGGCGATTCAGAAGTGCGCCGCTCATTTGCTAATCCGCATAATGATTATTTATGGCTGGGTGTAGAGCTGGGTGTGGTGGGGATGTTGTCTTTGGTTTTAGTTTTACTCGCTACAGCAAAACAGGCCTGGAGTAGCATTTCGGCTGAACGCTGGCTGGGCTTGGTTTTAGTTTGCTCTTATGGCGTATCAACCTTAGCCAATTCCTTTTTCACCGATAATATTACGGGCCTGGCCTATGTTTTATTGGCTTGTGCCTTGTTGGCGGGTTCCAGTTTTCAGCGTAAGGTTTCTTTATGATCAGCATTATTACGGCCATTCATAATCAATTAGCGGTGAATCAACTATTTTGGGAAAACCTGCAGCGTTATACCCATCACCCTTTCGAGCTGATTATTATTGATAATGGCTCATCTGATGGCAGTGCGGAGTTTTTTGATTCGGTGGGCGTAACGGTGATTCGCAATCACGCGAATTATGCTTATCCACACAGCCAGAATCAGGGTATTGCCATTGCAAAATATGACTGGCTTGCGTTTCTAAATAATGACATTATCGTATCCCCCCAATGGGACCTGAAGCTGATTGAATCGATGACAGCGAATGGCTTAGAGGTGGCGACGGTTTGCGGAATTGAGCAAATTGAAAATGCCCAAGCGACTAAAAAGCTAAAGCACCGCTGGCAAAAAATTAAAAACATCCTCGGTTTATTTGGTTTTAATCGCAGCACGCTCAGCTGGATGCATAAGCTGATGTATCGTAATTGGGAAGGTTTTTGCCTGGATCGGCAAACACGGTTTAAGCATCAGATTAAAGAAGGCTTTGTGGGTAATACGGTAATGATTGCCCGCAGTGCTTTGGCTAAAATTGGCGAGTGGGATGAGCGCATTCAGGCCGCCGATTTCGATTTATATTTACGCACTAAAAAGCGTGAACAGGAAGTGGGCGATATGCGCGCGATGCATGTTTGCCTGGATGTATTTATCCACCACTATATCCGCCTGACAATGAAGGCAGGCTATCCGCCTTTTGCGGATAGAGATCAGCTGATTGGTCTGGAAGATAAATGGTCGGAAGCAGAGCGGGCGCAATTAGCACAATTGAATAAATAGGGCTTAAAACCCAAATCTTAAACCACGGAGAACACAGAGAACACGGAGTTTCACAGAGAAAACCTTTAGTTAGATTTATATTTTCTTACTCTCGTTTTTGTTTTTCTCCGTGTACTCCGTGTCGAAGGTTTATGGTTTGGGTTGTAGTTTGAGCTTTTTAAGACTTGGGAAAAACAATGCAGCTACCTCGCAGCGTTGGTTTAGTCACCGCTCAAAAAGCGGTTTTTGACGAGCCAATTACTTTATCTTCCGGCACTATCCTGCCGTATTACGAGTTGGTTTATGAAACCTATGGCAAGTTAAATGCCGATGCTTCTAATGCTATTTTGGTTTGCCATGCCCTTTCTGGTAATCACCATGTAGCGGGCCGCTATACCGTTGATGATAAAAATCCGGGCTGGTGGGATAGCATGATCGGGCCGGGCAAGCCAATTGATACAGATAAATTCTTTGTAATTGGTTTAAATAATCTGGGTGGCTGCCATGGCTCAACCGGCCCTTCTTCAATTAATCCTGCTACGGGCCAGCCCTATGGTTCGACTTTCCCGCTGGTATTAGTGAGGGATTGGGTAGAAACGCAAAAACGATTAGCCGATCGATTAGGCATTGCCCAATTTGCGGCGGTTATTGGCGGCAGCTTAGGCGGGATGCAGGCGCTGCGTTGGTCGATTACTCATCCAGAGCGAATTCGCCATTGCCTCGTTATTGCCTCTGCACCTAAATTAACTGCACAAAATATTGCCTTTAATGATGTGGCCCGCCAGGCGATTCTGACCGATCCGGATTTCCATGGCGGCGATTATTATCAGCACAATACCCTGCCACGCCGTGGCCTGCGCTTGGCGCGTATGCTGGGGCATATCACCTATTTAAGCGACGATGGTATGGGCGAGAAATTTGGCCGCCTGTTGCGTTCGGGCGAATATAAATACGGCTTTGAAGTGGAATTCGAAATCGAATCCTATCTGCGCTATCAGGGTGATAAATTTGCCGAAGTCTTCGATGCCAATACTTATTTACTAATGACCAAGGCGCTGGATTATTTTGATCCGGCCCGTCATTACAATAATGATTTAGTGGCGGCTTTAAGTGAGGCCCAAGCGAAATTCCTGGTGGTTTCATTTACTACTGACTGGCGCTTTTCTTCTGCCCGTTCTAAAGAAATTGTAAAAGCATTACTCGCAGCTAAGCGCCAGGTTTCTTATGCAGAAATTGAATCAGAACACGGCCATGATGCATTCTTAATGGAAGACGCTCCTTATCACGCCATTATGCGCAACTATATGCAGCGGATTGCGAAGGAGATTGCCCAATGAGCCAACTAAGTTCTTTACGTCCTGATTTGCAATATATTGCCGACTGGATTCCCCCTCAATCCAGAGTATTGGATTTAGGTTGTGGTGACGGTGAATTGCTGGCCTGGCTGGCGGCCAAAAAAGAAGTCAGTGGCTATGGCGTGGAAATTGATGTTAATGGCGTAGTGGCTTGCGTGGCCAATGGCGTAAATGTGATTCAAAGCGATATGGAAAGTGGTTTATCCACTTTTGAAGACCATTCCTTTGATTATGTGGTGCTTTCCCTCACGATTCAGGCTATGCACAATATTGAAGGTATTTTGCAGGAAATGGTCAGAGTGGGTAAAACCGGTATCGTCACCTTTCCTAACTTTGGCTTCTGGGAAAACCGCTGGCAAATCCTTATGGGCAGAATGCCGGTGTCGGAAACGATTCCATTTGAATGGTATAACACCCCCAATATTCATTTTTGTACCGTGAATGATTTTGCTAAGTTATTGAATAAATTAGGTTTAAAAATCGATCATCAATTGGTATTAAATCAGGGTGAAAAAGTAGAGTTCCTGCCTAATCTGTTAGGTAGCCTGGCTTTGGTGCGGTTTAATAAAGTTTAATAGTAATTTAAAAAAACCTAAATCTTGAAACACGGAGGACACAGAGAGCACGGAGTTTCACGGAGAAAAACATGACTCTAATTAAGTTGTTTCGTAGGTTTTAAGTATTTCAAAACTTGTCTAATTAGAATTTGTATCGCAGTTAGTGGCACGGGGCTTAAATCTCCCCTTGAAACACGCCGGAGTGAGGAACAAGCGGGGCGGGGGATCGCTTGGGAGCGAGGCAGCGAGCCAATCCCGCCCGCCGCCGACTCGATTGTCCGCAGCGCCCCCTGTGTCAGGATAGTTGAGATACTCCCTTTTCAGGGATTCTAACTTACTCAGGGGGCTGGTTACTTATCATGTCGCGTATTCCCAAGGCTCGTAAAGATGCCATTTTAAGCAAAATGCTTGCT
>NZ_PDZG01000080.1 GCF_002735645.1 Iodobacter sp. BJB302
TAAGTAGTCAGATATTCGAATCGAATCTTCCAAATGTGCAGCTCTGCTCGCCATACTTCATGATTAATGAAAAAAAGAAATTATCTATCAATTATCCATCATTTGACTATAAAGTGAACAGCATTGGCTCAGCACTACATTTCAATCGGGTCCACATCCAGAATGCAGCGTACTTTATTATTGCGTGCTTCCAGCATAGGCGCGATGCGTTTTAAGGCGTTGACCAAGGGATGGCGGGTGTCGCTCATCACCAACAGCTGCCAGCGCTCCATACCTGCTTTGCGCTGCATGGTGGCGGCAATCGGATCAAACATCTGCACACCTGGTGCATCGGCGAGCACCGCCTGTAATTGCAGTAAAAACGCCTTAGCCAGCGCGCCATCTTCAGCCTCTGCCCGCAATAGCGCATAAGCTGCAAACGGCGGCAGCTGCATACTGCGGCGCTCGCCCAGCTGCGCATCGGCAAATGCTGCGTAATCCTGTGCCAGCAGCTGACCATAAAAGGGATGATCATGATAAGCAGTCTGGATCAGCACCCTGCCTTGCGTACCTGCCCGCCCCGCCCTGCCTGCCACTTGTAACAGCTGGGCATACATACGCTCTTCACCGCGAAAATCCACGCTAAACAGCCCTGCATCGGCATTTAAAACCACGACCAAATTAAGCGCGGGGAAATCATGGCCCTTGGCCATCATTTGCGTGCCAACCAGCAAATTAGCCTCACCCGCACTCACCTGACGCAGCATCTCCTGCAAGCTGCCTTTACGCCGCGTGTTATCCCGGTCTATGCGTAAGATTTTTGCATCAGGAAACAATGTTTCTAATGCCGCTTCAATCCGCTGCGTGCCCTGGCCAAGCGGGCGTATGTCCTGATTACCGCAATCCGGGCACGCCGAAGGAATCACTTCCTCGTAGCCGCAATGATGGCAGCGTAAACGGCGCTCATTTAAATGCAGCACCAGTTTGGCCGAGCAACGCTTACATTCGCCCAGCCAGCCGCATTCGCCACAAGAGAGCACCGGCGCATAACCGCGGCGGTTAATAAACACCAGCACCTGCTGCCCCTCCGCCAGATGCTCACGCATGATATTTAAAGTGGCCTGATGCAGGCCTTCCACCACCCTGGCGCGATGCATGGGGATAATTTCGATTTGCGGTGGCATCGCACCGCCCACCGCGCGGTGTTGTAAGGTGATCAGGCGATAACGCCCCTGACGCGCGTTATGCCATGTCTCCAGCGCGGGGGTTGCCGAGCCCAACACAATAGGCACCTGCCGCTGGTGCGCCCGATATACCGCGGCGTCCCGGGCCGAATAGCGAAGGCCTTCCTGCTGCTTAAACGAGGCATCGTGCTCCTCATCCACCACAATCATTCCCAGGCGAGGCATAGGCGTAAACACGGCCAGACGGGTGCCAAGCACAATATGCGCCTCGCCACGGCTGGCAGACAGCCAGTTAAGCACCCTTTCCTTATCGCTTAAGCCACTATGCAGCGCCACAATGCGGGCACTGGGAAAACGCGCCCTGAAGCGCGCCTCCAGCTGCGGTGTCAGGTTTATCTCCGGCACCAGCACCAGGGCTTGTTTCCCCCTAGCAAGGCAAGCCGCAATCGTTTGCAAATAAACTTCGGTTTTACCACTACCGGTAATCCCAAATAATAAAAACGCAGCAAACGATGCATGCTGGCCATCAATCAAAGCAATGGCTGCAGCTTGCTCAGCATTGGCCCCGGCAGCCCCCACGGGCAGAGGAATCGCATCGGGCAGCGTTTCGGTAAAAGCCACCCAACCCGCTTCCATCCAGCTCTTTAACCATTTATTGGCACTGGACGACACCGCCGCCAGCTCGGCACGTGCCATAGGCTGAGCCAGCATCAGAGCCAGCTGCTTTTGCGCTGTAGCGCGCGCAGACAAGCTTTGCAAGAGCGTATCCAGATTGATGGCCTGATACACACCACTTGGCTCTGGCGGCACAAAGGCTTTGGGCTGACGCAGCGCAACGGGCAGCGCGGTTGCCAGGACCTGCCCCAGCGGATGGCCATAGTACTCGGCACAAAAGCGGCTCAGCGCCAGCACATCCTCAGCCAGAGGCGGCATATCATCGGGCAGGGCAACAACAGGGCGTATTTTTGTCTGATCAAATGCTGTTTCAGTTGCAACACTCAGAATAACCCCAGCCAGGCGGCGCGGACCAAATGGAATGATCACCCGCGCACCGATCACAGGAGCGTACTCAGCAGGGCAGCTATATTCAAAAAGACGTGTAAGCGGAACATCGAGCGCCACCGAAACATAGCAGCAGTTTTTTAATACTCCGGTCATAAACGCCCTGCAAATAGGTGCAAAACAAGACTACCCACAGATTTTGTGGATAACTTTGTGGATTAACTGAAGATAAGTGCACAAACCCCAATAGAATCGGGGCTGTGCTTAGCTTGCCTATTTTTTGAACTCTAAAATACCTCTTTTAAAATCAATGGGTTACAAAAATGCGTAACAAACAATTAATTTTTCCTTAATGCTTGACAAGTCGCATTTAGTATCCATAAACACTGTGTATAACTCAGGCTTCTATCGGAAAAACCCAATAGAATGAGGCTATAAGCCCTTGTTTTACTTATGAAATTGATGATACTTTCGTGACAGCTTGTGTACACTTTCAACTAGGGTGGTGACATGATCCGGGTTGGTGAATTGCGAGATACCATGGCCCAAATTAAACACATGCCCCTCCCCCTCACCAAAGCTTGCCAGTAAGCGAGCCACTTCAGATTCAATTGCAGCAGGATTGGCAAACAAAGCATTCGGGTCAAAATTACCCTGCAAAGCCACTTTATGGCCGATACGGCGGCGTGCATCGGCCAGATCCACCGTCCAGTCCAGCCCCACCGCATCACAGCCGCTATTGGCGATATCTTCCAGCCACAGCCCGCCCCCCTTGGTAAACACAATCACCGGCACTTTACGGCCGTCATGCTCGCGCTTCAGGCCTGCAATCACCTGCTTCATATAGTTCAGCGAGAATTCCTGATACTTGCCATAAGCCAAAGCGCCGCCCCATGTATCAAAAATCTGCACGGCCTGCGCACCCGCTTCAATTTGCGCGTTCAGGTAATCAATCACGGTACGGGCATTCACATCCAGGATGTGGTGCAAAAGCTCAGGCCGATCATAAAGCATGGTTTTCACACGGCTGAATGTCGCCGAGCCCTGGCCTTCAATCATGTAGCAAGCAAGGGTAAACGGGCTGCCAGAGAAGCCAATCAGGGGCACCCGGCCACACAAGGCCTTGCGGATGGATGACACAGCATCGGTTACATAGCGCAGCTCAGTGCCCACATCAGGCACGGTCAGCGCCAGAATATCGCGTTCATCCCGCAGTGGCCGCTCAAACTTAGGGCCCTCACCTTCAGCAAAATACAAACCCAGCCCCATTGCATCGGGCACAGTCAGGATATCGCTGAATAAAATTGCCGCATCTAATGGGTAGCGCTCAAGCGGCTGTAAGGTTACTTCAGTAGCAAGCGCTGTATTTTTACAAAGCTGCAAGAATGAACCGGCTTCTTTGCGGGTGGCACAATATTCAGGCAAATAACGCCCTGCCTGACGCATCAGCCACACCGGGGTGTATTCCACAGGCTCACGGCAAAGTGCGCGCAAGAAAGTATCGTTTTGTAATTGACTCATTAAGTAGCTTTCCATTTAAAGCAGTACGCCCGTTTGTAACGGGCCGCTTGCTTAAAAACGGGGAGAACACCGCTCTCCCCGAAAGTAACGCATACCATTCACCCGCTTAACGGCAAAGCTGTTTGGTATAACCCTTAGCACCACGGCGGCAGGTATGATCCTGCTGCTGCTCAGCGATCACCCAGGCTGCATCAACAAAAGCCATTTTCAAGCGATAGCGCTCGCTGGCCACACTGTCATCCATCAGGCCTTTGATTTCCACGCTGATTTGGGCATGAGAAAAATCTTCCCCCTGCGAGCGCTGCTGAATATCCAGACGCTGATATTCAAACTGCCCGCCAGGGTTGCTGACTTTATCTTTCAGATAAGCCAAAGCCACTTGCACCGGATGCTGGCCCGCCTCTCCCTGATAAACCACGGCAGGTGCAGCCGCAAAAGCTGCACCGCTGCATGCCAGTAAAACCAGTGTCAGCCACTTTTTCAAGATGCGCTTTTCCAGGTGTCTTTTAATGTCACTGCACGGTTAAACACAATCTTTTCACCCGCGATATGGTCTTTACGATCGGTGACAAAATAGCCCAAACGCTCAAACTGATAGCGGGTTTCAGGTGCTAAATCACGCGCTACGGCTTCAACATAGGCCGTGACCACTTCCAGCGATTCCGGATTAATAAACTGGCGGAAATCAACGTATTCGCCATCTGCACCCCGTACAGCATCCGGGCGGGCCTCTGTAAACAGGCGATCATACAAGCGCACTTCGGCAGGCACAGCGTGCTCAGCCGACAACCAGTGAATCACGCCTTTGACCTTACGGCCAACCGGGTTCTGGCCCAAGGTCGCCATATCCAGGCTGCATTTGAGCTCAATCACATTGCCCGCCGCGTCTTTCACCACTTCATCGCACTTCATCACGTAGGAATAGCGCAAACGTACTTCGCTGCCCACGGTCAGGCGTTGCCAGCCTGCTGGCGGCACTTCGGCGAAATCATCCTGCTCCACCCAAATCTCGCGCGAGATCGGCACATTGCGCTCGCCAAATTCCGGGTGCTGCGGGTGATAAGGCGCGGTGCGGGAGGCAGTTACGCCCTCTTCATAATTGGTCAGCGTCACTTTCAGCGGACGAACTACGGCCATAATGCGCGGGCAGCTGCTTTCTAATTGCTCGCGCACTGCGCCTTCCAGAATACTTAAATCAACCACGTTTTCTGATTTGGACACACCCACGCGCTGGGCAAATAATTTAATCCCCTCTGGCGTATAACCACGGCGGCGCATACCAATCACGGTAGGCATACGCGGGTCATCCCAGCCCGACACCAAGCCTTCGTTCACCAACGCCGCCAGCTTACGCTTGGAAGTCATGGTGTAGAGCAGCTCAAGGCGCGAGAATTCGATCTGCTGAGGATGGCAAGCTATGGTGATGTTATCCAGCACCCAGTCATAGAGCGGGCGGTGATCAGCAAATTCGAGCGTACACAGGCTGTGTGTAATGCCTTCCAGCGCATCAGAAATGCAATGGGTGTAATCGTACATCGGGTAGATGCACCATTTGTCGCCCGTGCGGATATGATGCGCGCGCTTGATGCGGTAGATCACCGGATCACGCAAATTCAGATTTGGCGCGGCCATATCAATTTTAAGACGCAATGTTTTGCTACCGTCGGCAAACTCACCCGCTTTCATGCGGCGGAATAAATCCAGATTCTCTACAACGGAGCGATCACGGAAAGGGCTGTTTTTACCTGGCACTTCAAAATTGCCACGGTATTCACGCATTTGCTCGGCATCAAGCTCACATACAAAGGCCTTACCTGCCAGGATAAGCTCTTCTGCGTAAGCATAAAGCTGTTCAAAGTAATCGGCGGCATGGCGAATCTCGCCCGCCCATTCAAAACCCAGCCATTTCACATCGCTGGCAATGGCTTGCGCGAATTCTTCGTTTTCTTTCTCAGGATTGGTGTCATCCATGCGCAAATTACACTGGCCCTGGTAATCCTGCGCTACCCCAAAGTTCAGGCAGATCGATTTAGCGTGGCCAACGTGCAAATAGCCATTAGGCTCAGGCGGGAAACGCGTTTGAATGCTGGCATGCTTGCCGCTGGCAAGATCGCTTTCAATCGTGCTACGAATAAAATTGCTTACAATCGGGGCTTCATTGCTCATGTCTGAATAGGGTTCTGTAGATACTTAGATACCGTCTATTCTACCGTAACCGAGTACAGATTGGTGCCTGGGCTTATGTTTCAGCAATGCGGCAATAAGCACTTGCGTGATATCTTTGCGCCTTTTTTAAAAAATGGCCGGTTACCTGAGCAGCCATTCAGGCTCTGAGCTACGCCATACAAGCTGACTAATAAGGAAGAGAACACTATGTGGAAATGGTTATTTTTAGGCTTTTTACTTCATGTATCCTGGGCAAATGCGACCGACAAATTATCTATTTATGTATGGAGCAACTCCATGCCCGCCAGCACCATCAAGGCCTTTGAAGCACGCTGCCAATGCCGTGTTGAGCAAAGTTATTATGGCGATAATGAAGAGCTGCTGGCCAAGCTGGCTGCGGGCGCCAAGGGTTATGATCTGATTTTCCCTTCAACGTTTGTCCTGCCTGCGCTGATCGGCCCTAATAAACTGATGGCCCTCGACAAAAGCAAGCTTCCGCACAGCAAAGACATCCTGCCCGCCTTTTTACGCGTGCCCTACGACAGCAATAATGCCTATCACCAGCCTTTTATGATTGGTGTAACCCTGCTGGGCTATAACGCAGAAAAACTAAAAGCAGCAGGCGTTGACCCTGGCAGCTGGGCCGCTATTTTTGACCCGGAACAACTCAAAAAAATAAAAAATAAAGTCACCGTTTTAGACAGCTCCCGCGAATTATTTGCCGCAGCGCTGATGTACCTAGGCAAAGACCCCAATTCTGGCAAGCAGGAAGACCTTGCTGCAGCCAGCGAGGTCATCCGCAAAGCCAAGCCTTATTGGGCTGCATTTAATAACGACAGCTATAGCCGCCAGCTTGCCAGCGGCAATATCTGGCTGGCGATGGGCAATAGTTCGGATTTATTTCAGGCTCGTCGCGAAGTCAAAGACACTAAACGTAAATTCCATCTGGAATTTACGGCGCAAAAAGAAGGCAATGAATGGTGGATGGATACCGTCACCATCATGCGGGATGCGCCAAGGCCTGATCTTGCCCATCAGTTTATTGATTTCTTGCTGGAAGGAAAAACAGCCGCTGCTCAGGCTAAGGCCAGCGGCGGCATCAGCCCGGTCAGCACGGCAGTGCCCTTTTTAGACCCAGAGCTCAGCCAGCACCCGGTACTGAACCCTAAGCCCCAAGACTTTTCCAAATGGACTTTATTACGGGCTTACGACGCAAAAGAGCGTCGCCTGCTAAGCCGCTACTGGACAGGTATTAAGGTGCAATAAGCCTTCATAAGCAGCTCAGCGTTGCTGAAACAATCAGCAGCGCTGAATTTTCTGTTTAATGAATTTTACAATGTGTATAAATAAACATATAAGCGAATTGTTGTATTGCATTTGTGCGCCATGTATAAAATAAGATGCGTTAAATAATGGAGTACACGAAGTGGATCTAGGATTAGAAGCGTTTTTTGAACGATATGGCGAGGCTTATTCAGCCTTAGACGCAAACGCAACGTCATCCATGTTTGCTTTACCCTTTATGACCATCCATCAAGGACAGGGAACGGTCTGGGAAACAATGGATTTGCTCCTGCCCGCAACAGCAAGTTTGCTGGGCTGGTTTGAGCAGCAGGGGTTTCTTAGTGCAACTTATAAGATTAAAGACATCCTGCAAATTGACTCACACTTTGCTACCGTCAACCTTGTCTGGTCGGTGACGCGGCTGGAATCAGACCCATGGCAATATGGCACCTGTTATCACCTCAAACGTGATGCAGATGACTGGAAAATCTACGGTGTGGTGCAGTTTGACGCCGTACCCGAGATTGAAGAGGGTATAGATGCTGCGCTCAGGCATAAAAACACCTCACCCGGCCTGTAAAAAAGGGCTGGATTAATAGCCAGCCCTCCCTCTTTACAATTCAGACTATATTTTTACACCGCCTGCTCTGCAGGCAGCAATAAGTTTATTGCAATCGCCAGCACGCTCACCAAACCCACACCGGCCAGGTTGAAATCACCGATTTTCAGCATCAGGCCGCCAATCCCGCAAGTCAGCACCACAGAAACAATCACCAGATTGCGCGGGGCCATCAGGTTTACTTTGGCGTCGATCAGTGTTTTCAGACCAATACTGGCAATCGTACCAAACAGCAGCACCATAATCCCGCCCATCACGGGCAGCGGAATCGATTGCAGCAAGGCATTAAATTTACCAAAAAAAGCCAGAATAACTGCTAGTACAGCCGCCCAGCTCATAATCACCGGGTTAAAGTTACGGGTGATCATCAGCGCACCTGTCACCTCAGAGTAAGTTGTAATCGGCGGACCGCCAATTAAGCCGGCAAAGCACACGCCAAAACCATCCCCCGCCAGGGTGCGGTGCAAACCAGGCGATTTAGTGTAATCATCCCCGGTTACCTGCCCTACGGCCATCACCGCGCCGATATGCTCAATCGTTGGTGCAATCGCAACTGGCAGCATAAATAAAGCGGCAGCCCAATTCACTTCTGGCCTTACAAAGTGCGGCATTGCAAACCAGGGTGCCGCAGCAATTGCAGTAAAATCGATCACGCCCATAAAAACGGCAGTGACATAACCCACGATCACGCCCGACAGGATCGGCACCAGGCGCAGCATCCCTCCGGCAAAAACTGAAACCAGGATCGTTGTGCCCAGAGAAATAGCCGCCAAAAATAATGAAGTATTGTAAGCCACCAACTGCTTACCGCCGCCTTGCCCCATCGCCATACCGGATGCGGCTACCGCAACAGAAAGGCCGATCACCATAATCACAGGGCCAATCACAACAGGCGGCAGCAATTTATGGATAAACCCCATGCCGCGCCATTTAATCAGGCCTGCAATCACAAAATACATAAAGCCCGCTGCAAACAAACCAAACTGCGTAGCGGCCTGCCCCCATGTATGCATAGCAAAAATAATCGGCCCAATAAAGGCAAAAGACGAGCCCAGGAAAATAGGTACCTTACGGCCGGTAATCCATTGAAAAACCAACGTCCCTACACCCGCTCCAAGCAAAGCCATTGCAGGGTTTAATCCTGTCAGCAAGGGCACCAGAACCAAAGCCCCAAAAGCCACAAACAAGATCTGCGCCCCGGACACAAACTGCTTTAAAGCAAACCACATAAACTGCTCCCCTGACATCTTTCAGATATAAAAATCCCCCTTCTTCGAGGGGGATGTTGTACCGCTTATAATTCAGATTACTTTGTCGTACCAAAAATCTTATCGCCGGCATCACCCAGGCCCGGAATAATATAACCCTGCTCATTTAAATGACTATCTAAGGAAGCCGCCACGATTTCAACATCAGGATGCGCGTCATTTACTAATTTCACGCCTTCAGGCGCGGCCACCATTACAATCGCTTTAATATCTTTACAGCCATTACGCTTTAACATATCAATGGTTGCAACCAAAGAGCCGCCGGTTGCCAGCATCGGATCAATAATCAAGGCAAGACGATCTTCCAGATTGCCTACAAACTTTTCAAAATAAGGCTCGGGCTGCAGCGTTTCTTCATTGCGCGCCAAACCAACCACGCTGATTTTTGCAGAAGGAACCAAATCAAGCACGCCATTTAACATGCCAATCCCTGCACGTAAAATAGGCACCACGGTCAGTTTTTTACCCTTCACCTGCTGCACTTCAACCGGACCACACCAACCGGCGATCATGGTGGTTTCTAATGGCAAATCACGCGTTGCTTCATAAGCCAGTAAGCGCGCTAATTCTTCGGTGAGTAAGCGAAATTTATTGGTGCTGACATTTTCTGCACGCAATAGCGCAAGTTTATGTTGAACAAGGGGGTGTTTTACGACGGTAATCTGCATGGCGAGGCCCAAAAAACTAAGATAAACATTTCAGTGTAGCGCTCCTTACACAAAAGCGCATCGGTGAAAATACGACTTTTCTGAATCATGCCCGAATTTTTCCCGATTCTCTTTGCTATAAAGCAAGAGAAGGAGCGCGTTAATCCACCTGCATAACAGCCCCAAAGCATTCAATAAACCACCGCGACAAACAGAAGCCGTCTATAAAAAATCAAATTTAAACAGCTGATTCATATCAAGAATCAAAAAAAGGATATGCAACAAAAAACCAATGCCTTCATAAAGAATCTTAAGTTGCAGCAGAATAAATACGCCAAAGCCAATCCGGCGGGCCGACCGCTGTAAAAAATATTCGGATAAAGCAATCAATCAACTCAGCAAGGCAGCCTGCAACCCGGGCTGACTAAGCGCAAATTTCAGAGGCCCCTGCCACGCAATGACCATAAAAACATCCGCCGCCACAAATAAGCAGGACAGATAACACAGGCAATGGGATGTTCATTGCGACAAGAAGGCCTGTTTCTTGTTAAACTCGCGCAGTTTAGCGCCTGACCAACTGTTTCGGATATACATATGACACTGCGTCGCATTGCCTTAGCCCTAGTGCCCCTCTTCTTATCCTTTGGCGTTTATGCCGGGGATGCAGAAGATATTCAACAGCTGCTTAAATCCAAACAATTGCCGCAGGCGCTTGATCGTGCGGATAAATTCTTAGCAAAATCGCCTAAAGAGCCATCAATCCGTTTTTTACGCGGCATTATTCTGACCGAAATGGGCAGAACAGATGAGGGCATCAAAGCGTTTACCCAATTATCTGCAGACAACCCCCAGCTTCCTGAGCCTTACAACAATCTTGCTGTACTTTATGCACAGCAAAATCAGCTGGATAAAGCACGCGCTGCCCTGCTGATGGCTATACAAACCAATCCGTCTTACGCAACAGCCCACGAAAACCTCGGTGATTTGTACGCACGGCTTGCGTCACAGGCTTACGATAAAGCACTGCAATTAGAAGGCAGCAATCCGGCCGTCCAGGGCAAGCTCAAAATGGTGGGCAGCCTCTTTGGCAATCCATCTGCGGCAGTCAAAACCAACACCACTCCTGTTAAAACCGCGCAGATTGCACCAAGCGCCAGACCCATACCTGTTGCCACACCAGAGCCTAAGCCTGCCGCCACACCTAGCCCTGTACCGACAGCCAAGCCCGTAGCAATCCCAACTGCGGCCCCGGTTACGACAAAGCCCACTCCAACGCCCGCCCCCAAACCTGATGCACGCGACGCTGATAAGCAGCAGATCGCCAGCTCGGTAGAAAACTGGGCACAGGCCTGGAGCAAACAAAATGTAAATGGCTACCTAGGGGCTTACAGCAGCAGCTTCAAAACCCCTGGTGGCCAAAAATTCAGTGCGTGGAGCGAAGAGCGCCGCCAGCGAATCAGCGCGCCTAAATCGATAGACGTAAAAATATCGGACATGAAAATTGATGTCGCGGATGATGGCTCGGCCAAAGTACGCTTTCGCCAGCACTACAAGGCAAGCCATTTATCCAGCAGCACAGGCAAAACTTTAATTTTAGAAAAATCGGGCAGCCGCTGGCTGATCCGAGAAGAACGAACAGGCTCCTGATCACGTATGAGTAGTTTGTTTATCTGGGGCAAGCGCGGTACTTGCCTGCTTGCTCTTCTGATGCTTGCACCACCCGCCCGCCCTATTGTCTCTGACCCCGCTAAACCCCGCTTTCTGGAAGAAAAAGCAGGCATAGCGAGCAAAGGCACGCCTGAACAAAGAATTTTGTCAGCGATTGATCACATTCGTAACGGCAATCTGGCCGACGCACGCGCCACAGTCGATGCCCTGCTCAAAGAACAACCCAATTACCGGCTTGCCTATTTATTATCTGGCGATCTCTACGCCATGCGTGCGATGCCGCTCAACACAATGGGAGCGGGTGCAGGCAGCACGGCAGCAGCAGAACGAATTGCAGACTTGCGAAAAGAAGCATTGGCTCGGATCAGCAGCAGCATGACTCAGGCCCCGCAGACACGGCTGCCCGCGCATTTACTGGTTTTTGCTCCGCAACAGCAATACGCCATTCTGGTGGATGCCGAAGCATCCCGTATTTATGTATTCAAGAATGTGGATGGCGTCCCCACCTATGTCACCGATCATTACGCAACCATCGGCAAGCTGGGGTCAGACAAGTTCAGGGAAGGCGATCAGCGCACCCCGCTGGGGGTCTATTTTGTAAATGGCCATTTATCCAGGCCCTATCTGGATAAAACACGCGGAGCTCAGGCCGATCTGTACGGTGTGGGCGCCTGGCCCATTTCATTTCCCAATGAGATCGATAAAAGTGAAGGCCGCACTGGCTCGGGCATCTGGCTGCACGGCGTTCCCGCCAATACCTATGCCCGCGCCCCCTGGGCATCAAATGGCTGCGTAGCAATGAGCAATGAAGAAATGCTCGATATTGCTCAGTATATTCAGGTAGGCCAAACGCCCGTTGTGATTGTTCCCAAGGCCGAATGGGTAACTAAGGTAGAGTGGCAGTCAAGACGCGATGCTGCATTAAGCCTTGTAGATGGCTGGCGTGAAGAATGGGAATCACTCAAAACCCAGCCTTACCTTAACCGCTACGCCAAACAATTTAAAAGTGATGATGGCCAGGATCTGGCCCGCTGGAGCAGCCAGAAAATCAGCGTGAGCGCAGGTAAAAGCTGGAGCAAAATTCGCCTTGATAATCTGAGCATATACGCCAGTGGCGGCCCTAATCCCCGCCTGACCACCAGTTTTAAACAGGATTATCGCAGTAATAATTTAGATAACCAGATGAATAAACGTCAGTACTGGCAACAGGAAGACGGCATCTGGAAAATTATTTTTGAAGGTGCCGCCGTTTAAAGGAATAAGGGTATTGGCTATTCAATCTGGCCAATACCCAAATCACTTAAACCGCTGGCCGCCAGCAAGGCACAAGCCCCTGCCCGCCCGCTCTGAAACCCGCATCCATGCCCAAACCCGGCACAGCAGCCAGCTCACCATCCAGATAAATCAGCGGCGTACTTAAACGCAGCCATGGCGGAATGCCCGCCTCCTGATAAAGCTGCTTTAATGTTTTTCGCGGGCCATGTGCAGTAAGACGCATGCACTCCCCCCCGATACGCGGCCGCAGCTCCAGCCGCCCGCACCTTAGCCACTCAGGATCAATCCCCTCTTCTGCCCGGCTCCAGCTCAAACACCCGGATTTTAAATGGATCTCTGCCTGCCATGGCAAAGCCACCGATTCAATCAACCCAATTTTTGCCTGCGTAATATACAGACGCTGCCGATAACGCCGCACCGCGCGCTGACGCCAAACCAGCACAGGCTGAGCATCAATTGCAGAAAAAAGCGCCGTTCTGATCAACTCTTCAAAAGCACGGGCGTCCAGCTGCAAGCCATTCTGCACCAGCCAGTAGCGCAGCACATTGCGCAGACGTAATTCGGATAAAGCAATCGAGACATCAAACACGTTGTCCTGAACACACAGAGCAAAATCAGCAATTGCGACTTCCAGCAACAGGGCATCCGCCTCTGACGCATGCTGCGCCACCCTGGCCAGAGTGGCATTTACGCCTGGCCAGACTGTATTTAAACGCGGGAAAATTTCATTGCGCAAAAAATTGCGGTCGTAACGCGGGTCAAGATTGCTTTCATCCTCAACCCAGGCCAGACCCTGCTCTGCTGCATAGCTGGCAAGCTCAGCCCGGGCAATGCCCAGCAAAGGACGCAAGATTCCCATATGCTGATTTAAAGGGCGATATTCCGGCATCGCTGCCAGACCACGCAAACCGCTGCCCCGCAGCATATTGAGCAATACTGTTTCGGCCTGATCATCGCAATGCTGCGCTAACAGCATGACATCACAATCCTGCCGGGCAAACACCGCATAACGCGCAGATCGTGCAGCCCCCTCAACGCCCTGCTTCAGATAGGGGGCAAGAGAGACCCGCTCCACGGCGCATCCCACACCAAGGCCTGCCGCATAATCAAAAGCAAACTGAGCCCAGGCATCCGCATTGGGCGACAAGCCATGATGCACATGAATGGCGCGCAGCACAAAAGGCCGGCGTTGCCTTATGGCAGCCAGCAAATGCAGTAACACAACGGAATCAAGCCCACCCGACAAACCCACACAGAGGGTGGAATGAGGCAAAAAGCGGGAGAGCTTTTGCTCTGCCCGCTCCAGCAAAGAACCAGACTGAAGTGATAATGACTTATGCATTGTTCAAACTTGCAAAAAAGAATCTGTCAAAGACATGCAAGCTTGTTTTTTACGCGCAACCATCGTCACTCAGCCTTAATCGGCAAGGCATATCAGGAAACCGCTTCTTCCTTGAATTTGCCATAACTCATCATTCGCTCAAAACGCGCATCAAGAAGCTCATCAATCGTTTTAGACTGCAGCGTTTTCAGGGTATCCGTCAGATTTTTTTTCATCGTGGCCATCATCTGCTGATAATCCCGATGCGCGCCGCCCAGGGGCTCGGTAATTACCTTATCGATAATCCCCAGCGTTTTTAAACGATTTGCGGTAATCCCCAGAGCCTCGGCTGCATCTGGTGCTTTTTCTGCGGTTTTCCACAAAATAGACGCACAACCTTCTGGCGAGATCACCGAATAAGTAGAGTACTGCAGCATCTGCACCACATCACCCACTGCAATCGCCAAAGCTCCGCCAGATCCGCCTTCGCCAATCACCGTGCAAATCACCGGTATCCTGAGCTTAGCCATCTCAAACAGATTACGGCCAATTGCCTCGGACTGCCCGCGTTCCTCCGCACCGATCCCCGGATATGCACCTGGCGTATCAATAAAGGTAATCAGCGGGATGTTAAATTTTTCCGCCAGCTTCATCAGGCGTAAAGCCTTGCGATAGCCTTCGGGGCGCGGCATACCAAAATTGCGGTATTGCCGGTCTTTGGTATCCCGACCCTTCTGATGCCCGATCACCATCACCGACTGGCCGTTAAAACGAGCCAGGCCGCCGATAATCGCCGCATCATCTGCATAGCTGCGATCGCCATGCAGTTCTTCAAAATCAGTACACAGCGCCTTAATATAATCAAGAGTGTAAGGACGCTGCGGGTGGCGGGCCACCTGTGAAATTTGCCACGATGCTAATTTTGAATAGATCGTTTTTGTTAATTCCTGGCTCTTTTTTTCGAGATGGCCAATCTCTACAGAAATATCAACGGCGGAATCGTCTTGAACGAAGCGCAATTCTTCGATCTTGTTCTCAAGCTCCGCGATTGGCTGCTCGAAATCGAGAAAGGTCGTTTTCATGCTGCTCTCCTGCTGCGCGCGACTAAAGCAGCCCTGAATATAGGCTGCCCGAAAAATTCGTGGATCATACAGCAAGCAGAGCAAGCGCCCAAGATGCGCACGCACCGAATATTTCCTGAATTCACGACGCCCTCGCTAGTCCTTTGTTTCATATAGAAACTTTATTCAAAGCAAAGCACGAATAAAACAGCCACCTTTCACAAAATCCCTCTACAAATCAAAGCTCTATTAGATAACAGGGACAGGAAAGAACAATCTGAGCCTCCGCCCAAACGCGCTCAGCGCGCGCAAAAATCAGCTGCGAAACACGATGTCTGCCCGGATTCCTACTTTTTGCAAGGCCTTGCGGCTCTTAATATTCAGCACCACCGGCGCCTGAGTATTGGCCGTGATTTCACGCCCCTCTTCAAACGGACGGGACAATAGCAATAATAAAACCGCGTCTTCGGCATGCTCCAGCTCAATCAAAGCACACTCTTCATCACTGAGCGACACTTCATACGTCAAGCCCAGATGCTCTACCTGCACTAGGCTAAAACTCAAATCTGCATCATCCAGAGACTGCAGCCAGCGCACACGCGGATTAGGCTGCTCTTCATGCAGCAATTTATAGCGGGTGCAATCTTCAAACCCCGGCATACCTAAAGGAAATGTCAATACTGTTTCCGGATCAATCTCTATCTCACCAAAACGCGTATTTAATGTTTGCATGATCTATCCACGGGAAAAGTTAAAAACAATCAAAACATAATAAATACAGCCTGAGCCCTGCGCGCCGTAGGCTAACGCAGTTAGCGGCGCATCACCTCACAAAACAAGGCAAATAGCCACATAGTATAGATTAAATAAGCGCTTATTTTTCTATTGCTCTTTGCAAGATGCAATATTGATGCTGGTTAAAACAAAATTAACACCAACAATCCTGCCTGCTGCATTTGATTGATAATACCGCCCACTTTTAATTCCACCGGCATATTCAAACATTGAACGCATTTCAATAGCAGCAACAATCAATGCCGCTATTACCCCGCAATCACCCTACATTGTTAACCTTAGGCCGGTTGGTAAGCAAATGATTAATAAACGCAATCATCGTATTTTGTTACACGGATAAGCGCCCCTTAAACCCTAAACAATCAAACGCTTGTCGCAGGAACAATATAAATCTTCATTTCTTCAGCAATTAAAGTATAAAATAAGCGATGTTCCAACAAATGAGCAAGCCTTATTCTGAGCGGAACACGGCCTTTATACTTTACAAAGATAAGAGCCGTATATTTGCAGTCTGCCCATTCATCTTTTGAAAATTATCATCGCCGCTTTAATCAATGGTGATCAAGGTTCTTTATGCTACGTATATTTATCGCAAGCTTATTAAGTGCTCTCAGCCTGATGGCCCACGCTGATTTAGTCGACACCATCAAGACGCGCGGCGTTTTAGTTGTAGGTATCTTGCCTGACAACCCGCCTTTTGCCAAACGCAATGACAATCAGACCTTTTCTGGCTATGACATTGACTATGCATCACTGATTGCCAGAAAAATGGGCGTTAAGCTTAAAGTACAAGATCTCGATCCCGGTGAGCGCATTACCAGCCTGAAATCAGGCAAGGTTGACATCTTGGTTGCCGCCTTCACCAAAACACCAGAGCGTGAGCGCGAAGTCAGCTGCAGCCTCGGTTATTTTGTAGCCGCACAAAAAGCCTTAACACGCAAAGGCCGTTTTACTACATCTGAATCGCTGGCAAATGCGCGTTTGGGCGCATCAAAAGGAACAACAGGCGAAAGCGTATCCCGTAAGCTTTATCCTAAAGCCAGCATGACCACCTTTGCTGACATTCCCGATGCCACGCGTGCGCTGGAGCAAGGCACAATCGATGCGGTGATGAATGATGAGCCAACTTTAGCCGCAGCATTAAATAAAATGCCAAACAAAGCACAATATGAAATATCCAACTACTCCAACACCACTGAAATTCTGGCTGTAGCGACCAAATTAGGTGAAAAACGCCTGATGGGCCTGATCAACGAATCATTAGTTGAATCAGAACAAAGCGGTGAAGCAGTACAAATTTTTAATCGCTGGTTTGGGCCACAAACAAATACCCCATTCCCACGCACATTCCGCATTCAAAATTAATCAGACTGCAAAACGGGCGCAAATCACAAAACAAACGGATTGTGAGTTGCCCCGTTTTGCATGCTTAACTAAAATCGACAGGCCGAACGACCCGACAAACGGCATAAGCACCGCCTTATTCACCGCCCCACTCCCTTACGCCTTTTTTGTACGATTTTAAATCACATCCAACTTTGAAAAATCCTTTTTTCATGCGGGTTTCAGCAGGGACCAAAGCCGTACTCCAAGGCATTTGATGCATTTTCTTTCTCAAAAAAAAACAGAAACCATCAAAATATCTTACATAAAAACAACACATGAAATGGCTTTTTCTTTCCCCTATAGTTAATTTTATTAAAGGATAAAGAGGAAATCCATCATGCCTTGTAAGTACAATATCAAGTTTGCCGGCTCACTCATGGCAATTACCCTTTCCACTCTTGCTTACGCCAAGCCAGTACCACTGCCAGATCCGGGAATTCAGGGCTACCGTTTCCCTGAAAACCAAAATACACTAATGCAGTGGATTAACGTACCCACATTAAAAAACACCCACTCCATCCATTTGCACGGCTGGGGCCTCTGGACTTCTCTAACTACAGCCAGCGGCGAAACAGAGTTTGGCTTAGCCAATGTGCCCGTTTATTTAACCTGGCTAAGCCCAAGTGAAATAAGAGATCTGCCTAAAATAGTTCAAGGACTTGAAAATGGGGGGCAGCCTGTCCGGACCTTTGCGATTGACCGTGCAAGGCAACACACTCACAGATTTAAAGAAAACACCCCTCCCGCAGCACCTGCCCCATCCAAAATAAGCATCGCCAACAGTTCAGAAAAACCTGACACCAATATCTATGTCACGATGGGGTATAACCCTGCAGCACAGGCATTTGCCACTGCAAACAATTTATTTTCACTCACGGCCTTACAGAAATTTTACGACGAAGGCACCGGAGATATTCGCTCAATTCCTACATTTCCAATTGATGCCGTAGCCACCAAGCCCACTTACAAAGTCATCCGGCAGGCCAGCTTACTAAAGGGCTCTGTCTACGCCATGCCAGCATGGCCTGGCACACCAGCGGTGACCCCAGCCATCCAAAAAAACGGCTTTCCGGAATCCGACTGGCCAGGTTGTGTCTATATCAACACCCGCAACCTAGGGGCAACTCAAAACAGCGGGATCGACGCAAATTGTAAAGCAGGCCCCAAACCGGGGAACACCTATGGCTTAGGCGACTTTATTTACTATCCAATCACGACCGCCAACCAAACCCAATTCCAGCTTCTGACCAAAGACAAAGCGCTTGCAGCAGGCGATATTGTTGTACTAATGGCCATGCATGTGACATCACGGGAAATAGATGAATGGACTTGGCAAACTTACTTCTGGACACCCAACCCTGCTCACCCGCCGTTGCCAAGCAGCTCTGCCATCGCACAATCCCGCCCGGCAAAACTCAAAGGGGCTGCAGCTCATTATGCAATGGCAATTGGGTATCAAATGGTTTCCCCCAATCAAGCTATTACAGGCGGAAAAAGTGTTGGCCGGCCTGTAACCGTTTATAACCCTTATTTAGAATCAGATTTCAGTGCCAGTGTTTTTGATGCACCACCAGAAAACATCGGCATATATAACCCCGCAACAAAAAAGACATTTAAAGCAACAACGGGCGTACAAAGCAATTGCATGACTTGCCACAGCTCAGCAACCATTGTGCCGTCTGATAAAAATCCGCAAACAAACTCCTTGCCCTACTTAAGCAATTTTTATGTTTCACGTGACAACCCGAGCTACAAAGGCTATTTACTGCTCGACTTCCTCTGGTCTATTCAAGGCACTGCCAAATAAAAACAACATACCCAGACTGTAGCGGCCCACAGTCTGGGTATGTAAACATCACATCTCCTTATCTCACAGCACTAAATATGGTTTTTCACTATTTATTTAATTTACACACTTCAGAATGTAAATAAAAAAACAGCCAAAACCTGAACTGCACCCCAAAAGTTGGACACCCGTCCATATTTTTGGGGTGTTTTTATGTCCAAGTACTCAACGCAATTCAAGCTCTCTGTCGTTCAGCAATATTTAACTGGCGAAGCGGGTATCAAAACG
>NZ_PDZG01000081.1 GCF_002735645.1 Iodobacter sp. BJB302
TTACATCCATTACTATAACCACGACCGAATCAAACTGAAGTTAAAAGGGCTGAGTCCTGTGCAATACAGAACCCAGCCCTTGAGCGCCTAGCTTTTATACTGTCCAACTAATTGGGGTCAGTTCAAACGGGGCTTTTTTGATGTCGCATGCCATCCTTAACCAAATAACTTGCCCTTCAGCATATCAAGGCCAGCGGCCAGAACATTATTGCCTTCGGGCACTTCACCATTGGGTGTGAGCTTATCCACCAGCTGAGGCAGATATTCAGAAATTTTCCCCGCCGCTTCAGACGGATCAATCCCCAGCTTTTCTGCAACAGAAGCCACCGCATCGCTACCCAGCACAGATTGAATTTGCTCGCTGCTCACAGCTAAGTTTTCACCTCTGCCCACCCATGACTGCACTAACTCAGATAAACCACCGCTCTGAAACTTCTCTAACAAACCAGAAATACCGCCCTGCTGCTCCAAAAGGCCTGACAAAGATTGTGCAAAGCCTTCCGGTAATTCTTTTCCACCCAAAAATTGTCCGGCCAACTGATCGATAAGTCCCATACGGTTTACTCCAGTGAGATGAGCGAGCAGCCATTCTGCCCTAAAAAAGAGGTAAAAAGTCAGACTTTTCCAGCTGAGTTAACGCTATCCATTCCGGAGGCAATATTCGCCTTTGAAACCCGTTTTCCCCGTCAGAATGGCCTCAATCCGGACCAAACCCCACACACAATAAAGCAGCTCCAGGACAAAGAAGATGTAAATATCCGTGTTTTTTCCCTTTTATCGGTTCAGCATTTTTACTGCATCGTTGTCGTGGCATGGCAGAACATGGGACAATTTGCATATCTATTTTTTATTGCATTGCCAAGGATTTAGCATCATGGCCCTAATCATTACCGATGAATGTATTAATTGCGACGTTTGCGAGCCAGAGTGCCCGAACAGCGCCATCAGCCAAGGCGATGAAATTTATGTCATCGATCCTAATCTGTGCACTGAGTGCGTGGGTCACTATGACGAACCACAATGCCAGCAAGTATGCCCTGTAGACTGTATTCCACTGGATCCTGAACATCAGGAAACCAAAGAAGAATTACACAAAAAATATCTGATTATTAGCGCCTGAGGCGTATACACAGCGTATCGTCGGCCCCTGTCGCCAGCGATACGCAATCAATATCTTGCTTGCTTCACCCTGCTCAAGCCTGCCTGGCAGCTTGAGATCATTTAGCCCACTGTCCCATTCCAGAGAATATTCAAATGAATCACCGCATTCTTTTTGTTGAAGATGATGCTGAACTGGCAGAACTGGTTGGTAGTTATTTACGCTCGTTTGAATTTAATATTGAAGTGCTGCCCGATGGCAGCGGCTTGATCGAAGCAGTGCGCAATAACCCGCCCTCGCTCGTGTTGCTTGATATTATGCTGCCCGGTAAAGACGGGCTTACCCTGTGCCGGGAATTACGCGAATTCTGGACAGGGCCAGTTATTTTGCTCACCTCGCTCAATAGCGATATGAACCAGATTCTGGGCTTTGAAATTGGTGCGACTGATTATGTGGTTAAAACCACGCCCCCTTCGGTATTGCTCGCCCGAATTCGTGCTCACCTGCGTAAAACAGCAGGCGGCACGCCTATCGTATCAAGTGCCGCACCTGCGCCAGACCGCTCCACACTTAATTTTGGCCAGCTTATAGTTGATCTGCGTAACCGCACCGCCAGTTATCGCGGCGAAGCGCTGGGCTTATCAACGGGTGATTTTGACTTGCTTTGGGCTTTGGCCAGCCAGGCAGGTGATATTTTGTCGCGCGATCACTTATTAAAAGTATTACGCGGGATTGAATACGATGGCATGGACAGAAGTATCGATGTTGCCATTTCCCGTTTGCGTAAAAAACTGGACGACGATCCGAACGAGCCGCGCAAAATTAAAACCATTCGTCACAAAGGTTATTTATTTGCGACCGATATTTGGTGGCAGGAGTAAATCAGGGGGCAGAGGTCAGGTTTCAGCTGTCCGGCCCCCTTACTACTGATACCTTGATGCCTGACAACTGACAGCTGATCCCTAATGCGCCAACTCTTCTTACGTTTTTATCTCACGGTAGTGGCCTGTTTTTTAGTCTCATCCCTTGTCATTGATGAGATTTATACAAACGTACTCGAAACCAGCAATGAGCATTACCTTTCCGACATTTTCCAAACAACCATCAGCGTCATTGAATCCACCCTCGGCGATTTGCCCCCTTCCATCTGGCACGATGAAGTAAAACGTCTCAAAAATAAGCTTCCCTTGCCGGTAGAGATTGAAACACTAAATACCTACACGCTTAGCCCTAGCAATCAACAGTCGCTAGTCAATGGCGATATTATTTTTTTACAAAATCAAGATGTCTATCTACACCGGATTCCAAGCACTGGCTTGATGGTTGTTCTTGGACCTGTACCCTATTTACAAAAATTAGATAGTTTCGCTTGGGCCGATTTAGTGGCGATACTATTAATGTGTGCCGCTCTTGCTCTGCCAACGTGGCTATGGCTGCGCCCACTCTGGCGCGATCTTCAGCATATGGCCAACAAAAGCCGTCAATTAGGAGAGGGCGACTTTAGTACCCGCGTCACCTTGCATGAAGGCTCAACACTGAATTCGCTGGGCGTCACTTTTAACCGGATGGCGCACGACGTAGAAGAGCTCACCGCCAGCCGCAAAGCCCTGATCGATGCGGTATCGCATGATTTACGCACCCCGCTGGCAAGGCTGCGCTATCGCTTAGAAGCAATCAAAGGCGGGGCAGAGAGCAGCCAGCAAATTGTGGCCATTGAACGGGATCTGGGGCAAATCGATGAATTGATCGAAGAATGGCTCACCATGTCTACCCTGGATAAGCCACAGCTGAAGCTTGAAACCCAGGCGATTGAAATTCTGCCATGGCTCAGACGCCAGATCAGTGAGTTCAGCAGCCAGGGCAATATCACCCCCGAACTCGTCAATCTTTTACCCGGAAAAACGCCTTTTCTGGAAGCAGACAGCCATTACCTCACCCGCGCACTGGCAAATTTAATGGGCAATGCCAGACGCTATGGCGGTACAGCCATCCTGCTCACCATTGAATGGGAAAACGGGCTGGCTAAACTTCATGTCGATGATAATGGCCAGGGGATTCCAGAATCCGAACGGCAGCGCCTCCTGCAACCCTTCGAGCGCTTAGAAGTCAGCCGCAATCGTCAGACTGGCGGCTTTGGCTTGGGGCTGGCGATTGTTTCGATGATTATGCGCGGGCACAACGGGGCCGCAGTCATCAGCGATGCTCCGCTGGGTGGCGCGCGCGTCACACTGTGCTGGCCCAGCCCGCTTAAAAACGCACTTTAATTCCATGACCAGACGAGGCACGTACATAGCGTTACAGACTGCTACCAAGGGCTTATCGAGTTTTAAAGAGGAAGTGTTGATAATCCGTTTCATAGCAACACCAATCACATACTTCCTCCAGGGACAAACAAATGAACAAGCTTCTTGCCGTATTGCTCGCTACAGTTTTCGCTTCAGCTACTTCATTCGCTGCTGACACTACAGCCTCTACAGCTTCTACTGTTAAGACAGTTAAAGTTGAAAAGCACGCTAAAAAAGCAAAAGTAGCTCCAGCATCTGCTGCATCAACAGTTCAAAAAGCTCAAGCTAAGAAAGCCGCTGCTTCTGCTGCTTCTACAGTTCAAAAAGCTCAAGCTAAGAAAGCCGCTGCTTCTGCTGCTTCTACAGTTCAAAAAGCTCAAGCTAAGAAAGCCGCTGCTTCTGCCGCTTCTACAGTACAAAAAGCTCAAGCTAAGAAAGTAGCTGCTTCTGCTGCTTCTACAGTACAAAAAGCTCAAGCTAAGAAAGCCGCTGCTTCTGCTGCTTCTACAGTACAAAAAGCTCAAGCTAAGAAAGCCGCTGCTTCTGCCGCTTCTACAGTACAAAAAGCTCAAGCTAAGAAAGCCGCTGCTTCTGCCGCTTCTACAGTACAAAAAGCTCAAGCTAAGAAAGTAGCTGCTTCTGCTGCTTCTACAGTACAAAAAGCTCAAGCTAAGAAAGCCGCTGCTTCTGCTGCTTCTACAGTACAAAAAGCTCAAGCTAAGAAAGCCGCTGCTTCTGCTGCTTCTACAGTTCAAAAAGCTCAAGCTAAGAAAGTAGCTGCTTCTGCTGCTTCTACAGTACAAAAAGCTCAAGCTAAGAAAGCCGCTGCTTCTGCTGCTTCTACAGTACAAAAAGCTCAAGCTAAGAAAGCCGCTGCTTCTGCTGCTTCTACAGTTCAAAAAGCTCAAGCTAAGAAAGCCGCTGCTTCTGCTGCTTCTACAGTTCAAAAAGCTCAAGCTAAGAAAGCTGCTGCTTCTGCTGCTTCTGCTGTACAAAAAGTTCAAGCCAAGAAAGTTGCTGCTTCTGCCGCTTCTGCTGCTAAGTAATAACACTTGCTGTACCAAAAACGGGGACCTCGGTCCCCGTTTTTGTTTTTCTGTAAAAGATTGATTTCAACAGGGAACAGATCGCTCCGTTTCTTATCTAAATCAACCTTACCCCTTCAGAACACAGATTAATGAAACGCAGATACCTGATCGCCTTAGTGATTGCTTTATCAAGCAATGCTTTCGCACTAAGCAATAAAGAAAAAAAAGCTCTTTTTTTTGGCGCTGATAACCGTGTTTTTATTGAAGCACCCTACGCTGCGCCTTTTGCTGCGATAGGCCAGCTTGAAACCGCCGCCGCCAGCACTTGTACAGCAACCCTGGTTGCACCGGATTTAGCGATTACTGCAGCTCATTGCTTTTTAATGGATGCAAAAAAACTGGATGCTGGCCGGTGGTTTAAAGCGGGTTTTCATAAAGGTGAATACCAAGCACGCTATCAGGTGCTCTCCCAAACATTCCATCCGCGCTTTAAAAAAGGCTTAGTTTATAAAGGCGATGATGTTTATATTCAGGATTCTGCTGCCGCCTATGATATTGCCTGGCTAAAGCTAAAATTAATTGACGGTAAAGCCCCCGCCCCCCTCGCCTTATTCAGCGGCAATAAAACAGAATTAAAAGCGGAGATTGCACACAGCAAATCGCTGATCACTCAGGCAGGCTTTGCTGAAGATCACGACACCGAGCTAACTGCGCACAAAGATTGCAAGATCACCCGCTTACGCACAAATAACACGATTTATCATCGCTGCGATACTTTAGCTGGCGATTCAGGCTCACCAATTTGGATCAATACAGCAAGCGGCCCGCAAATTATTGCCGTGCAAAGCTCTGCTCCAGACTGGTTTAATCGTAAAAAAGCCGATAACGTGGGTGTAACAGTCTTGCAACTACCGCCTAAACCCTGATAATTGCGGTTCAAAGGCGAAAAGGTAGAGACATGGATATCAAAGCTTATATGCAGCAAGTGGGGCGCCAGGCTCGTGCAGCCAGCCGCCATATGGCAAAAGCCGACACGCAGACCAAAAATCGGGCATTAAATGCAATTGCCGATGCACTGCTGCGCGATGCAGAAGTTTTGCTCGCTGCTAATAATCGCGATATGGAGCAAGCCAGGCAAGATGGTTTAGAGCCAGCCATGCTTGATCGCCTGCTGATTACACCTAAAACCATTGCAAGCATGGCTGAGGGTTTGCGTCAGATTGCCAGCCTGCCTGACCCTGTTGGCGAGATGAGCGACTTTAAATTTCGCCCTTCCGGCATCCAGTTAGGCAAAATGCGTGTGCCTTTAGGCGTGATTGGCATTATTTACGAGGCCCGTCCCAACGTTACAGCAGATGCTGCAGGTCTTTGTATTAAATCGGGCAATGCAACTATTTTACGCGGCGGCCGCGAAGCCTTTCATTGCAATCAGGCCATCGCACTCTGTGTAAGCGAAGGGCTGAAAGCCGCCGGCTTACCGGGCACTGCCGTACAGATTATTGAAACACCTGATCGCGCGGCAGTGGGCGAGCTGATCACCATGAGCGAGTTTGTCGATGTGATCGTGCCGCGTGGTGGCAAAGGCCTGATTGCCCGGATTGCCGCCGATGCGCGCGTGCCCGTCATCAAGCATTTAGACGGCATTTGCCATGTGTATATCGATGAAGAAGCCGATCCGGTAAAAGCCATTGCCATCAGCGATAACGCCAAAACGCATCGCTATGGCACATGCAACACCATGGAAACGCTGCTGGTTCACGAAAACGTTGCTGAGCTAATTTTGCCTCCGCTGGCCGAAATCTATGCCAGCAAAGGCGTAGAGCTGCGTGGCTGCGCTAAAACGCTGGCCGTGCTGCCACAAATCAACGCAGCAACAGACGAAGACTGGACCACAGAATACCTCGCGCCTATTTTAGCGATTAAAATCGTCAGCAATCTGGACGAGGCGATTGAGCATATCAACACATGGGGCAGCCATCACACCGATGCGATTGTTACTGAAAACTACACTAAATCACGGCAGTTTTTGCGTGAAGTGGATTCATCCAGCGTCATGATTAATGCCTCTACCCGCTTTGCCGATGGCTTTGAATATGGCTTAGGTGCTGAAATTGGCATCTCAACCGATAAAATTCATGCCCGCGGCCCAGTTGGGCTCAATGGCTTAACCAGCGAAAAGTGGATTGTTTTTGGTAACGGCGAAATCCGCAGCTGATGCAACAGACGCTGGGCATTTATGGCGGCACTTTTAACCCGGTACACTTTGGGCATTTAGCTTTGGCCCGTGCCCTGAGGGATAGCTTTGCTTTAAGCGAAGTCCGGCTCATCCCAACGGGCGTTCCCCCACACCGCACACCAGACATCAGTGCTGCACAACGTCTGGAATGGCTGAAGCTTTCTTTAATCGGTGAACAAAACCTGGTTGCCGATGACAGAGAAGTCAGAAAAGGAAATGTCAGTTTTACTTTTGACACCCTGACAGAATTACAACAAGAACAACCGCATAGCCTGTTAGTCTGGCTGATAGGTGGCGATTCTTTCGCCCATCTGCCAAGCTGGTATCGATGGCAAGAGCTATTAGAAATGGGGCATCTGGTGGTTGCCAATCGCCCCGGCTTTAGCAAACTTCCTGCAGAAATTGCCTGTGAATTTGCCAAACGCTATGCAGAAGCTTCGCCGCAAACCTTGGCTCGGGGTAAAATCAGCGTTTTACCTCTGCCACTGATGCCCGCGTCATCCACACTGATTCGCGAGAAGCTTGCGCGCGGCGAAGATGTAAGCGATCTGAGCCCAATTGCTGCGATATTGCAGCAATCAGGCCTTTACTCTAAAAACACTTAATGTGTTTTTATATTTTGAAATACTGCTTTGTTGACTCAACTTTCAGGCAGCACAGCTATTGCGGCCACTTTGCAGTAGCTACTTTTTACTTTGGAAACACATAAATTATGGCAATGAACGAATACACCCAAGCAATGCGCGCACTTGCAATCACGGCACTTGAAGATATCAAGGGCAAAGACATTGTGGATATGGACACCACAGAACTCACCGATCTGTTTGATTGCATGATTGTGTGCACGGGTGACTCAAACCGCCAGGTTCGCGCACTGGCAAACAATGTTGTTGTTGATCTGAAAGCCAAAGGCTATGAAATCATGAGTACCGAAGGCCACGAGTCTGGTGAATGGGTACTGGTTGATGCAGGCTCACTGGTTGTTCACGTTATGCTGCCGCCAGTGCGTGATTACTACGATCTGGAACAACTCTGGGGCGGCCAAAAACCTACATTCAGCCCGCTTGGCAAGCCTTGGAGCGCCGTATAAGGATATTTGCAGCCCTGGGAGGTACTGAGTTTCAGGCCTTCTAAAAAGAGCAATGTAAGCAGAGACCCGCTTAAATGAATATTTTCTCGCTTTTTCGCCGCTATCCCGTGGCACTGCGAACTTTTCTAGTGGGGCTTCTGCTCACAGCCGGCTTACAGCTTTGGCTTAATTTTCAGCACCAAACCCATGTACAAACCCAGCTTAAGCAGCTGGCCCACCTCTATGCAGAACGGATTGAATCCAGATTAGATGCAGAAATCAATATTTTACGCGGCATACAAAATGCCTTTATTGCAAATCCTGATCTTAATAAAAAAACATTCTCTGCCATTTTAAAACAACAAAATATTCAGGGGCGTTTTCCCGATTTTGTATCCGTCCAATTTATCCGGGAAATCATTTCCTCTGATCTTGAACGTTTTATTAAAAACCGCCAGCTTGATGACCCCGCCTTTAGCGTTAAGCAAGACAGCCCCCGCCCTGTATACCAAATCATTGACTATATTTTCCCTGAGCATGCTGTATTACATGAATCTGAAGGATTAGAAATCAGTGGGCAAACGGCTAATTTAACAGCAATAGAATATGCCCGGGATCAGGGGCGTGGTGCAGCATCCCCTGTTTATCAATTAAAGGGATATAAAAACGCCCCTCTTGGTTTTGTTATTCGCTTTCCTGTATATGCCCCAAATAAATCACTGAACAATCAAAAAGAAAGACGCGCTGCATTTATAGGGTCATTAGGCGCCACATTTACAATCGATAAAATGATTTTGTGGATTGGGCATGATGCAGAAAAAAACATTCGCATTCAGCTGCAAGATACAGGCACTACTTCTGGTTTAAATGGTGCTGAGAAAAGTAAAATCATTTATACAACAAAATCTGTTAGCAACAGCAATCATGAATTAAGTGCCAGTTCATTAATACAGTTTCCTGGCAGACAATGGCGGCTTAGCGCATTTGCCACATCAGACAGCTTTCCAAGACCTTATTCATTAGATTACTTTATCTGGATACTAGGCGTTTCTCTCTCCGGTTTTATTGCCTTTCTTTTGCAAAGGCAACGCAACAATCGGGAATCTGCACTTGATCTGGCTGAACAAATCACACAGGATTTACGCAAAAGCGAGCTTCATTACCAGCAGGTTGCCCAGCTGACAGAAGATGCACATGATTTGATTATCAGCCGTGATTTAAATGGAAAAATCACTTATGCAAATCGTGCGGCCCGCATTTATTTCACCGACAACACCCCCATTTTGCTTGGAAAGAATAAACCTCTTTTACTTTCTGCAGAATTGGCCATCAACGAACCCCCCATACAGCAAGAATGCCAGCACCGGCATTCCGATGGTGAATTGCATTATTTTGAGCTCACGCTTTTCCCGCTTTTTAATCAGGAAAATGAGCGTTCAGGTTCGGCCATGTTTGCACACAATATCACCCAGCACAAAGAGCTGATTATTGAATTACAAAAAAGCCGCGAACGTTTTTCGGCTTTAGTTGATCTTGCTGCTGACTGGTACTGGGAGCAGGATAAAGACTTTCGTTTTACTCAGGTATCACCCGGCTTTTTCAATTCATACGCGCTTAGCCGCAAGTCTGTTATTGGCCATTATCGCTGGGAATTAAGCGATGGCCGTTTATCAACAGAAGAATGGCGGATACATAAAGCGTTGCTGGAAGCCCACCGCAGCTTTCATGATTTTATTTACACGCTCAAGGTGGGAACAGAAAGCCTGATTGTCCGTATTTCAGGGCAACCCTTTTATAATGAGCGCGGAGAGTTTCTGGGTTACCGCGGAGTGGGCTATGACATTACGGCCAGCAGAAGCAATGAGCAGGCTATTCATCTTGAGCAGCAAAGAATTGCTTCTATATTAAATTCGATGGCCGATGGCGTCATTACTATTGCATTAAATGGCGATGTGGAATTCATTAATCCTGCAGCGGTGCGATTACTTAATTGCCGTACCGCAGCAAGCATAGGGAAACATATTGATCATATCTATCAGGTTGTTTCTTCAGAAGACCACACCCCTTTAACTTCCTTATTTTCAATTGCACTGGATTTTGTAGAAAAGAATCCCGCCTCAAGAACCGTACTGCTCAATACCCATCAGCAATCGTTACTCATTCAAGAATCAGTGATTCATTTAAAAAACAGCAAGGGGACGCTCACGGGTCTCGCCCTGATTTTTCGGCCGGTCTGAGCAAGCCGCTTCAGGGCAACGTAATGGAGACCCACAGCCCGCCCTGAGGATGATTGCTCAGCACAAGCGTTCCGCCATGAGCCTGAATAATATTTTGTGCAATGCCTAATCCCAGCCCCATGCCCTGCTGATTGCTGTTTCTGCCATGCTCTAAACGGGTATAGGGCTGAAACAGCGTAGATAAAGCCTCGGGCGGAACGCCTGGCCCATCATCATGAATGGTGATATTTGTTCCTGCATCCACCTTACTGACTGCAATCCTTGCAGCCTTGCCATACAACAGGGCGTTATCCAGCAAATTAACCAAGGCACGGCGCAGAGCCAGCGGCTTTGCTTTTACTTTCAGCCCACAGGGCTGATAAACCACATTATGACCTGCCAGCAAGGCATCTCTGACCATACGGCCAATCAGCTGATCCAGAGCCAGCTCGGTATGGTTTTCATGGATATCCGTGTCTTTTACGCTTTGCAAAGCGCCCTTCACCATCATGTCCAGCTCGTCTAAATCCTCATGAAACGCCTGGCCTGCTTCTTCATCATCCAGCAGCTCGGCACGTAATTTCAGCCGGGTAATTGGCGTGCGTAAATCATGTGAGATTGAAGCAAACAGGCGTTCTCTGTCTTCTAAATACTGCTGTATACGCTCGCGCATCGCAGTAAATGCCCTTGCTGTGCGCACAAACTCCTGGCTGCCTGTTTCTGGCAGCGCAGGCGATTCACCCTTACCAAAAGCAACCGCCGCTTCTGATAAGGCCGCCAGCGGCTGAGTAATCCAGCTCACCACCAAAATTGAAAGCAACAAGACCGTGGCAAGGGTTAAGCCCTGCAAGAGCAGGCGATCAAACGGTAATGGATTGCCATTGTCTAAAAAGTAGGGATCCGGCATCAGGGTGGCGAGATACAGCCAGCCCCCCGGCTCTATCTCTGCCTGAATAACCAAAACCGGAGCGGGCCGGGGCTTAATCAGCAGGGTGTGCTGCACCCATTCTTCGGGCAGATCGGCAACGGTTACGCCTTCATCAGACACCACCAGCCCATCCGGCATGGCAAAGCCAATGCGGGCATCTGCTAATCTTGGTAAATCATGAATAAGCGTGCGCCTTACTGTATCCAGCACCGCTTTAGAAAGTACAGATTCAGGGATATCTTTAATGTCTACCGGGGCGCGGTTCACGCTGACAAAAAAACGCGTACCGCCCATATCGCGCAGTTGTTCAATCAGAATAGGCCGGTAATTGGGTGGCAGGCTCTGAAAAAAACGTAAGGCGCTCGCAGCACCAGCACCAATATGCTGGGCTGCAGCGCCTGCCTCCAGAGCGGCTTTACTCTTAAGCTGGTTTGCCCAAAGTAAATTACCGATCAGCATTGTGGTCAGCACCCCAAGCACCATGACTAAAGATAATCGCCCCAGCAATGAAGGCGGCATCAAACGCCGCGCCAGGCGGCTAAGGCGCATGGCTGGTACTTACCTGAGCAGAAAAAACATATCCCGCGCCCCTTACTGTTTTAATCAGCTCAGGCTGTTTGCCATCATCGTGCAGGCGCTGGCGCAAGCGGCTGATTTGCACATCTAATGATCGGTCCAGCGGCCCCACATCCCGGCCACGGGTTTGTTCTGCAAGGATGTTTCTGTCCAGGATTTGCCCTGAATGCTCGGCAAAGTATTTAAGCAGCTGAAAATCCAGGCCAGTCAGCACCACATTCACACCCGCCGGATCAACCAGGCTGCGCTCTACGGTATCTAAGCAAAAACCAAGAAAATGATAGTAGCGCGGTGCAATGGCATTATCTAAACCACTGCGTCTGTGAATCGCCTTGATACGGGCCAGTAATTCGCGCGGATTATAGGGCTTGGCAATATAGTCATCCGCGCCCAGCTCCAGCCCTACAATCCGGTCTGTTTCATCCGAATTGGCAGTCAGCATAATAATGGCCACATTCGATTGCCGTCTTACCGCCTGGCAAAGCGCAAAGCCATCGGTGTCCGGCAGCATCACATCCAGAATCACTAGGCTCAGCTCTTCCTGATAGCGGGTAAATTCCGCCAGAAAGCTGGCACCATCGTGGGCCAGGTAAACCTCATACTGGTTTTTTTCCAGATAGGTCTTAAGCAGGGTGCGCGTTTTTTGATCGTCATCGACCACTAAAATTTTACGACTCATGGGTGGCCTTTTAACTTGGTAAGTGTTTTATATATCAGTTAACGTAATGACTTAGCTTGCGAACAAAACCCAAATCTTGAACCGCGGAGGAAAAGGAGAACACGGAGTGCCACGGAGGAAAACCATTTTAAATGGCGCTTTTTCTTAAATTAGAGGTTTTTGCGCAACTTTAAATAACTGGGTTACGCTAAAAACAAAGCAGATATCTAGCAACCTGTCGGACTTAAGACTGATCTACTACTAGAAAAAAACTCTCATTTCTCTTGGGTTTCCTCCGTGAAACTCCGTGTTCTCTGTGCCCTCCGTAGTTCAAGATTTAGGTTTTCACTAGGGTCTGTTGACGTTTCATTCACGGCTGCGTTGGCTGCAGTTTTGGGGCTGAACAAGGCAAAAATTGCGACATGGCACGAGTACCATTAGCGATTTTTAACGATGTGCAGCCCCAAAAATGCAGTCAACCCGAAGGGCTGAGCCGGAAAACGGCCATTCACTGCGTTATGCTCCTCGACAATAACCAGTTATTGCCTTCGTCGCATGCCTTGTGCTTGGCCGTTTTCCAGCTCAGCGCAATTGTGAATGAAACGTCAACAGACCCTAGCATCATCAAATATCTTTTTCCCCTGCCCCTAATGCACGGACGATGCCTGCCATGCGGCGCTGTGCCTCGCTGGTGGGCATTTGGGTATCCATAAAATAGCGGTGAACCTGCGCCACGATAGCGTCTTTTACTGTTTCATCCGATGCCATTCTGTGCGTCAGGCTTGGCGCTTGCACCATGCCGCCTTTTACAAAGGTCAGCCATGACGAGCGCGAGCAGCTGTCCATCTGGCGGATATCGGCATCACGCCGCACGGGTACTGAGCCTTTAATCCGATTGTATCCTGCCTGGACAGCAGGCGAGACAATCAGCTGAGCCAGCTTTTCCTGGGCATCCTGCCGCGAATAATTACCAGCAAACATCACCAGCGTATCAATGCTGTAAAGATGCATATCTGCCGTTCCCGGCACCGCCACACAGCCAAAAGCAGTATCAGTAGCCAGGCCCCATGCATTAAGTTCACCCTTAACCCAATCGCCCATAATCATCATGGCGGCCTCGTCTTTGGCCAGCATTTTAGCCATTTGCGTCCATGGTTTTTCTGCTACGGGGTCAGGCATATAGCGGCGCAACGCGCGCAGCCGCTCTAAAGCTCTAGCTAAACGCGGATCAAAAAATGCATTGGCCCGGCGGCGTACAAACAGATCGCGGTAGTAAGCTGGCCCGCCTTCACTCAATACCAATGTTTCAAACAGAGTAGCCAGTTGCCAGGGCTCGCCACTTTGCGCTAGAGGCGTCCATCCTGCCCGCTTGATTTTATCTGCGGCCCGCTCAAATTCAGACCAGTTTTGCGGGGGCAGCAAGCCCAGTTTTTTGAATATCTTCTGATTATAAAAAAGAGTATTGATACGGTGCACGCCCAGAGGCGCAGCAATGACATGGCCGCGCAGCCGCACCGATGCATAGGGCGCAGGCAAAACAGAGGCGCCCCATTTAGCTTGCTTGGCCACGTTGTCCAGCTCTAATAACAGGCCTAATTCCCCCCACTCTGCAATTGCAGGGCCAATCAGTTGTGCAGCTTGCGGTGCTTTATCAGACAGCACACGGCTTTTAAGCACCTTCATCGCCCCCAGCCCGGAGCCACCGGGGATAGCGGCATCTTTCCACTCCAGGCCTTCTTTATCGAGGCGCTCCACCAGAAAATCTGCCGCACGACGCTCCGATGCCGAAGTCCACCAGTGCAATACCTCTAAGCTTTCAGCAGATGCTGGCAAAGCCATAAGCATAAAAAGTGCACACAAAAGCGCGTTGTACAATGCGATCAGCAAAATTTCAAACCTGTCTGGAAGGTGCTGCGGACTATAACGTAAGCTATCTTGCTTATTTGTAAAAAAATGTTTCTTAGCTCAATATTTTTGCGGCTATACAAAACAAACAACAACTCAGACTGCATTGAGATAAAACAAAAAAAGGCAATATTTACGCGTAAAGAAATGTAACATGCCGCAGCGCAACAAAAAACACATTATCATTAACAATCAATTGCTTAACAAAAACACAACACATAGCAAAGTACTTAAATGTCACCTCCTCAGTAATGCTATTGTGATTTCGCCGCGAATAAAGCGTACAAAAAATAACGCTGAGTACGGCCAACCCTGAGGAGAGTCACCACAATGAGTACACTTGCACGAAGCGCCGTCTTGGCCGCTTTACTCGCAGCGGGCACAGCACAAGCTGGCACACTGACCATCGAATCATGGCGCGTTGATGATAAAGCGCTGTGGGAAGAAGTTCTGTTGCCTGCATTCAATAAAAAGAACCCGGGCATTCAGGTTAAATTTGCCCCCACTACCCCAACAGAATATGACTCCAGCCTGACTGCACGTCTGGCTGGTGGCACAGCAGGCGATCTGATTACCTGCCGCCCGTTTGATGTCTCTCTAGCTAACTACAAAAAAGGCAGCCTGGATAAATTAGATGGTAAAGCGGGTATGGAAAACTTCCCTGCATCGGCCAAAGTAGCATGGCAAACAGATGATGGCAAAGATGCTTTCTGTATGCCTATGGCTTCAGTGATTCATGGCTTCTTCTACAACAAAAAAATCTTTAAAGAATTAGGCCTGAATCCACCTAAGACCACCGATGAATTCCTGAAAGTCAGCGAAGCCATCAAAAAAGGCGGTAAATACACCCCTATCGCGCTGGGTACGGCAGATCAGTGGGAAGCGAATCAAATTGTCTTTACCAGCGTTGGTGCACCTTACTGGAAAGGCGAGGCTGGCCGTAAAGCTTTGATCTCGGGTAAAGCCAAATTCACCGATCCGCAATTTGTAGCGGCCTGGGATGCCATGAGCAAATGGGCACCATATTTATCTAAAGGTGCTTCTGCTCAAACCTATGCAGACAGCCAGAATCTGTTTGCCATGGGTAAAGCCGCCATCTACCCAACTGGCTCTTGGGATATTGCCTACTTCAATAAAGAAGCCAGCTTTGAATTTGGCGCATTCCCGCCTCCTGTTGCTAAGGCCGGTGACAAATGCGAGATTTCTGATCACACCGACATCGGTATGGGCGTGAACAGCAAATCAAAAAATAAAGAAGATGCTTATAAATTTCTGGCATGGTTGTCTTCCCAGGAATTTGCTGACCTTTACACCAATAAAGTAACTGGCTTCTTCAGCTTGTCTAACCACCTGATCACCGTTAAAGATCCTGTGGCAAAACAAATGCTGGAATGGCGTAAAAGCTGCGGCTCAACCATCCGTCTGAACGCGCAAATCTTAAACCGTGGTGAGCCTTCGATGGAAAACCAGCTGTGGAATGTAAACAGCCAGGTATTAAACGGCAAACTCGCACCAAAAGAAGCCGCAGCTCAGGTACAAGCTGGCTTTGCTAAGTGGTACAAACCGCAGCAAAAATAATTTGTAAGCGCCTGGGCGGCTACCCCGCCCGGCCAGAGTTCATCTGAATCTTTTTCCTATTTCACACTCGACTGTGGATCTTGGTCGGCGGCGAATCGCTGCCGACATTTTTTTTGCGGAGGCGCGCCATGCAGCGCAAAGTCCCCTGGCATATTCTGGTGTTTCTTGCCCCAGCCCTGCTGATCTATTCCGTATTCAGCGCCCTGCCCCTGCTGGATACTTTACGACTGAGCTTTTTCACTACCAGTGAAAGCGGTCATCAAACCTTTGCCGGCCTTGCCAATTACCACACCATTTTATTTGATCCTGAATGGTCACATTCGTTTTGGAATGCGATGTGGAACAACTGTAAGTTTTTTGTTCTGCATTTACTCATTCAAAACCCAATCGGCTTATTACTGGCCACCCTGCTTAGCCTGAAAAGCTTAAAAGGCGCAAAAACCTACCGCACGCTGATCTTTTTGCCCACCCTGCTATCGGTAGTCATTATTGGCTTTATCTGGCAGTTGATCCTTTCGCCACTCTGGGGCGTGGGTGAAAAGCTCATGGGCTTTGCAGGCTTGGCCGATTACTTTGCGCCTTTTTTAGGCGATGAAGGCTCGGCGCTCATTACGCTTGCGCTGATCTCGGTATGGCAGTTTGTTGGTATTCCAATGATGCTGATTTACGCCGCACTTTTGGCTGTGCCGGAAGATATCGTTGAAGCTGCCCATGTGGAAGGCGCAAGCAGCCTGCGTATTTTCTGGGAAATCAAACTGCCGCTGATTCTGCCCACGCTGGGTTTGGTCACCATCCTGACTTTTGTTGGCAACTTTAATGCTTTTGATCTGATTTACTCGGTGAAAGGCGCGATTGCCGGGCCAAACTACAGCACGGATATCCTGGGCACCCTGTTTTACCGCACTTTCTTTGGCTACCAGAGCCAGATTGGCAGCCCCACGATGGGGGCTGCGGTGGCCACCATGATGTTCCTAGTGATTTTAAGCGGCGTAGGGGCGTATTTCTTCTTTATCCAGCGCAAGTTACAGCGGTTTGAGCTGTAAATATTGTTGCTACAAGAACTTCAGCTTCACCTTGCAATGGCGCTAAGTCTTAAACCACAAATGAGAGCAAAGAGAACACAAGCAAACATGTGCGTCCTCCTCTGTGAAGCTCTGTGGTTCAAGGCTTGAGACACTGGACCTGATTGAGTGCTTTCCAGGTTTTGTGAACGAATTGAATAAAAGTGAGAACACCATGAAAAAAATCAAAGCGGGTGGCCTGGTCGTGCAGCTCACGCTGCTCTGCTACACCCTGCTGGCCTTGTTTCCGATTGTGCTGATTTTGATTAACTCAGTCAAAACCCGCGCAGGGATATTTGATGATCCGCTGGCGTTGCCCAATAGCGACACCTTTTCCCTGATTGGTTTTCACAAGGTTTTGGCCAAATCTGATTTCCTGCTTTATTTTGGCAACAGCCTGAGCGTAACGCTGATTTCGCTGGCGCTGATTTTGCTGTTTGGCGCGATGGCGGCCTGGGCTTTGTCTGAATATAAATTTCGCGGCAATCGCCTGCTGGCGCTGTTTTTAGCCATCGGCATTATGGTGCCTATCCGTTTGGGCACGGTGTCGATTCTGGAGCTGATCGTTAAGCTGGATTTAATCAACACCCTCACCGCGCTGGTGCTGGTTTACACCGCCCAGGGCCTGCCGCTGGCGGTGATGATTCTCAGTGAATTTATCGCCCAGGTGCCCAAAGAGCTGAAAGAAGCAGCGCGCTGTGATGGCGTGGGTGAATACAAGATTTTCTTCCAGATTATCCTGCCGCTGATTCGCCCTGCCGTGGCCACCGTTGCGGTGTTTACCATGATTCCGGTGTGGAACGATCTGTGGTTCCCGCTGATTTTGGCTCCGGGGGACTCCACCAAGACGGTCACGCTGGGCGTGCAGCAGTTTATTGGCCAATACGTTACCGACTGGAACGCCGTACTGGCCTCCCTGAGCCTTGCTGTGATTCCGGTGCTGATTATGTATGTGATTTTCTCCAGGCAGTTGATACGCGGCCTGACTTCCGGCGCGGTTAAATAAACATCAAGAATCAAAGCACATACGTAGCTTGGGTTAGCTGGATTTTCAGCGTAACCCAACATGCTCAGGCGCTTAAAACCCAAATATTGAACCACAGATAACACAGAGGACACGGAGTTTCACAGAGAAAACACTCTCTTACTCCTGCCCCATATGGAGCATGCAATGGCAACTGTAAAACTCAATCATTTAAGCAAGTCTTACGACAATAAAACACAGATTTTGACCGATATTAATCTGGATATTAAACACGGTGAATTTGTGGTTTTGGTGGGCCCCTCAGGCTGTGGCAAATCTACCCTGCTGCGCATGCTTTCTGGCCTAGAAAGCATCAGCGGCGGCGAGATGCTGATCGATGAAGAAGTAGTAAATGATTTGCCTCCGGCCGAGCGCGGTATTGCCATGGTGTTTCAGAGCTACGCACTTTATCCGCATATGAATGTGTATAAAAACATGGCGTTTGGCCTGCGTGTAGCAGGGGAAAACAAGGCCGCAATTGAAAAACGTATTCTGCACGCCGCTGGTATTTTAAAAATCGACCATCTGCTCGATCGCCTGCCGCGTGAATTATCCGGAGGCCAGCGCCAGCGTGTTGCGATTGGCCGCGCCATTGTGAGAGAACCTAAGCTGTTTTTATTTGACGAGCCACTGTCTAATCTGGACGCCTCGTTGCGTGTGCAAACCCGGCTGGAAATCGCCAAACTGCATCGCAGCCTGAACGCCACCATCGTTTATGTAACCCACGATCAGGTCGAAGCGATGACGCTGGGGGATAAAATTGTGGTGATGAATAACTGTAAAATTCAGCAAGCCGGCACGCCGCTGGAGCTTTACCAGCAGCCTGCCAATCTGTTTGTGGCAACCTTTATTGGCTCGCCCAAAATGAATTTAATCGAAGGTGCCGTGCTCAATGCCAGTGCCACCGCTGTAAACATTAAACTCAGCACCGGCGACACGATTCAGGCCGAAGTGGATGGCAGCAATGTCAAAGTGGGTGATTTAGTTAAAGTAGGTATTCGCGCCGAACACCTTGCCGAAGATCAGCGCTTTAATGAGCGCTTTAGCGGCACGGTGAGTATTGTCGAGCATTTGGGCGAAGCGAATTATGTGTATCTCACCCTGAACAACGGCCAGGATATTGTGGTGCGTGGCGATGGTGACCGTGAGGTTCATATTGGCGCTCAATTAGAAGTCTCAGCGCCTGCTGCAGCTTTTCATGTTTTCAATCAGGATGGCCTCGCCCTAAGACGCCTCAAGCCAGGCAATATGAGCACATCCAAAACCAGATAATTAAACCTCACCGTAAAAAAAGCCGTTCACTTCTGAGATGTGAACTGACCCCAATTAGTTGGACAGTATAAAAGCTAGGCGCTCAAGGGCTGGGTTCTGTATTGCACAGGACTCAGCCCTTTTAACTTCAGTTTGATTCGGTCGTGGTTATAGTAATGGATGTAA
>NZ_PDZG01000082.1 GCF_002735645.1 Iodobacter sp. BJB302
TGATACCTGCTTCGCCAGTTAAATATTGCTGAACGACAGAGAGCTTGAATTGCGTTGAGTACTTGGACATAAAAACACCCCAAAAATATGGACGGGTGTCCAACTTTTGGGGTGCAGTTCAATCAGCTGGCTTTTTTATGCGCTTAAATCGCCGGTGCACGGCTCAGACAAGTTTGATAGCGGCCATCGACGCGCCTGGCAAACCATTCTGTGGTGAGTTTTCTGGTGATTTTAGGGCTATGCAAATCAATTTGTGGCATGACTTCACGGCTTGGATTGCCTGCTAAGTTAAATACCCGCTGGTATAGTGCGGTCTGGCTGAATCCTGTGACTTTCTCTAATAAAAGATCACGGCGAATTTCTTCATTACTCAGATTTAAGCGCCTGCCCAGCTTTTGCAGGGCTTTTTCTGTGCCACTGCTCTGGCTCATGGCATAGCCTCTTTCATAGCGCAGTAAATCACCATCCAGATCCATTGAATCCCCTGATAATTTATTCACTGCGGCCTGAAAGGCTGCATTGCGGCTGGCATAGCGGCCGGCATTAAAATCGGCAAAGCGATAAACCATTTTGCTGTAAGGGGCCGGATACTGCAGCAAAATGGCAGTGCCAAAATACACGCCGCCCTTGCGGGTAAATACTTCGTTTCTGACGCTGCTGCGGCGTGCATAGGGGTAAGGCCATGCGCGCACATGGCCTTCGGCAAATTCCACACTGACTTGCATAGGGCCACCCGTGCGGATGGGATTGCTCATATTAAAAGGCAGATTCAGGCGTTTTGTGTCGCTGGCCAGATCTTCAAACACGGCATTCATTTGCGCTTCGGTTTGCAGTTTATCGATGCGCTCTTTGTAGCTGCGCCCATCGGGTGAGCTTTTTAGCAGGGCGGTTTGCACGGCGATTAATGGGATGTGGTACTTGCCTGCTTTTTCCTCAACCTGCTTCCAGACGATTTTACCCAGCCCTGGCACAGTCGGATCGCCTTGCCAGCTGGATTCTTGCTCAATCACCGCCATAACGGCGCAGAAATATTCCGGGGTATAAGGAATTTTCAGCGCGGTAAATGCATCCACTAAGTCGTTTTTCCAGCCATTACGCTCGCTGATTTTAGCGGGGAGCAATTTGGCAACCAGCGTTTGGGCTTCAAGCGTGCTGATCTGTTTAACCACCGGTACAGGCGGGGCAACAATCACAGGGGGTGGGGCCACAGGAGCTGGCGCGGGGGGCGGTGTTGTGATTGGCGCTGAGGCAACCGGCTCGCTGACTGGTGCGGGGGTGATGACGGGCGCAGGCACAATGGGCGCGCTGGCACAAGCTGCAAGCAGGGTGCAAAGCAAGACGGGGGAGAGTTTACGGGGCAGCACGGTTGAGGCCAATTCATACAAAAGGGCGAGCTTAGGACAAAAGCCCTTCGCCCGCCAATATTTTTAGCCTTCTGGATAAAATTTTTTGCTGATGCGATCGCAGTAAGCGATCAGATTGGGCTTGCTGAGCGCATATTCGTGCGTAGCAGAATCAAAAAGCGGGCAAAGTGCGCTGCGCATAAAGGCATAAACCGTTGCATCGGCTGCACACAGTGTGTCGCCCATTAAATAAGTTTTATCGGCCAGAAAATCAGCCAGCGCATCCAGGTCTTTTTTTGCCAGCTGAATAATATCGGCTTCTTTATGCAGTGCAATGCCCTGAATGCGTAATTTGGTATTCATTTTTCGCCGTACTTTCCAGATCACAAAGCCACGGATCAAAGCCGGAATACGTTTGAAAATTTTCCTGGGGCCTTTATTAAAGTTGGCATCAATGGCCCAGCGGTCTCTGAGCGAAATATAGTAAAGATGCTCTTCCAGCATTTTTTCAAATGCCCATGCAATACCGCGTTCGGCCGGGCTGAGTGCCGCATCAAAGTTAATCTGATGGCTTTGTTCCAGGTAAAAACGAATCAGCGTGGAATCATCAATAACAGCATCGCCGGTGTGCAGATAGGGCATCTTTCCTTTTGGGGCTTTGGCATAGCCCCCGGTCTGGCAGCGGTAATCGCAGCCCGCCATTTTGAGCAGCAGCTCTGTTTTTGTTACGAAGGGGCTCATGTCGGGCAAGCCAAAAGCCGGGCCAAAGGTGTAAAGAGTCATCATCACGTCAGCACCATTCAAAAGATGGGAAAGCTATTTTGCCAGTGTTCTGATGACAATTGTCAACTTCACTCTGTTTGCAGCTTCCCTTTGCTGATCAGCGCCAGAAGCTTTTCCTGCAACTGATCCGGCTCACGCTTGCCATCATGGAACATAATCACCGGGCTGAAGATTGGGGCTTCGCCAATGGAGAGCTGGGCAACGTTATCCGGGCTGATGGTATAGCGGCCCAGTGTCTGGGCCAGAGGCCAATCCAGATCAGGGAAGACCACATAGGCCAGCTCAGAGCACACAATGCGCTCGTGCGTCATCACATCAAAATTAAAATCGTATTCTTTACCCAGCTGTTGTACTGCGGTGAGCGCGGCCGCGCGCTGGTAATCTTTATCGGTGTGGCGCTGATCGCGCAGCACCAGCAGATCATCAATATTCATAAAGTGATCAAGGGTGCTCAGGGTGACGCCCGAACGCAGCGCTTCAACAATCCGCTTGCCCTGGCGCACCTGCTCCTGCCACTGGCCGGGGATCAGATCCCATGCGCCGATTTCTTTCAGCTCGGCCTCGCTGCCCAGCCACAGCGCCATATGGCCGTAATGGCCGGGAATCATTTTATCGGTCAGGCGGAAAGGGGTTTTCTCCAGCAGGATATCAAGCGGCTTCATTTCTGCTTCAAGCTGAGATAAGGCGTCTTTATCCAGGCTGCGCAGCTTGCCGCTGCGGGTTTGTACCAGCCCCACCATCTGGCCAAAGCCAAGGCTTAAGCCAAAGCTGAGCGTATTCATCGCCACTTTTTTTTGCTGGTTAAAGTCTTCCAGCATAAAGCCGGTAATTTGCAGCGGGTTGATCCAGGCGGTTTTGCGTTGATTAACATACCAGATAGTACTTTGGCTGAGCGTATACAGATATTGCTCGGTGGCGTTGGGAGTAAGGCCGCTTTCGCGCTGGATTTTAAAATACTGGTCAACTAAATCACTGGCAAGGCGCAATTGGGCATGTACATCGCCAGAGCGGTATTGGTGGATCAGCTGATCAATCTGTACGGTGTTTCTGACATCGTAATTCAGTAAATAGCGGATTTCAGAATTCTGCGCATAGGGCTCAATGGCAATCTGGTAGCTGTCCATCAGCACCAGCGCGGCCGCCAGCCCGCGTTCGATATCCAGCAGGGTGTTTTTGCCCACTTCATCATAGGGATTAAGCGAGGGCGCCCATCTGCGTGCGGTATTGCAAAGCTCGGGCAGGCCTGCGGTACTTGGCCTCTGAATATTCAGGCGGATTGGCGAGGTAAGCGAGAAGCAGGGGGCCACGCGCTCTACCTCAGGCATTAAAAGTGCGCGTGCGGCCAGATAGCGTTGAATAATGCTGCGCAATTGCTCGCTTTGCTGGCGGTTTAATTTAGGCGTGTCGCTGCTGCTGATGATCTGGTGCAGCTCGGCAAAGCGATAAGCCTCAGAGCGGATGCTGATCAGCTCGCTGATATGGCTTTGAAAATCCTGCAGGCTGCTGGCAGCATGGGCAGGCAGGCTCAGCAATATCGAGGCCAGCAGCGGCTGAAACCAGCGTGTGGCGCGTTGGATGAAAGATTCAGACAGGAGAGTGCGCGGTTTCATATTTTCTCGATTGCAAAATAAACAGGCAGGCAAGGCTGGCAAAAAGGTGCTTAAGCGTATGGCCGGAAAGAATCTGGTGCAGCGCATTAAATAAAACCTGATCTTGCAGCTCGGTGATTTTGGCTAAAATATAGCAAAGGCTTGCAAAAAGCATCAGCCAGAAAGCAGGGCACCTGCCGCTGATTTGCCATTGCCACAAAGGCAGCAGAATCAAGGGCAAAGCCTGCAGCAATAAATAGGGGCGCAAATCCTGTGTGAATACCCAGTAGCCCACAGAGCCCACCGCCCAGAAGGCAAGCGGCATCGCAAACCACTGGCTTTTCAGCTGGCCGTGTAATTGGCTGGCAAGGGCCGCTAAAAAGCCTGCGCAAGCCAGTGCAATCGGTAAGCGATCCCAAATCAGCCGCGTGTCATCCGGGGCAAGGTGATACCAGGCTGAGCCCAGCGCGGTAAGAATCAGGCTGAAAAACCCTAAAAGCCAGCCTGCGCGGCTGATGCCCCTTTGAGGCCAGCTGAGTTTTAATCCCCATATCCCAATGATGGCAAAGCCAAGATTAGACAGCACATCTGATAAATTTGGCAGGCCAAAGCCAGCGCGCTGATCCGCAAAATCATGGTAATGCGCATGCTGAGCAATGGGGCCATGCCAGAGCATCAGCAGTGCCAGTATGGCGATGATGCATAAAGCAGGCTTAAAACGGGCCAGCGTTGTATGGGTTTGATACTGCATTGAATTTAAGACCTAGGGCATTTGATTTGAGGGCGCCATTGGTAGTTGTTCTGGATTTTTTCTAAGGTAACGATGGCGGGCCTGAAGCTGATTGTTATCGCTCCAGCGAGGCTCAATGTATTCGGCCGTAATGGAATGATTGTTTTCAGCGACGGACAAACCTTTCCAAAGCACTTTTCCCTCTGCATTAAAAATTTGCCACTCTTCCCCATCAAAACCACTGGGCTGCTGGATGGAAAAATATAAAGATAAATCAGTCGTAACACGCACACTCTTGCCTGCAGCAATGATTTTTCCTGTGTGCTCATTCAGCAGCTCACCAGAAAACATGCCCTCATCCTCTATCAAGATCAGGTGCTGCCGGGTTTGTGTATTGTAAGTGCAGTAATGCCATGCCCGGCCGGAAAGCGGCTCATCAAAAGGAGGCGTATCTTTAAATAAATGCTTTCCTGCCTGCCAGTTAACTTGCAGGGTATGCGGCTTGATTCTTTTTGCTCCGCTTGGGGCCAGGGCTAAGACGCGCGGGTTTTGAGAATCATCCTGATCGCAAGAGATTTCAATGTCTTTGGCCATTATCGGGCCGGATAAAATACACATTAAGATCGCTGTGAATTTGAACGGATGCTTCATTTTTGCCAGTCCGATTTAAAGTTAGGGGGCTTAGCCTGCATGTGCCGTGTTCATGCGACAGTCATTGGTTTACCCGGCAGATATCAGTTAATGGCTATGGATAAACAAAACTGCCCACCAGCGTTAAATCGCCTGTTTTGCGCATAGGCACATTAAACAGCTGCTGTTTCTCGTGCAGGGTGTTTTCGTTATTGATGATGGAAAGCTGGGCGATGGTCATGGCGGGCTTTTCGCTGTAGCCGCCGTAGTAGTTCACATACACCAGATAGCGGCCCTTGGGCGGGCTGGGGTTGGCGTAGATTTCCGGGCCGTAGCCGGAAGTGACGTCCACATCCAGCGCACCGCCATTTTTGCTGACACGATTGCCATAATAAGTGTGCTCGCCATCCGGGCTAATGACGTGTAAATCCAGATCGGTGCTATTGGTATTCCAAGACAGCACCACGCGCAATTTGGTTTGCGGGCGGTCTTTATTACTGTCGTAAAATTGCGTGGCAGCGCGCTCTTTACCATCAGGGCTTTGAATTTCTACGCTGTTTGCACCACGGCCAAAAGAATAGGGGCGGGAGAAGCTGCCATCCGCATCAACGCGCAGCGGCATGGGCACGCCGTTGACGATCAACCGATAAGGCGGATTGTCTTCCCCCTTGGGAAGCGCCTTAGGCGTTTTGCCAATATGCCCGCGAATCAGGGCCATCTTGCCCTGGTTTTCAGGCGTATTCACCAGTGTGGCCGGATACTGCACGTTTTGCGTATAGCGCTCAGGCTTGCCCGTTGTATTGCGCCAGCCTCCAGCGGGGGCGTCGATCTGCAAACCGGCGGCAGCGGCAAAGGGGCTCAAAAGGAAGAGAAACAGGGCTAAAGGCTTCATGGTATTGGTCCGGATAGTGCGTATTAGGGCGAAAATGATGGTCTGTCATCAGGGCTAAGGCATACAAGCAAAACCTAAATCTTTAAACCCACACCTTGAACCACGGAGGGCACAGAGAGCACGGAGTTTCACGGAGAAAACCAATCCCAATAAACACCTCATCCCTGGGTGAATCTATCGGAGATCCAGCAATGCCTCTGGATTCCCGGCATAAACACACGGGAATGACGCAGTTTTGTTTCAAGATAGTGCGCTGCACTTGGGCAGTAGGATGACAAGACTTTGCCTTTCTCTGTGTAACTCCGTGTCCTCCTTTTCCTCCGTGGTTAAAGATTTGGGTTGTGTAGTCCAGTCACTGCACTCCTACCAGGCGTCTTGCCATGGCTTCGATAAACACCTCGTCGTGGCCGCGCGGGTGGTGGCTGAATGCGAGGTGCAGGTATTCGTGGGCGAGGGTGATTTCATCGTTCTCGCCGGCTAGCCCCCGGATATAAATGTGTTTTAGCCGGTGATCCGCAAAGGGCAGGCCACTTTTTAACTGGCACACGGTATAGCCCGATGGTGGTGCGTAGCCGGTTTCCAGCGCCAGTGTGCTATGCCATCCACGCGCCAGTTGCCCCAGCTTTTGCTGGATTTCTGGTAAGGGTTGGCAGGGTGTGCTGGCTGTGGCGTGGTTGCTGGTGAGCAGCAGGATGAACAAGAAAATCCCCATGTACGCTAAGCAAATTGTTTTTTTATTAGGTAACAGTGAAAAGTACAATAACCACGCTCTTTGCATAGGGCTTTTTAGAGTCCCCTTGAAGCACGCCGAAGCGAGGAACAAGCGGGGCGGGGTTTCGGCGAGGATGTTTGAGCGAAGCGAGTCCCGGAGCCGCCGCCTCGATTGTCCGCAGTGAGGGGTTTCGTGCTTCGTGGGGTCGCCTTCTTTTGGTTCTTTTCTTGGCGAAGCAAGAAAAGAACGCCCCCGCGGGGGCTCCCGCTCCAAAATCAACGTGCCGAAGGCACTAAAAAGCTTTTGCTTAGCGTATCTCCACAACACGAGCAGCTCCTTCTTCTATGGCGGCTTCGTCTGGCTGATACATTCTGAAGTAGCGTGCTGCAGGCAGGGTAAAGCGGCCTGCCTGGGTGAAGCGGATAATTTGCCGCTGCACGACTTTGCCATCTAGGACAGCCACAGGCTGGGCGTAGCCTAAGGCGCGCTGCTGCATGGGCTGGACGGCGAGGGTGTTTTGCTCATTGCCATCTAAATCTTCGTATTTATCCTGGCCCGGCAGATTGTCGATATTTAATCCCCAATGCTGCTCTTCAACCATCGCGCCCGGTGGCAGCGCCGCTTCAATCAGGCCGTAGCGGTAGGTCTTTTTCGATTGCAGCACAATTTCATCAATATACAGTTTGTCGGTCGCCAGCTTGCTGGTCCAAGGCACTGGCTTGGCGGTAAAGCCTGCTTCTCCTTTAGGCTCTAATACATAAAGCTGACGCGTAATACTCACCGGCAGGGCGCTTGCTGCTTTGCTGGCGCTGTCGTATTTCAGCGTGGCATTGAGCAAGGCGGGTGCTTTAGCGACTTGAACCGACAATGTTTCTGTGGCTTTGCCACTTAAACGCCATTCAATACCGCCGCTGCTGCCCGCGTTTTTGCGCCATGCACCCTGCGGCGCAAGGGGGCTGGCCTTGGCGGTTTTCCACTCGTCCTGCAACCACAGCAGGGCGAGGGAGCGCTCCAGTGTGGGTGTGTTCTGGCTGAGTGTGGCCAGCAGCTGCGCGGTGTCGGCTGCGTCGCCGCTGCTCCATGCTGCCAGTGCCTGCAACCATGGCTCGTTTGATTTTTTAAGGCTGAGCGTTGCTGCCTTGGCCGATGTTTTGATGGCGTCCGGTAGTGCGAGCTTGTGCTGGCTGGCAAGCTTGCTGACCAGCACCAGCGCGGCCTGCTGGCCCTGCGCCGAATCGGGCGCGTTCATGATATTGGCCTTGGCGGTATTGGCCGAAGGGCTGGTTTTTGCCAACTGATCAACGAGGCCAGAAAGCTGGGTGCGAATTGCCTCGCCCGTGTCGGCAGCCATCCATAAAGTCAGCGCCTGATGCAGCGGGGGCATGGATTTCACTTGATTGGCATACAGCGTTTGGAAGGTTTTGCTGTTGGCAAGCCTTGGGCTTAAACCCAGCGCACGGCTGGCTTGCGATTCGGCAAGGCGGGCGTAGCTGGTCAGCATCGGGTCGCCTGCGGTGCTGTCGCCCCACCAGCTAAAGACCGCGCCGCTGCCGCTCATTTTCAGTAAGCGTAAACGTGCGTTTTCGATGCGCTGGCGCAAGGCCGCACGCATAGGCGCCGGTGCGTCGCTAAGCTTTTGGTAAGCAAGGCTTAAGGGCAGCAGGCGGCTGGCGGTTTGCTCTGCGCAGCCATAGGGGTAGTCGATTAAATCATCGATTACGCTGCGAAATGCTGCGTCGCCGCTATCTAAAAGCTGCAGGCGCACGGCTTGCGCATCGGCAGGCAGGCTGATATCGGCCTTACCCTCTTTAAGCTGAATGCTCTGGCTGACCGTGTGCATTTCTTGCGCCGCTTGCAGACTAAGATCGGTAATCAGCCGGTCGATCAGCTTGCCGCCTTGTTTTAATTCAACAATCAGCTGGCCATTTTGCAGTGGGCCAGTCTCCAGCGGAATATAACTGGTGCCCTTGGTCAGGTTAAGCGTTTGCTCTTTTTGCACGCTGTTCCCTGTGCGCGTCACTAATTGATACTGGGCTTTTTCGGCCTGCTGAGTCACGGCGATTTGCAAGCTGGGTGTGTCGCCCTCGCGGAAGGTTTTGGCCGCGGCCCATTGCACATAGGCCGCTTTATTCGAGTTGATAAAGTGGGTTTTTTGCCCGACCACACCGTCGTTATCAATGGCTCTTGCGGTAATGCGCCAGCGGCTGAGTGCGTCTGGCATGCGGAACTGGATTTTAAGTTTGCCGTTGGCGTCGGTTTTCAGCGCGCCGTTCCAGTAGGCGGTATCCATATTGTCGCGCCGCGGGCGAACCAGCATTTTTTGCGAGCGCGAGCTATAGCGCATTTCGTCCTCACCCCCAGAGCGCGGCGACCATGCCATATCGTAGCCATAGAAATTTAAGCTGGCGCTGGTGCGCACCGCATTACGGCGGGCGTGGTAGAAAAAGTCATAAATATCCGGCGTGATTTCAGGCTGTAGCAGATAAATCATTTCATCGACCACACCCAAGCTAAGCTGAGCTGCTGCGCCTTTGCCTGCCACACTGCTGTTTAGCTCCAGCGTTACCATCTCGCCGGGTTGGTATTCTTTTTTATCGCTCTTAATGGCAACGTCGATTTTGGGCTGAATTACCGCTAGGCCACGGTTCTGGAAGGTATGGCTTCCGTGCTTGATATACAGCACCGAGAAAGTCATATTCGGGCGATAGTCTTTAACAATAGGCAGGCTGATTTTCCACTGACGGGCGTTGATTTTATTCAGCTTGAGCCAATCGCCACCTTGGGCCAGCGTGGCTTTTTCCTGCACGTTTTCCAGCTCTAAGGTGAGCAGGGCATCGTTTACATCTTCAGGGAAGCTCAGTACCCCTTCGGCGGTTTCGCCCACCGCATAGTTTTCGCGATCAAAAAGCAGCGAGATCGAGCCAGGCGCCACATTCAGCCCCTTGCCGCTGACAATAAAGCTGCTTTGCCCAAGTGGCTTGCCCGCAGCATCCAGTAAATTAATCTGATAATTACCGGCCTGCTTAAACTGAATATCAAACTGCTGGGCATTGCCAGGGAGCGTGCCGCTCTGTGTGCTGCGATCTTCCAGACGCTGGGCATTCCAGCTGGCGGGTTTATTCTGCCCCGGCCAATCGCTGATCAGCTTAAAGCGGGCAGTTTCATTGGGTGCAGAAAACTGCTTGTCCGGCACGATGCGGTAGTGGCTGGCGGCGCTGTCGATCAGCACTTCGCGGCTGGCCGTCACAGGGTAAGCGCCAGACTGGCTGCCAATCACACGCAAGACATAGCGGCTGGGGTCTGTCGCGGCAGGCAGGCTAAAGCGGGCATTGCCGCTGGCATCCAGCTTGAGTGTGTCTTGTTTTACCTTAAGGGGGAATAAGCCTTGATATTGCACCTCGGCATTCACCATGGATACCCGCTGGCTGCGCAGCACCAGCTCTACACTGGCACCCGCCACAGGACGGCCATCGGGGTAGCGCATGCTGACTTTGCCGCTGACTTCTTCGCCGGTTTTAAGCGCGGCCTTGTCTAAATCAATGCTGATATCGTAATGCGGCTTGGTGTATTCAGATACGCGAAACGGCGCGGCATAGGGCGTGTTCTGATAAACCAGCCTCAGCTCATAGCCGCCCGCCACGGCATTATCGGGCAGGGTAAAGCGGCTGATTGCGCCATCGCTGCTGATTTTGATTTCCTGGCGCGATAACTCGGTGCCCGCAGGATCGCGCAGCATCAGTTGCACGGTTTCAGCTTTAAGCCGGCTGCTTTCGCGGGCGCTTTCAAATTGCCGGCCTACCAGCGACACATTCACTTCATCGCCGGGGCGGTAAAGCGGGCGGTCGGTGACGATATACAGCTTGCTATTGTTTACCTCGGCCGGGTAATAGAAATTCTCCGAAATCATCGCGCCGCCCTTGCTGTCTGTGCCGTAAACATAGCTTTGCTCGGGTGCGGTTTTTTTAAAGACGGTAATGCCTTCCTTATCGGTATCACCCGATTTTAAAGTGCCATTGCCATCGCTCCAGACCAGCTCGCTGTCGGCTACGGCTGCGCCGCTTTGCTTATGCGCCGTCCATGCCAGCATTTGCTCGCTCGATACCTTGGTGATCAGCGCGGTATCGGATACAAACAGCAGGGTGGCTGCACGGTAGCTGCCCAGATAGCCTTCAATAATATATAAGCCAGGTGCCAGTTTGCCCAAAGGCACGCGAACATTACCGGGCGTTACGCCGCGCTCGCTGCTGCTGCCTTCTAAGCGTCCGGCTTTATTCGCGGCTTCTGGTTTGGCCAGATGCAGCGGATAGCGAAATTCGTTCACCAGCTCAAAACCTTTAAGCGGCTGATACTGGCGCACCGCGGTATAGCGGGTGGTGGTAGGGGGCGGAGTTTTGAGCGCAGGTGCGGCTTGGGTGACGGCTCCACGGGCAGGAGCAGAAAACACCCGCTGCCATGCTTTACGAGAGCGGGCATACCATTGGTCCCACAGATAGCGCAGCGCATTGGCCGCGCCTTCTCCCTGATAGTTACCCTTTAAATCGAGTTTGTGCGGATCTTTTTGCTGCTTAAGAAAATCCAGCGGTTTAGGTACACGGTAAACCAGAATATCGACACCGCCATAGCTTTGCGCATCGTAAGTGGACGCCTCCAGCCGCACCGTGGCTTCGTCGGTGCTGGCAAAGCCAGAATCAGACAATAAATAAAACGTATTGCCGCGCACGGCGTAATCGGCAGCAAAGCCGGGGGCACTCAACAGGCTGCAGATTAAGAGGCAGAGGGCAAGAAAGCCAGGCGATAGATGCCGATAAAATTGGGGTTGTCGTTGCGTGGCTGCCATCGCGTGTCTTTCCATTGCATTAATTGATCGATTCTTACGGCTCTTAAACCCGAGTCTTTTGGGTGAGACGTCCCGGTGTGGTAGGCAATATAACGACCAGTCCAGACCATCACATGCTGATCGTCGCCCTGGTCAAAAAAAAGTAAATCGCCCGCCTCTGCCTGATTAATATCTTTGCCTATCAGGCGGGCATTGTTTTGCACCAGCCCGAAGGCGGGCACATAGGCGGCCCGTTTGCCATCAGATTGCTTCCAGTTGTGCCGCAAGGCATCGCGGCTGGCCGGGCTTAAATCCACTTCCGGCGGTAGGCCAGTTCGGCTGATGCCATTGTTTTGTAGCCATACGGCGTCGTGCTTTTGCAAAGCTTCTGCCACCGCAAAACGCACCAGCCCCGCGCAATCTCTGTGCTGCCAGCGCGGGTTTGGCCCCTGACGAAGTTGCTCATTCACAATCCGCACAAACCAGCCCCGAAAAGCCTGCGTTTGCGCCGGGTTGAGCACGGGGTCAGCGGCAGGGCTGGCGGTGCTGAGCAAAATAAGGCCGGTGCAGAGATATTTACTTAAAAACACAGAAGCTTGGTTTCCTTGTATGCGAGTGATCTGGTGCTTGGGCACATCATCATGTCATTCGTAGGGCGCTAAACAAATTCAAAAAGATCAGTGCCTTCGGTACGTTGATTTTGGAGCGGTAGCCACCGCGGGGGCGTTCTTTTCTTGAACGGCCAAGAAAAGAACCAAAAGAAGGCCGCCCCGGCCAGCACGAAATCCCTCGCTGAGGACAGCGGCGGCTGCGGGACTCACTCGCTTCGCTCGCTCAAACATCCTCGCCGAAACCCCGCCCCGCTTGTTCCTCGCTTCGGCGTGCTTCAAGGGGGAAATTGAAGCCCCGTGCAACGAGAGGGGAAATTACAGAATGCTGGGTTGGAAAACGCTCAAATTACTAAAAAACAGCATAACTCCAGCTCCGCCTTTCTCCGTGAAACTCCGTGTTCTCTGTGCCCTCCGTGTTTCAAGATTTGGGTTTGTCATTTCCCCATAAATCACTTAGGGCTCTTCCACTCCAGTCTTTCCCAGTGCTGATCTTTGCGCTGATCTGCGCTGGGGCTGAGTTGCAGGCCAGTGTTGGAAAACTCGCCTATCGCGGTGATATGCGGGATCAGGTAGGTAACAGCGGCGTTTTGCAGCAGGGGCTGTGCTTTGCCTGGCAGCGTTGCCATCGTGGCGGTGGTCAGTAGTTTGGAGAGCGCTTCCGGGGCGATATAGCCTTGTTTTGGGCCTTCCATTCTGTCTGCCAGTGCGGCGTAGCGTTTTTGCTGTACGGCCATGGCGGTGCTGACGAGTTTGCTATCTGGCGAGAACACAATGGATGATCCGTTTTGCGCCATGCTGACGTCAAAATAGCGGCCCAGCGTGAGCTTATCGACATCAGGTGCGGCATCTTTGGCGTCTTTACTCAGGTTGCCATCGTCAGCGCTCACTGCGCGCTGCAAGAGCAGGCCATCATCTTTTTTGCTTTTTCTGACCGGCAGACGCGATGCTTCTTCGTCACGCAGGCTGGCTTCACTTGCGCCGATCAGCCAGTCAAACAGCTTGGGGGCGTGTCTGGCAAATTGCTTGGGTTCGCGGGTTTGAGCCAGCAGCAGCGGGGTGTAGATGGATGAATCCGGATACCAGCATACGCCTGCGGCAGGCTCCAGTTGTGCCAGCCATTCGGAGGGGATATTGGCTTTTTTGCTGACGGGCTTGAGTGTTTTCCAATCAACAGGGGCAGACAGGCAAAGTGCTGCGCCATCGGGTGCAGATTGCCAGAGCGCCATGCCATCCCAGCGGGTCTGCTGGTTAAGCAGTATATGGCTGAACCAGCCGTTTTCCTTGCTGACATCCATGCGCAGCGCTTTTACATTGGCAAAGAGGCTTTGATAGCCAAATGAAAGGTACTTCATATTCGCGACCACAGCATGGCCGCTGCTGGCGGCTTGCACGCCGTAATGCTGGAGTAAAGGATTGCCCTTGTCATCCAGCAGGCCGCCTAAAATTTTAGTCCAGGCGGCTGCCTGTTTGCCTTCCAGCCAGCTTTTATCAGAAAGCACGACCAGCTTATTATTTTGGCTGAAAAACCAGATGGCGTCGTCATTGCCATATTGCAATTTATACAGCGGCACCTTGCCTATGCTGCCATCCACACTGAGCTGATTGTCGCTTAATGAAGCCTTAGTCACCCATTGCAGCAGGCTGGCAAAATTGTTTTTTGTGATTCGCAGTACCCAGTGCCCAGGCCGGCCATCGTCGCTTTTCCACATCGCCATTTCGGCAGGCTCGGAAAGCAGCGCATTCATAAAACGGTCTTGCAGATTCAGCTCGTGCTCAAAAGCAATCCGCCTGAGCGAGCCTTCTAGGCCAAGTTTGTCCGGGTGATGCTCGTAATAATCCACTGCATCTTCAGTGAGTACTTTTTTAAACAGCGGCACTTGCATCAACGCGGCGGGCAGCTGCGCCAAATTAGGGGTCGCCAGCACGACATCAGGCGCTGCCAGACCGGCAGCCAGCGCAATAATCGGTGTGTCCAGCTTGGGTGGGATTTCTTTACCAGGCTTAAAGACCCAAAAAGCCGCTGCAGCAGAAATGCCACCAAGCGCCAGGAGCCATTTTATGTGGGTTTTGTTCATAGTAGGGATGAAGAGGTCCGGTGTGCGCTGGGTTATTGTAAGCTATGCGGTGGATAATGATTATAAGGTGAAATATGTGTGTCAGTATTTTTTTGTAAAAAATACCCTGTGGTCTGATATAGGCGACGCATGGTACTGAAAACCGCTTTGAGGCGGGCAAGAGTAAGCTTAGTTCGATGTTCTCTGGCTGGCTCACCTATGATGACTGATCACTGCTGCTAAGGGGATGGAAATGAAGCCGCTGATCATGCTGATCATGTTTTGGATGCTGGCCCCCGTTTGCTATGCAGAGCCACTCGTATTGACTATGGTTTTGTGCCACGAAGAGGAAGACTCTTACCCATGGATTTTGAAAGACCGGCGCGGGCTTGATCTGATGTTATTAGACAAGGTGGCTAAAAAATTAGATATAAAATTTAAAATGCTGCCCTTGCCTTGGGTGCGTTGCCTGCATGAATTAAAAAACAATCATGTGGATGGCGCATTTAAGCTGAGTTTCAGCTCGGATCGTCTGGCGCTGGGCCAGTATCCTATGCTGGAAGATAAGCCTGATATTGCACTAAGGCTGCATTCAGACAGCTATAGCCTTTATAAAATAAAAGGCAGTGCAGTGAAATGGAATGGTGAAAAAATCAGTCATTTAAATGGGGGCGTTATTGGCGCTCAAACCGGATTCACGATTATTAGCCAATTAAAAGAGCTGGGTGTGCCTGTGGATGATCAATCACGCAGTGCAGAAGTGAATTTTAAGAAGTTAATAGCCGGCCGGCTGACCGCCGTCGCTTTGCATACGAATGAAGGAGATATGGAGCTGAGTTTAAATGCAGATTTTTCAAAGCAGATTGAAAGAGTTTTGCCGCCTTTAATTGAAAAAAATTACTACCTGGTGTTGTCTCATCATTTTTATCAAAATAACACCAGTTTGTCGCAGCAGATATGGCTCACGCTGGCTAAAGTGCGGGAATCTTCTGAATTTAAAAGAATGGTTTCGCAATTTCGCTAAGCAATGAATTGAATACCAGATGCCATTGGGGCCGGTTAAATACCGGCGCAGGACTCAATGGCTTTGCTTGAAGAGATTTAACTGATTTGCATGCAAATATTAAATACGCCGCCGTTTATAGTCAGGCTTGATTGCCACTTTGCGTCTTCGCTTATTTAATTCCTGTTTCTGCTAGCCATGGGCTTTGTGCAAGGCTTTGCTCATTGGCCAGCAGCGTTAAATATTCGCGCGCACGGGTGATGGCCACATAAAAATGCCTGCGCTCATTGGCCGAATCTGTACTCTCTCTCAATACCCAATCCCCCAGCTGAGGCAAAATCACATGCGCCCATTCGCGGCCCTTGGCTTGCTGCACGCTGCTGACCACTACGCGTTGCTTGTTAAATTGCTGATAGCGCTGGCGGCGTTTCAGCCCGTCTTTACTGAAGGCATCGGGGCCTGCCTTGCCCAGCTCGGCGATCAGTGTTTTGAATAGCTGCAGGCGTGCTTTGGCCGCGCGGGCTGTAGGGGCGGTAAGGGCGACGAGAGGCTTTAAATTAAGCTGCTCTGTGAGCTCTTCAAGACGCTGGGCTAAAGGCACTTTTTCTTCTTTGATTCGGACAAAGGCCAGATGCGCCATCGGCGCGGGGATCAGTCCTTTTAAAATAGCGTAGGCGTCGGGCAGCCAGTCCAGGCGGTAAAGGGGTTTGTTTTCATGATCAGTACTGATCAGCTCTTTTTGAAAGTTGCTGATTTGCTCTTCGCTGATTTCCCATGCCGGCGATTGGATCAGAGCTAGGAATGCGTCAACATCGCTGCTGTCATGCACGATGGGTGTGCTGCTGGCCAGGTAGCAGATGGCCTGGCAAAGCAGGGCGGCCTGGCGCAAAAAATAGGGGCGGCTGCCTTCCATGCGATAGCTGATGCCCGCTTTAAACAGTGCGTCTTCGATAGGCTTGGAGGCATCGGCTTCACGCACGAGGATGGCGCATTCGCTGAGGCTGCGGCCTGTGGCCTGCCAATCTTCCAAAAGCGCGCTGGTGTCGGCTTCCTGCTCAACTTTGCGCAGCTTGGGGCGTGTGTAATGGCTGGCTTTGGAGCGCACTTCAATCGGGCTGCCTAGTGGTTTAATCAGACGGGAGGCAATCTGATCAAGGGGGCGGCCAAAACGAAATGAGCGGGATAAACCAAAGGGCATGGATTGCGCTTCCCATGCTTTAAATGCCGAAAATGTGGTCAGGCCGCGCCATTCATAAATATCCTGCGCATCATCCCCCACCACCAGCATGCGCACGCCAGCGGCTTGCATATGGCGCAAAATTTGCTCGTGTACCGGCTTGGTGTCGTGAAATTCGTCCACCAGCACCCAGCGTATGCCCAGCTGCTTCAGATCTTTGGCAATCATTTCCGGCTCCCGCAATAAATCAAATGCGGCATCGCCGGGGGCCAGAAATTCTAAGCGCTCACGGGCATTTTCAAAGCGTTTAAACAGGCGGTAACGCTGACGGTTAAGGCCAAGGCGCATCAGCGCATCGTCCACATCTAATTCATCTTCTTCCTCGTCCAGCTCGCCCCACAGCACGAAAGGGGGGGCATTAAATGACAGACTTACTTTGGCATCGTCGATAAACTGATGCAGCATGGCCAAAGACTGGCTGTCGCGAGGAATGCGCACTTCATCCTCAAGCAGATTATCGTTCAGAATGTCGATGGCTTCATTCATGGCTAGGTCAATTAAATTGGCCAGCACATCGGGCCGCTGCCGTCTTGGCCTGAGCCTGGAGCGGCCGGAGTGCTGCGCAAACACCCGCAAGGCATAGCCATCAAAGGTGTAAGATTGCGGCGGTGGCAACTCTGGAAAATGGCTGCGGCAGCGTTTGATAAAGGTGTCCCGCCCACTATTGGAAAAAGTAAGCACCAGCGGGCTATGGCCTTGGCTGTGCAGTTTTTTATAAGCGGCAACCAGTGTGGTGGTTTTACCTGTGCCTGCACGGGCGCAAATGAGTCCGCAGGGGGGGTGAGGGTGTTCCAGCCAATTAAAAATGGCCTGATGTTCACTATCCCATTCCAACTCGTGCATGATGTTCTTCTGTAAGTTCTGCGTAAAATACGCGGGATTTTAATATGGTATTCGCCGGGCGCAAGTGTTTTTCACACTGCCCTGCATGATAAATCAGGATGGATATGCGTAATTGGATTAAATGCAGTCTTGCTTCTGTGGCGCTCTGTGCGCCATGGGCTCAGGCAGACAACTTGTCGGTTCTTGCCGGCGGGATGAATAACACTCAACGTGACGAGACATCCTATGCATGGACGTTGTCTTATATGCATGATCTGAATGAAGACCTGGCAGTGAGTTTTTCCTGGCTGAATGAAGGCCATGTGGCTGATCATCATCGTGACGGGCATACCTTTCAGCTGTGGGGGAAAACCAAGGCGCTGCACCCCAATGTAACGCTGGCTGCAGGCCTTGGCCCCTATCGTTATTTTGATACCACGCGGCGCACCTCTGTAAGCCGTGGTTATTTGAACGAGCATGGCTGGGGGGGGATTCTTAGCTTACAGGCAACCTGGCAGGGTGAAAGTAACTGGCAATATCAGCTGCGCTTTAATCATATTGAAACACCTCACAGCATTGATACCAATTCAATCATGCTGGGAATGGGGTATCAGCTTTCACCCATGGCTTTTGACGATATCAGCTGGCCTGGCGCAAGGGGCAGGCAGGAGGTGGTGCTTTATTTAGGTCAGACCATTGAAAATAGCTTTGGTTCAGAGCTGGCTGATGCGGCTGCTTTGGAGTATCGCTATGCTTTTGCCCCGGGGGTTAAAGCCTCGGCTGAGTTTATCCAGGAGGGTGAAACAAATCGTTTGCGCCGCAGTGGTGTTGCCTTGCAGGCGTGGTATGAGCCCAGTTTTTTTGACGATAAATTCAGCGTAGGGCTGGGGGTGGGGCCTTATTTTTCCCTGGGTAAACGCTACCGGAATCATCGCCCCGATGAAGAGAAAAAAACAGTTTCGGGCCTGATTACCCTTGCAACAAGCTACCGGTTCAGTGATCACTGGCGCGCCCGTGTGGCGTGGAACCGCACGGTAACTTCTTATGACAAAGATACCGATGTGATTTTACTGGGGCTGGGTTATTCGTTTTAAGTAAACAGCAGCTGAAAGGCTGCTGTCTGATTAGGGTCTGTTGACGTTTCATTCGCTGCTGCGTTGGCTGCAGTTTTGGGGCTGAACAAGGCAAAAGACGCGACATGGTACGAGTACCATGAGTGTCTTTTAACGCTTTGCAGCCCCAAAAATGTAGCCAACCCTCCGCGTGCGAGGGCTTTTCCTCGCAAAGCGTGGGGCTGGGCCGGAAAACGGCCATTCACGGCGTTATGCTCCTCGGGAATAAGCAGTTATTGCCTTCGTCCTCCTGCCTTGTGCCTGGCCGTTTTCCGGCTCAGCGCAATTGTGAATGAAACGTCAACAGACCCTAGGGCAGATAAGGAGTGGGGTTGATTGCTGTGCCCTTAAAGCGCAGTTCAAAATGCAGCATCACCTTATCGCTGTCGGTGTTGCCCATTTGGGCGACATTTTGCCCCTGCTTAACGCTCTCGCCATCTTTAACCAGAATCTGCTGATTGTGGGCGTAAACGGTTAGGTAGTCTTTATTGTGTTTAATAATTAATAATTTGCCGTAGCCACGCGCCTGCGCAGCATAGATGACCTTGCCGCTGGCGGCCGCGTAAATCGCTGCTCCGGCTGCCCCGCCAATATTTATCCCCTTATTTGTTTTGCCATTAAAGCCTTGTAAAACGGGGCCTTTATTGGGCCATGCCAGCTCTATGGCAGGTGCCTTTGCGGGTGGGGCTGCAGGCGGGGGAGTGGGTTTGGCC
>NZ_PDZG01000083.1 GCF_002735645.1 Iodobacter sp. BJB302
AAGTAGTCAGATATTCGAATCGAATCTTCCAAATGTGCAGCTCTGCTCGCCATACTTCATGATTAATGAAAAAAAGAAATTATCTATCAATTATCCATCATTTGACTATAAAGTGAACAGCATTGAGAGCAGACCGCCTTTTATATACCGCAAGTAAGGCCTGTTAATGTTTACTTCGCGCCTGCGCTGAGCGGTGTAATAAACGTCAGCAGAGCCATGTAGTGGGCTGGTAAGATCCGGCAGCTGATTTATTTAATGATTGAAGAGAGAAAACATGTCTTCCCAATACGATGTACTTATTCTTGGCGCAGGCATGGCGGGTTTAAGCTGTGCGCGGCGCTTGCAGGACGCAGGCAAGAAGGTTTTAGTTTTAGAAAAAGCGCCGGTTTTAGGCGGGCGTATGGCCTGCCGTAGCACGGCAAAAGGTGAGTGGGATCACGGCGCGCAATACTTTACCGCCAGCGACAGCGATTTTGCAGCGCAAGTTGCAAAGTGGCAGCAAGCGGGCTGTGTGGACGAATGGGCTGGTAAAATTCAGGCATGGGATGGCCAGTATTTCAGCCAGCCAGGCCCACAACAACGCTGGGTAGGCGTGCCGGGCATGGACGCGCCATTGCACCAGTTGGTTGAAGGCATCGAAGTTTTATTTGAGATTGATATCGACGGCATCCGCAATCTGGATGGCAGCTGGCAAGTGCTGGCAGGCGAGGAAAGCTGGCAAGCGGACAAATTGGTGCTGACCATGCCAGCCGATCAGCTTGCACCGCTGCTTCCGGCAGGCCATGCTTTGGCCGCTGTTGCTGCATCTTGCCCGATGGAGCCATGCTGGGCGCTGCTGATTCATTCAGCAAGACCCATAGCTCTGCCCTTTGATGGCTTGTTTATTAACCAAGGCCCGTTTACCTGGCTGGCCAGAAATACCAGCAAACCTGGCCGTGGCAGCGAAGAAAACTGGGTGGCGCATGCCTCGCCAGAATGGTCGCGCGAGCACTTAGCCTTAACGCCAGACAAAGCCTGCGCCCTGTTAACCCGCGCTTTTGGTGATTTATTCCACGATATGCCGGTGGATAATTTACCCGTCTTTAAACTGCTGCAAATGAGCGCTTACCGCTGGCGCTATGCCAGCAGCGCTATACCTGCAGCAGAAAAGCCCTATGCCCTCAGCGATGATGGCCTGGCCTTAGCCGGGGATTGGCTGGCAGGCGGCAAAGCAGAAGGCGCTTACAGGTCCGGGTTTGCTTTGGCCGGGGCTTTGTTGGTTTAAGTGGCAGGAAGCTTTAATCCTATCAACTTAAGCGAATTTTTTTGTAGAGCGATTGCAACCCGCGAGCCATGCTGAAAAATACGCGGGTTGCACCCCATACGCGCCAAGCAAAGTCAAAAAGACCTTTTTAGCGCCTTCGGCACGTTGATTTTGGAGCGGTAGCCACCGCGGGGCCTTTCTTTCTTGCTTCGCCAAGAAACGAAGCCAAGCGACAACAGCAAAGCACGAAGGCCCCTACTGCGGTCCAATCGAGTCTGCGGCGGGCGGGATTGGCTGGATACTCCTACCCAAGCGATCCCCCGCCCCGCTTGTTCCTCGCTTCGGCGTGTTTCAAGGGGGCTTTAAAAGGCCCTATGCGGAGAGCGTGGTTATTGTGTTTTTTGCTGTTTGCTAATAAATAACTATTTGCTTAGCGTATATGGGGTGAAACCCGCGAGCAATACTGAATAAAGCCGCAGGTAAGCACCTGCTCTATAAAATTCTATTTTTTTAGGGGGCTGCTTAAAACGGCATATCACCCGTTCTGAACTCCACGCCCAGTGCCTCAGAAAGGCTCAGCATTTCTTCATCATCTGCGCTTTTAGCAATCCAGCCGCCGTAGCAATCGCTGTCGGTTGCCCAGTTCCACAGTGTGTAGCCGTGGGTGCGTAGTTGCTCGAATGCGGCTTCCATCAGGTCCGGCACGCTGGTGTTGTCTAAAAACTCATCATCATCCGGGTCGTCCACGCCCCAGTCGATCCTGACATCAACGCGCTCTGCCAGTGCTTCTACGCTGGCAATAAAGGATTCGGTGTCTTTCCAATCTACAAAAAAGCCTGATTCCCAGTCGATGACGTCTTTGATGATCCAGATCAGCTCCACTTCATCATCAGATTCGTCATCGCTTTGTGCATCCAGCTCTTCTTCAAATGCCGCCCATTGCGCTTCTACAGCGGCACTGTCATCCAGATTAATCAGTTCTAAAAGTCGCTTAACGGCTGCTTCGTCAGTAGTGCTCACGGTGGACTCCTTTTAGTACGGTATGTTTGAAAGTAAATTGAAAGGAAATTCTACGCTGCTGCCTGGGTGGTGTCGTCAGTTAAATCATGTATTTATGCAATATCAAACCGTGAAACAGCCAATCAAAAGCATATTATCCTGATCATAATACGTCTGGATTGCATAGGCACTTACTTTAGCCAAGCTGTCAGCAAGATGCCACATTGCTAAGTTATAGGCAGGTAAGTGGATTTTTTGCAGCTGTTTTGAGCGGGGGATGCTGACTCAATAAGGCTGATGGGCCGGTGTGTTTTTGAATGCCCAAAAGAAAAACCCGCATTTAAGCGGGTTTTTTTAATGAGTTTTCGGCCTTACTTGCCTATGCAAAAACGGCTGAAAATCACGCCAAGTAAATCATCAGAAGTAAACTGCCCGGTGATTTCGCTGAGCGCGTTTTGTGCCAGACGCAATTCTTCTGCAAAGATTTCGATTTGCAGATAGGCCGCCTCAGCAGTCTCCAGATGGATTTGGGCGCGGCGGATGGCGTTCAGGTGGCGCTCTCTGGCGATAAACACGCTGTCATCATGTCCGTGCCAACCTACAAGAGCCAGCAGCTTGCTGCGCAGCTCGTTAAGGCCAATACCCGCTTTGGCGGATACGTGGATTTCATTGTCGGCCACAATGCCCGGCACATCGCCAGTCAGATCAATTTTATTAAAAACACGCAGTACGGGCAGATTGGGTGGCAGCTTATCCAGAATGGCTTGGTCATCCGAGGTAATGCCAACGCGGCTGTCGATCAGCAGTAGGGCGAGTTCGGCCTTGGCAATGGCTGCCCAAGTGCGCTCGATACCGATTTTTTCTACAGTATCAGTGGTGTCACGCAAGCCTGCGGTATCGATAATATGTGCGGGTACGCCATCGAGCTGAATCAGCTCACGCACGGTGTCGCGGGTGGTGCCGGCAATATCGGTGACGATGGCGATTTCTTCCCCGGCCAGGGCGTTCATTAAGCTGCTTTTGCCTACATTGGGCTGGCCGATAAGCACAACATGCATGCCTTCACGCAGCAATTTGCCTTGTGTGGCAGTGCCAAGTACCCGTTGCAGCTGGCTTTGCAGCTCCAGTAATTTGCCATGTGCATTGGCGGCCTCAAGGAAATCGATATCTTCTTCGGGGAAATCGAGCGTGGCTTCTACCAGCATGCGCAGGGTGATCAGCTCGTTAACCAGCACATGAATCTCACGCGAGAACGCACCATCCAGTGATTTAAGTGCAGATTTTGCGGCGGCAGCCGATTGGGCATCGATCAGATCGGCCACGGCTTCGGCCTGAGCCAAATCCATTTTGCCATTAAAGAAAGCGCGTTTGCTGAACTCACCCGCCTCAGCAAAGCGTGCGCCCAGCTCCAGGCAGCGTGCCAGCAGCATTTGCATCACCACAGGCCCGCCATGGCCTTGCAGCTCCAGCACTTCTTCGCCGGTAAAGGAATTAGGGCCGGGAAAATACAGCGCAATGCCTTCATCCAGCACCGTGCCATCTGCGGCTTTAAAGCGGGCAAAGTGGGCGTAACGGGGCTTTAAGGGCTTGCCGATGAGCTTTGCTGTGATATCGCCCAGATTGCGGCCAGAAATGCGAATAACGCCCACGCCACCCCGACCGGGGGCAGTGGCAATGGCGGCGATGATGTCGGGGGTGTAAAGCATGGCGTACTCGGTATGGGGATTAAGTGAAACTTTCTTCGTAAGCGGTGCAAAGCAGGATAAGCCAGCCTTGCGATGTTTTAATCAGATTATACGTGGTATGGAACAGCCACGGCGCTTGCTGCTTGCGCTCAATTTGCCAGTCTATATCTGCGATGGCATGTTGGGTGCCTTGCAAAAACAGGTGATTAATTTTGAAGCTTGCTTGTAAGAAGCCTTGCTCTGCATACCACTGGCAAAGCTCGTGCATATTCTTAACTGTGGCATCCGGGCTGGAAAAATGCGTGTATTTTCCTTGCTGTGCAATACCTGAAGGCTCGGCAAACAGCCTGGCAACACTCTGGCTGTCCTGCTGATTGTATGCAAGGCAATAGGCATTAAAAAATTGCTCAATTTCGGTATGAATTTGCTGTGTGGTCATCACCAACACCCGATGGCTCTGAAATGAAAAACGCCGCCCGAGGGCGGCGTTATCTGGCAGTGACTGATTAAGCTTTGGCTAGCTTAACAGGTTTGTCGTCATCTGCTTTTTCAATCTGGCGCGTGATATACCATTGCTGGGCAATAGAAATCACGTTATTCACTACCCAGTACACAACGAGGCCTGCCGGGAAGAAGAAGAAGAACACACTGAACATCAGCGGCATAATCTTCATCATCTTAGCTTGCATCGGATCCGGTGGTGGTGGCGACAGCGATGTTTGGATATACATCGAGATCGTCATCAAGACTGGCAGTACGTAGTAAGGATCTTTCACCGATAAGTCAGTAATCCAGAAAATCCATGGTGCCTGACGTAATTCAACCGATGCCAGCAGTGCCCAGTAAAGTGCAATAAAGACCGGAATCTGTACCAGCATAGGCAGACAACCACCCAGCGGGTTTACTTTCTCGGTTTTATACATTTCCATCACGGCTTGCTGGAACTTCATCTTGTCATCGCCATGCTTCGCTTTCAGCTGTTCCATGCGCGGTGCAAGCTTGCGCATTTTAGCCATAGAGCGGTAGCTCGCGGCAGCCAGAGGGAAGAACATCGCTTTGATCAGCATGGTCAGCAGAATAATCGACCAGCCCCAGTTGCCAACCATCTTGTGGATAAAATCCAGCACAGCAAAGATGGGCTTAGAGAAAATGGTGAAAATGCCATAATCTTTAATCAGATCAAAACCTTCGGATACGGTGTTCAGTACGCGGGTTTCTTCCGGGCCAACAAACAACGGAACGCTGGTTTCATACTTTGCATTGGCGGCAATTGTTGGTAAATCAACAATCACACCGGCAGAGTAGAGGCCATCCGGCAGTTTTTTCAGCTCATAGCGAACGCCATTTGCGCCGCCCACTGCTGGCAAGCCAGTAGGGGAAACGATCCAGGCACTGGCAAAGTAGTGCTGCAGCATGGCAACCCAGCCGTCTTTGGCTGCCTGCTCGTAGGTAGCTTCACCCTTGTCCAGCTTGCTGAATTCAACCTTTTGGAATTTCTTCTTGTCGGTGTAAACAGCCGGGCCGGTAAAGGTAGTTGCGCCCATATGGCCGCCGCTGCCTTCAGGTGTTTTGCCATCGCGCAGCAAACGGTAGTAAGCCGAAGTGGTTAATGGTTTAGCGGAGCCGTTAACCAGCTCGTACTTCACATCAATCAGATAGCTGTCGCGCTTAAAGGTGTAAATCTTAGCGATTTTTACACCACCGGGGCCCGCGGCTTCTAGGCGAACAGAAACTTCCTTCTGGCCATCAGCCAGTTGGTAAGCGTTTTGTGCGCTGGTAAAAATGCTTTTATGCGTTGGCAGGCCTTCACCGATCAGGCCGGTTTGTGCCACATAGACGTGTTCGCCTTCGTCCTGCAGCAGGGCAAATGGCTTCTTAGCATTATCGACCATGCCATGCTTTAGCAGCTCTACGCGACGTAGATCGGCACCATTGGTGTCGATTTCAGCATTAAAGAGGTCGGTTTTAACTGTAATGCGCTGGCCGCGCTGCAGTCTGCCTGCATCCTGTGGTGCCTGGCCTGGCGCAGCAGCTTGTTGTGGCGTTGCACTATTCGTTGCGCTTGCAGTGGTTGCAGGCGTTTTTATTTGTGGGTAACGCTCTTCCATCCACTTCTGCCAGAAGAACAGAATGCCGAATGACAACGCGATAAAGAGGATGAGTCTTTTGGTATCCATCTTGGCTCGAAAGGGTATGCAGATTTATGGTACCGGATCATAGCCACAGCCACCCCAAGGGTGGCAACGGCACAGCCGGCGAGTAGTCAGCCAGCTCCCTTTCACTGCGCCGTAGCGTGTGACGGCTTCAATACCGTATTGGGAGCAGCTTGGCGTAAAGCGACAACGCGCTCCAAGGAGCGGGCTTATTGTAAACCGGTAAAGTTGCAGTAGCGCGACGATTATTTTCGACATTTGTGAATCTTGCCGAGCAGTGAAATAAGTGCTTCACGGGCTGCAGCGCCATCTTTTTTTCCAAATGGCCGACGTGCACGTACCACCAGATCGATGCCGGATACTTTATTTGCGTTCAGGCGAAATGTTTCCCGCACTGTGCGTTTGATGTAGTTGCGGCCTACGGCCCGTTTGTCTGTTTTTTTACCAACAACTAAACCAAGTCTGGCGTGATCCAGCCCATTGGGCCTGCCAAGTACTTGAAAAAACTCATTGGAAGAAGAACAGCGCAAACTAAAAACGGATGAAAATTCATCCGCTTTTAGCAGGCGCATATTGCGCGCAAAACCAGCTTGGGTGTGTCCCAACAAAGTTTAGCTTCAAGGTTTTTGCCCGCAATTAAGCGGTCAAAACCTTGCGGCCCTTTGCGCGGCGAGCATTAACAACAGCTACGCCACCACGGGTTTTCATACGTGCACGAAAACCGTGAGTGCGTTTGCGTTTGATAACTGAAGGTTGGAATGTACGTTTCATAATATTGGATCCCTGCCAAACAAAACCGAAGTAAACCGTTGATTACATAGCTACTGGGCTGTCTTGTCAATACCTTTTATTGATCCGCTGCATAATAGGGCTGTGGATAAGTATGGGATGAAGCGGTACAATCGCCCCTCGTTCTCCTTGAATAACATCACCGCTTTCGTCGTGGGCCTCTTTTTTAACGAGGTATATTTGCGTGTTTGCGAATCACGACGGACAGGATACCCCTATGTCTGTGCTGGAAAATTGCTGGCCCCACTGCCTTACTGAGTTGGAGCGTCGTTTGGGCGCGGACCAGTTTCGTATCTGGATTAAACCCCTTACGGTTGAAATGACCGATGAAGGCTTAAACCTGATCGTACCTAATCAGATTTTCTTACAATTTATCCGTGATCGTTATCTTGGGATGATTGAAGAAGCTGCTTCAAGCTTTGCAAGTGGCGATGCGCCGGTGATTGCCCTGCGTGTTGGCTCTATGCAAAGGCCTGCTGCTGCGCCTCAGGCCAGCAATACCAGTGCTGCCGAAGGCAAGCCTGCGCCTGCCAAAGCCGTGATCAGTGTGTCTGCCGCCAATCACGAAACAACACGCTTAAACCCAAATTTTACCTTTGAAACGCTGGTTACCGGTAAGGCCAATCAGCTGGCACGCGCCGCAGCGATTCAGGTGGCTGAAAACCCTGGCGTAAGCTACAACCCGCTGTTTGTGTATGGCGGCGTGGGCTTGGGTAAAACTCACTTGATTCAATCGATTGGTAATTATGTGCATCAGCGTAATCCTGGTGCCAAGATCCGCTATATTCACGCCGAAAAATACGTGCAGGATGTGGTGCGCGCTTACCAGCACAAGGCGTTTGACGAGTTTAAACGCTACTATCATTCGCTGGATTTGCTGCTGATTGATGATATTCAGTTTTTTGTGGGCAAAGATAAAACGCAGGAAGAATTCTTCTATGCTTTTAATGCCCTCGTTGAAGCGCACAAGCAGATTATTATCACGTCGGATCGCTATCCAAAAGAAATCGATGGCCTGCAAGAGCGCCTGACTTCGCGCTTTTCATGGGGGCTGACTGTAGCGATTGAGCCGCCAGAGCTGGAAATGCGCGTGGCCATTCTGATGAAAAAAGCCGAGCGTGAAAATTTCAAGCTTGATGCCAATGTGGCGTTTTTTGTGGCCAAACATATCCGCTCAAATGTGCGGGAGTTAGAAGGCGCATTGAAACGGGTATTGGCTTATTCACGCTTTACCAATCAGCCGATTACACTGGATGCCGCAAAAGAAGCGCTGAAAGATATTTTGGCGTCTGGCAGCCGTCAGGTATCGGTAGAAAATATTCAGAAAACGGTGGCGGATTTTTATAAAATCAAGATTGCAGATATGCACTCTAAAAAACGCACCCGTGATATTGCACGGCCAAGGCAGATTGCCATGGCGCTGACAAAAGAGCTGACACAAATGTCCTTGCCTGCGATTGGTGAAGCGTTTGGCGGGCGGGACCACACTACAGTCCTGCATGCCTGCCGCACCATCGAAGAAATGCGCGGCAGCGACAGCGAAATCGCCCATCAGTACGGTGTATTGTTGCAAATGCTGCGCAGTTAATCTTTTGTGGGTAAATCAGGCGCTTAAACCCGTGGCTGGTTTGCCCGTTTGCCGGCCGTGTGGCTTTAAAATGTACTATGCATTTTGTATAAAACACCGGCTGGTTTTGTAAGTTTGAAGGTTGCTTAGCTTATTTAACATGGCGAAGCGCCATTCATTCCCTACACATGCTGTAAATCGGTTAGAATCCTGCGGTTAAACCCATTTTTCGGAACGAGGCGCCATGCAACTCTTGCAAGCCGAACGCGATGCGCTCCTGAAGCCGCTGGCCACGGTCACCGGTATTGTTGAGCGCAGGCATACCCTGCCCATTCTCTCGAACGTGTTGATCAAGAAGGATGGCGACGCCCTGTCCTTTACCGGCACCGATCTTGAAATTCAGATCAGTAGCCGTCAGGCCGAAGGCTTCTCTGGCGACGATTTCGCCATTACAGTCGCGGCTAAAAAGCTGTCTGATATCTTGCGTGCTATTGCGGATAAAACCGTTGTGAGCATGGAAGAGGCCGACGGCCGTCTGACGATTAAAGCAGGTAAAAGCCGCTTTAATCTGCAAACGCTGCCCGCCGCTGATTTCCCGCAACTGGCGGTAGATACCAATCTGCGCGCCACAGTACGCATGCCACAAGGCCAGTTAAAAGCCTTGCTGGGCCGCACGCAATTTACGATGGCACACCAGGATATCCGTTATTACTTAAACGGTTTATTCATGGTTACCGAAGGCAATTTGCTCAAACTGGTTGCCACTGATGGCCACCGTCTGGCTTTTGCATCGGCAGAAATTCTGGGTGATTTCGCTAAAAACGAAGTGATCCTGCCGCGTAAAACCATCCTGGAATTATATAAATTACTGGCCGATTCGGATGACGAAGTCACCATCGATATCGCCAGCAATCAGGTGCGTTTTGCTTTTGGCAATATTGTGATTCACAGCAAAGTGGTCGACGGTAAATTCCCCGATTACAACCGCGTGATTCCGCAAAACAATGATAAAGGCCTGCTGATTGAGCGCCAGATGTTGCTGGCCTCTATGCAGCGCGCTGCGATTTTATCAAACGAAAAATTCCGTGGCGTACGCTTAGTGCTGACCGACGGCCTGCTTAAAATCATGTGTAACAATAATGAGCAGGAAGAAGCGCAGGAAGAAGTAGAAGTCGATTACAGCGGCGCGCCGCTGGATATCGGCTTTAACATCCAGTATCTGCTGGACGTATTAACCAATACATCGGTTGAAACGCTGCACTTCTCGTTTGGCGATGTGACCTCTTCGGTACTGGTAACTATCCCGGATAACGAGCACTTCAAATACATCGTAATGCCAATGCGTATTTAGCCACGCTAAGTTTACGGCTAAGGTCGGGGTTGCCCCGGCCTTTTGCATTTGTAAGATGACAGGTTCTGGCCCCAGTAATGGAATATTCGCACTGTTTTTATGATTTTGACCGGCTTTTTTTATTTGGTCTGGTTGAAATATTGATTAACGGATCGTTGGAAAACGTAGCGAGAAGCCCAAGGGCAAGGCAAAAAATGAAGAAGAACCGGAGTTTACGTATGTAAATGAGGATTTTGAGCCATTTTTTCACGCAGTAATTGGGATTCGCAGTAGTTTTGCAACGATCCGTTGGTTTGTTTGTTGATTTAAGGAATAAGCAATGTCTGAGCAACAAGAATATGGCGCCGATAGCATTAGAATTCTGAAAGGTCTTGAAGCCGTTCGGAAACGTCCGGGCATGTATATCGGTGATACACAGGACGGCAGCGGCCTGCACCATATGGTGTTCGAAGTGCTGGATAACGCCATTGACGAGGCGCTGGCCGGGCATTGCGACACGATTAAAGTGATTATCCACGCCGATAACTCTATCAGCGTAGAAGACAACGGCCGTGGTATTCCAACCGATATCAAAGAAGACGACGAATTCAAGCGTTCTGCCGCCGAAATCGTTATGACCGAGCTGCACGCCGGCGGTAAGTTTGACCAGAACAGCTACAAAGTTTCTGGCGGCTTGCACGGTGTGGGTGTGTCGGTGGTAAATGCCTTATCCGACTGGCTGAAGCTGACCATTCGCCGTAATGGCAAAGCGCACAGCATGGAGTTTCGCCAGGGCGAAGCCGTTTCACCTTTAAAAGTGATTGGTGACACCGAGCGCCGTGGTACCGAAGTGCACTTTATGGCCTCGATCGAGACCTTTGGCCTAGTGGAATACCACTTCGAGATTCTGGCCAAGCGGATACGTGAGCTGTCATTCTTAAATAACGGCGTAAAAATCCAGCTGATCGACCGCAGCCACGGCAAGGAAGAAAACTTTGCCTACGTGGGCGGCGTAAGTGGCTTTGTTGAATACATGAACCGCAATAAGTCGGTACTTCACCCGCATATCTTCCATGCCTATGGCGAGAAAGACGGCATGATGGTGGAAGTAGCGATGCAATGGAACGATTCCTATCAGGAATCCGTGCAATGCTTTACCAATAATATCCCGCAAAGGGATGGCGGCAGCCACATGACTGCGCTGCGCCAGGTGATGACCCGTACCCTCAATCAATATATTGAGCAAAACGAGCACGCCAAAAAAGCCAAGGTAGAAACCTCCGGCGACGATATGCGCGAAGGCCTGACCTGCGTGTTATCAGTAAAAATGCCCGATCCAAAATTCAGCAGCCAGACCAAAGACAAGCTGGTTTCCAGCGAAATTGGCCCGGTTGTCAGCGAAGTCATCAGCCAGGCACTGGCCGATTTCCTCTTAGAAAACCCTAACGACGCCAAAATCATCTGCGGCAAGATTGTGGATGCAGCCCGTGCCCGCGATGCAGCCCGCCGTGCGCGTGAACTAACCCGCCGTAAAGGCGTGCTCGATGGCCTGGGCCTGCCGGGCAAGCTGGCCGACTGCCAGGAAAAAGATCCTGCCAAATCAGAAATCTACCTCGTCGAGGGTGATTCTGCGGGTGGATCGGCCAAGCAAGGCCGCGATCGAAAGTTCCAGGCGATTTTGCCTTTGAAAGGTAAAATCCTGAACGTGGAACGTGCACGTTTCGACAAAATGATCTCCAGCCAGGAAGTTGGCACGCTGATTACCGCGCTGGGCTGCGGGATTGGTAAAGACGATTTCAATATCGAAAAACTGCGCTACCACCGCATCATTATCATGACCGATGCGGACGTGGACGGCTCGCACATCCGTACGCTGCTGCTGACCTTCTTCTACCGCCAGCTGCCAGAGCTGGTGGAGCGCGGCTATATCTATATCGCCCAGCCGCCACTATTCAAAATCAAACACGGCAAGAGCGAGTCTTACCTGAAAGACGAAGCCGAGCTGAAGCAATATCTGCTGCGCCAGGCTTTAAATGGTGCATCCCTCTTGCCGGGCGAAGACCGTGAAGCCATTGCTGGTGAAGCGCTGGAAAAACTGGCCCGCCAGTACTTTGCCTCTGAAGCAGTGATCGACCGCCACAGCCGCTTTATTGATGCAGCCGTACTGCAGGCCATGATTGCCCTGCCAGCACTGACATTAAGCAACGAAGCCGAAGCACAGCAAAGTGTGGATCTGCTGACCAGCGCCATGGAAAAAGTGGCCACGCCAAACAGCCCGCGCTACACCTTCAGCTTTACCCGCTCAGAAGAAAGCTATGTGATCACCGCATCGCGCCGCCAGCATGGTGTATCAACGCTGCAATACCTGGACGAAGCCTTCCTGCTGTCTGGCGATTACGCGCAAATGCGCAAAACCGCCGACATGCTGAACGGCCTCTTGGGGGACGGCGCTAAAGTTAAACGCGGCGAGCAAGTGCAAGCTGTGAGCAACTTTAAAGACGCCATCGAATGGCTGCTTGGCCTGATCCGCCGCAACATCGCCATCCAGCGCTATAAAGGTCTGGGCGAAATGAACCCGGAACAGCTCTGGGAAACCACCATGGACGTCACCGTACGCCGCCTCTTGAAAGTAAACGTGGAAGACGCGCTGGGCGCGGATGCGGTATTCACCACCCTGATGGGCGATCAGGTAGAGCCACGTCGTCAATTTATCGAACAGAATGCGCTGATTGCGCGGAATGTGGATATTTGATTTGTTGTAGGATCCCATTAACTTCTAGATATTTCCCACTTTTCTAGATTTTTGTGGCCCCCGTTTGAAGCCAGAGAAGCCCCGAAAGGGGCTTTTTTGTTGAGCATTTTCTATATTTATACACGAAAATCGTTGTAGGATTTGCAATAATTATTTTAGGATTTCGCCTGTTATTTGTTTTGAAACCGAAGTTCAAAAGTTCAACGTTAGAGACCATTGTTATGCCTTAGCGGCCACAAGTGATGCGGTCTCAAGACGTCGCCTAGTGCTCAAGCAGTAGTCAGAAAATCTTCCCCCTTAATTAGAGGATAAATAATGGGCAACAATAGAGAGCTGATCGATACTCAAAACAAAGCCCCGACGAGAAACCATGTTTTTGTGCGATGTCCTGTCTCAAAAGTAAAAAAAGACGTCTTTCGACGGCATTAAAAACTAGATTTGTACTATCTAAGCTTGATCAGACTATTGTGCTTTTTTCGCATTGTGCATAAAGAGTCTCGTAACTATGTGCATCACGTCCTTCATTAATGGCGTTCAAAAGCTCTTCGTGCGTTAAATTGTCGGCACGCACTTCAATTGCAGCGTGTGGATCAGACCCCAAATAAACAGTTGTCTCAGCTTTTACCAGAATATTTTGCCCTGCGCTTGTGCTCGTGTTTTGTAATTTCGATGATGCACCAATTCATTTTTCAATGAGCCCCAAAAGCTTTCCATTGGCGCATTGTCATAGCAATTCCCTTTGCGTGACATCGATCCCTGCAAGCCCGCCATTGCCACTTGCCGCTGATAGTCGTGCGAGCAATATTGACTGCCTCGATCCGAATGTAAAATCAACCCAGCCTTCGGTCGCTTTTGCGCCAAAGCCAGTGTCAATGCAGCACTCACCAGCTCTTTGGTCATTCGGCTACCCATCGCATAACCGACGATTTCACAGGTAAATACATCCTTGATTCCAGCCAAATACAGCTAACCTTCGGCGGTCGGAACATAGCTAATATCGCTCACCCACATTTCGTTGGGTTTGACCGGTTCAAAGCATTGCCCATTCAACGTTTGCACAATTGCCCCGGTTCCAAAACGGGACTTGGCTCCCCTTGTACTACCAAGGTATTACTATAGCGTTTGTCCCATTTCTGCCGATGAACTGCGATGGAGCACCATTTTTAAGCTGTACTTGCCCATTAATTCGAGTGGTAGAAGTCATCAAAACACAAGCCTTAACCGCCCGAGTAATCCCTACATAATGCAGATTTAGGCATTGTATTTCGTTGTCGAAGACGACCTGACCATACGGTCCCGGTGGATATATGCGTTTTGGGATAACGTGATCGTAAAGATCTGCATGGAATACAAGATCAAACTCCAGCCCTTTGGCCTTATGTAACGTCATGACCTGAACTGTATCCCGGCTCGCGGTGTGAAACCAGCGAAGCTTGCTAGTATCTCCACATACTGATTCAAGCTCCGTTGCGCCGGTTGATGATGGTGGTTGCCCCTGTAGTCGCGTAGCCGCATCCAACACAGATGCAACCAAGGCATCATCTGCGCAAGTTCTACATCGCAAAAGCGCCTGTCGAAGCTCGCGTTTCATTGGTGGACTTAGCTTGAGCATATTTGCACGTTCAATCAACGGTTCTGCGGTCAAATTATGGTCATAGCGTAGTTTCAGCAACTCAGAGAAAAGGCATGTTTCAACCGTCGGAGCCGTGGCGAACGGAGCATCCTCGAACAAATGGTATGCCAACCCCAGACTATCTGTAATCAACCGTGCAGAATGCAGACTCCGACAAAAAATGGCGACCCTATCTGCTGAACCAACTCCGTAGTGATTCATAAGATGGGGAATGGCTGTATTTAACCAAACTCCGATATCTCGTTGGTTACCGGTGATTGTTTTTATGAATACTCGCATATCATTTGTCGGTGCGACTAAGTGATTCGAGTCGAGCAGACGCAGCGCAAAGTCGTTGATTGACGGATGACTGCGGAAATTAGTGGTGATGGCAAAGTGTGAAAAACCACTGTTTTGCGCGGCAAGCTCCAGAAGGTAACGGGAGTCTTTATACGCGAAAGCATAAATGGATTGATCACCATCACCTACAGCAACAGCGATCAAACCTAGAGCCTTTAGCTTTAGAAAAAGCTCATGCTGGAAGTACCCACTATCCTGATACTCATCGATAAATACGGCGCGATACCGTGCCTTGAGGTATTTCTGGCAGGCAAAGGATTGTTCGACTATGTAGCGGGAGAGCATTCCTACCGCTTCCAAAGGGACAAAACCCTTAGCCAGCGCGCCTTGTAAAAATGGTAGAAACTCATCCGTGTTAGAAGTGGTTGCATTCTGAATCAGCGTAGCTGGCAACAACACCCTCACCTGCTCGGGTAACTCTTCTAACTTGGCTGTCTTGGCTTTAGCCCCCACAGGCATCAACTGCCGTACGAACGGAAAAACTATCTCACGAAGGCAAAACTCGTCGATCGTACCGAAGAATGAATGCTTGACGTCAAAAGCATCTGCTTTGCAGCGGCGTGCCAGTTCATCACTCGCTTTGTTCGTGAAAGAAATAGCAATAATGCCTTGGTAAGGACGTAGCTCCGAAACAAGGTTTCGGATCTTGCGTGACAGGACCCTGGTTTTACCACTTCCGGGGCGGGCGACAATTACCATGTCACTCTGACATTGAATCGCTTGCTCTTGTTGGGTATTTGGTTTGAAGTTGGCCATGGATTACGAATCCGCAGCAGCTGCCGCGTTCATACAATGGAGCAGCGGCTTTAACAAATACCCAGATAGCGGTGCGCAGAACGTCCCAATGGACTCAGCATGCTCCAAAAACTCCTGCATGCGGATAGCTTTCTTGCCTTGCAGATATTCGATAGCTTGAGGCAGTGCGTAGCCTTTGAGCCCAGTCAGTAGCGCAGGAAGTTCTGTCGCAATGTCGTGCTCTAGATCAATCTGTGACAGAAAGATACCCAAAGGAGCTACGGCATCACTTGCCGTTTGCCAAGTACCATCAACTAGCGAGTTGGCTTGCTGGTATGGCAAAGGGCGATGTACTTCTGTAGGCAAACCCGCAAGTGATAGCGCACGATTGATACCTGCGAGTTGGCGCTTCACTGTTGGTGAACTTCTGGGGCCAGTATGAATGTCGGAAATATCGTTGTCGGTTCGCATTGAGAACGGTATTTCTAGGGCATTCAAAATACGCTTATAGACTGCGAATGAAACTCCATCGACAGATAGTAGCGACACGTTGCATTGATCAAGATCGAATTTGTGCGCACGAGCTAGCGCTGAATAAAAGAGCATTTCAGACGGCCCCTCGACGAGCATGACTGCCGAAGCAAAAAAGGCTTCAGCAGGAAGAATACTCATCCGATAGCCAAACCCTGTCCAAGCATTGTCTATGCAATCGGAGCATCCTTGGCTTGCGGCACGGGATGCTCCTTGATTGCGAAGCAAACGTACGATCGAATTAGGTTGGTAACTGGCTGCAATCTGTGGAGAATGCGAAGTAACAATGGTTTGACCGGGCAATTCGCTGATGAGATAGTTCGCCAGCTTACGTTGTTGATGAGGATGTAGGTGCGCCTCAGGTTCTTCCACGCAATAGATGACTACTTCGCTGTCTTGGTCGTACTCAAGCACGCTTTTGGCTTTCCAAAGAGCCAAGAGAATTTGATTGTTGCGGCCATCCCCACCAAGCATCACACGCGAGCCGTTAGTGCTCGCACCCAGCTCCAGCTGTTCGATGAATTGCTGAATATCAATCGCACCAGTATCTAGCGACACGTTATACCCAGCGTGATGATGTGAGAGAGCCTTCAGTTCTTTGTTGAGGTCTTTGGTGGCTTCGGCAACGTAGTGGAGATTTTTAACACCAGCGTTCACAGACTCCAATAGTAATCCAAGCCCATGTAATTGCCTTGCGTCAGCATCAATTTGCACTTGATCTCGTGACTCCTGAGCAAGACGCAGCAGATGTCGCTTCTCAGAGCGAATATATCGAATCAGATCACGCTGGGAATGAATATATTTCAGATGCAAGTATTTCAAATAGAAACGACTAGGGATCACCTCCATCAATGTTAGATCGTGGCCAGCGGCAATCTCATAACTGAGTTTTGCTCGGTTGGCACGAAACTCAAGAAAAAAATGACCAGTCGCGCTGACGTACCCCTTTAGCTGGGAAAGCACGGCGTCTTGGGTAACTTCTGAGAACGCGATCCGGATGGAAAAGAAATCGGCCTGCGTACCATCCTGCGCACAATGAAAATCACGGGTTGACGGTTCAATATCTGCGTCCGATAAACTCTTGTCCAATAAGAGCCGCAACGCATGGATCATGTTTGTTTTGCCAACATCGTTGCTTCCGATCACCAAACTATTTTTGGCAAAATTTATGTGAGCGTCAGCGAAGTTTCGATATTGCTTTAGTTCAACGTAGTCAATTTTCATATGCAGAAGTTGGGCGGGGCGCCATACCTTTATTATTGTGAACCCGATACAGAGATAAATAATTTCTAACGTAATGCTAGCTTTGTAGACGGGAGATAATACATTACCGCACTTAGGCAAGCTCAATCCAAACAATGTCAATCAACTGAATTTTTTCTATTTATTAGTGTAGCCTAACGTCTTAAGCAGAGTATTAGCCTGCGTTAGGCTGTGGTTAAATTGGTAAGCGTGATAGCTAGTATAAAATTTCACAACAACTACCGCTCTGGACTGCCCCGGGCGCAATAGACATTTCAAGCCCATGCATTGAGCATAGGAGTGGGCGGATTCACCCCATTTTCCGTCGCTATTGATTGCTGTACATAGCACTAAATCAAGGAAAATTGATGCGCTATTTTTCGAGTTTCCGACCAATATTGAGTGGTAGGTTTTAGAACATCACTCGTTAGAGTAATTCCAATCAAGCACTTAAAAATTATTCTTTACTAATTATTTTAGGTTTAAAAATGTTCACATATGAACTTTTCCTTAAAGATGCCTCTGACAACGCTCAAATTGTATTGAGTAAGATTGGAAAGCAATATCTCCCTAAAAATGTGGACATTATATATTTGAAGCGAACCTCAGATGAAATCAATGCTTCTGCTACTCGAACAACTCCGGAAGGAGCTAAGGAAGTTCAATATTTGATATATATGCACGATGGTCTTTATAAATCTATCTATGAACATTGCACTCAAATTGTTGACAACAATATTAATTTCTTCCAGAAAGTTGGAGATAACCCAGAACAAGCGAAAAGAAACTTATGCAGTTTCGTATCAGAAATGGCTTATTGGCATGAGTACGCTCATATTGTTAGAGGTCATATTGAGTACGCCCTAGACAATCAAATTTCTACAACTGCATATTGCGATGAAGCTTTACATAGCTTCTACGATGTGAAAGCAAGGTTTATAGAGTGCGATGCTGATATATATGGTGCGCAATTTTTGTACGCAAGAATTTTAGCTTGCTTACAATCGAAAGAGAACAATATTCCATATGAGCAATGGATCCATTTCTATTGCCTAGGAATTGCAATTTTATTCAACATATTTTTCTCAAGAAAAAATTTTCAGAGCGAGTTTTACGAAAATACATCTCACCCACATCCACACGCTAGAGCTTTCTTTGCTATTTCACATGGCATTTGCGGAGGAAAACGCGCAGATAAAAATGCCAACAATGATGAGGCGATAGAGACTGCCATTTCAATAAAATGCTTAAATATTTGCGCCAAATTCTATAATGTGGACTTTGACTATCCCACCATCTTCAATGCAACTCACCATGAGTTAGCTCATTGGCAGTCAAATGAAAAGCTGTTAATAAACTATCAAATTTTAAACAGAAATAACAAAAAAAAACCTCTAGCATGGTTATATAACCTCACCCAACGTTCTTTAAAAAAATTAAGGTTTGGTGTAAATACTGCTCGCAGATAATGAATTGATCTCTCCAAACCTATATTGACATGCTGATTTCTAAATAAGCTACCGAATATCCCAGAGCAAACGGTTGACCTGGAAAGTATCTGCCCGGCAAAGCAGAGGTCGGCTCACGCTAAACCAGCTTTAGCATCCAGAGATAGGGCATATATGTAACTCTCTGCATTCTGCTTCGATTTTTCTTAAACACTGAGCAGATCCCAAACCGAAAAGAAATCAGTTATTTTGCCCACGCTAGGCCTTGATCATTGCTGGCGTAACGTCTTTGTCGAAGCAGATATTTCTAACGTAAGCGCTCAGCCCTCCCACCTAGCCAGCTGCTTTAGCCTTCGTTATCTTGTGGGTTCTGATCTTTAACAAAGGGCAGCAGCTCGTCAATTCGGCTATTGGGCCAAGTCGGGAGTTTTTCTAATGT
>NZ_PDZG01000084.1 GCF_002735645.1 Iodobacter sp. BJB302
GTTTTGATACCTGCTTCGCCAGTTAAATATTGCTGAACGACAGAGAGCTTGAATTGCGTTGAGTACTTGGACATAAAAACACCCCAAAAATATGGACGGGTGTCCAACTTTTGGGGTGCAGTTCAATCAGCAGGGGCTTTTACGTTTTAATGTATGGAATAAACGCTGGCGTTTATTTCAGTTTCACATTCCAGTTTTTTTCCACGCATTTCACATAATTGCCTTCGATCAGCGCGTTGTATGGCGTTTGGTAATCGACCAGCTGGCACTGATTATCCTGCCCTGCACCCCATGTTTTTTCCCAGAAAATAGGGTAGGCGGCGGAGCTGCCTTTTTCGAAGCGCTGCATATTGGTGCAGTTCATCGATTCTTGCTTGATATCCCAGCCTAAATCACGCGCAAACTCGGTGTAGTAGTCGATGCGGTTTTTAGCCGCTGGTTTGAGGGTGGCGTCCTGGCATTCGGCGTTAATAATTTGAATGGTGGTTGGGAAGTCATTACCCAGGCCACGTGCCTTATCTTGTGCATTAGGCACCCATGTACCGTCGATCACATGCAGCATCGATGGTTTTGGTGGCTGTGGATACACAAAGAAGAAGGTGGCGGAAGCCATATTCAACCAGCTTTCAGCAACCTGATCAGGATCATTTAAAAGTTTGGTTTGGTCGCCACTAAACATCACTTGCGAGAACGGGCCATAGTTGTAGTTGTAGGAAAGCTGCTTAGCGCCACGGCCAAAGTACTTTTTAAAGCTGCCGTCAGCATTCTTACCGCAGGTCCATACGCCGTTAAATACCGGATCGGTACATTCGGTGTTGTAGCCGCAGCCTGTGCCGGTTTCGGTGCAACCCATTTCACGTACATGCACCAGCGCCTGACGCCATTCATCAATGCCGTATTGGGTGACGCTATGGCCGCCGGTTTCCTGGGCGAAGTGAGCAAACATGGTGGCCAGCGAGCGGCGGCAGATTTGGTCTGCATTGCGGCCATCGCTGTAGTCATCGCAAATGCCAGGGAATTTGGCGATGGCTTGCAGGAAGCGCTGATAGGTGTAGCTTGGGTGACGCACTGAGAAATAGTATTGAAACTTTTGCTCAGGCACGAGCGCTTCAACCCGTTTTACATTCAGTGGGTTATCGCTTTTACCAGGGGCAACGGCATCAACAATGGTGTTGCTGGCGGTGCGTACCGATGCTTTTACCTTGCGGAAAAAGTCGTTATTGGTCAGCTCGGCTTCGCGGGCCAGTGCCTGGCTCAGTGTTGGTACGCCATCCGGCGGAGGCGTTGTACCGCCACCGCTGCCACCACCACTGCCTGTGCATGCACCGCTATCGGTCCATGTGGCGCTCTTGCCAGGCTCTTCGGCCGCATTAACCCACCATTTTGCCGTGTAATTGTGATTTGCATAGCTCACAACACTGCCACCCACGTAGCTGCTGCTGGATACCCAAGCGGCCTTACATGCGATGGTTCCCGGAGCGGGTGTCGGTACGGCCGTAGGCACAGGTGTTGGGGCCGGTGTTGGCACTGCGGTAGGTAGGGGCGTCGGAACGGCAGTTGGCACAGGCGTTGGAGCCGGTGTCGGCACTTTTGTTGGTGCAGGAGTCGGTGCTGGAGTTGGTACTTTTGTTGGGACGGCGGTAGGTACAGGTGATGGGACTGGAGTCGGTACTTTAGTCGGCACCGGGCTTGGTACTGATGTAGGTACGGTATTTACTAACTCCCACGGGCCCCATTGCTCTGCGCCTGGCACATTTCCCTGGGTCCACCATTTGGCTTTCCAAGTCTGGCCTTTATAGCTTGCAGTTGCGCCAGCAGTGTAGGTACTGCTGGCGCTCCAGTCGGCCGCCATCAGAGAGGCGCTCATAAACATCGCGGCTAAAAGCGCCGTGATTTGGATCTTTGTTTTCATTGTCTCTTGCTCCATCCAAAATAAAGTCTGTTGGCTGTGCCCGGGATAAGCAGCAGCGCAGATCAGGTTTAAAAAGGTTTGCGGGCTTATTGCCCGTCTGTTTTGCTATGAAGTGGTATCTTCATTTGTCATTGTAAGGTTTGCGGATAGTAGCAGTTGTAGTCGTGGTGTCAATGACTACGGGCACCTGTTTGATGATTAATTCAAGCTTTGTTTTATTTTGATGACCTGAAGCAATTTGGCACAATATTCTGCTAATTTTAGCTAAGTTATTGTTCTGAAAGACAGTGCTGCAGGTGCGCTGTAATCGGTATCTGCATGCCTGGCCCTGGTTTGTGCCCGCGTTTGAAATACGGGCTTCACTCTAGCTAAAAGCGGGCAATCGCGCTGTAATTGGTATTACGTAGCGTGTTGTTGTGGTTGCTATTTAATTGACTTAGGCGGGCGTTAGGAAAGGGGTGAATCCGGTATACTTGCAGTTGTTTATTTCCTGGCTGACGAGATGTTCATGCGTGTTTTTTTTCCTATTTTGCTTTGTGCAGCATTACTGCCTTTTAGTGCTCAGGCTGAAGATGCTCCTTTGCCCTTTGACGTGCCCTCAGCCGCACCTGCCATTCAGCGTGTACCTGTTGCAAATAAAACGGTAGTGCACTCACCAGCAGCACAGCCAGCGGTAAAGCCTGGCCGCCATAAACATGCAGCAGCCCGCAAGAATAAAAAAACGCAGTCTGGCGTAACTAAAAAACATAAAGGCAAGCAACAGACGGCCACGAGCACCCGGCAAAAAAATAAAAAGGCCCGCGTTGTAACTCACAAAAAAGGTGCTGGCGTTCAGCATGCAAAGAAGGTTTCTGGGGCAAAGCCTAAGAGCGCGCATAAACAGCCTGCTCATAAAAAAGCAGCGCATAAAAAACGCGCAGGGCATTAAAAAATTAAATCAGTGAGTGTTTTATATAGCGGGCAGGAGTGGAATGCCTTGTGAGCTGTGTATTGCAGATTTTTTGAATTTGGCGGGTGTTTTTCAGCTTGAAACCGTTTTAAGCTGAATCCGCGCCATGAACCAGTAAATGGGGTTCTTGTTCGCATCGCTCCCGTACATTCAGAAAATTGATTTGTGAGCGGTTGCGAATTGAAAGCACATCGTTAGGCCCGACAAAAATGCCGACTTCACCAAGCTGAATGGTTTCATCGGCATCCAGTTCCAGCAGATGTAATACAACAAATAAGGTTTGCCCGTATTCCTCAATCTTGGGCATTTGATGGCCTTTTTGCACATCTTCTACAGCCAGCTAGTGCAGCCCGAATTCTTCGCGCATTTCTTCCAGCTCTGCCGGCTCCGGATCGCGTAATGCCACCCAGACAAAAGAATCGGGCTGCTCAATATAATCACTGATTTCAGGCTTTGGAATATCGGCGATTTTCTGGCCGTTTTGATAGGCTGCACAGTTAATTAACAAATCATTTACTCCGAAAATTCAATAAAGTGAATGATCGCCAATTTTTAAATGGTTTGAATCCATTCATCAGCGGGTGGGGCAGTGTGCTTTATTGAGCGGTTTATTTTGTATATTAAGGGGCTTCATCTCAGGCTTGATGAAGCCCATGCAGGATTAGTCGTCTGAGTCGTCTTCAGGGAGTTTTAAACGCCCTGTATGATAGTCGTAATCAAAAATTTCACCATAGCGGCTCCATTCAATCGCGGTTCTGAGTACGGCATGTGCTTGTTCTGCATCCATTGATTCTTCCAGCAGCTCAAGTACCGGCTCTTCTGCCATTTCACCCGAGGCACTGTCTTCTAACATTTGCCGGATATGCTTGGCGAGCGAGACGTGAGAGAGCAGCTGCTGGCCAAAAATAATCTGCCTTGCCGATTGTTCGGCCTTTGCATAGCGATGGCCAATGCTGGTCAGGGTAATATCGCCCGCTTCAATGTGTGCCAGCCCTAATAAAGTAAGTGCTTCATAGGCCGGGAATGTTTCTTCATCGGAAAGGCCAATTTCTTCGCTCAGTTTGGGTAAATCAGCACGGCCATAAAACGGTGTGTCTGCTAACAAATCAATCACCCCTTCAATCAGCTCGATGCCTGCCTCAGGGTGGTAGTAGCTTGTTGTTACGGGCTTGCCTGAATCCGGATCAGGAGCGGTTCGGATGGTCATCAAGGCATAAACTTCATCGACTAAAGCGCGGATCTCTGCCGAATCGGCATTACGCGGGCGCGGCAGGTCTATTTTCAGCTCACTGCGAATTCGTCCGGGATTGCTGGAGAAAATAATAACCCGGTCTGCCATCATCACGGCTTCTTCAATATTGTGAGATACCACCAGAATGCCCCGTGTTGAGATGCGTTTTTCTTCCCACAGATCAAGCATATCGTTTCTTAGTGTTTCACCCGTCAGCACATCCAGTGCAGAGAAAGCTTCGTCCATCAGTAAAACATCCGGGTTGGTGACCAGAGCACGGGCTATCCCGACTCGCTGCTTCATCCCGCCGGAAAGCTCACGCGGTAATGCACCACCAAACCCTGCGAGGCCAATCAGCTCAAGCACTTCATCGGCGCGCTGTTCACGCTCGCGGGCCGGCACGCCTTGTGCCTCCAGCCCCAGCTCAACATTCTGCTGCACGGTTAACCATGGAAACAGCGCAAATGACTGAAATACCATGGCTATGCCTCTGACCGGGCCGTAAATGGGGTTCTCACGGTATTCACAGATGCCCTGATCCGCAGGAATCAGGCCCGCCATAATACGCAGCAGGGTTGATTTGCCTGAGCCAGATTTACCCAGCAAGGCGACAATTTCTCCATCGTGGAGCGAGAAATCGACGTTTTCAAGTACGGTACGATCACTGCCATCGGATGCACGAAAGGATTTTGCAACATTTTTCAGGTGAATTAATGCGTTCATAGTCTGACCTGCTTATTAAGCTTTATGCGGAGGTTTAGCGTTTATCTGCAAGCACATAGAGCTTGCGCCAAAAGAAACGGTTAAGCGTCATTACAAAAATGCACATCACACCGATCCCCAGTGCAATCCGGTGAAAATCACCTGTTTCGGTCATTTGCTTGATGTAGCTGCCCAGCCCGTCGGCCACGAGCGTTGTTTTTCCCCAGCTCACATATTCCGCCACAATGCTGGCATTCCACGAACCTCCGCTGGCGGTGATGGCCCCCGTAACATAGCTGGGGAAAATAGCGGGCAAATAAACCCGTTTCCACTTCAGCCAGCCATTGACGCCCAGATTATCCGCAGCCAGCCGCAGCTCATTAGGAATAGCCGATGCGCCAGCCACTACATTGAAGAGGATGTACCACTGAGTACCAAAAACCATTAAAGGCGAGAGCCAGATATTGGGCGTCAGCTTAAATGTCACTAAAGCCAGCACGACTAAAGGAAACATCAGATTCACGGGAAAAGCCGCCAGAAATTGTGCCAGTGCCTGTACTTTTTGCGAATAATGGGGGCGAAGACCAATCCAGACGGCAATGGGCACCCAGATCAGCGAGGCGAGAGCAATCAGCAGCATGACGCGTGTTAGGGTAATCAGGCCAAGGCCAAACACATGGGTTACTTCTTTCCAGCCCACTTCCCCATGAATAAACACGGTCATCTGCCAGATCGCTGTGATTGCCAGTAAGACGAGCGCGGCATCCCATACCTTTGGCCATACAGGGTTTGCTATCTTGTGTTTTCTTTGCTGCAACTGAGGATGACGCACACTAAACCAGCTCAGCGTCAACCGTAACAGTGCCCAAATTTGTGTGGTGAATGCATGCATCCAGCGACTGCGTCTTAACCAGTCGAGCAGCCATGATTGTTGTGCCGTTTCACCTTGTGATTCTTCAAAACGAAATTTATCGGCCCACGCCAGCAAGGGGCGAAAGAATAACTGGTCATACAGCAAAATGCCGGACAGCATCGCGCCAATCGCCCAGGTAATTGCCACACCATTGCTTTGCTCAATCGCGACAGCAATATAAGAGCCAATTCCGGGAAGCTTAATATCTTGATTTGCGACAGAAATCGCCTCGGCAGCAACCAGGAAAAACCAGCCGCCGGACATCGACATCATCATATTCCAAAGTAAGCCGGGCATTGCATAGGGCAGCTCCAGCCTCCAGAAGCGCTGCCAGCCTGATAGCTGGAAAATACGCGAGGCTTCATTCAGCTCAGCCGGGACGGTGCGAAAGGATTGAAACAGGCTGAATGCCATATTCCAAGCCTGTGATGAGAAAATAGCGAATATGGCCGCGCATTCAACACCCAGCAAATTGCCTGGAAACAGCGCAATAAACGGGGCGATCGCAATAGCTTGAAAGCCAAGGATGGGCACAGATTGCAATACATCCAGCATTGGAATCATGGCTTTTTCGGCGCTGCGGTATTTTGCGGCAACCGCGGCGAAAACTAGGCTAAACAGCAGGGAAAAAGCCATCGCGGTGAACATCCGCAAAATCGTGCGCAGCAGATAATAGGGCAGATAAACCGGATCAAGCGAGATTTGCAGCGATTCACCGACGATAAACGGGCGGCTCATTTGCATGGCTGCAAAGGCTAATAAAAAAAGTACGGCCAGCACTAATGGCAGTAATACCCAGTCCCAACGATTTGGGCCGCTGTCACGGTGGGTTTTGGGGGTGAAAAGCTCGAACATTAAGCAACTCCCGGACAGGCAGAAGCTATACCTGTCCTTCTCAATGCAAAGTGCATGCAAAGTTCATCACCCATGCTCAGAGCAGGGGTGAATAAGAAATATAGGGAGAAGAGTTTGTCCTGATCCAGACAAAATCCGCTGCCCGCCAGAATGGCAAGGCAGCAGTGGAGCTTACCTTACCTGAATGAAATTAACGTGTAATCGCTGACTATAACAGTTCACAGGTAATGCTCATGTTGTAAAGAAGGGCGAAAGATAGCACAAACCCTGGTTCTGGGGCCAGACAGATTAAGTAGCGAAATGTATCGCTGAATGGATTTAAATTATGCTGTTTTGATTGCGCTGCTGTTCTGTGTTGGATCAAAATTTGCTTTCGGATGGCTTTAGTAAAATATAAGTAAGGTGCTATGATTCGGCCTGAATGTCTCAGCCTTTTCTTACTCACACCATTCTATGGTTGAAGCTCAGTATGTTTTGCCGTCCCTTACTATTTGCTTTTTTATGTGGCACTCCTTTTCTGCTGCAGGCGGCTGATTTAAAGGTTCTGGTTTTAGAGGGCGATTCCATGCCATGGGCTGAGGTCAGCAATAACCAGCTTAGTGCAGGCCTCTATTTTGATCTTGGCCAGGCGCTGGCTGTGCAAATGGGGCGCAAAGCCCAGTTTGTGCTTTTGCCGCGTAAGCGTTTAGTGCACGCCATTGAAAGTGGCGGGGCAGATGTGCTGTGTAATTACTTGCCTGTCTGGCTGCCCGGAGATTTTGACTGGAGCACGCCGTTTATTCCCAATGCCGAGTTACTGATCAGCAATCAAAGAGCAAACAAATCCGCATCGCTGGATGGTTTTGCGAATGTGCGGATTGGTACGGTATTGGGCTATGTGTATTCAGACCTTGATCAGGCTTTAGGCAGGCGTTTTTTGCGTGATGATGCGCCCAGCATGCGCCACAATTTGCGAAAAATGACGGCAGGACGGGTGCAGCATATGGTGATTAATCAGTTTGAGCTGGAATATCTGCAAAAGCAGGGGCAGTTTAAAATGCCATTGCATCCTTTTATGATGCTGCGCAGTTTTAAGGGGCAGTGTGCGGTTTCCCGATCCGGGCAGGTGACTGTGGCTGAGGTTAATAAGGCGATTGTGGCTTTACAAGCACAGCATGTTTTGAAAAAGCTGATAGAGCGCTATCAGTGATTGGCAATCCATTTTAATGGCTGGCTAAAAATGGATTGCCTGCAGTTGGCCGGCCTTATGCGGAAATCTTGGCCAGCTCTTCAAAGTAAGTAGGGAAAGTCTTGGCCGTGCATTGCGGATCGTTAATCTGAACCGCTACGCCTTTAACAGCCACCAGCGAGAAACACATCGCCATGCGGTGGTCGTCGTAAGTATCAATTGCTGCGTCTGCAATCAGTGATTCAGGTGGAGTAACGGTAATAAAATCTTCCCCCTCAATCACACTTGCACCCACTTTACGCAGCTCGGTGGCCATGGCGCTCAGCCGATCAGTTTCTTTAACGCGCCAGCTGGCGATATTTCTGAGTGTGGTCGGGCCTTTGGCAAAGAGCGCAGCCACGGCAAGGGTCATGGCGGCATCAGGAATATGGTTCATATCCGCATCTATGCCGGTTAACTGGCCGCTCTTGGGTGGTGCTGCTTCAATAAAATTGCTGCCCCAAGTGATCTCTGCCCCCATCAAGGCCAGTGCTTCGGCAAAGCGTTTATCGCCCTGAATACTGTCGCTGCCCATGCCAGTCACCCGCACCTTACCGCCACCCATTGCGCCTGCGGCTAAAAAGTATGAGGCCGATGAGGCATCTCCTTCCACTTCGATCATGCCGGGGCTTTGGTAAGTTTGGCCTGCAGCAATGCTAAAGCTGCTCCAGCCATTTTGCTTAACCTCTATGCCAAATTTCGCCATCAGCTTGAGCGTGATGTCGATATAAGGCTTGGAGATTAATTCACCGATGACTTCGATCGTCACGGCCTGGCCAGTAAGGGGCAGGGCCATTAAGAGCGCGGTTAAAAACTGGCTGGATACATTGCCTTTTACTTTGATGACTTGCCCGTTGAATGTGGCAGGTTTAATTGCCAGCGGCGGGTAGCCTTCCACGCCGGTGCAGGCAATATCTGCACCTGCTTCACGCAGGGCATTGACCAGATCGCCTATCGGGCGCTCGTGCATACGGGCTACGCCGCTGAGGGTGTAATGGCCCTGGCTGAGTGCCAGTGCGGCGGTCAGAGGGCGAAATGCAGTGCCTGCATTACCCAGGAATAATTCTGCTGTTTTCACCGGAAACGCACCTGCTGCACCGTGCACAATAAAATCACGGCTATCGCCAATCTGCTCCCATTTAATCCCTAATGCTTTCAGTGCTTCGAGCATGTAATGGATATCGTCTGCGGCCAGTAAACCTTTCACTGTGGTGGTGCCTTGTGCAAGGGCTGCCAGCAGCAGAGTACGGTTTGAAATGCTTTTGGAGCCGGGCAAAGCAACAGTGCCGTTGACGCGGGCGATAGGGGCGAGGGCGATGTGTTCCATAAGGCGTTCCGTGTTAAAGGTTTTGAGCAGGTGGGGTAGGTGTCGTTGCAGCTTGTTCTGGTTTGAAAAATATCCAATTAAATAGGGCCATGATGAGCCACGCTGCTGAGCAGAAAGGTCGTGTCACAAAATGGGAATCGGTGCAAAAAATTGTCATTAAAACCATTCCTAGGTGGTAGTAGTCTATCGATTTAGGAATGGTTTTAAACTTAAAAAGCTTTAATTTCGGTCATGTCCATGACCTTTTTCATGACCTTTTCCATGGCCATGCCCATGCCCATGATGCTTCTCGTGATCTCGATCGTTATAACGATCATCTCGATAGCGTGGAACCACTTCTGAGTTGTACCAACTTTCTTGGACAAAATAGACAGGGCGGCTACAAGCATTGTATCGACCGCAGTGCTTGGACCATTTTTTAGCATGGCCCGGCGGAACGATCAGATACATTGGGGGTTGAACAACAGTAACCTGTTGAATGATTCTTGGCTCACGGTAAATAAGCCGTGGCTGCTGAAAGTCGCCAATATTGAAGCTGCCATAAAAACCGGGCTGCCCAAATTGCAGCGATAAGCCTACATCGCCCGCATGGGCGGCTGATGAGATCAGCATGCCGACTAACAGACTCGCTTTGGTGAAATGTTTTTTCATGGTAATCCCTCTTCAAGCAAGGCCTTGTATTTATTGCTAAAGCACCGAAAAATTAAGCCAGTAGTTGATCCAAGGCGATTAGTACCTTATCAGGTCCAAGTTGATTAAGGCAGTTCATATGCTTGAGCGGACAGATGCGTTCAAAACAGGGGCTGCATTCCAAATCTAAAGTCACAATTTTGGCATTGGCCGACAGGGGCGGGGTAAATTCGGGCGAGCTGGAGCCATAAATCGCTACTAAAGGACGCTCCAGCGCGGCGGCCACATGCATTAAACCAGAATCATTACTGACCACGGCGCGGGCCAGCGACATCATGTCGATGGCTTCGGCCAGCGAGGTTTTGCCGCAGTAATCAATTACACCGGGGGCGCCAGCCAGAATCTCGTCAGCAATTTCCCGGTCTTTATTCGAGCCAAAAATACACACCTGAAAGCCACGATTCAGCAGAGTTTGGGCAAGGGCTGCCATATGGCTGCCCGGCCAGCGTTTTGCCGGGCCATATTCTGCGCCGGGGCAAAGTGCAATCATCGGCTTGCTGGTATCAAAGCCTAATTTGGCCGCGCTGGCGGCACGGTCCTGATCGTTTACCACTAAATGCGGATGGGGCACCGGGCGGGCAATGGGCTGCCCAGTGTCTTCGGCCAGTGCAGCAAAGCGCTCGACCATTTGCGGCAAAGCCAGCGGATCAAGTACGCGGGTGTCGTTCAGAAAACCATAGCGGGATTCGCCCACCCAGCCGGTACGGATTTTGATGCCGCTAAACAGCGGCAGCAGCGCAGATTTAAGCGAATTAGGCAGCACGATCACCTGGTCGTAGCCGCGTTTTTTCATTTGCCGCGCTAAAGTCCAGCGCGTGCCCAGCTTTAGCTCGCCATGGCCAAAGGGGGTGTCAAAGGATTCGCTCACTTCGGGCATGCGGGCGTGCAGAGGGCGTGTCCAGGCTGGGGCAAGTACATCCAGTATCAGGCCGGGATGGCGCTGATGCAGACGTCGGTAAAGCGGCTGGGCCATTATGGCATCGCCAACCCACGCCGGGGCAATAATCAGAATTTTTTTCATAAGCTCAGGAGGGACGAACTGGCGCTTATTTCAGGCGGATGCCAAGCCAATTCATCCGTGCACAGGACGGGCAATACCCGCCACAGCGTGTTATCACACAGGGTAAAACGGCAGGCAGGCCTGCCCTTGATTAATGGCCTTTTACGACTTCACCCGCTTTCAGGCGGTAGTGTGTGCCACAGTAAGGGCAAAGTGCTTCGCCATTTTTTGCAACAGGTAAAAACACGCGCGGGTGTGAATTCCAGCTCAGCATATTTGGCATCGGGCAATGCAGGGGTAAATCGCTGGCGAGTACTTCGATTTCACGCTGGGTATTTTCTTTCAGTTCCATGGATTTTCTCTTTCAAATACGGGGTGATTGAATCACCCTGGACTAAGAGGGTGGATAAAGTCCACCCTCTGCTTTAAATATTAAATCAGTGTAAGCCAATCTTCGTGTTTAGGATCTAAGCCTTTCACACAGTCAAAATAGCGTTTTTGTAAGCGTTCGGTAACCGGGCCACGGCTGCCAGTGCCAATCGGGCGGTTATCCAGCTCGCGGATCGGTGTAACTTCAGCGGCGGTGCCGGTAAAGAATGCTTCATCTGCGGTATAGACTTCATCGCGGGTGATGCGTTTTTCGATCACTTCGAGACCTTCTTCTTTGGCCAGCGTGATGACGGTGCTGCGGGTAATGCCATCCAGACAGCTGGATACATCAGGCGTATAGAGCTTGCCTTTTTTTACAATAAATAAGTTCTCGCCCGCGCCTTCAGATACATAGCCTTCGGTATCGAGCAGCATGGCTTCATCGTAGCCATCGGCTGCGGCTTCCTGATGCGCCAGAATGGAGTTGATGTAATAACCGCTAGCTTTGGCACGCACCATGGAGACATTCACATGATGGCGGGTAAAGCTGGATACCTTAACGCGGATGCCTTTTTCCAGGCCTTCCGTGCCCAGGTAAGCACCCCATGGCCAGGCGGCAACGATGACATTAATCGAGTTGCCCGTTGCTGCAATGCCGAGTTTTTCTGAGCCAACAAAAGCCAGCGGGCGCAGGTAGCAGGAGGCCAGTTTGTTTTCGCGAACCACCGTTTTTTGCGCTTCGAAGACTTCTTCAAAGCTGAACGGGATTTTCATCTGAAAAATTTTAGCTGAGTTAAACAAGCGCTCTGTGTGGTCGTGCAGGCGAAAGATCGCGGTGCCCTTTGGGGTTTCGTAAGCGCGTACACCTTCAAACACGCCCATGCCGTAATGCAGGGTATGGGTTAACACGTGTGTGGTCGCATCGCGCCACGGTACTAATTTACCGTCATACCAGATCAGCCCATCGCGGTCAGACATCGACATATTGCAAACTCCTGCCCAAAGCATTGATGAAAAAAAGTGAGTGCTGATTGTAACCGAAAAAGAGGGTGTTGTTGGCTGGCCTTCAATGGGCTGTCAAAAACGGGAGAGGCTTGATGTTCGGGCGACGAGCGGTAAAGGTAGAGTGCCTTATTTACACAGGTGCGCGTCTATCTTAAATCTAAGGTTTGGCAGCTTGTGTGAATGTTTTGTTGTGTTTACGGGGCGTGAAATCTTACTGAGCAGTATCCCGGAGTGCATTCGTAAGCATAAAAAATATTTATTCATCATTATTTCATGTGTATTTGTGTAATCAGGCATTAGTATAAGAAACGTCTAATACATAACAGAGTGAGAGGCATTGTGGAAACGGATGAAATGACAGCACCTTCAACAGGAAATGCAGAGCTGGCTGCGGTACTTGCAGCCAGTCTGGCGCTTGCTGCCTGCGGTGGCTCGCAGGATGAGCCTGCATCTGCACCAGCCCCTGTTGCGGTGAATAAACCGCAGAGTGATGTAGAAGCGGCCCGCTTTTTGGCGCAGGCGGGTTTTGGCGGGCGTCAGGCTGAAATCAATACGCTGAAAGAGATTGGCTTTGAAGCATGGCTTACACAGCAGTTTAAGAGCGCGCCATCCCCTTCCCGCTGGGCCTATGGCAGTGATTTGCGTATTAAAGATCTGCCTGCCTATCAGAACTGGCAGGCTTTACCCAATATTTTGTGGCAAAGCATGCTGACAGGCAGCGATGTTTTGCAACAGCGTATGACTTTGGCTTTGTCTGAAATCTTTGTGATCAGCTATGCAGGGGTTGATGTGCCGGGATCGGTTAAATCGCTGATCATGGCTGATTTTATGGATATTCTGCAAAGAAATGCCTTCGGCAATTTTTATAATTTGCTGCGTGAGGTCACGCTGAGCGTGGCAATGGGGCGGATGCTGGGGACGCTGGGCAATTTAAAAGAAGACAATAAGGGCCGCCGTCCGGATGAGAATTACGCACGCGAAGTGATGCAGCTTTTTACGATCGGGCTTTATGAGCTAAATATCGATGGCTCGCTTAAAAAAGATGCGAAGGGCCTGCCGATAGAAACCTACAACCTCGATACGGTTTCTAATTTGGCCCGTGTTTTTACCGGCTGGACAGCCCCTTTGCAATTTAATGTGCCTAACCCGGATATTGAATTAACCAGAAAGCCAATGACTTTGCAGAGCGCCAATCACTCTGTTTTAGAAAAGAGCTTTCTTGGTGTGACTATTCCGGCAGGCACCGATGGTAATGAATCGCTTAAAACAGCTTTAACAACATTATTTAACCATCCCAATGTAGGGCCATTTATTGGCAAGCAATTAATTCAGCGCTTTGTATGCAGTAATCCCAGCCCTGCTTATATTGCCAGAGTGGCGGCCGCTTTTAACGGGAGCGGAACAAGTGGCAGGGGGGACATGAAAAACGTGATCTCAGCCATTTTGCTGGACCCTGAAGCACGGCAGGCGCCGGATGGTAATGTATTTTCAGGTAAGCTTCGTGAGCCCATGATCCGTTTGGTGCAGCTGATCAGAACCCTGGATTACAGAAGCCCGGATGGTGCATGGCGGCTGGGGAACACCACTGATCCCGGCTGGCGTCTGGGGCAGGGGCCGTTGGGAGCGGCCAGCGTCTTTAATTTCTTCAGGCCAGGCTACGCACCGCCAGGCTCTGAGCTTGCAAGGCAGGGCTTGGTTGCACCAGAAATGCAGATTGTGTCGGAGATTTCAACCATTGTTCAGCTTAACTATTGGTATAACCTGCTGACGGCACCAGAAAACAGCACCTTACGCACATACAACGATAGCAATGGCAATAGCGTGAATGATAAGAAAGAAACAGGGCTGTCGCTTTTTTTAAATGAGGAAAAAGCATTGGCTGGCCAGCCTTCGGTGCTGGTTGAGCGCTTTAATCTTTTATTTGCCTGTGGTCAGCTGAGTGTGGAAGTAAAGTCTGCGATTGCAGCCAGTGTCAGTAAGCTGGCGCTCAGTGATCCCAATCCTGCGAAGCTTGAAGTCCAAAAACAAAATCGCGTTATTGCGACTTTGTTAATGGTGCTGAGTAACCCCGAATATCTGGTTTTAAAATAAGGAACTCCGATGGATAAGCATCTTTCACGTCGCGAGTTCTTACGTCGCGCAGGTATGTTAGCGGCCACGGGGGCTGCGGCTCCTATGGCATTTAATTTGTCACTCATCAGCGAAGCCGCTGCGGCAGCCATGCCGGGGGATTATAAAGCGCTGGTTTGCGTGTTTTTATCCGGTGGGAATGATCATCAGAATACGCTGATCCCCTATGACCAGGCCAATTACAATGCCTATGCGGCCATCCGCCAGACATTGGCAACACCACGGGCTCAGCTGAGTGCGCTGCCTAATGCCCTGAGTGATGGCAGGCAAATGGCGCTGGCCCCGCAGTTGTCGGGATTGTCGTCTTTATATGCGGCAGGCCGTTTGGCGGTGGTGGCTAATATGGGGCCGCTGATTCAGCCAACCACTAAATTGCAGTATCAGAATCGCAGTGTTCCTTTGCCGCCCAAATTGTTTTCACATAATGATCAGCAGAGCTACTGGATGTCTTCGATGGCAGAAGGGGCTGATTCGGGCTGGGGCGGCCGGGTGGGGGACTTGTTTTTAAGTGGTAATAGCAATGCCGCGCTCAGTTGTATCTCTGTAGGCGGGGTCGGGCTTTATCTGAGCGGCAAAGAGGCAAGAAGCTTTAGCGTGGGGGTGAGCGGTAATCCGCTGCTGTTATGGGGCTCAAGCTATGTGTTCGGGCCTGGATTTGTCAGTGATTTAAAGGGGATGATGACGGCGGATAAAAGTAATCATCTTGAAAACGAGTATGTAAAAGTAACCCGGCGTGGTCTGAATACGTCTTCAACGCTGGACGCGGCCTTAAAGGCTGCGCCTGCTTTAACGACGGTGTTTCCCGCCGGGAATGCACTCGCCGATTCGCTGAAGATGGTGGCTAAATTAATCAGTGTAAACGGGCAGCTTGGCAATAAGCGGCAGGTGTTTATGGTGCAGCTGGGTGGTTTTGATTTGCATGATGGTTTGCTGGCTAAGCATCCCGTACTACTGAAAACCGTGAATGATGCCCTGATGGCTTTTGATGGCGCGCTGAACGAGCTGGGTTTGCAAAATCAAGTCACCACCTTTACCGGCTCTGAATTTGGCCGTACTTTAAGCAGCAATGGCGATGGCTCAGACCATGGCTGGGCGAGCCATCATTTTGTGATGGGTGGTGCTGTGGCGGGAGGGCAGGTTTTTGGCCGGGTTCCCCTGCCGGTTATTGGCGGGAATGATGATGTGGGGCAGGGGCGCTATATCCCCGATTTATCTGTTGAGCAGCTGGCCTGGCCTCTGGCGAAATGGTTTGGCGTGGCCGATTCTGATCGCTATCTGGTCTTGCCCACTTTGGCGCGGTTTGATGAAAACGCACTCAAAATAATGAAAGTTTAATTGCCGGGCTAAGCTGGCTTGCTGAGTAACAAGCCAGAAGCTTTGTCAGCGGGTAGGGGGGGGCTTCAAGCCTTCCCCGCTGCATTTGGCGTCTGCTATTGCTTGTAGACTCTGGCCCTTCTGCTTTGAGCCGGGCTGTTTTCCGGCCCGGCACAAAGATGAATCAAGCTTCAGCAATGCTCAGGCTTCTGATTCCATTTTTGGGCTGCGCCCCATCAGCTCGGATAAAATATCTTGTACCGGCATTTGCTTAAACAGCATCTTGCATACAGCGGCGGTAATCGGCATGTCTATGCCCAGATCGTTCGCCTGGCGCAGCACCTCGCGTGCGGTTGGCACGCCTTCAGCGACATGGCCTAAATTCTTTAAGATATCGTCCAGACTTAAGCCTTGTGCCAGCAATAAACCCACGCGGCGATTGCGTGACAGATCGCCCGTTGCAGTTAGCATTAAATCGCCAATCCCGGCGAGGCCCATCATGGTTTCTGTTTTACCACCCAAAGCTGCGGCAAAGCGTGCCATTTCAGCAAGTCCCCGGGTGAGTAATGCCGCGCGTGCATTAAGGCCGAGGCTTAAACCGTCGCATACGCCTGCCGCAATCGCAATGACGTTTTTAACTGCGGCGCCGATTTCTACACCGATTAAATCGTCGCTGGCATAAAGGCGCAGTACCGAGGTATTCAGCTCTTCTACGGTATGGCGCGCAAATTGAGCATCACTTGCGGCGATGGTGACAGCTGCAGGCAGGCCTTTGGCCACTTCCTGAGCAAAACTGGGGCCGGACAGCATGCCGCGCGGTACTTCGTCCGCCAGCTCTTGTCTGGCTACCTGATGAGGCAGCAGCATCGTGCCAGCCTCTAGGCCTTTGCATGCCCACAGTACTGCAGCCTTGGAATTTAAATCACGCAATGCTTTCAGTGAGCTGCGTAAACCCGACATCGGAGTCACAATTAAAACCAGCTCTGCATCGGCTACCGCGCGGGCCAGATCATGGGTGACGGTGAGTGATGCAGGAAAAACAGTCTCGCTTAAGTAGCGGGGATTGGCGCGAGTCGCCTGCATTTCTTTGACTTGCTCTGCATCGCGTGACCAGAGCGCTACCTGATGGCGGTCGGCAAAACGAATGGCGAGTGCAGTACCCCAGGAGCCTGCACCCAATACGGCTAATTTCATACGCCCCACACTTCCTCAATACGAATAAACCCGGATGCACCGTCACGATGCTTAACTTTCAGCCAGCCAGTGCGGGTGTTTTCTTGCAGATCGAGCAGCAAATCTTTGCCTGCGCGATAAATAATGGCTGATTTTGCATCAGCCGCTTTATAGATTGTTGCGTCTCTGAGCACTTGCACCGTGTGTTTGGTGCTTAGGTCTTTTTTTCTGAGCCAGGCCAGGCTGCCTGCCCGGTCCCGCACTCTTACCCAGTCGCCCTGTTCGGCTAGCAGCTCAAGTGGCATTCCCTTACTGATTAAAAACAGCTTTTTAGCTTCGTCCCCGGGGGCTTCGGATAATACAGCGCCATGCCGGGCAACTGATCGGTATTCAAGAGCAAAAGCCGCGTTGGCAGATAAAACCAACGCAGCAATTACACTCAGTTTAATGAGTGGTTTGTGCATTTGCTGCCTGCTCTTCTGCTTGCTGACGCTGTTGCAAGTAGATTGCTTCAAAATTGATAGGTTGCAACATCAGCGGAGGGAAGCCCGCGCGTGTTGTTAAATCAGAAACCGCTTCACGCAGGTAAGGGAATAGAATGCTTGGGCAGCCAATGCCCAATAGCGGATCCATTTCTTCTGCTGGTACGTTTTCGATATTAAATAAGCCGTTTTGAGTCACTTCAACTAGGAAAATGGTGCGATCTTCAACGGTAGCCTGTGCCGTAACAGTCAGTGAAACTTCGTAAAAGCCATTGTCAAAGCTGCGGGCCTGGTTGCGGAACTGAATATTGAATTCGGGCTCAGCTTGTTCTAGGAACGATTGAGGGGAGTTTGGGGATTCAAGCGAAATGTCTTTTACATACAGTTTTTGAATGGCAAAAACGGGCTGAAGCTCTTGGTTCTGTTCGCTCATGGCAAATCCTTATCTTCTATTTATATAGGTGGGGTAAAACGTGAGGCGAAATCATCGCATGAATCGTGCGCAGATGACTACCGTCTGTCTTGGTGTGATTGTATTACGCGGCTAGTAAAGCATCCAGCCCGCCAGCATGATCCAGCGCAGCTAAATCATCAAAACCACCCACATGATGCTCACCAATATAAATTTGCGGCACGGTACGGCGGCCGGTGCGGGTCATCATCTCATCTCGGCGCTCAGGGTCTAAATCAATACGCACCTTTTCAATTTCTGTGATGCCTTTTTTATTCAATAAACGTTCAGCCATTACGCAGTAAGGGCAGACCCCGGTGCTGTACATTAAAACATGGGCCATTTTGGGTCCTTAAAGTCGTCTTATAGATAAGCTATCAGATGAGGGCGGTTTGCGATTCTACAAGGCGCATAATTAAGCTCCTTTTGTGTTTTATATAAATCAAAGGCTTAACGACTTTTATGGCTTTTATTGTGATTCAGGCGTTGACCTAGTACGGCAAGGCCCGTATATTTCGGCCTCTCGCTGCAGCGCACACAGCAACACGGTGTTCTAGCCGCAGCGAATGATCTTTAAAAAAATACAGTCGATGAGTGTGAGTGCTTGATTCGGAAGCGAAACAAGTGCTTACATGAGTAAGGCGTAACCAGCGATGGTTGCGCTAAATAAAGTAAGCCAGTAAGTACTAGCTTAG
>NZ_PDZG01000085.1 GCF_002735645.1 Iodobacter sp. BJB302
TACATCCATTACTATAACCACGACCGAATCAAACTGAAGTTAAAAGGGCTGAGTCCTGTGCAATACAGAACCCAGCCCTTGAGCGCCTAGCTTTTATACTGTCCAACTAATTGGGGTCAGTTCAAATACCGGCTTTATGAATGGCCCTGGATGTATTTCACAGGCAGCCATTTTTCTATTTCTAATTGCAGCGCATCAATGCTGATGGGCTTAGACAAAAAGCCATTCATGCCTGCATCAAGGCAACGCCGCATATCTTCTTTAAAGGCATTTGCGGTCAGGGCCAGAATAACTATATTTTTTTTATCATTGTCTAAATTGCGGATTGTGCGTGTTGCCTCAAAGCCATCCATTTCCGGCATCTGGCAATCCATCAGCACCAGATCATAATTTTGCTGCTCAACGGCCTTTACCGCAGCCACACCATCGCCCACCACATCAACCCGAAAACCCATTTTCTCCAGCATTAAAACGGCAATTTTCTGATTTAATAAATTATCTTCTGCCAGTAATAAATAGGGCTTAATCACCGCCCTTTGCTCTTCAATCACGCCCAGAGTAAGTAATTCACGCTCTGGTGGCTTCACCACAGACAAACTGAAAACCACTTCCAGACAACCGTATAACTGGGATGTACGAATTGGCTTACTTAAAAACGCGGTGAATCCTGCCTCCTGAGCCATGCCCGTTTGCCCCACGCCACCAATCGAGCTTAATAACACCAGCGGCATATCGGCATGGGCAGGCATTGCATTAATGGATTTAGCCAGCGAAAAGCCATCCATATAGGGCATATGGCCATCCAGAAAGGCCACGCTAAAATCATTGCCTTCATTAAGCCTGAGTAAAGCGGCCACAGCCGAGCCAAATGCTTCGGTTTCCAAACCCATAGATTGCAATTGCAGCGAGAGTAATTCCCGGTTTGCCGCTAAATCATCCACAATTAAAACCCGTTTGCCTTTTAAGCTTAATGGCAAAGAAGGCGGCAATACATTGACTTTGGCGCGGTTTAAAATAATTTCAAACCAGAAGGTAGCGCCTTTATTGGGCTCGCTGATCACATCTATTTTTCCGCCCATCGCTTCAGCAAGGCGCTTACAGATAGAAAGCCCCAGCCCGGTACCGCCAAAACGGCGCGTCGTGGAGGCATCGGCCTGAGAAAAAGGCTGAAATAAAATCGCTCTTATTTCCGGGTCAATCCCAATACCATGATCTTCTACTTCTATATGCAATTGATATTGATCGTGATATACAGCCTGTGCCCTGACCCGGATTAATACAGGGCCAGCCGAGCTGAATTTAATCGCATTATTCAGCAAATTTAAAACAATCTGCCTCAGCCGCACCGGATCACCATTCAGCCGCCATGGAACCGAAGGATCAACCAGACCAACTAATTCCAGTCTTTTTTCAACCGCTTTAGCTGCAACTAACTCCAGCGACTCTTCAACAGAGCGGCGCAAATCAAAATCAATATATTCCAGCTCTAATTTACCCGCTTCAATTTTAGAGAAATCCAGCAAATCATTAATTTGTGATAATAAGGCATCGCCGCCGGTATTGATTGATTCTAAGAAATCCCTTTGTTGCGGGGTCAGCCCGGTATCCAGCAATAAAGCAGAAAATCCCAAAATAGCATTCAGGGGGGTACGGATTTCATGGCTCATATTGGCCAGAAAGTCACTTTTTGTCTGATTAGCCCTGTCTGCTGCCAGCTTTGCCTCTCTTAATGTCGTGGCCAATTGCCGGGTTGATTCTTCTACCCTTTTCCGATCGGATATATCATTTAATAAACCCTGCAGCATATCTTCTTCAATAGGGTTGAGTACAAGGCTCAGCCATTTATTTTCTTTCTCTTCAATAAAAGACACAAAGATATCTTCGCTGACCCCTCTGTTTTCTCTCAAAGATAATTCAATCAGCTCGCAGCATTTAGCCGAAGCTTCTCCCATATATTCCTGCAGCATTCTGACGGGGGAATGGGCCAGAGAGGGCTCTTTCAGCCCAAGCACACGGGCAAAGGCCCGGTTATAAGAATATAAACGGCCAAAGCGATCTACCACAAATATACCTGTTTCAGCATTTTCAAAAATCGCCCTGAATTTCTTTTCTTCAATCCCCCGCTGAATTCGCAAATTGCGCTCATCATCTAAAATCATCACAAGGCGGTTTAATAATGCATTAACGTCATCAACCAGCCGGCCAATTTCATCATGCTGATGGCCGGCAGGAATATTTAATTTTGCGCCTAATTCAGCGGATAAATGATGCAAACGATCAGAGATATTTTTAATGGGCCGGGTAATCAGCTTAAGAACTATCAGCACCACTGCGCAGGCTACGACAAAGGCCTGCATAAGCAGTAAATAAACCACCAGCAGGGAGCGCTCGGCCACGCTTTGCTGAATCACATCCGGATTTAAATCCAGCATGATTTTACAAACAACTTCCTGGGAATTAAATGGCGATGTGACTTGCCGTACTATTTGCCCGTCACCTAATAATTGTAAACCTTCTTTAACCTCGCCCACCTGAGCCAGAATATGACTTTCATTCTGAATAACCACCTGGCTGATAAAATGATTTTTAAGCAGGCCCCGCCCGACTTCTGCGGCCAGGTTTTTATCATTTAAAAAACAGGCTATTTTTACGGTGTCTTCTACAGTGCTGAGTAATTCATTCATGCGTATATGGTGCTGGGCACGTTCTTTTTTTGCCATTACCACATAAGTCATACCTGAGAAAACAGCACCGGCCAGTAAGGCGATACAAAGCACAATCGCTGCGCTGCGAAAAACCAGGCTGGTACTAAATACATTCAGCATACCAATCGCTTTGCGAGATTTGCAAAAAACAAATGCATATCGCTATCATCACCGGTTAAAATCAAAAACAACTTTTACTTTGTCGGTGACCTTACTCTTATCGCAATAGGCTATAAAATTAATATTACTTGCCACCATTTGAATTACTGCATCACTGCTCTCTACAGGCAGGGGCGGGGCAACCTGCCCTGAAAACTTAAGCCTGGCCCAATAAGAATCAACCTCGGCTAATTCCTTATTTAATAAACCACGATAAAACTGCTCTCTTCCTGATACAGGGTGCAGCACATCCAGAGGCATTGCGCTTTGCCCGGATGGAAATTTACGATAGCGCCCCATAAAGATATTAATAACTTCTGCTTTGCTCAATTGTGTAACGCCGCTATTCGGATGCACAATCACCACCCAATCGCCACCCCACGCTATATTTGCAAATAAAAGGCTGATAAAGAAAAAGAGGATTCTCATCAAGATCACCTTAGAAGATAAAATCTAAGGTCAAGCTGTAAATGGTTGCGCGTCCATCCCAAGCAGGCTGTTTATTGGCCCACTGAAATGAATCCCGGCCATCAACCTGATCAACTTGAAATTTAAGATCTAAATTGCGCATTACATCGTAACGCACACCCAGAGAATAGGTAGACTGATCGTTTAAAGGATAAGGCTGAATTAGCCTTGATAAGCCATTAACCTGAGCAAATGCGGGTATATCAGGTAAGCCCAGATCGTGTTTAATGACTTTAGGTTTGACGATTGAATAAGAAGCATATGAGGTAAACGGGCCGACGCGATAAGCAAGCATTAAATATCCGGCATCGTTATCCGGATAAGAAATGGTGGTGGCTAATAATCTGCGCAGCATCAGCTGTATTTGCAAAGGGCCATTGTCATAAACCATCCCGGCTGAAATAAATTCAACCGTTTTTCCTTTAATCATGGCATCGTCTGCAAATTGCGCAGGGCCAGGGAAAGACTGAAGCTGAGGCGAGCGCAATACATTCAGCAGAAGATCTAAATCTGGTAATTCGTTTTCCAGCGTCAATCGGGCATAGCCCACCCGGAATTGCCAGTTTTGTAATTGATAATCTAAGTAGCCACCCCAGAGCGGAGAGCCATTTAAATCCAGTGAATTATCTGAGCCCTGAACGGGAAGCTTTTCGCGGGCATAACCCATAGCTAATTCAAGCCGTGCAATACCATCGCCTATCGGATGTTTTAAAACAAAATCCACACCATCCATATAGCTGATAGGCAAGCCACCGTAATAATCCACCGGCGGGCGAACCGGTAAATAGGAATAGCCCACATTTCTGGAATCAGCCTGCATATACACATCAAAACCCAGGCGCCCGGCACGCGCTTGCACACTGTCATTTGGCGTGTATTTAACGAATCCCCAATTTAATTCAGGAGTATAGCTATTATCATAGCGCCGATGGCTGAGAAGCTGAGCCGAGGCGGATATTTCAGAGTTAATTTTTGCATCCAGCTGCAGGCCTATTAAGGAATCCACGCCAAAATCAAGCTGCCGTGTATAGCCTGCACCTTCCCTTTGAGATAAATCCCGTAAAAAATCAGCCTGATCGGTGCTGTTATAAACCGCACCCAAGGTGGCAAAGCCACTAAGCGAAAACAGATCTTGCTCAGAGTATTCCTCTGCCCGCCCCAAGCCGGGTAGCAGCATCAAGAACATCAAAGGGTATCGAATCAAGTCTCTGAACATCTTCCTTTCCCGGCTCCTGCTTCACCCAACTTTATACTGACACCTCCTTGAAGATAGCTAAGAAGCGCATAACATCAAGCTCTGGCTGCTTAATATGTTTTTTATAACAAGAAAACAATTAAAACTTTCCAAAAACTTTCAACAACAGGAAACAATGAAAGTTACGGGCAAAAAAAACGCCTCATATGAGGCGTTTTAATTAATTACGTTTTTACGCAGCAACAAAAGCCGCCACGGCACGCTCAAAGCGTTGCATTCCCTCGCTGATATCCGCCTCTGTAATCACTAAAGAAGGCGCAAAGCGGATCACATTCGGGCCAGCCATTAAAATCATCAGGCCTTCTTTAACCGCCAGATTTAATAAATCTTTGGCCTTACCGGCAAAAGCAGGCTTCAGCTCTGCACCAATCAGCAGGCCCATGCCGCGTACTTCGTCAAATACCGGATATTGCGCGTTGATTTTAGCAATACCCGCCACAAACAGCTCACGCCTGGCTTTAACGCCCTCCAGCACGACTGGTGTATTCACCACGTCCAGCAGGGCATTGCCTACCGCACAAGCCAGAGGATTGCCACCATAGGTGGTGCCATGCGTGCCTACAGCCAGATGTTTGGCGATGTCGGTGGTGGTGAGCATGCAGCCCAGTGGAAAACCACCACCAATGCCCTTGGCACTGGTCAGAATATCCGGCACCACGCCGTATTCCTGGTAAGCATAAAGGCTGCCGGTACGGCCAGCGCCGCTTTGCACTTCATCAAAAATCAGAAATGCATGGTGTTTATCACACAGGGCGCGCACGCCAGCAATAAATTCTGGCGTAGCAGGCACAACACCGCCCTCGCCCTGAATCGGCTCGATAATCACGCAGGCGGTTTCGTCGTCGATCAGCGCTTCTAAAGCAGCCAGATTATTGTATTCAAAGTATTCAATACCGGCGGGCTTTGGGCCAAAACCGTCGGAATACTTAGGCTGGCCGCCCACGCACACGGTAAAGAAAGTACGGCCATGAAATGAATTCAGTGCTGATAAAACTTTGTGCTTTTTATCGCCAAAACGCTCAATTGCGGCGCGGCGGGCGAGTTTCAGCGCGGCTTCATTGGCTTCTGCACCCGAGTTACAAAAGAACACGCGATCAGCAAAGGTAGCATTAACCAGCTTTTGGGCCAGATCAAGCGCAGGCTCATTGGTAAAGGCGTTTGAAAGATGCCAGAGCTTGCTGCCCTGCTCGCCAAGCGCAGCCACCAGTGCCGGATGACAATGCCCAAGTGCATTCACCGCAATCCCGCCGGTTAAATCCACATACTCGCGATCAGCCTGATCCCATACCCGGCTGCCCGCACCTCGCACCGGTACAAAGGCTGCAGGGGCGTAATTGGGGACCATATACTGGTCAAAATCGGCACGGGTGTGGGACATTCTTAACTCCTAATTTTAAATATAAAAACGGCGGGTCCGATTTTGTATCGTAACCCGCCGCTGATGCTTTATTCAATACTCAAGCGTATTAATTGCAATGCTAAACAAGCCATTTCCTTTAATAAAAGGGGCTATTTAGCTTATTTTGCTGCTGCACCTGATAAATACAACCATGTTTCCACTACGGTATCCGGGTTCAGAGAGATGGTTTCAATCCCTTCTTCTACCAGCCACTGCGCGAAATCAGGGTGATCCGATGGGCCCTGGCCACAAATCCCCACGTATTTATCTGCTTTGCGGCAGGCTTTAATCGCCATCGACAACATGGCTTTCACCGCATCGTCGCGCTCATCGAACGAGGTAGAAACCGGGCCGCCTGAATCACGGTCAATCCCCAGTGTCAGCTGAGTCATGTCGTTAGAGCCAATCGAGAAGCCATCAAAGAAGTTGAGGAATTTATCCGCCAGCACCGCATTCGCAGGAATCTCGCACATCATGATGACACGAAGGCCGTTTTCGCCGCGTTTTAGACCATTACGCTCTAAAAGCTCGATCACGCATTCGGCTTCTTTCAGGGTACGGACAAAGGGAATCATCACTTCCACATTGGTCAGGCCCATCACATCGCGCACTTTTTTCACGGCGCGGCATTCCAGCTCGAAGCAATCACGGAAGCTCTTATCCACATAGCGCGCTGCACCGCGAAAACCAATCATCGGGTTTTCTTCGTGCGGCTCGTATTCGGTGCCACCAATCAAATTAGCGTATTCGTTGGACTTAAAGTCAGACAAACGCACAATGACTTTTTTCGGTGAGTAAGCAGCAGCAAGGGTGGAAATCCCTTCAGCCAGCTTATCCACATAAAAATCAACCGCCGTGCGATAGCCCGCAATTCGTTCTTCAACCTGCGCTTTCAGCTCCGGCTGCAAGTGCGGATAAGCCAGCAATGCTTTCGGGTGCACACCGATCATACGGTTGATGATAAATTCCAGACGCGCAAGGCCCACGCCTTCGTTAGGCAACTGGCAAAATTCAAACGCCAACTCCGGGTTACCCACATTCATCATGATTTTGACGGGTGAAACAGGCATATGGCTGAGCGAAGTATCCATACGCTCAAACTTCAGAATACCCTCGTAAACATTGCCGGTATCGCCTTCGGCACATGATACGGTTACCAGATCGCCTTCTTTTAAGACGCGGGTTGCATCACCACAACCTACCACCGCAGGAATACCCAACTCACGGGCAATAATTGCAGCATGACAAGTACGGCCACCACGGTTGGTTACAATGGCCGAAGCACGTTTCATCACCGGCTCCCAATCAGGATCGGTCATATCAGAAACCAGCACATCGCCCGCTTCTACCCGGTCCATTTCAGACACATCACGGATCACGCGCACACGGCCCTGGCCAATTTTTTGCCCTACCGAGCGGCCTTCAGCCAGCACCTTACCGCTTTCCAGCATGCGGAATTTAGTCAGCTTTTCGGCATTGCTTTCTTGTGATTTCACAGTTTCTGGGCGTGCTTGCAGGATGTAGAGCTTGCCATCAATCCCATCGCGGCCCCATTCCACATCCATGGCACGGCCATAGTGTTCTTCAATGGTCAGGGCGTAGCCTGCCAATTCTTCTACTTCTGCATCGCTGATCGAAAACTTACGGCGCTCAGCCGGGTCAACATCAACGGTTTTAACTGATTTACCTGCAACCGCTTCAAGATTGAATTCCATCTTGATGGCTTTACCGCCCAGATGGCGGCGCACAATCGCCGGGCGGCCAGCGCGCAGCGTTGGCTTATGCACGTAAAACTCATCAGGATTAACCGCACCCTGCACCACAGTTTCGCCAAGGCCATAAGAGGCCGTTACAAACACTACCTGATCGAAACCGGTTTCTGTATCAATAGTGAACAACACACCGGCTGCGCCCACATCCGAGCGCACCATGCGCTGAATACCTGCAGACAAGGCGACCAGTTTATGATCAAAGCCTTTGTGTACGCGGTAGGAAATAGCACGGTCGTTATACAGCGACGCAAACACTTCTTTCATCGCTACTAAGACATTTTCAAAGCCACGAATATTTAAGAATGTTTCCTGCTGACCGGCAAATGACGCATCAGGCAAATCTTCAGCGGTAGCAGAAGATCGCACCGCAACAGTTACATCGTCGCCAAGCAGTTTATAATGCTCACGAATCTCGGCTTCTAATTGTTCCGGGAAAGGGGTTTCCAGAATCCAGGTACGGATTTGCTTGCCTACCGTGGCAAGCGCACGGACATCATCCACATCCAGGGTATTCATGATCGCATCGATACGATCCGCAAGCCCCTGGTGGGCCAGAAATTGCCGGTATGCTGCAGCGGTGGTCGCAAAACCACCGGGTACACGAACGCCTTTTTCTGTAAGCTGAGAGATCATCTCACCGAGCGAGGCGTTTTTGCCGCCTACTTGTTCTACATCGTGCATGCGCAGATGAGCGAAATCGATCACATAGCGTTCGGACATGGTGCGGGCCTTATTGAAATGTTGCGTTGCGATAAACTGTGTGCATTTTAGGCTGAGAGCGCCCGGAGAAAACTCAGGATAAACCATTACAGGAAAATCCATTACTTGCAGGCGGGCGGAATTATTCCCTGCCTGTACAAAGCACTTGCCTTACGACAGTTTTCTTGCATTTTTAGACGAAAAGCTTACTATCGGGATAAAAAGTGCGTGAAACATCGCAAAATCAAGCTTTTTCATCGCAAAACATGCTTTTATGGACAGCCTGCCGAAAGCCAGCCGGTAAGCTATTTATGCTTAAATATTTGGAGATTTACGATGCGTCGAACGGCTTTCTTTGTCTCCGACCGAACTGGTATTACTGCCGAAATGCTCGGCCACTCGCTGCTTACGCAATTTGAAGATGTTACTTTCCATCGTGTCACCCTTCCCTATGTGGACACCCCGGCCAAAGCCATGGAAGTCGCGCTGGAAATCCGCAAGCATTCGGTGATTGATGGCTGCAGGCCGCTGGTTTTCAGCACAGTCGTTGATCCGGTGATCCGCAAGCTGACCCATGTTCCTGAAGCACTGGTGATCGATTTCTTTGAAATGTTTATCGGCCCCTTAGAAGCCGAGCTTGGCCAGGATTCATCGCATACCGTGGGTAAATCGCATGCGATTGTTAATTTTGAAGAATATAAAAACCGAATCGACGCCGTTAATTTCACGCTCAACCACGACGATGGCGTGATGCCCAGAGATTTATCCGAAGCCGATTTGATTCTGGTTGGCGTTTCCAGATCAGGAAAAACACCAACCTGCCTCTATCTGGCGCTGCAATTTGGAATTAAAGCCGCCAACTACCCGCTCACCCCGGAAGATTTTGGCAACCATACCATGCCAAAATTACTGCTCCCCTACAGAAATAAACTATTTGGCTTAACCATTGAGCCTGAGCGCCTTGGCGAAATCCGCGAAGAAAGAAAACCCGCCAGCAAGTATTCATCAGTAGAAAACTGCCGTTTTGAAATTGCCGAAGCCGAAGCGCTGATGCGCCATGTGGGCGTGCCCTATCTCAATACCACCAGAATGTCGATTGAAGAGCTGGCCACCACCATCATGCACAGAACGGGTCTTGTAAGACGCACGTATTAAAGCGGCGGCAGCGGGCCTTGCCCGCTGCACAAAACCCCGCAAACTGTGGATATGAAGCATCAGCCCCGGCCCCGTATATCATTCATTTGCGCTTACGCCATAACACAGCTTCCTTGACGTAGCGCTACACGGTAAACTCTCACACTTCACCGATCAAACGCTTACTTGGCTTACGCGCATGACAAATCCTGCTACTGATTTAGACAGCATTTTTGAATTTAAAAGCAGCAGCATTAAACTACTGTCTTTCGTCCCGGCCACACTTGACCCCGCAAAATTAGAAGCCGCTTTGTTTGAAAAACTGGGCGGGCGCGAGCACTTTTTAGCGGGCGAGCAGCTGATTATTGATTTCACCAGCCTGCCCGAGCTGCCTTCTGCGCTTGAAATGGGCACGCTGGTGCGGCTTTTGCAGCAATTCAGCCTGCTGCCCATTGCCGTGCATGGCGGCAACAGTGATCAAAAACTAGCCGCATCGGCCGCAGGATTGGTTGTTTTACAAGACGATTCTCTCTCTGCCCCCTTGCCTGCAGCCAACAAAACGCCGCCACCTACTCCGGCACTTGTCATCACCCGCCCTGTGCGTACAGGGCAGCAGGTTTATGCCAAGGGTGGCGATTTAATTGTGCTGGCACTGGTATCTGCAGGGGCCGAAGTTATTGCAGATGGCAACATTCACGTCTACGCCCCTCTGCGCGGCCGTGCACTGGCGGGTGCAAAAGGCGATAATCAGGCCAGAATTTTTACCACCTGCATGGAAGCAGAGCTGGTTTCTATTGCCGGCATTTATCGCTCATTGCAAGAAGACCTGCCTGATTCGATCAGAACCAAGCCGGCACAAATTTATCTCGATCAGGAAAAAATCGTGATCGAAGCTTTAAGCGAAACTAATTAAATAAAAAATTCAGGGGATTTACAGTGGCAAAAATCATCGTTATCACATCCGGCAAGGGGGGCGTGGGCAAAACCACTACCAGCGCGAGCTTCGCCTCCGGCCTGGCTTTACGCGGATTTAAAACCGCCGTCATTGATTTTGATGTGGGCCTGCGCAATCTCGATTTAATCATGGGCTGCGAACGCCGTGTTGTTTACGATTTTGTAAACGTCATTAAAGGTGAAGCCACGCTGAATCAGGCACTGATTAAAGACAAAAATTGTGACAACCTTTACATCCTGCCTGCATCGCAAACCCGCGATAAAGACGAACTATCCAAAGAAGGCGTAGAGAAAGTTCTGAAAGAACTGGAACACACCGGCTTTGATTATATTATTTGCGACAGCCCGGCCGGCATCGAAACCGGCGCGTTTATGGCGCTGTATTTTGCCGAAGAAGCCATTGTAGTCACCAACCCGGAAGTCTCTTCCGTACGCGATTCCGACCGTATCATTGGTATTTTGGATGCTAAATCCAAACGTGCCGAAGACGGCGGCACCGTAAAAACACATTTGCTGATTACCCGCTATAGTCCTAAGCGCGTTGATTCCGGCGAAATGTTATCGCTGGATGATGTACAGCATCTGCTGCGTATTAAATTAATTGGGGTTATTCCAGAATCCGAAAGCGTCTTGCAAGCGTCTAACTCGGGCAGCCCGGCCATTCACTTGGCAGGCAGCGATGTTTCTGAGGCTTACAAAGATGTGGTCGCCCGTTTCCTGGGTGAAGAGCGTCCATTGCGTTTTATCGAAACACCCAAGGCACCGTTCTGGAAACGGCTATTCGGGGGTTAATGCATGTCTATTCTTAGCTATTTCTTTGGTGAAAAGAAAAAAACGGCATCCGTGGCACGTGAGCGCCTGCAGATTATTCTGGCGCATGAAAGAAACGGTAGAAATACCCCAGATTACCTGCCCCAATTGCAAAAAGAGCTGATTGCCGTCATCTCCAAATACGTGGCAATCAATCCGGAAGACATCATTGTGCAGCTTGATCGCAAAGATGACTTTGAAGTATTAGAAGTAAACATTGTGCTGCCAGAAGCCAATAAGCGCTAAGGCACAAGAATTACTATCATTAAAGAGCACCCTGAAGAGAGGCCGGCACTGCCAGCACTCTCTTCGCTATTTTGAGGCCCACATCATGAGCATTGTTATTAAAAACGCCGACGACATCGCCAAGATGCGCGTTGCTGGCAAATTAGCCAGCGAAGTACTGGATTACATTACCCCATTTGTAAAAGTTGGCGTCACCACAGCTGAAATCGATAGGCTTTGCCATGAATATATGCGCGATGTGCAAGGCACCATTCCTGCACCGCTCAACTACTGCCCTCCCGGCTACACGCCCTATCCTAAAGCAATCTGCACTTCGGTTAATCAGGTGGTTTGCCACGGCATTCCTGCTGACAAACCCCTCAAAAACGGCGATTGCGTGAATCTGGATATCACCGTGATCAAAGATGGCTACCACGGCGATAACAGCCGTATGTATCTGGTGGGCGATGTTTCTGCTCCCGCACGCCGCCTTTCCAAAGTCACTTATAACGCCATGTGGATCGGGATTGATCAGGTTAAGCCCGGCGCACGCTTTGGCGATATTGGTGCGGCCATCCAGAAATACGCCGAAGGCGCGGGTTACTCCGTGGTTCGTGAATTCTGCGGCCACGGCATCGGCACAAAATTTCACGAAGACCCGCAAGTTTTGCACTATGGCAAAGCAGGCACCGGCCCGGAAATGAAGGCAGGCATGATTTTTACCATTGAGCCCATGATTAATGCGGGTAAGCGCGACATCAAAGGCATGAGCGATGGCTGGACCATTGTCACCAAAGACCGCAGCCTGTCCGCTCAATGGGAACACACCATTTTAGTCACCGAAACCGGTTATGAGATTATGACCCAATCGGAAGGCACGCCTGCCCGTCCGGACAGCTACGCCATCTAAAAAATGCAGGGCAGGCACATCTTTTATACCTGCCCGCATCACGCTTAAACTCAGGAACAAAACCGTGCTTCTTCTTACTTCACCCTGGCTGATTGGCCTGCTTGTGATTGTGTTTTCTATTGGCGTGGCACTGTGTTTTGTGGGGCTGATGGTGTCTTTAATGACCGCATTGGGTCATAAAAACTGGTTGTGGGCGGCAGGCATGCTGGCTGTTTTTCCGCTGGCGGCTGTGTATTGCCTGCGCCGCTGGCAGATTGCGGCGTGGCCGGGAAAAATGCTTTTATCCGGCATGGGGCTGCTGGTTTTGCCTGTCAGCTATTTTTTAATCATGATTAAATAGCCCCTGCGCCAGGCAATTTATCCGCCAAATCAAACCAATGCCAGACAGGAGCGCCCATCACTTGCTCCCGATCTGGCATATTTAGTCATCAGTAAGTGTAAGTATCGCAGTTTCCATCATCGTCACAATAGCCGCCCACGGCGGGCTGCACTTCTGAATCAAACCCACCCATTACCCCAGCGGAGCGGTTGGCAACATCAGTGCGCCCAAAGCAGAAAGCTGATTAACAGCAGCAATGCATGCGCTCTGATTTGCTGTTGGCGGATCGCAGCCCCTCTCCTTCAGCGCAATTGCAACCGCAGCCTGCTTACGCGAGGCCTCAATTGCGTGCTCCTTACGCCGCTGATTATCTTCTTTCTTATATTGCCTTAATGCACTGGCCATGGCTGATTCTTTAAAAGCCCGTTTTTTCTCAGCACGTTTTGCCCTAGCATCCGGCAAAACATCCGCATCAGGGGCAACACTTAATTGCCTGAATAAACGCCGGTCAATCACCAGCGGCGCACTGTGCGCTGCGCTGGCAGCATGAAACAAAGGCTTCGCCAGAACGCGCTCTGCCGGGGCGGATGCAAGCGCCACCTTATTGCCCGCAGCAAACGCATGAATGTTAAAAAACAGCAGCAAAATGCCAGCCCAAACACCGGTCAGATTATTCAGTTTCAACTCAATCAAAAAACAGCCCTCTCAGAATCAATCACAAATGTGTGTGTGTAAGCAGCTCAGCACAGAGGCATTGCGTCATGCTTTTATGTCCTGCTGTTTCTATTATGCCACCCATCTTCAAACATACTGAACGATAACTATTACCATTAAAAGCCATCTTTCAAAAATGCATACCCCCTAAAAAAACCACAAAAAGGTTTTGCCCCCATAAATAGCTGACCACAAACAAAGCACTTTGATACACTCAGCTTACATATAAGCAGAGATTAAAGAGGCAGCCATGCACATCATCCGGCACAGTGAAAGAAAAGATATTGAGCAGATTCGCCAGCTCTACGCCGAGCCCGGCAATTACTCGGCCACGCTGCAAGGCCCGTACCCGTCCGCAGAGCTATGGGAAGCCCGGCTGGGGCAGAGCCACGCAGGCGCAATCAGCCTGGTCGCCATTTCAGGTGAAGAAGTGCTTGGTCAGCTGGGCCTGCATATCGAACAAAACCCACGCCGCAAGCATGTGGCCGATATTGGCATGGCGGTAAAAACCAGTGCGCGCAGGCAAGGCGTGGCCGATGCTTTAATGCGGGCAGCGATAGAAATCGCCGAGCAATGGCAGGCTATCAGCCGCATCGAGCTTTCTGTGTACACAGACAACCTCGCCGCCCTCGCCCTTTATGAAAAACACGGCTTTATCAAAGAAGGCCAGTGCAAAAACTATGCATTCAGAAATGGTCAGTTTGTTGATGTATATATAATGGCCCGATGTAAACCTGCTTAAGCCCCTAACCCACAAAAGGTAAGCCAGAATGAAGATCACTCCCTTTACGCTTTATGCTGATTCGCTCTTCACCAGCCCCTATGCGATGTCAGTGTTTGTTGCGCTGCTTGAAAAAGACCTGCCTTTTGAAGTAAAAACGCTGGATCTGGATGCAGGGGAACAGCAGCAAAATACATATCGCCAGCAGTCCATCACCAGCCGTGTGCCTGCGCTGGTGCAAGGTGATTTCTCGCTCTCTGAATCGTCTGCCATTACCGAATACCTGGACGAGCTATTCCCTGCGCCTGAGTACACGGCACTTTATCCGGCGAATCTGCAGCAGCGCGCTAAAGCGCGGCAAATTCAGGCATGGCTGCGCAGCGATCTGCTGGATTTGCGAATCGAACGCTCAACTAATGTGGTGTTTTTTGCCCCTGTTGATCAGCCCCTCAGCGCCAAAGGCCAGGCCGCCGCAGATAAGCTGATTGCCGCAGCCAGCCTGCTGATTGAGGATGGTCAGATCCATTTATTTGGCCAATGGTGCATTGCCGATACCGATCTGGCACTGATGCTGAACCGCCTGATTAAAAATGGTGATTCTGTGCCAGAAAAGCTGCTGAACTATGCCAATGCACAATGGCAAAGGCCCAGTGTGCAAAAATGGATTGCACAAAAGCGGGCTTAAGCCCAAAGCGGGTGCTAAGGGGTGGGCTCCACCGCCAGCCCATCCGCTATTTCCTGAAGTTTTGTAAAATCCAAAAGATAAACAGCCTCTTTGATTTGCGAGGCCAGCCGGGCATGCTCTGCCGATTGCCCTGCTGTATCGGCCCATTCTTCCAGAGCCGTCACTTCACCGCAGGCAATCCATTCACGCAGTTGCTGCACCACGGCCAATGGCAGCAGGCCACTCAGTTCAGGCTTTTGCTGCACAGGCAGTGCACCTGCAGATTGCATGCGCACACTAAAATGAAACCGACAGCCCCGCTCCAGAGCACTTTCTACTTTTAACTCGCCGCCCATGCTTTTAACCATTTGCGAGGCAATGGCAAGGCCCAGGCCGTGCCCTTCCTGCGCTTGAGCAGATTTAATCCGTTCAAATGGTAAAAAGATCCTTGCCTGATCGGCCTGATTAATACCAAGCCCCGTATCATCCACCACAATTTTTAATACCCCAGACTGGCTATCTAGCCACCGCCATTCTGTACTCAGTGAAATCACACCATAGCGGGTAAATTTTGCAGAGTTTGAAAGTAAATTTTGTAATACCTGCCGCAAGCGCCTCCAGTCTGTCAAAGCAGCGGGGGGCGCATCCCCCCTTTGCACAAGAAGAAACCGATTTTGATATTGCCCCGCCAGCAGCGTTGCCTGATCACAAATATCAGCAATAAATTCTTCCGGGGAGGCAACGCTTAATTGCAAATTCTCATCAGCCATTTCGCCATGGGAAAACCGCAGCAATTCATCAATTAATTCCAACTGCTGTTTGGCTGCTCGCTCAATCTGCACGGCAAATACAGAGCAGGATTCATTTTTACGCATTAGTTTTGCTGATGCAATCATGGCAGAAAGAGGTGCTCTTAAATCATGACTGATATAGGCCAATAATTTAGTTTTTAAACGATTGGCAGTCTGAGCCTCATCAGCAGCAATCGTTAATTCTGCGGTTCTGCCTGCCACCGTTTTTTCAAGAATTGATTGCTGCATATTCAAGGTATGAATTAATGTTTTCTGAACACTTTCTTTTTCCTGCCTGGCCAGCATCACGCGGTCTATAATCGCCATTAAAAATGAAAGCATAGAAAAGACTATCACCATCAGCATATAGTGCTCACCCAGCACTTGATCGCTGGCTAAAATACCAAACAAATCCAAGGCCCTGAAAATATTGCCCGTCATTAAAACCAGCACACCCCCGGCAAAATAGCGGATGGCCAAACCACCTTTGCGGATTAACTGAATGCACATTGGCAAGATAACAGGCACGGTAATCAGAATAAGCGCTAGGCCCAGTTGGGTACCCAGCTGATAATCAAGGCATTGTGCCACAATTATCGCAAGTGAATTCCAGACCAGCATCAGCTTAAGAACGGTATCTCCCCATGGCAATAAAGCGGGCAGATTCAGAAAATTCCGTACAAACAATAAAAAAAACAAAGTACAGACTTGCCCGAAAAAGGACAAAGAATGAACCGACCAGATAGTACTTTCCGGCCAAAGATATAAAGCGCCATAGCCCCGCATGCAGGTTTCATTTAATACAAAAAATAAAACAGCCAGTCCATGAAAAAGAAAAGCCGTATCGCGCATAAAAACAAATAAACAAAAACAACAAAGCGCAACAATCATCAATGCGCCAAGCAACCCGCCTGCCCAAAGGCTGCTCACTATTTCTTTGTCTTTATAAGCCAGGGGATCCCATAATCCGGGCGAAAAATGCATGGACGTTTTACTTTGCAGCCGGATTAAATACCTTGCACTTTGTTTTGCCGCTAAAGGCAACACAAATACAGCTTGTCTTGCCTTAAGCGGGTGCAGGGATAAAGGCGTATCCAAACCTGCATCTGCAATATATCGCCATTGCCCCTCTGTATGCTGATACAACGTCACTGATTGCCAGCGCGGCGCGCCTATATCCAGCCAGCGTATTAACGGCTGATCAGATGCATTATTTAAATTCAGCTTCAGCCAGAATACAGAATTGGAATACCCCAATTGCTGAGGCCCATTCAAAACAGGAGCCTCAGGCAGCAGCGCATCTATTTGCGCCGGTGTGCGTAAACCTGTGTCTTCAATCAGCTGATATTGCAAAGGAAAATAAGCCGCTGTGGGCTTAATATCCTGGCCGGCATAGACAAAAACCGAAAACAAAAAAAAAAACAAAAATCTCACGCATGCGCCCCGGCCAGTTTTATTGTTTGCCTGAATGCAGATGGCGTTTGCGAGAAATGCTCTTTAAATGCCGTTGTAAAATTACATGCGCTTTGAAACCCAAGCTGCTCGGCAATATCAATCACACTCATCTGCGTTTTAGCCAGCAGCTGCCGGGCATTTTGCAGTTTTTGCTCCCGGATATAGGTAAAGACCGTCATGCCCATATGCGTTTTAAATATTTTGCTGAGCTTTTTCTCATAAGTGCCAATCTGGCTGGCGATATCGGCCAGTGTTAATGGCCGGTAGAGCTGCTCACCAATGATTTGCACAGCTGCAGCCAGCAGGACTTCATCCTGCTCCGGTGTTTTCAATTCAGGCACGGGCTCTGCCGCATTGCTGCGACGCAGGGCCAATTCTAAATGCACCCCTACCCGCGCAATCACTTCTTCTGCAGCAAATGGCTTGCAGATGAAATCAACCGCCCCGCTGCTAAAGCCCAGCAAGCGGTCATTCACCGTGTTGGAAGCAGATAAAAACAGCACAGGAATATGCATTAATTGCGGATTGGCCTTCAGCAAGCGGCAGCTGGCATAGCCATCCACCCTTGGCATATTGACATCCATCAGAATCAGATCAGGGGGGCTGGCCTGTGCACGCTGATAGCCCTGCTGCCCGTCAAACGCCACACTAAGCCGGTAATTCCGGCTGCGTAAGGCATCAAGCAGAAAACGCAATTCATCCACCGAATCATCAACAATCAGAATATGGGGTTTATCTGACAGAGGACCAAACACAGCGGGACGATCAGGCAGCATAAGTAACAGTGGGTATTGGCAAAAACGCAATCATAAACATCTATACAACGTAAGCATAAAAATTTTTTTGACGAAAGCTTACAGATATATTTTCCACTTAATCGAACCACCCCTTTTTTTAAGCAAAATTTATTCCATCCGGCAAAGCATTTGTCCGCTATGCCAAAAGCCCCCATAGCAAAGCTCATTCAGACTCAAGCACTTAGCAGCTAAACCGCCCCCTGTGTCAGGATAGTTGAGATACTCCCTTTTCAGGGATTCTAACTTACTCAGGGGGCTGGTTACTTATCATGTCGCGTATTCCCAAGGCTCGTAAAGATGCCATTTTAAGCAAAATGCTTG
>NZ_PDZG01000086.1 GCF_002735645.1 Iodobacter sp. BJB302
TACATCCATTACTATAACCACGACCGAATCAAACTGAAGTTAAAAGGGCTGAGTCCTGTGCAATACAGAACCCAGCCCTTGAGCGCCTAGCTTTTATACTGTCCAACTAATTGGGGTCAGTTCACTTGCGGCCGGCTTTTTTAAAGCGATGCTACTGGCTGATTACTTAGCAGCAGAAGCTTCGGAAGCAGCAGCTTCGGAAGCAACAGGAGCTGCTTCAACAACAGCAGATGCAGCTTCAACAGCAGGTGCAGATGCTGCTTCAACAACAGCAGATGCTGCTTCAACAGGAGCATCATCTTTCTTGCCGCAAGCAGACAGAGCAACAGCGATCAGAGCAGCAACTAGCAGGGACTTTTTCATTATGAACTTACCTTTGACAGAGACGAATGGGACAAACGAAATTAAATAGGTGCAATCAACCGTGGATCGATGCTGAAAAACTGCAATCATTCAGTGACCGACCGACAGCGCAAATAATATCACGTTTTATTTGAAAGAACAGTCCAACACATTATGAATACAGCTATTTAGGCAAGAATTCTGCAACGCCATGTAACAACATGTTAAATACCTATAAATATATACGTTGCCATTCATTACTCGGGCTTGATTGCTCCCAAAGAGCATTAAATTGTTGTTGCATCATCGCAACAATATGCGGCTCAGTTGTGATTTCTCCACGTGCCCAATCAAAATGATAGCGGTGTAATAAGCAGGTTTTATCCGCCAGAATAAAGCCCTTTTGCCAGCTGGAGCAAGATTCATGGGCAAGACGCAATTCAATTTTTGAAGGAAATTTTTCTGTCAATTGTAAAAATTTCGGGCATCTCTGGCTAAGGTATTGAGTATCAAATGTAATCAGCCGCAAATGAGCTGCTGCATGTGATGTAAAAAATGCCCATAAAGCATCAAAAACGGCTTTGCTGCCCAGATCGCAGTGTGAAAAGTTGCGCTCGCAAAGGAGTAATTCATGTTGCGCCGAAGCCAATAATTGCACCACAGCGGCCGGATAGGCCGCGTAGGCATCAAAAGTTTGGGCTTCAGGAAAGCTGCAGGTAGCCATATTCGTAGCATTCATAAAGGATAGTAATCAGGCTTTCTGGGTAATCAGCCGCAGGCAATTTGCGCTGATCAGCCAGTTTTTGCAGCCAGGGCAGCGCTTCAGGCTCAAATTCCAGCGCTTCGCCATTGGCATAAACCCGCTCAGATTCATAAAGCATCAGTGCTTTGGCATCAATCCGGATGCCGCCTTCTGCCACTGCTGCGGCAAATTCATCAAAATCCAGTGGCTCATCCGGCTGATCATAAAATACATGAGGCTTAGGCTCGGTGAAATAACTGCCTACAAAACGACGGATGGTTTCGTCGTTCCATGTGATGTTTTTAAGCATTTCACCGATTTGCCCGACAAATTCGTTATCGATTTCTGCGGGTTTATGGGTGGGCTGGCGCTGCGGGTCACTATACATTCCTTTAAGACACAACTCGTCTTGCAGAAACTCTAAGAATTTACCGGCGATTTCCTGGGTTTTTGGTGCCCTGAAGCCGATGGAATAAGTCATGCCGGGCTCCATTGCTACGCCGTAATGGGCGTACATTGGCGGCAAATACAGCATATCGCCGTGTTCCAGCACCCATTCCTGCTCGGCATGAAACTCTTTTAATACCCGGATGGGCGCGTCTTCAATAAAGCCGCTGGCGTCGTCGCTTGAAATTTGCCAGCGTTTCTTTCCGCCCACTTGCAGTAGAAATACATCGTAAGAATCGTAGTGCGGGCCAACCGTGCCGCCGGGTGGCGCGTAAGAAATCATCAGGTCATCCAGCCTGGTGTAAGGCAGAAAGTTAAACTGATAAAGTAAATCTTCAATATGCGGAACCAGATGGTTCACATTTCCTACTAATACAGTCCAGTCTGTTTCTGGCAGGCGGCTGAAGCGGGATGCTCTGAAAGGGCCGGATTCGGCTTTCCAGCGGCCCTCTTTATATTCGATTAGTCTGGATTCCACATCGCTCTGTTGGGCAAGGGCTGTGAGGCGGGCGTAATCAATCAGCTCGGGAAAATTGCTCCAAGCATTACGGATGAGTAATGGTTTTTTTTGCCAGTAATCTCTTAAAAATTCTTCTGGACTGAGTCCGCCTAAAAGTTGCATTTTTTTGCTCTATAACAGAATGGATTACAACAATTATCGCATGGAGAACACATGCTGAACGCAGGAGACAGAGCGCCAGATTTTATTTTGCCTGATGCTCAGATGGAAAATGTGCAATTAGCGCAGTTTCGGGGCCAATCTCATCTTGTGTTGTACTTCTTTAATAAAGATCACACGCCAGGCGGTATTACCGAGGCGGTTGAGTTTAGTGATCGTGTAGCAGCATTTCGGCAATATGACACAGTTATCCTTGGTGTTAGCATGGATGATTGCTTGTCGCACGAGCAATTTCAAGACGAGCAGGGCATAGAATTCGACTTATTAGCCGATACAACAGGCGAAGTAAGCCGGCTCTATCACGCTCTGCATGAGTGGGAGGCACATGGCGTGGTAAGATACGGCATAGACCGTTCCACGTTTGTAATCGATAAGGACGGCGTGATCCGCCATGCGTTTTATCACGTTGTCCCTAAGGGCCATGCGGCGGAAATTCTTAAACTCGTGAAACAGCTAGGGTGAACCCATGCAAATTGCAAAAAATACCGTTGTAACCTTACATTATGAAATGTTTGATGCCTCAGGCAAGCAAATCGACAAAACTGAAGAGCCGATTGCTTACCTGCACGGAGGTTACGACAATGTCCTGCCTCTGGTAGAAGAAGCGCTGGAAGGCAAAAACGTGGGTGACAGCATTGATGTAACAATGGAAGCGGAAGACGCTTTCGGCGAACACGATGCAGATTTAGTACGTGAAGAAGAAAAATCTTCGTTCCCTATGGAAGTTGAAGCCGGCATGATGTTTGAAGCCGATGATCCTGAAACAGGCGAAGTATTGTTATTCCGTGTTACAGAAATCGAAGGCAACCGCGTTGTAGTGGATGCTAATCACCCATTCGCCGGCATGACGATTCGTTTTGTTGGTACCGTTTCAGATGTACGTGAAGCGACTGAAGAAGAGCTGGAGCACGGTCATGTGCACGGCGAGCACGGCCATCATCACTAAGATGATTTTGGTTTGATTGAAGAGAAAGCGGGCTCAGGCCCGCTTTTTTTTGTGCTCCCAAAACGGATGTCATTCAGTTTTTGACAGGAAAAACCGTTTTGAGGGGCTGTTTTACAGAATGTAAATATTACACTTTTGTAAATGTCATATTTCTGCGGCATGGTTTTTTTGCAATGAAATGTCATTTATTTGCCATTTTTCGAAAGAAAATAAGGCCGCCTGTGTAACTGAGCTGCAACTGAAATATTTTATTAGCATAGATGTAACAAATATTTAAGAAAACAGGCTTACCTTGCGCTCTTCCTCTCCGGGAGCGTCAAATTGAAACGCCTTCTTATTACAGGCCTGATGGCCAGTGCATTTTCTGCGGCTGCGTCTGCTGCACCTAAAAACGTTATTTTCTTTCTTGGCGATGGCATGGGCTTAACCACCATGACTGCCGCGCGCATCTACGCCGTGGGCGAAGAGGGTGATCTCACGATGGATACCCTGCCAGAAACGGCCTTTATCAAAACATATTCAAATGATGCACAAGTCACGGACTCTGCCCCGTCGATGTCCGCCTATATGACAGGCGTAAAGATGAATAATGAAGTCATCTCTATGAGCCCGGATACCAAGGCCTCAGATGCGGCAGGCAATGCTTACTTGAGCGGTGCCGACAGCCGCTGCCCTGCTGACAATGGCAAGCCGGTTCGCACCCTGCTTGAGATTGCCAAAGCGGCTGGCCTTGCAACGGGTGTGGTAACCACCACCCGCGTTACCCATGCCACACCGGCAGCAAGCTATGCCCATATTTGCCACCGCGATGCAGAAAACGATATTGCCGCCCAGTTTGTGCCGGGTGGCAAGGGTTATAACGTGGCCTTGCAAGATGGTGTGGATATTTTAATGGGCGGGGGCAGGCAGTTTTTTACCCCAGCCAGCGCTAAGGGCAAACGCACGGATGATCGCGACTTGGTTGCAGAATTAAAAGCCAGGGGCTACAGCATTGCCGCAAACCGTGCAGAGTTTGATGCTCTGGATGCAGCAAAGACCAACAAATTTGTCGGCTTATTTACAGCCAGCCATATGAGCTACGATCTGGACCGCGATCCGGCTAAAGAGCCAAGTCTTGCAGAAATGACAGTTAAAGCTTTGCAAGGTTTAAAGAAAAACAACAAGGGCCTGTTTCTGATGGTGGAAGGCGGCCGTATTGATCACGCTTTGCATGAAACAACGGCCAAAAAAGCCCTGCAGGATACCGTGGCATTTGATGATGCAATTAAAGCCGCCATTACTGAAGTTAAAAAAACGGACCCGGCGCTTAAAAATACCCTGATCGTGGTAACGGCAGATCATGACCATACTCTGGTGCTGAATGGCTATGCCAGGCGTACGGGCAAATCGACGGCCACAAACCCCGGGGTATTGGGCCTTGTAAAAGATGTGATTGGCAATAAGGCATCATTAGATGCAGAGGGCATGCCTTACACCATTATTGGTTTTGGTAATGGCGAAAACCGCGCACAGGGCGAGCGTAAAAGCTTTGCTGCATTAGATGACAGCACGGTGTTTGCAAATACCTATCACCAGGAAGCGGCGATTCGCAGAAATGCAGGTGATGAAACCCACGGCGGCACCAATGTTTTTCTGGGCGCTATGGGTAAGGGGAGCGAGCGGTTTTTTGGTGTGATGGATAACACCCATGTATTTAAACTTATTCGCGAAGCTGCCGGGCTGTAAGCCCGCCCCTGCACAGATCAAGGAATTATCATCATGATGAAAAAATCACTTCTCGCAACGGCCTGCCTGCTGGCTTTTGCGCAGGGCGCACAGGCTGCAGCCAAGAATGTTATTTTCTTTTTAGGCGATGGCATGGGGCCGGCCACCGTTACGGCGGCACGTATTTATAAGTACCAGGAAGAAGGTGCTTTAAATATGGAGAAGCTGCAAAACGGCCAGTCCCGCACGGCCCGCATCAAAACCTATTCTAACGACGCCCAGACAACGGATTCCGCACCTTCTATGGCTGCGTATATGACTGGCGTAAAAATGAATAACGAAGTCATTTCGATGAGCCCGGATACGCAGGCCGCCGATGCAAATGGCAATGCGTATTTAAGTGGTGCTGATCATAAGGGCTACGACAGCATCTGCCCGGCAGAGAATGGCAAGGCCGTTGAGACCATTTTAGAAATCGCAAAGGCTAAGGGTAAGGGCGTGGGGGCGATTACCACTACCCGTATTACCCATGCCACGCCCGCCACAACCTATGCCCATGTTTGCCATCGCGATGCAGAAAACACCATTGCCATGCAGGCCGTGCCAGGCGGTGAGGGCTACAACAGCAAGCTGGGTGCGGATGGGCTGGATGTGCTGATGGGGGGCGGCAGAAAGCACTTTTTACCAGCCTCTGTTAAAAGCGGAGTACGCACCGATGGCCGTGATTTAGTCGCTGAAATGAAAGCCAGGGGTTATCGCTATGCCAGCTCAGGCAGCGAGCTGGCGGCGCTGGATACCCGCTCAACGGAGAAGTTGTTTGGCCTGTTCAGCGCCAGCCATATGGATTACGAGTTAGATCGCGTTAAAAAAAATTTGGATCAGCCCAGCCTTAGCCAAATGACCAGCAAGGCCATTGAAGTACTGGCCAAAAAACCAGCCGGTTTCTTTTTGATGGTAGAGGGCGGGCGTATCGATCATGCCTTGCACGGCAATAATGCAAAGCGCGTGATGGAAGACACCATTGCCTTTGATGATGCAATCAAAACCGCTCTGGATGAAATGCAAAAACGCGATCCGGGTTTAAAGAACACCCTGATTGTGGTGACTGCAGATCACGACCATACGCTGACAATTAATGGCTATGGTAAGCGGGACAGCAATATTCTGGGTACGGTTAAAAACTATAAAGATGGCTCCGAAGCCAAAGACGCGGATGGCATGAATTACACCACCCTGGTGTTTGGTAACAGCTCAAACCGCAAGCCTGTTCGCACCATGCTGACAGAGGCCGAAGTGCTGGCCGATGATTATCAGCAGGAAGGCGGTGTGCGGGTGAAAGATCAGTCAGAAACACATGGCGGTGGCGATGTCATGCTGTTTTCGGCGGGTGCGGGGTCTGGTGTATTTAAGGGCACCATGGTCAATACCAAAGTCTTTGATTTAGTGAAGCAGGCATTCGGCTTTTAATAGTGAGTAATTAAAAACAGGTCAGCGTGGTGCTGGCCTGTTTTTGTAAGGAATTGATACAGTGAAACACCTTTTCAGCGCTTTGATTTTTGCCGCAGCCACATTCAGCGCCCACGCCGCCGCCAGCCCTGATATCGCCGCACTGGTGACCTATGAAACACGGATGGTGAGCACCGAAGGCGTGACCAAAACAACCCGTTTTCAAGAAACATGGCTGCGTACTCCGCGCCGCATCTGGAGTGAGCGCCTGGTGCCTCAAAACGCACAGCCCGAAACACGCGGGCATGAGAGCAATCCCAAGGGGCACGAGGGCCACAGCCATAGCATTAATTTTGCGCTGGCGGGTAAATCGGTTGAGCTGGGGGATAAGGGCGAAGTAAAGCTTCATTTTATTGATCGCAAAATGAGGCAAGTGATTGAAATGGGAGCTACAGATTTTCGCGAAATGGGCTTTGATGGCCAGTGGGAAAGTGCCGCTTATATGCTGGACAGGCAGCAGCTAAAAACAATGGATAAGCGCGTCATTCCCGCCGCAGCTGGCGAAGTGTGGCTGGAAACCCGCAAAAACGGCATGTATACCCTGGTGCTGTGGTCAGAAAAACTACAACTGCCAAGGCTGATAGAAACCGGTAAAGAAGATGGCGGCAGCTGGAGCCGCATTACCGTAGAGCCGCAAGCCATGCCAAAAGCAATGCCATGGCCCGATACAGCAGGCTACAGACAAAGAGACTATATGGATTTGCTGGATTAAGCCGGCTTTGTCCGCGGCCATCGCACGTTGCGGATCGTCTTTTGAATACTGCATGAGCGGCGCTTTTCTCAGCAAGGCGCCGTTTTTTTCTGGCCAGCAAAAACAGGGCATGATTGTTTATTAGGCAATTAACGCTGTCTCTGGGGTGTGGGGTATTTATGCCATTGGTGTGCTTTTTTTAACGATGGTTTATGCTGTGATTTGTCGTTTTTTTTACGATGTCGTTTTCCTGCTACAGCCCTCAAACCGCATAAATACTCGCTTTGCGGAAGCCACTTTTTTTTGTGCATCTGCAGGCACTTTTCTTGCCCATCATCTGCTTGCCACTTTCCCCGAAAGACACTAGTATTTGTGTTAACTCTTCTTGGTAAACACTACATATAGTGTTTCTCCACAAGAAATCCACAGAATTATCCACAGCGAGACGTGCCCACTCAGCCGCACGCGCAACTCAATGAGAGCCCTATGACCGATAGCGTTAACACTGCTCAGCAGCACAGCAGCTATGCCGATTACAAAACCATTCGCCGCGATGGATCGGTGGTGTCTTTTGCACCTAATAAAATCACCGTAGCAGTGACCAAAACGTTTATCGCTGTATTAGGTAGTGATGCCGCTTCCAGCGCTGCCGTGCGCCAGAAAGCCAGCTTATTAACTGAATCCGTGGTGTCGGCGCTGATGCGTCGCAAGCCGGAAGGCGGCGCGATTCATATTGAAGATATCCAGGATCAGGTTGAGCTGGCGCTGATGCGTGCCGGCGAGCACGATGTGGCCCGTGCCTATGTTTTATACCGCGAAGAGCGCAGCAAAGAGCGTCATTCCCGCTTTGAGCCTGAGCATCATCACGAAATTAATGTGCTGTACCCGAATGGCAGCAGCCGCCCGCTCGATTTAGCGCAATTAAAAGCGCTGATCGCTTCTTGCTGCAAAGGCCTGGAAGGCACCACCGATCAGGCCGCGATGCTGGCTGAAACCCTGAAAAACGTTTACGACGGCGTACCGAGCGAGGAAGTTCGCCGCGCCCTGATTATGTCTTCCCGTCAGCTGATTGAAAAAGACCCTGCGTACAGCTTTGTAACTGCACGCCTCTTATTAAATAATCTGCGCTCTGAAGTTTTAGGCAAGGAAGTGAGCCACGAAGAAATGGCATCGCGCTATGCCGATTACTTCCCGCAATTTATTAAGCGCGGCATTGATGCTGAGCTGCTGGACGAAAACCTCGCTCAGTACGATTTAGCCAAGCTGGGCGCGGCGCTGGATCACAACCGTGATTACCAGTTCGGCTACCTTGGCCTGCAAACCCTGTATGACCGTTATTTCCTGCACATTGAAGACACCCGTATCGAGCTGCCACAAAGCTTCTTTATGCGCGTAGCGATGGGCCTTGCGATGAATGAAATCAACCGCGAAGAGCGCGCGATCGAGTTCTACAACGTCTTGTCCAGCTTCGATTTTATGAGCTCGACCCCAACGCTGTTTAACGCTGGCAGCCGCCGCAGCCAGCTTTCCAGCTGCTACCTCACCACTGTGTCTGACGATCTGGAAGGCATTTACGAAGCGTTGAAAGAAAACGCGCTCTTGTCTAAATACGCAGGTGGTTTGGGTAATGACTGGACGCCTGTGCGCTCCCTAGGCAGCCATATCAAGGGCACCAATGGTAAGTCTCAAGGGATTGTGCCTTTCCTGAAAGTGGTGAACGACACCGCTGTTGCCGTAAACCAAGGTGGCAAGCGTAAGGGCGCGGTGTGTGCCTATCTTGAAACCTGGCACGCAGATATCGAAGAATTCCTGGAAATGCGTAAGAACACCGGTGATGATCGTCGCCGTACGCACGATATGAATACTGCGAACTGGATCCCAGACCTATTTATGAAGCGCGTGATGCAAGGTGGCGACTGGACATTGTTCAGCCCATCCGAAGCGCCTGATCTGCACGACAAGTTTGGTAAAGATTTTGAACAGGCTTACGTGGCTTACGAAGCAAAAGCGGCGCGTGGCGAAATGAAAATCGCCAAGAAGATTCCTGCGCTGGGTCTATGGCGCAAGATGCTTTCCATGCTGTTTGAAACTGGCCATCCATGGATCACTTTTAAAGATCCTTGCAATATCCGCAGCCCGCAGCAACACGTTGGCGTGGTGCACAGCTCGAACCTGTGTACAGAGATCACCCTGAACACCAACGAAAACGAAATTGCGGTATGTAATCTGGGTTCGGTGAATCTGGTTAACCACATTAAAAATGGCGAACTGGATACCAATAAACTGGCGCGCACCATCAAAACAGCGATGCGTATGCTGGATAACGTGATCGACATTAACTTCTACCCAGTGCGTAAAGCGCGTGAATCCAATCTGAAGCACCGCCCGGTAGGGATGGGCATTATGGGCTTCCAGGATTGCTTGCATATGCTGCGCCTGCCTTATGGCTCGGATGCTGCGGTTGAGTTTGCCGATATCTCGATGGAAACCGTGGCTTACCACGCTTACTGGGCTTCTACAGAGCTGGCGCAAGAGCGCGGCACTTACCCAAGCTACAAAGGCAGCCTGTGGGATCGCGGTGTATTGCCACAAGATTCGATTAAATTGCTGGCGGAAGAGCGCGGCGGCTATCTGGAAATGAATACCGGCTCCAGCCTGGATTGGACCCAGCTGCGCGAACGCGTTCGTGTACACGGTATGCGTAATTCCAACTGCCTGGCGATTGCGCCAACCGCAACGATTGCCAACATCATCGGCGTATCGGCGTGTATCGAGCCAACTTACCAAAACTTGTTTGTGAAATCGAACTTGTCGGGTGAGTTCACCGTGGTAAATGAATACCTGGTGCGTGATCTGAAAGAGCGCGGTCTGTGGGATGCGGTGATGATCTCAGACCTGAAGTTCTTTGATGGCTCGGTATCAAAAGTAGAGCGTATCCCGCAAGACCTGCGTGATCTCTACGCCACCGCGTTTGAAGTAGATCCAAGCTGGCTGGTTGAATGCGCATCGCGCCGCCAGAAGTGGATCGATCAGGGCCAGTCGCTCAACCTCTACCTTGCTGGTGCATCAGGCAAGAAACTGGACGAGCTGTACAAACTGGCGTGGTTACGTGGCCTGAAAACCACCTACTACCTGCGCACCATGGCCGCTACCGCCGCAGAAAAATCCACCGGCAGCGGTGGCGAGCTGAATGCCGTGCCAGTAAATGGCGGCTACAGCAGCACAGCAGCCGTTGCAGGCAGCAGTGCAGCAGAACCCGCTATGGCCGCAATCGACGCAGCATTACCTGCCACAGATATGAAATTCTGCTCGATTGATAACCCTGAATGTGAGAGCTGCCAGTAAACATGTAGGGCAGATGAGTTGCTGGGTGGGGTTTTGCTTCACCCAGCGATTGTCTTGTTTAAGCTTTAGTTGATGTTTACATAAAATAAATATTTTTCGCTCTCCAAGTGCTGTACAGACTAGGAACATAGCATGGGCAATGCAGGCAATTTGGAGCTTGCATGGATTGCTGTTGAAAATTTCCGGTTTTTTGTCTCTGTTAAAAAGCAGCATAATTTTGATCAGGCATGGCGTGATGACTATGAGGCAGGAGGAAGCGTAAGGGTTTTTTATTATGTGGATGGTGACGAGTGTCGTGATGGAAAACTTCTTTTTCATTCGCGAATAGCTGATCTTTTTCAGTTTACTGATCGTTGCACAGGGCTATAACCCCTCCCCTGAAAACACGCCGAGAGAGGAATAAGCGGGGCGGGGTAGTCGTCAATTCGTGTTTGAGCGAAGCGAGTTGAATTGACGCCGCCTCGATTATCCGTAACGAGGGGATTTCGTGTTTTAGGGGGCGCCTTCTTTGCTTACTTTCTTGGCGAAGCAAGAAAGTAAGGCCCACGCGGGGGATTCCCGCACCAAAATGACCGTGCCGCAGGCACATAAACCTTGAGAGTCAAATGACCGAAGCCCTGCACCCTGTCGATCAACTGATCCTCGCCTTACCCAAAACCGAGCTGCATCTGCATATCGAAGGCACTTTAGAGCCGGAAATGATGTTCGAGCTGGCGCAAAAAAATGGCATTACCCTGCCTTACGCCAATGTAGAAGAAGTTCGTGCTGCTTATTCTTTTGATAATCTGCAATCGTTTTTAGATTTGTACTATGCCGGTGCCAGCGTGCTGGTCACCGAAGAAGATTTTTACGATCTGACCTGGGCCTACTGCGAGCGCGCCTATTCAGATCATATTGTGCACACCGAGATCTTTTTTGACCCGCAAACTCATACCGCGCGTGGCATTGATATTGGCACCGTAATCCGTGGTATCACCCGCGCCCTGCAAGATGCCACCGATAAGCTGGGCATCAGCTCCAGGCTGATACTGTGTTTTTTGCGCCATTTATCCGAGGCCGATGGCAAAGCCACGCTGGAAGCCGCGCTGCCTTATCTGGCGCAAATTGATGGTGTGGGCCTCGATTCCAGCGAGCTGGGCCATCCGCCTGCCAAGTTCCAAAAATTATTTAAGCGTTGCCGCGATCTGGGCCTGCCTGCCGTGGCCCATGCCGGTGAAGAAGGCCCCGCCTCTTATATTACTGAGGCGCTGGATTTGCTGGGTGCGCGGCGTATTGATCATGGCGTGCGCTGCACCGATGACGCCACCCTAGTGGTGCGCTTGGCCACCGAGCGCGTGCCGCTGACGGTTTGCCCGCTTTCTAATTTAAAGCTCTGCGTGGTGGATGATTTATCCAAACACAATTTACGTAATTTGTTGGCAGCGGGCCTGTGCGCCATGGTGAATTCTGACGATCCCGCGTATTTTGGCGGCTATCTCAACGCAAACTTATTAGCCTGCCGTGCTGCTTTGGATTTATCGGCCAGTGAAGTGGTGCAGTTAGTGAATCACAGCTTTGAAGCATCATGGTTGCCAGACGCCGATAAAGCGCGCTGGCGTGCTGAAGTATTACGCATCGCCTGTATCGCCAAGTGAGTCTTTTATCGCGATGCCTGCAGGCCGTGGCTGGCGTGGCCAGTGCCTTAGTGGCGGCCTGCAGCGCGCAGCCTGCTTTGCAAATAGAAAACGGCCGCCTTGCACCACCCGAAGGGCAGGGCTATGTGGTGCTGGCTTTAAGCGTGCAATCTTTGTCATCAGACCGGGCTTCGCTGCAAGTGGAGCTGGCCGGGGCAAATGCTAAGCACAGCCTGCGTGCCGATATCAGCCGCGATGTGATCAGCGGGCCAGATGCCGAAACGCGCGGGCGATTATGGGTTTTACCGCTGGCAGCGGGCAGCTATACGGTAAGTGAAGCGTGGGGAGAATGGGCGGTAAACGGATCAAACGGACGGGGCGGGCAGCCGCACTTTAAAATAGAGCGGCAGTTTCAGATTGCCGCAGGCGAAGTGCTGTATTTAGGCGAGATTAACGCAGCGCTTAATTTTGCCTCTGCCCTGACGTACAGCGATCAGGCACCGCGCGATTTTTATCAACTCAGGCAGTGGGGCGTGCAGGACACCAGCAGCATCACTACCCGCTTATTGCAATAGGCAGCCGAATGTTTAAAAGTTTAATTCTCAGCACTGTTTTATTTTTAAGTGCCTGTGCCACAGCGCCGGTGGCCGTGGTGCAGGGCAAGCTTACTCCGCCAGCGGATCAGGGCTATGTTGTTGTGGCCTTAACGCTTAATTCCTTTGATCAGGATGGCGCCAATGCATGGATGCGCCTGGAGGGGCCAGGTGGCCGCCGTGATTTAAACGCCAGTATCTTGCACGACACCATCGCCGCGCCAAATAAAAATGCCATTGGCAAGCTGCACCTGCTCAGCCTTGCCCCCGGGCAATATACCGTGCCGCAGGCTGTGGGCGACTGGAACTACACCGCCGCAGGCTGGCCGCAGCAGCGCCGTGATCAGCTGCCGATAGGGCAAAGTTTTGAAATCAAAGCCGGTGAAGTGGTTTACCTCGGCGAAGTGCATCTGGCACTGAGTTTTCAATCCAGCCTGATCATCAGCGATCAGCATGAGCGCGATTTTTACGCCCTGGGCCAGAAGTACGGCATTACCGACACCAGCAATATCAAAACCCGCTTGCTGAGCAAACCTGCTCCGTAAGCATCAGAAATATTAAATCTCGCCCGCTGAGTGCTACAGATCAGCAGGTATCAACATCAGTAAGACAGGAATAGTAATGCTCAACTTTGACGATGAAATCAGCAGCCCGGCTACCGAAATCAATCTGGATGCCGCTACCGCCAAACGTGTAAAAGCCTCAGACAAACGCGTGATTAACGGCACCACCGACGTGAATCAGCTGGTGCCGTTTAAGCACAAATGGGCATGGGAAAAATACCTGGCGCAGTGTGCAAACCACTGGATGCCGCAAGAAGTAAACATGCAGCGCGATATCGAGCTGTGGAAAAGCCCGAACGGCCTGACCGATGACGAGCGCCGTTTGGTTAAACGCAATCTGGGTTTCTTTGTTACCGCTGACAGCCTGGCTGCTAATAACATCGTTTTGGGCACATACCGCCAGATCACCTCGCCAGAATGCCGTCAGTTTTTACTGCGCCAGGCTTTCGACGAAGCCATTCATACCCACGCCTATCAATATATTGTTGAATCTTTGGGCCTGGACGAGGGCGAAGTATTTAACGCCTACAACGAAGTGGCCTCGATCCGCGATAAAGATGAATTTCTGATTCCTTTTATCAATATCCTGACCGACCCAAGCTTTAAAACCGGCACGCTGGAAACAGATCAGCAGCTGCTGCGCTCTATCATCGTATTCGCCTGCATTATGGAAGGCCTGTTCTTCTACGTGGGCTTTGTGCAAATTCTGGCGCTGGGCCGCCAGAACAAGATGACCGGCGCTGCCGAGCAGTACCAATACATCCTGCGCGATGAATCCATGCACTGCAATTTTGGTATTGATCTGATCAACACCATCAAAATGGAAAACCCGCAGCTTTGGACAGAAGAATTTAAAGCTGAAATCTACGGCTTGTTCAAGCGCGGCGTAGAGCTGGAATACGCCTACGCCGAAGACACCATGCCCCGTGGTGTGCTCGGCCTGAATGCCTCGCAATTCAAAGAATACCTGCGCTTTATCGCCAACCGTCGCTTGCAGCAAATCGGCCTGGAGCCAATGTTCCCGGGCGTAACCAATCCATTCCCATGGATGAGTGAGATGATTGATTTGAAGAAAGAGAAGAATTTCTTTGAGACACGGGTTACTGAGTATCAGACTGGTGGGGCGTTGAGCTGGGATTGATTATTTGATTTTCTGAATGTCTAACGCTTTAGCTCTGTTAACAAAAATAGGAAATAATATGAGTTCACATCAAATTCATGTTTTTATCAGCCATTCATGGGCATACTCCAATCATTACAGCACACTTGCTGATTGGATATTTGAAAAGAGTTGGAGCGTTGGGCAGGCATCTTTGAGTTTTAGGGATTTTTCTGTCCCTCGGGAGAGCCCAATACATAATGCGCCAACAGATTCATTACTCCAACAAGCGATTTATAAGCAAATTGCATTGAGTCATGTTGTTGTAATTCCAACAGGGATGTATACCCATTATAGTAAATGGATAAAAAAAGAAATTGAAGGTGCTAAATATTATGGGAAGCCTATTTTAGCTGTAAATCCTTGGGGGCAAGAGAGAGGCGCTGGTATAGTAAAAGCAAATGCTGATGATATTGTTGGCTGGAACTCGGAGCCTATCGTAAAGGGAATTTGGACTCTACATAGAAGGTGAAAATTACAAAAATTTGATATTTTTATTGTTTTAATTATTTCTGGTGGGATTCAAAGTGAAGGAGTGCTAAGTGATAAAAAATGTTGGTGAGCTCTATGTGACGCAGATTGAATTTCAAAAGGCATTGATGGATCAGTATAGATTATACTTGGAGCTAGCTGATCGCCTCTCTGCAAGGCGTATGCTGGCTAACACTTTTTTTTCTGTCTGTTAATTCTGCTTTGGCAGGTGGTGTTTTTTTATCTTTAGAAAAAATAAAACAAATTGATCTTATTTTTGTAGTTGGCTTTTTTTTTATTTGTATATGTTTTTGTTTTGTATGGTGGCTGGTGATTCACTCCTATCGTCAGCTTAATTCAGGTAAATTTAAAGTTATTCATGATATGGAAAAGATGCTGCCATATTCATGTTTTGATTATGAGTGGGAATTGTTGGGGAAAGGAAAAGATTTGAATAAGTATTTTCCTCTAACGCATGTTGAAAAATGGGTTCCTCTGATCTTTTGTTTTTTATATTTAATTATTTTATACAGTTTGTAATATGTCTTGTGATGTAGGTTGGGCATGTTTTATCTGCCCAACGTGCAATCGTGAAAAATTTGATGATTTGAGTGGTATGTATGTTTCTTAGTGCCTTCGGCACGTTGATTTAGGTGCGGGTGTCCCCCGCGAGGGACTTACTTTCTTGCTTCGCCAAGAAAGTAAGCAAAGAAGGCGACCCCGGAAGCACGAAGTCCCCTCTCTGCGGATAAGCAGCTCGGCGAAAAAGGCTGCGCGCTCGCTGCCTCGCTACCCCTTTTCCGAAACCCCGAGCTACTTATTCCTCGTTCGGCGTGCTTCAAGGGGAGATTTAAGCCCCGTGCGATGAGCTGCGATATTAATTTTATGGGGTGAAATATTCCCCAAATCCAAATCCAAATCCAAATCCAAATCCAAATCCAAATCCAAATCGAAGAGCAAGCCTGATTGTTTGTCTCCGTCTTTGCTTTTCTCCGTGTTCTCTGTGTTTCAAGATTTGGGTTTTGCTGCTCTAGGGCTGCTTATTTTCCTCTTTTTGATGCAGGTCTTGCCTTGTATAAATCTTATTGTGCCCGATCAGCCATCTGGCGATGTCTTGCTCCCATGTGTAGGAGGGGATGTGTAAGGCGGTTTGGGGTTGCGACCACATGATGAAAACCAGTGCGGTAAAGGCGATGGGGATGAGTCTTTTCAGGGGGGCGAAGCTTTGGATGCGGGCTTTCCAGAATGGGTGCACAACCATATAGCCCAGCAGCCAGCCTGAGATGACTTCACTGCTGCTGTGTGCGTTCACTTTCAGCCGCGACCAGCCAATGATTGCGGCGATAATTAAGCCCAGTGCTAAACCTGCTTTGCTGAAGCAGCCTTCTTTACTGATAAATACCCACGCAAATAACACGGGCAGGATGGCGGTGGCCAGCAGGGTGTGGCCGCTGAAGCCGATAAAATTGATGGCAGGTATGCCAAAGCCCATGGCAAAAAAGGCGATTTTGCTGGCAAGGGTGATGGTGATCGCCAGCAGCAGGCGCAGGGCAAACCGGGCCCATAGAGGGTGGGCACGCATCAGGGCCAGGCCCAGTATCAGGGCAAAGGCCAGCGGTAAAAGTAAGCCGGCTTCGCCCAGCCGGGTAATAGAAAACCAGTTCAATAGCATGGGTCATTTTCTGTAATAAGTGCAGGGCTGCATGATAGCGCGTACTTGATGACTTTATCTTGCATTGGCGTGGGTATTGCTGCAGGGGCTGGTGTTCAGATTTGGGCGGCTTGAGCAATATTATATTTGCTTACATGGTTCTTGTTGTTGTTTATTGCCGCCTGATCTGTTTAATGACAGTAATTTCGTATTAATTACCCATAATAAGTTATAAAAGTAAGCCAGCCCCCTTTCCGGAGCGAGAGCATGCATCATCTCTTGCCCGAAGACATTCAAGAGATTTTCCCTTTACTGCTGGAAAATGTACCGACAGGTGTCGCGGTACTTGATCGCGGGCTGCGCCAGCTATGCATTAATTCCCGCCATGCCAGTGTTAATCATATGAGCGAGGCAGATCACCTTGGCAAAAGGCTGGAAGAGTTTTTGCCTCAGGCGGCGATGGTGATTAAGCCCAAGCTGCAGTTTGTGCTGGATACCGGCCAGCCTCTTGTAAAGCAGGAGATACGTGGAAAAGCAGGCGTGGATGGGCATACGGTGCACAGGATTGCTTCGTATTATCCCTGGAAAGGTCAGGCGGGAGACATACGCGGGGTGCTGGCTATTATTCAGGATTCCACACTGGATAATGTGGCCGAGCAGCTTTTGCAGAGCAGCCAGCATAAGCTGCTTAAGGTGCTGGATAATTTATTTTCTTTTGTTGGGGTATTAGGGTCTGTTGACGTTATATTCACGGCTGCGTTGACTACAGTTTTGGGGCTGAACAAGGCAAAAATTGCGACATGGCACGAGCACCATGAGCGATTTTTAACTTTCGTTCCGCCCCAAAAATGCAGTCAACCCGAAGGGCTGAGCCGGAAAATGGCCATTCACTGCGTTATGCTCCTCGACAATAAGCAGTTATTGCCTTTGTACGAATCTGATCATCTTTCTGATGTGAATTTAGCTGATTTTTTGTCCCGCCTTGTGTTCCTGATGGAGGCCATTTACTGGGTAGAAGAATCTAGAATAAAACTCATTTTTTTAGGGGCAGAGCCCAATGCTGTTCACTTTATGATTTTTATTCCCCAGTTATGCCGTTGATTAAGAATTTCCGTGCCTTTTCTACTTGCAAAATGCTTAGTTCGTCGTTTCACAACCCGCGGATTACTGCGTCCTGTTG
>NZ_PDZG01000087.1 GCF_002735645.1 Iodobacter sp. BJB302
AGTAGTCAGATATTCGAATCGAATCTTCCAAATGTGCAGCTCTGCTCGCCATACTTCATGATTAATGAAAAAAAGAAATTATCTATCAATTATCCATCATTTGACTATAAAGTGAACAGCATTGGGTCTGCCCCGCCCAGCCCCATAGGTTTGGATAAATCAATTTCCACAGGGGGAATATAAGTATTAGCCTTGGTACTAAATACAGCCTTCACTCTTGGCATTAATAAATTGCCTTCGTTTTGCTCCAGCACCACGGCCAAGCGGCCAGATTCTAATTTAACCAGAGAGCCCACGGGGTAAATACCCACAGTCCGCATAAAGGCTTGCACAAGGGTAGGATTAAAGTGGAATTTACTCCATTCCCATAATTTTTTTAATCCTTCTGATGCAGGCATTCCCTTGTGATAACAGCGATCAGAAGTAATGGCATCGTATACATCCACCACCGATGCCATTTGCGTTAATTGCGTAATATTGTCGCCGGGTAATTTATGCGGATAACCGCTGCCATCCATGCGCTCGTGATGATGAAGCGTAATTTCTAATGGAATTTCGCCAATTGAATCCACCTGCGACAATATTTTAAAACCTTCCATTGGGTGAGAGCGCATCACATCGAATTCTGCCTCCGTTAGCCTGCCGGGTTTATTCAGAATTTCATTGGGCACCATGGTTTTACCGGTATCGTGCAATAAGCCACCAATACCAGCCTGCCGGATTAATTCCGCAGGAAAATTCATACTTTTAGTGAACGTCACCATCAATGTACAAACGCTCACCGAATGTAAAAAGGTATATTCGTCTTTATCTTTAATTCCCGATAAACCTAATAAAGCGCTGCTGTTACGCAATATAGAATCAGTAATTGCCTCAACAACTTCTTCTACATCGTCCATTTGAATGGCTTTACCCATACGGGCGTCCTGCATCACAGACCGCACCAAATTATGCGCCTGCTTGTGAATCCGCTTGGCGCGGCTCATTTCTTCTGTTGTGGAAACCTGAATAACCGGCGCGGGCGCGGTGGCGATTTTAACCATCTCGGCCTCAATCGAGGCATTCACTTCATCCACCGTAGGCGCATGGGCATAGTCCAGCCCTCTGTCGGTATCGATATAAACTTCATGAGCCCCGGAGGCGATGATTTTTTGTAAATCTTCGTCAGTTTTAACGACAAACTGCTTACGCAAAAACGGATGGTCCATCCAGTCCACATTCAGATCATGGATATACATGCCGATCTTTAGTACTTCTGTGGGGATTTTCTTGATCATGGCCAGTTACAATGTGCATTGTTCCTTCATCTTAGAACTAAGCGCTGCTCCCCGCACATGTACAAATTAACTTTCATCAACTTACAAGATTCCACCCGTCTGGAATGCACTGCTAAAGCAGAAAGCATGCTCATTTCTGCCGTCAGATCATTGGTAAGCGATGGAAAATTACAACTGGCATGGCGCTGTGGTCAGGGAACATGTGGAGCATGTAAAGTGCGTTTAGAGCACGCAGATAGCGGCCAGATGGTCACACTGGGCGGCAAAGAAAAAAATGTAATGATCCGTCATGCGGGGCTTGCCGCCGATTCCCCGCCAACGGTTCCCGACACCCCCGAGCTAGTCCGGCTGGCCTGCCACATTCAAATTAAAAGTGATTTAACGATCTATGTTTAGCTGATTTTACTAAACCTTGAACCACAGAGGGCGCAGAGAACACAGAGCTACACAGAGAAACCCAGTAAAACACTCCACAACCATGCCTCCTTTACAAGATGCTTTCCTCTGTGAAACTCTGTGCCCTCAGTGTTCTCTGTGGTTTAAGACTTAACCATCTTTCAAAACCACCTCAAACCACCCCCATCCTGCGACTAATCGCTTGTGTGGCCTCCAGTAGCCTTTGCACCAGCTCACTGTCTGCCTCAGGTTGCAGGGTGGATGAGGACGATCCCACCACAGTCGCTACTCCAATAATCTGCTGACGGGCATTAAATACGGGTGCAGAGATGGCATCTACACCGCTAATGAGCAGGCCTTGAATACTATGCCAACCTTGGCGGCGTATCTTGGCTAATAGACCCACAATTTCCTGAGCTTCTGCCTTAGAGATCGTCGCTTCTTGCAGTAAATGCTTAAGCTCCTGCTCGGGTAAATGCGCGCTAAACACGAGGCCGGTGGCCGATTTAAATGGGGGTAATACCGACCCCACTTGGGTAATCAGGCTGATGGATCTGAGCGCCTGCTCTACTTGCACCACGGTTGCGCCCTTATTGCCCCATACCGCAAAAAAAACCGTTTCATTCAGCTGATCGCGCAAATTTAAAAGATAGGGCGTGGCAACTTTTAGTACGTCCATTTTCCCCAATGCAATCAGCCCTACGCGTAAGGCTTCATGTCCTAGCGCGTAATGATTACTGCTGGAATCCTGCTCGGCAAAGCCTGTGGCAATCAGCGCCTGTAAATAGCGATGTACCTTGCTGGCAGGCATTTGCAGAGAATCAGCCAGCTGCGTCAGCGAGGTGGCCGGGGCCAGATCAGCCAAAGCTTTTAATACTTGTGCAGCCACTTCTGCCGAGCCAACGCTTTGCCGCCTGTCATTTTCTGCCATGCTTTTTTACCACTGAAATACAAGGATGGGCGTTTATAGCTTGACGGGTATTTAAAATCAAATTATGTTTTGCGTAAACCAATTACGCATAACGTAAAAAGGACTCGTCATGTCACACGCAACTTTGTCTTACCTGTCAGGGTTTGGAAATGAATTCGCCAGTGAGGCATTGGCGGGAGCCTTGCCAGAGGGGCAGAATTCGCCACAAAAAGCCCCCTATGGCTTATATCCTGAGCAATTTTCTACCAGCGCCTTTACCGTGCCGCGTGCCGAAGCCCGCCGCACCTGGATGTATCGTATTTTGCCCTCTGCCGCACATGGCAAATTTGAACGTTTAGAAAAACAACGCCAGGGCTGTAAATTAGGAGCTATCACCCCTAACCGCCTGCGCTGGGATCCGCTGCCAATTCCTGATGCGCCCACTGATTTTATTGACGGCCTGATCACCATGGCCGCCAATAGCGATGCGCCGGAAGGCATCACCATCCATCTTTACCGCGCCAATTGCTCCATGCAGCGGGCGTTTTTTAATGCCGACGGCGAAATGCTGATCATGCCCGAGCAAGGCCGCCTGCGCCTTGTTACCGAGCTGGGCATTTTAGAAATAGAACCCGAAGAAATTGCCGTGATTCCACGCGGCATGAAATTCCGTGTGGAGCTGCTTGATGCCGCTGCCAGCGGCTATATCAGCGAAAACCACGGCTCGCCTTTCCGTATTCCAGACTTAGGCCCCATCGGCAGCAATGGCTTAGCCAACCCGCGCGATTTCTTAACGCCGGTTGCGGCCTACGAAGATGTGGATCAGCCGACACAGTTAGTGCAAAAATTTCAGGGTGAATTCTGGGCCACCACGCTGAGCCATTCCCCCTTTAATGTAGTGGCCTGGCACGGCAACAGCGTGCCGTATAAATATGATCTGCGCCGCTTTAACACCATAGGCACCGTGAGTTACGACCATCCCGATCCTTCTATTTTTACCGTGCTCACCTCGCCCTCTGCGGTGACAGGCCAGGCCAATTGCGACTTTGTGATTTTCCCGCCACGCTGGATGGTTGCTGAAGACACCTTCCGCCCACCTTGGTTTCATCGTAATCTTATGAATGAATTTATGGGGCTGGTGCGTGGAGAGTACGACGCCAAGGCCGGTGGTTTTGTACCTGGCGGCTGCTCCCTACACAACGTGATGAGCGCCCACGGCCCGGATGCCCGCACTTTTATTAATGCCAGCAGCGCAGAGTTAAAACCGCAAAAAATTGAGCGCACTATGGCGTTTATGTTTGAAACCCACGCCGTGATCCGCCCAACGCAATACGCACTGGAATGCGCACAGCTTCAAACAAACTACGACGACTGCTGGGCAGACATGCCCAAAACATTTAATAAAAACCAGATTTAATAAAACCCAAACCTTGAACCACGGAGTAAAAGAGAACACGGAGGGCCACGGAGAAAACCCGTGTCTGTTCCTCCGTGCAACTCCACTGGAGCCGAAGTGGTTCAAAAATTTCAACTACTCAAGTGAGCTAAAAACCAAACAGACATTCACAAGAAACACGCCAGGAACAGGAAAAAATCAATTATTTCTCTTGGTTTTCTCCGTGAAACTCTGTGTTCTCCGTGTTCTCTGTGGTTCAAGATTTGGGTTTTTCACACTGCTGAGTAGTTAAGTAAGACTTATGGTTTGAGCCCATTAAGCTCACAAAAAACTTAAACCCAACGGAGCCCCTCATGACTTCCACTACATATCGCCTCAGCTGGGTTACTTCTGCTAATGATCACCGTGATTTCCCATTGCAAAACCTGCCTTTCGGGATTTTCAGCCCTGAAGGCTTGCCACCGCGCGGTGGGGTGGCAATTGGTGATTTTATTTTTGATTTGCAAACCGCCGTCGAAAATAACCTATTTACCGGCGAAGCCCTGAGCGCTGCGCAAGCGGCCAGCGGTAAATCGCTGAATGCTTTTTTTGCCCTGCCAGGCAGCGCGAGGCTGGCACTGCGTGAGCGGCTGTCAGAGCTGCTCGATGCCGATTACGCACAGCTTAAAAACCTGCAAGCACAAGGCGAAGCCCTGCTTCGCCCTGCCAGCGTTTGCAAAATGCACTTGCCTGCAAAAATTGGCGATTACACCGATTTTTATACCGGCATTCATCACGCAGTAAACGTTGGCAAATTATTCCGCCCGGATAATCCGCTGCTGCCTAATTACAAATATGTGCCGATTGGCTACCACGGCCGCTCGTCCACCATTTATCCAAGTGGCTATGCCGTGCGCCGCCCGCTGGGCCAAACGCTCAAACCCGGCCAGGAAGTGCCTGCACTCACCCCATCAGCCCGTTTAGATTACGAGCTGGAGCTGGGCATTTGGGTGGCTGGCAGCAATCCGCAGGGCGAGGCGATCAGCATTGCCAACGCCGCCGAGCATATTGCAGGTTTTTGCTTGCTGAACGATTGGTCGGCACGCGATTTACAAGCATGGGAATACCAGCCGCTTGGTCCTTTCTTAGCCAAAAACTTTGCCACCACCGTGTCACCTTGGGTCGTGACCGCCGAAGCGCTGGCGCCTTACCGCACAGCCCAGCCTGCTCGCCCAGAAGGCGACCCGCAGCCGCTGCCCTATCTGTATGACGCAGCCGATCAGGCCAATGGCGCTTTTGATATTGAGCTGGAAGTATTGCTGCACACCGCAGCGCAAAAAGCCCAGGGCCTGCCACCACACCGTTTGGGCCTGTCCAACACGCTGAATATGTACTGGACCGTGGCGCAGCTGATTACCCATCACACCGTCAATGGCTGCAGCTTGCGCGCCGGTGATTTACTCGGCACCGGCACCTTATCCGGCCCAACGGCGGATTCTCTCGGCAGCCTGCTGGAGCTCAGCAATGGCGGCAAGCAAGCGATCAGGCTGGATTCCGGCGAAGAGCGCTGCTTTTTAGCCGACGGCGACGAAATCATCATGCTCGCCCGCTGCAAAAAAGAAGGCCACCCCAGCATCGGCTTCGGCGAATGCCGTGGGGTAATTTTAGCTGCATAAACACAAGACTCGTAGGGCGGGTAAAACCCCATACGCGCTAACCAAGTTATTTTTTATTAATAAACAGAAAAAACACAATAAACACGCTCTCAGCATAGGGCTTTTCTCCCCCCTGAAAACACGCCGAGCGAGGAACAAGCGGGGCGGGGGTGTCGTCAATTCGTGTTTGAGCGAAGCGAGTTGAATTGACGCCGCCTCGATTGTCCGCAGCGAGGGGATTTCGTGTTTTAGGGGCGGCCTTCTTTGGCTTCGTTTCTTGGCCGCGCAAGAAAGGAAGGTCCAGCGGGACGCCCGCACCAAAATCAACGTGCCGCAGGCACTAATAGAAAAGGTCTTTTGACTTTGGTTAGCGCATATGGGGTGAAACCCGCCGTTTCTTCGCTGCTGAGATATAAATCTGGCGGGTTTCACCCGCCCTGCGACAAATATAAATAAGGTTTAAGCATGGAACTCTACAGCTACTACCGCTCCACCTCATCCTACCGGGTACGCATTGTGCTGGCACTCAAAGGGCTGGCTTACTCAGCCATCCCGGTGAATTTACTCAAGGGCGAGCAAAAAGACGCGGCTTATCTTAGCGTCAACCCACAGGCACGCGTCCCGGCTTTGCTGGATCAGGCGCAGGAAGCAATTATCCAGTCGCCAGCAATTATCGAATACCTGGAAGAGCGTTACCCGGAAACGCCTCTGCTGCCCAAAGATTTATTTGAGCGTGCAAAAATTCGTGGCATGGCAGCGCTGATCGCTTGTGATGTGCACCCGCTGCATAACGTCAGCGTGCTCAACTATCTGCGCCAAAACTACCAGTGCAAAGAAAACGATATTACGACGTGGATTAATGAATGGGTTAGCCAAGGGCTGGCTGCGGTTGAGCAGCTTATTGGCGGGAGCGGCTATTGCTTTGGCGAAATCAGCCTGGCCGACGCCTACCTGATCCCTCAGCTTTACGCTGCACGCCGCTTTAATGTGCCGCTGGATGCATACCCAAAGATATTAAGAGTAGAAGCCCTCGCCAATGAACACCCGGCCTTTATCGCAGCCCACCCAAAAAATCAGGCAGATAGCCCGGATTAAATCAAAAACTAGAAAACCCAAGTCTTAAACCACGGAGGGAAGGAGAACACGGAGGATCACGGAGAAAGGCAAATTCAAACAGGCCCGCAATGTAGTTGTTTTTCTCCGTGTAACTCTGTGTCCTCCGTGTTTCAAGGTGTGGGTTTTATGTATTTAACATAAAGGAATCGACATGCAAGAAGCGCTTTGGACGCCCTCACCCGAGCAGGTTGCTGCTACGCAGATGGATGCGTTTCGCCGCCATATTAATCAGGCGCATGGCCTTGATCTGGCCGATTACGCCCAGCTGCACGCCTGGAGCGTGGCGCATCGGGTGGCATTCTGGCTGGCGATTGTCGATTTCTTTGCGATCAAATTTAGCCAGCCTGCCAGCGAAGTGCTGACTGAAGGCTCGGAAATGCCGAGCGCGAATTGGTATCACCAGACCAAGCTCAACTTTGCCGGGCATCTGCTGCGCCGCCGTGATGCGCATCCGGCGCTGATTTCTATTGCAGAAGATGGCTCGCGCGAAGTGCTTAGCTATCAGGAACTTGCCGCCCATGTGGCTGGCCTGCAAAAAAGCCTGAGTGATGCAGGTGTAGGCTATGGCGACCGGGTGGCGGCGATGATGCCCAACACATGGCAAACCATTGTCGGCGCATTGGCAACTGCCAGCCTGGGTGCAATATGGTCTTCCTGCTCGCCCGATTTTGGCACGCAGGGCGTCACCGACCGTTTCGGCCAGATTGAGCCTAAGGTATTGATAGCCTGTGCCGCCTATCGCTATGCGGGTAAAACAATACCGCTATCAGAGAAGATAAAAGAAATCGTTACCCGCCTGCCCTCGGTTGAGCAGTTAATTATTGTTCCCTATGCCAATGCAGAGGCGCAAGCGGCCAGCTTTAAGGCGGGCCATGCCCGGGTTACGCTATGGCAGGATTTCTATCAGGCCGGCGGCGAGCCGGAATTCACCCCAACTGACTTTGCTCACCCGCTCTATATCATGTATTCCAGCGGCACTACCGGCGTTCCCAAATGCATCGTGCACGGCGCAGGTGGCACACTGCTGCAGCATGTAAAAGAGCTGGGCCTGCACACCGATCTCACCATGAGCGATACCCTTTGCTACTACACCACCTGCGGCTGGATGATGTGGAACTGGATGGTGTCCGGCCTCGCTCTAGGAGCAAGCATTGTGCTGTATGACGGATCGCCATTTCACCCCAAGGCCGACCGACTGATTGATCTGATTGATCAGGAGGGGATCAGTATCTTTGGCACCAGCGCCAAATATTTAGCCGCGCTAGAAAAAGCAGATTCCAAACCAATTAACACCCACCGCTTAGATAAGCTTAAAGCGATTCTTTCAACCGGATCGCCGCTCTCGCACGAAAGCTTTGAATACGTTTACCGTGATATTAAACAAGACCTCTGCCTGTCTTCTATTTCAGGCGGCACCGATATTATTTCCTGCTTTGCCCTTGGCAACCCAGCCCTGCCGGTTTGGAGCGGCGAGCTGCAATGCAAGGGCTTAGGCATGGCGGTGGAGGTTTGGAACGATGCAGGCCAGGCTGTGGTTGGCGAGAAAGGCGAGCTGGTTTGCACCCGCCACTTTACCGCCATGCCGGTTAGCTTTTGGAATGATCCACAGGGAGAAAAACTAAAGTCGGCTTACTTCAGCCAGTATCCAGGTGTATGGGCGCAGGGTGATTACGCTGAAGAAACCATCCATGGCGGCATTATTATTCATGGCCGCTCTGATGCCGTGCTCAACCCCGGCGGCGTACGCATTGGCACTGCCGAGATTTATCGCCAGGTAGAAAAGCTGCCAGAGATTCTGGAATCCATCGCCATTGGCCAGGATTGGGATAACGACGTGCGCGTGGTGTTGTTTGTGCGTTTACGTGAGGGCGCTGAACTGAGTGAGGACTTGCAAAACAGCATCCGCCAGGTCATACGCAGCAACACCACCCCGCGCCATGTGCCCGCCAAAATTATTCAGGTACGGGACATCCCCCGCACCATCAGCGGCAAAATCGTCGAGCTGGCCGTGCGTAATGTGGTACACGACCGCCCGGTAAAAAACACCGATGCACTGGCTAATCCAGAGGCTCTGGAGGAATTCAGAAACCGGGCAGAGCTGGCAACTTAGCCCCCACTGGTACAAATTTGAAGCGCTGCTTTTACGCCGTTTGTGGCGTAATAAGCAGCGCTTTTTTGCTGCAACTTACTTTACCGCCCGCCTGCAGTCAGGGCAGGCGTTGAACACTACGTCAAAGCAAATAAAGCCTGAATGGGTAGGAATAAAAGATTTGATCACTGCGGCTGTTCGCCCGGAAATCCTGGTATATCCGCTTGCGTGCGCTAAACAAGGCATCCATTGAGCTCTGCCCCTGATTTAGCCCGGCAAAAAAGTAACGCATCGTCAGCGTTGAGGAGTTGCCAGATTCGTTGCTGATGATGGGGGCAAGATAATGATGGGCCCCGCTGCGGCTTGCAGCATCAATAAATGGCTTACTCAAACCCAGCTGGCAGGAGTCAAAATAAACCAGCCTAAACTTAGCATCACCAAACTCATCTGCATTCATATGCTCCTTCAGGAGCACGGAATCGTCTTTATCTCCGTCATTCGCACCGAAGCCTGGCACCACAAAGCCATGAGCGCTGATCAGTAAGAAATCAGCATTTGCTTTAGCAAATAATTTTGGCCCGGCACTTTTAGCCGCATAAAGATTTGATTCCGGGTAGTGGGCCCTCACTTCACCCGCGCCGTTATCCGGATCTGTTTCGGGATCACGCAGAATCAATCCACGGGTTTCAGCACCAAAGCCAGGTATCTGATCCTGATCTTTGGGCGCCCCAAAACTAAACGCGATCGCCTTTTCAACAAATAATGGCTCACCATCAATGGGCAGTAAGTCCAGAGCGAAGTGCATAAAGCGGGGCTGGATATTAAACACGATACAAGATGCCTGGCGCATCGCGGGGATCAGCGGGCCAAACAGTTCTTGTGAAAGCCCTTTTAAGCGCGCATCAAAACGCTCATCCAGCTTTTTGTTTTTTTCCAATATTTCATAAATCTGACGAAACTCTTTTGAGATCATTTTTGCAGGGCGTCTGGATTCAACCACCGTTGCATCCTCACCCGACTGCAGCAGAATACGATCATTTTTTTCCTGCAGCGAAATGACTAAGCAACTCGCACCAGCCTGTGATCCGGACAACAGCAAAATGGCAATCAGCGTATTACGCAGCCAGCTGCGCTTAAACGGCTTAGCACTTAAATCGACCTTAAAATTCATAGAGCATCACTCCTTTGAAATAGTGTCTAAAATCCCAAAGGCATAATTAATGCACGAAACATACAAAAACCTCATTAAACCTTTCCAGTTACTTTTCACATACTCAAGAAAATAAACAGAACAAACCAAAAATGACGAAACAGCATCAGCTAGGTGATACGCTGCAACACCACACTGCGTAATGAGATGGTAATCCCCCCCACAAAACCAGCTCATTTTTAAGTAGAATTTTCTTGCAGTCTTTGAGGAGCTCTACATGAAAGCCGTAGGCAATTGATCACGCCAGATGATGGGGATTTTAAAGCAGGCCGAAGCGGGCTCGACAGTTCCTGATCTGTGCCGAGCACGGCACGAGTTCTGCCTCTTTTTATAAGTGGCGCGCTAAATTTGGCGGCATGGACGTCTCGATGATGACGCGCATGAAAGAGCTTGAAGACGAAAATAAGCGCCTTAAAAAGATGTATATCGAAGCCCAAATGCAGGCGGACATCATTAAGGAAGCCATAATCCTCTGAAACATCTCAGCGTCGTGAGATAGCTCACACTGGGCCGTTGAAACCAAGTCTGTGTCCATTCGTGCGGCTTGCGCTAGTTTTGCGATTAACACAACTTGCTATCGCTATATTTGTAAGCTGGATGCAGAAAATGCCCAAATCGCAGATTCATTGGTCCAACTCACGGAAACGCGTCGTAACAGGGGCTTTGGCCTTTGTTTTTTGCATCTGCGCAACGCTAGGAAAAAGCCTTGGAATCATAAACGGATCTACCGGATTTATTGCGTTTTAGAATTAAATCTGCGGATAAAGCCTAAAAAACGCTTAGATCATGAAACGCCAGCGCCATTAGCGGTGCCAGCGGCAAAAAATGAAACGTGGTCGATGGATTTTATGCACGATCAATTGGCCGATGGCCGCAGCATTCGCTTATTTAATGTGATTGATGATTTTAATCGTAAAGGATTAGGCATTGAAGTCGATTTCTCTTTGCCTGCCGAGCGCGTAATACGCAGCCTGAATCAAATTATTGAGTGGCGCGGCAAACCCAGGCGAATCAGGTCCGATAATGACGCTGAATATATTAGTCACATATTAAAAAATTGGGCAGCTTTCCTCTGCAGCAGAAGAAATGAGCTCCAGGGCCAGCCAGTTTGAAGAAATGATTAGTTTTTTTCAGCTGGATCAGCTGGCTCACAACACTCAGCCTGCACCACCCAATGACATTAAATATTCCGCGTTTTCTGCGCCATCACATTTGGCGCTGCAGGGAGCCAAATAAGCCTGCTTCCTTTCCCCTTTACAGGGCTGCTTATCCTGCCTGTTAAAACGTGGAGTAAATGGTTTCTATGCACGGCAGGTGCTGCACATTTTTTAAAGCCCAGTTTGCCAGCGCCTTCCCGCCTGAGCCTTTGTATCGCCAGCAGATTCGCCGCCCCTGTAAAACAATAATTAAAAAGCGAAATAAACCAGCTGCCATTGATTAATATCCCACTGCCCCCATCTATGGCTACGCGGATCTGCCGCTAAAACTGATCAAGGAACATTATGTCCATTTCTATGTACACCGCCAGCGTTCCCGTTTTCAAACAATTACTTACCGCTCTTTCCGATGTTTTAGCCAAGGCAGAAACCCACGCCGAAGCGCACAAAATTGACCCGACCGTTTTGCTGCAGACCCGCTTATATCCGGATATGTTTCCGCTGGTACGCCAGGTGCAGATCGCATGTGATTTTGCCAAAAGCGTCCCTGCCCGCTTAGCCAATGTTGAAGTACCGCCATACGAAGACAATGAACAAACCTTTGCCGAGCTGCAGGCGCGCATTTCTAAAACCCTGGCCTTTATCAATGGCCTGAGTGCCGCGCAAATTGATGGCAGTGAAGCCTTAGAAATCGTTCTGCGCCCCGGCACCCCTAAGGAGAAAAAACTCAGCGGTCAGGCCTATCTGCTCTCTTACGGCTTGCCGCAATTTTTCTTCCATGTCACCACCACTTACGCACTGCTGCGCCACAACGGCGTAGAAATTGGTAAACGCGATTTTATGGGCGCATTCTAGGCGGCCAGCCCTGCATCCAAAAATGCAGGGCATTTAATCAACAATCAATTCATCATGCCCGCAAAGCGCATTTTATTAATTGCTGGTTGTGTGAGTGTGCTGAAATATCGGCAACAAGATTATTACCCCGGTAAACGGCTTACTGTTTATCGATGTTGTGCCCATCACCGCGTTTATGATCTCTACCATCAGCGGCGTGATTCCTGATTCGATGCAAGTGGCTGGAGCATGCATCACCGCAGTTGCCTTACTCCTGAATGATTTGTATCAGCGCCGGATGTTAAAAAACAAGCTGCTGCTACCTCATTTACCCCACAGGCTGGCCTTGCTGCACAAGCTGCACGATAGTTATGTCTGGCAATAAAAATGGCGGCTCCAGCAGGAGCCGCCTTTTTTTATTATATTTTTAACCATGCAATAGCACGGCTGTAAGCTTTTATTTTTTCAAGTTAATTCAGTAAGAATGTTTTATTTATAAATGGTAAATAATAATGTACGCCACACGGAACTAACTATTCCTTCCCTGCTCAAAACACTGAGACATCAATCCTCCTGCCGCTATTTAATTTCTTACCGACAAGCAAGGCATAAAACATTAATCAAGGTTAAATTTTGCTTAATATAAAACACATTTAGATTGAAAAATGACATTGTCTTTTTAAACAAATATAAATAACAGTCGTTTTAAAATTCGTAAGCAAAGCAGCAAAGCGGTATTAATTTTTAACCGCCTTCATATTTAAGAAGTAAACTTTTCATAAAATGCCACAGGTCCCCTTGGCTATTTTATTAATGGAGAATCCATATGCCTCCTTTAGTTGCAGTAAAACACCGTGATGGCGTAATCAATGTTCCTCAAGGCACATTAAATGACTGGCCAATGGCACAATTTGCCAGCACAAAAGACCGGGGTATCGTTGTTAAAGCCTTGGGTCTGGAGCTGACCAGCGCTTTTCTGGCTGTATTTGATGCTCACACCCGGCAAATTATTGGTGAAGAGGCATTATTACGGGCCAGCATCCGCCGTAAAGCGCTGTCTGCCGCAGATGTATTTAAAAGCGCACAGGGAGGCGATTGCCTGGTTGAATTTGACCGGCTCTGCCGCAGCCTGCACTTAATGAACCACCTGGCAGGCAGCAATACACAGCGCACGCTGTTTTTAAATGTTTACCCGGAGCTGCTGATGTCTTCCGGCACACAGCATATCGAGGCTTTTGAGCGCATCCTGCACGATCAGGGCTTAAGCCCCGCCGATATTGTGCTGGAGATATTTGAGTCAACGATTCCGCCCGGGCAAACCACCCAGCTGGCGCAGGCGATTAAAAACTATCGTGCTCGGGGCTACCGGATTGCGGTGGATGACTACGGCTTTTTAAGCAGTAATTTAAACCGCCTGCTGACACTCAGCCCTGAAATTGTGAAGCTTGATCGCGTGGTGATGAATACCGTCAGTAAAGAAACCGCGCCAAAAGCACAACAATTGCTATGCCAGTTTGTTGAACGCTTGCATGGCATGGGCAGCCAGGTTGTCATCGAAGGGATCAACAATGCAGAGCAACTGGCACTGGCTCAAGAAAGCGGAGCCGATATGCTGCAAGGCTATTTTTTAAGCGAGCCCCGTTATTTAAATAATGAAAACTTTGTAAATGTTGTGACTGCTCAAACCTGACAATAAAGAAATGGAATATGAAAACAATAAATAATTCTTTTTAAATCTATAAAGTCCACCATTAGACTGAGCCTCATCTACTACAGAGGCTCAACCATGAAAATCATCGCCAGCTTAATTATCAGCCTTGCCACCAGCAGCGTTTTCGCCGCATCGGTTGAGCTTCTGAATGTTTCTTACGATCCTACACGAGAGCTCTATCAGGATTACAACAAGGCCTTTGCCAGCTACTGGAAGAAAAAAACGGGCGATGATGTCACCGTGCGTCAGTCACATGGCGGCTCGGGCAAGCAAGCCCGCTCGGTACTGGATGGCTTGCAAGCCGATGTGGTAACGCTGGCCCTGGCTTACGATATTGATGAGCTGGCCACCCCTGCCAAATTACTGGATGCGGGCTGGCAAAAAAAGCTGCCGGACAACGCCTCCCCTTACACCTCGACCATTGTGTTCCTGGTTAAAAAAGGCAACCCTAAGGGCATTAAAGACTGGGGTGATCTGATCAAAGCCGATGTAAAAGTGATCACACCTAACCCTAAAACCAGCGGCGGCGCGCGCTGGAATTATTTAGCGGCATGGGGCTGGGCAAAGAAAACCTACGGCTCAGACGATAAAGCCCGCGATTACGTACAAAAACTCTTTAAAAATGTGCCCGTACTTGATACCGGTGCGCGCGGATCAACCACCACCTTCACCCAGCGCGGCATTGGCGATGTATTACTTGCATGGGAAAACGAGGCCGAGCTGGTGGTTAAAGAAATCGGCGTAGACAAATTTGAAATCGTCGCCCCAAGCTACTCGATCAAGGCCGAGCCACCTGTGGCTGTGGTCGATAAAGTGGTCGACAAAAAAGGCACGCGCAAAGTGGCTGAGGAATACCTGAAATATCTGTATTCCAAAGAAGGCCAGGAAATCATCGCGCAAAACTACTACCGCCCGATCGACCCGGCAACCGCGGCCAAATACGCCCATCAGTTCCCGAAAGTAACGCAGTTTGATATCGACGATGTATTTGGCGGCTGGACCAAAGCGCAAAAAACCCACTTTAGCGACGGCGGTACGTTTGACCAGATTTATCAGCCGAGTAAGTAAGAACAAGCACGCCAGGGTGGTGCATCAAAGCGGGTGAAAACCCATACCCGCTTAGCAAATTGTATTTTTTATTTGCAAATTGCGAAAAGCGCAGTAACCACGCTCTCTGCACGGGGCTTTTAGAGTCCCCTTAAGCGAGGAACAAGCGGGCGGGATTTCTTTGATGCATGTTTAAGTGAGCTTGCGAGCGAGTTCCGCAGCCGCCGCTGTCCGCAGATGAGGAGCCTTCATGCTTTGAGTTTGTGGCTTGGCTTCGTTTCTTGGCCGTTCAACAAAGGAAGGCCCCCGCGGTAGCAAACCGCACCAAAATCAACCAGCCGAAGGCACTATCTTTTTGATTCTGCTTATTGCACAAGGCTAAACCCGCCACTTTCATAACTTTTGCGATAGAAGTTGGCGGGTTTCACCCCCCTGCGATGATTCAAAACTTGCAAGAGTCACTTTTTAACAAACACCTAGTGCACATCAGCCCCATTAAAAGAGCCCATATGCCAGTTCCAATCCATCATGCCAGCGGCACTTTGCATGTGCCGGAAGACACTCTGGCCGATTGGCCCAGTGCCCAGTTTGCCGCAACCCAGGAGCGCGGCATTGTGGTGAAGGCACTAGGGCTAGAGCTCACCAGCGTATTCCAGCCTATTTTTGCAGCAGACGCTGAAACCATCATCGGCGAAGAAGGCCTGCTGCGCGCCAGCATACGCCGCAAGGCCATTTCACCCGAAGATGTTTTTAAAAGCGCCACCCGTGGCGAATGCTTGGTCGCTTTTGATCGCCTGTGCCGCAGTCTGCATTTAATGAACCACCTGGCGGGGCCGCAAAAAGGCAAAACATTATTTCTGAATGTTCACCCCGAGCTGCTGATTGCCGTTGAAAAACAGCACGGCGAAGCATTTGAGCGCATTTTGCAGGATCAGGGCTTAAAGCCTGCCGATGTGGTACTGGAAATTCTTGAATCCGCCATTCCAGACGCGCAAGAATCCGATCTGACCCACGCAGTACAAAATTACCGCCAGCGTGGCTACCGAATAGCGATTGATGATTACGGCCAGAAAAATGCCAATCTCTGCCGCCTGCTTTCTTTATCGCCAGACATTGTAAAACTGGACAAAGTATTAATTCATGCCACAGATAACAATAGTAAGGCGCAGCGATTGCTTGGCCAGCTGGTTGAAATGCTGCATGGGCTGGATAGTCAGGTTGTGATCGAGGGAATAGAAAGCGCCGGGCAACTGGCCATCGCGCAAGAAAGCGGAGCTGATTTCTTTCAAGGCTATTTTTTGGCAGAACCCAGATATTTAAATACATAAATTTAGTTATTTAAATAACACTCAACAGTCTTTGTGAAACTTAACAAAACCGGTAAAAATCGACGCTATCTGACACACAGCCAGGAAATAGTCATGCGTCTTAAGTCTCTGCTCGCCGCCATCGCCCTCAGCACCAGCCTGCCCGTCTTTGCCGACAGCACACTGCTGAATGTGTCTTACGACGTGATGCGTGATTTCTATAAAGACTACAACCCAGCCTTTGCCAAATACTGGAAAGCCAAATCCGGCGAAGACATCACCCTGCAAATGTCACACGGCGGCTCCAGCAAACAGGCGCGCTCGGTGATCGACGGCCTGCAAGCCGATGTGGTGACCATGAATCAGCACAATGATATTGACGCCATCGCAGATAAAGCCAAGCTATTACCCGCCGACTGGGCCAAGCGCCTGCCTGATGACGCGGCGCCCTTTACCAGCTTGCAAGTACTGATCGTGCGTAAAGGCAACCCTAAGGGCATTAAAGACTGGAATGATCTGACAAAACCCGGCGTTGGCGTGATCGTGCCTAATCCTAAAACCTCGGGCAATGGCCGCTACACCTATCTAGCCGCATGGGGCTATGCCGCTAAACTGCCGGGTGGAAACGATGCAAAAGCGCGTGAATTTGTCGCCAGCGTATTCAAAAACATTCCCGTGCTCGATGCAGGTGGCCGCGCTGCCACCACCACCTTTATGCAGCGCCAGATTGGTGATGTGTTGGTGACTTTTGAAAACGAAGCCGAAATGATTGCCAAAGAGTTTGGCCGTGGCAATTTTGAAGTGGTTTACCCTAGTATCTCCATTGAAGCTGAGCCCCCAGTGGCCATCGTCGATAAAGTGGTGGATAAAAAAGGCACCCGCAAACAGGCAGAGGAATATCTGAAATACCTGTGGAGTCCGGTTGGCCAGGAAATTGCCGCACAAAACTATCTGCGCCCAAGAGACAAAGCCATCGCTGCCAAATACGCCAAGCAATTCCCGGCCATTAAGCTATTTGCCATCGAAGAATTCGGCGGCTGGCAAAAAGCCCAAAAAACCCACTTTGAAGACGGCGCAATTTACGACCAGATCGCAGCAAGCATAGCTAAGCGCTGATAAAACCCAAATCCTGAACCACGGAGGACACAGAGTACACGGAGAAACCCCATACTTAGAGAGTAATACCGTTCACTTAAGCGGTTTTGCTTGAGTTCCCCCTTTGAAAAAGGGGGGCCAAGGGCAATGCTGTTCACTTTATAGTCAAATGATGGATAATTGATAGATAATTTCTTTTTTTCATTAATCATGAAGTATGGCGAGCAGAGCTGCACATTTGGAAGATTCGATTCGAATATCTGACTAC
>NZ_PDZG01000088.1 GCF_002735645.1 Iodobacter sp. BJB302
TACCGTTTCAATCGTCGAGCAGACCTGTGCGCTCTGATTCCTCGATTACTCAAAGCCGTGATGCAGGCTAAACCTTGTCCAAGAGGGGTATTTCAAGCCTTAATTGAGCAAGAGACATAATCAGGTGTCTTTAAGCAGTCCGATTTTATTAAGGAATCTACTATTGGTAATAAGGGGGTTTGCTTTCCTCTGGTGTTGAAATGGCTTAGTAGCCCGAAAATCAGCCAGAATGATCATGACTTTTTTTACAGAGATATCAATACGCATGATGGCAGGGAAGAAGTCATGGCGACGGCTGTTACAAGCTATGTTCAAAAAAACGCTCATGCAATTCACGACTACATAGGGGATATTGGTATGAAAATCGATAAAACATATAGCCATAGCAGTATGGGCTTTAAAATTGATTTTAGTAAGGATGGTTTATATGAAATCGGGATTACGCCGGTTCAGGGTGATGGCCACGCCTTAGGTGTTCAGGTTGATGATGCTGCAAAATCATTCAGGTTTTTTGACCCTAACTCTGGAGAATATTCTTTGCCGTCAGCTACTGCACTGGAAGCGTTTGTGCAGGATTATTTATCGCTCGCTTACCCTCGTTTGAACAAAAATACGACTGTTCTTCGGCTTACTTAATCAGTGCCTCCCTGTATGGAGAAAAACAGTGTTTTTTCTCCATACACGGCGGCCTGACTTCTGCTGGGGAGGGCGTTAACTCAGGGTTAAATGGCCAGTTGCTTCAGGCTAATTCTGCAAAACAGCGCCATCAGGACAAGGGCTGCGCGGCGACTAGCGCGATCCAGTAGCCTCAGTGGATGGGTAATCCCCCCATTCTTAAGCTCACTTAAAAGTAGAGGCTAGGCATGTAATGCCAGTTTTTGTTTCGGTGTGATGCCGCCCAATCCCATATGCGGGCGCTCATTATTGTATGTCCAAAGCCATTGCGTTGCAGTTTCTTGTACTTCGGCAAGGTTTTCAAAATCATCGCAAGTCAGCCATTCATAACGCACGGTGCGATTATAGCGCTCAATATACGCATTCTGCTGCGGGTTACCAGGCTGAATATAGGCTAATTCAATTGATTGTTGTTCCGCCCAATTCTTTAATATGTGGCTAATATATTCAGGCCCATTATCTGATCGAATTCGCTTAGGCTTGCCGCGCCATTCAATGATTTGATTCAGGCTGCGTATTACGCGCTCTGCAGGCAAAGAGAAATCGATTTCAATGCCTAATCCTTCCCAATTAAAATCATCAATCACATTAAATAAGCGAATGCTGCGGCCATCGGCTAATTGATCGTGCATAAAATCCATTGCCCGCGTTTCATTTTTTGCCTCTGATTACGCTAATGGCTCAGGTGTTTCGCGATCTAAGCGCTTTTTAGGCTTAATCCGCTGATTTAATTCTAAATCACAGTAAATCCGGTAGACGCGTTTATGGCTCCAGTGCTTTTTGTTGTGCAAATGCGAAAAGCAGAGGCCAAAGCCCCAGCTTCGATGCGTTTCCGTAAGCTGGACCAACGATTCCGCAATTTGGGCATTTTCGGCATCCAATTTACGAATATAGCGATAGCAAGTCGTGCCAATTGCAAAGCTGGCGTAAGTAGCACGAATGGACACGGCCTTGGTTGCAACGGCCCAGCGAGCCACCTCGCGACGCTGAGATGTTTCAGATGATTTTTGACATGGCCTCCTTGATGATATCCGCCTGTATTTGGGCTTTGATATACATTTTTTTAAGACGCTTGTTTTCGTCCTCCAGCTCTTTCATGGGCGTCATCATCGAGACGTCCATACCGCTAAACTAAGCACGCCACATGTAGAAAGAGGCGGAACTTATACCGTGCTCGCGGCATAGATCAGGAACGGTCGAGCCGGCTTCGGCCTGCTTTAAGATCGACATAATCTGGCGTTATCAATTGCCTTCGGCTTTCATGTAGAGCTCCTCAAATACTACGAGAAAATTCCACTTAAAAATGAGGTGGTTTTGTGGGGGGACTACCATCTTCTTTGCTTACTCGTTTAACTTTATTCCGTAAATAGGATGCGTAACAGCTTTAATAATATGCCTCATGAAAGGTTTACAGAGTCGTAATGTCATGATTTTAGCTTTTGAAAAATAAGCGATATGCCTTGTATCGCTTCAGCCAGTATCTTCGTTCCTTTAAATAAACTGACAAAATTATCTGTGTAATGGCAAGAGGATAAGGTTAATTGAGGCTACTACACATTGTTGTTCTTCGGTTATGTGACAAAACTGACGAGTCATACCTTTTTTAGGTGACGACATCGTACTTGTCCCATTTATTTAAATTGGGGTGATGAACATAATCTAGGTCTTATTAGTGTGGTCTCTAGAAGTGTGCCGCTTGGTGCAAATGAGATCTGACCAAGCATCATTTTTCTGCATTTAAGTGTGGTGTTTGACTGGGTATTTTTCGCTTGATATTGAACAGGATGGGGGTCTCGCTCATCGTAAGGAAATCACTGTAAATGAAAATTCACTCGCTTGGGGGCAAACACCTAGGTCTAGAAGAGCGGAGTACTGGCATTGGGGATGCTCTGGAGAATACGCATGCGCACCTAGTGTTCAATGCTCATGCCAAATTTGCCGACGCCGACGCCGATGCTTTGAAGATTATGCTTCAAGGGTTGCAGGATACAGGCCAAGCGTCGTTACTTGACATGTTAGGCGTAGATCCAACACCGCCAGAATGCCAAGCTAATTGTGTAAATGGCCAGGCTGAGACGGATTCGTCGGCAGATCTAGGCATTGCTTTACCCCTTTCTTGGGCTCCAAATCTAACTGTAGTCTTGGATTCTCTGAGTTTGAAATGCCCGACTTTAGACCCTCTTGCTAAAAGTGAAATGAAGTCGCTTAGGGGGCAAGATGCACTTGTCTCCCTTCAAACTTTATCTTTACAGACATCCGTGGTGTTGCCCAGTGTTGTAGGGGAAAAGCTGTTAGATGTGGTGCGATTGCACAGCACGCCCCAATCTATGCGAAAAATCAGTCGATTGCAAGAACAAGAGGAAAGAGGGGCATCAAGCCTATTCCCTTTTCCTCCAATCATAAACCAGTTCAGTGAACCTGTTGAGGTGCCGATGTCTGTTGTCAAAGGGGACTTTGTTGCAGCATTGCCTGATGCCGCTGCACCTACACTGCCTTTGCTTGGTACATATGGGACAAAAGGTGTCGATCCGGTTTTAAATGTAACGATGTCTGGTGCATCTAGCCTACCAAGCTCGGTAGTACTTGGGCTTAAAGCTAAGGTTGTCGCTGCTGCGGAGCACTTTGCTCTACCTTCTATCTGGTCGATTTCAGCACCAACTGCTGTCGTGGAGGGGCTGCATCCTCTGAGTTTGACGTCAGATGTCGGGCAAGGTTTAAACACAGCGAAGCCTGATGTGGCTAGTCAGGTCAATACCGCAGTTTTTGGGGCCGTACCTGATCGTTCGCATCTTAAACTTGCGGTGGGGGGCGCTCAGTCAGAGCTGTCTATGTTGGCACCCACCTCAGTGGGGGGGCAGATAGTTGGACCGCTTGTGCTTGCACGAGGCTCAAAGGTTTCTGCGGTGCTGCCTGGTTTTGTTGGGAACGAATCTGCTTGCGAGCTGCCTGCGAGCACATCACAAGCGGGCCAGGCTGAGCGACCTGTTCGTGCACAAGAGCTTGTGATGAGTGCTTCACTACATATGCTGCCGGAGCCAAATTTGAATGGCCCACATTATGAATTCGCTAGTAATCCCGCTGCACGTTCTATCCCAGCCCCTGTACTGCAAGTTCTTCCTAGCCCTGTAGAGCAGCAAGGGTTTACCTATCATTTTAAAAGTTGGGGCAATGGTGCGTTTGTAAGTGTTAACACGCTTAGTGCTGGTGATGTGCGATTTGTGCCGTCAGATGTGCAGGTTCTACAGGCCTTGCAAACGTATGGAGAAGCCAATGATATGCCGCAGCACTGGCGTGTTGAGGCGAGCGAACGTCGTGATGATGAGGTGCCACGTAGGCAGGCACGGGCTCTGCCCTTTGAAGAGGAAAATGAAGAATGATGCCCTTGAGTAGTTTGCGCCGGGTAGATGTTGCCAGTATAGAGCGAAGCCGTGTTCTGATTCGCTTGCGTGGTGCAGGTTACACCGAAGCGGTTTTGTTACCACTTGGTAACGCTCGCTACGTTCGTCTGCGCGGTGATCTGGCTGGTTTGGGAACCGTGATTGCCCTGTTGGATGTGCACGCTTGGGCTGGCCACAGTATGCCAAGCTTGGCTGGCATTGCTTGGCACTGCGTGGATGAAAAGTTGTTGTGGAATTTATTGGCCGAGGAATTAACTCAACTCACTGGCACGGAACACGGGCTTGATTTGACGCATATCGAGGTACTGGATCTGCTTAGCACGCCTTTAGAGCATGCGCTACCTTGTGTGAATACGCTGAGTGGGGGCTTATTTGTGGAGGCTTTAGAGCAGGAAGCTCACCCGTTTGGTGCAAATTTTGATTTTAACGCAGTAAAAATTGAGTTGGCCGCTAATTTAGGGCGTAGTCACTTGGCTTGTCAGACCATCCCGACTTTAGTGTTGGGCGATGTTTTATTGATTAAAGAAATCGATTGCCAATTGAATTATGGCACTCATCCCCTATTTACGTTTGAGCTTTATGAGGAGCAGTTGATGTTGCAGGATTATGCGGAACAAGAGGCGAGTATAGGTGTTGTGCCTGAGTCGGAAAATCAGCTCTTAGATTTAAAAAAAGTACCCGTTGAATTAACTTTTGTATTGTTCAAAAAAATGCTCAGCGTGGCTCAATTGCAGTCTATGGATTTAGGTGATGTGATTGATTTACCGATAGAGGCACAAAAGAATGTTGAGATATATATCAATAACGTGTGCTTTGCAGGTGGGGAATTGGTGCAATTGGACGATGGACGTTTGGGCGTAGAAATTCAGCGCTTAATGCAATCGGTATAATTCAATGAATGATATTTCACTGATTGCTCTGCTGTCATTTGCTACTTTGTTTCCATTTTTAGTGGCATCAGGCACTTGTTTCGTTAAGTTCTCGATTGTATTTGTATTGATTCGGAATGCTTTGGGGGTGCAGCAAGTGCCCTCTAATATGACTTTAAATGGTATTGCACTATTGCTTTCGGTGTTTGTAATGATGCCGGTGGGGCAGCAAGCCTATGATTACTATAAAACTGAAAATGTGAAGCTGGATAGTGTAGAGGCTGTTGTCAATTTTATGGATGGTGGTCTGAGTGGGTATCGCGCGTATTTAAAAAAATATTCAGATCCGGAGTTGGTCGATTTTTTTCAAAAGGCACAAGCAGGACGCTTGGGTGAAGCTAAGGAAAATACACAAAAAGTTGCGGAGCCAGAGTCTGAACCGGCGATTATTGCGCTACTGCCAGCTTATGCCCTAACCGAAATTAAGGAAGCATTTAAGATTGGTTTTTATTTATATTTGCCTTTCATTGTTGTAGATCTAGTAATTTCCAGTATTTTATTGTCTTTAGGCATGATGATGATGAGCCCAGTAACGATTTCTGTGCCCGTAAAGTTAATTCTATTTGTGGCAATGGATGGTTGGACTTTATTGGTAAAGGGGTTGGTCATGCAATATATCGATCTTGCAGCTTGACGTTAAAGTTTTTTTCTTTCCGATGATCCAAAGCAGGAATAGAAATAAAGGACAGGTTATATGGATGATTTGGTATATGCCGGTAATAAGGCGCTGTATTTGACTCTTGTTTTATCTGCGGTTCCGGTGGCTGTGGCGACGTTGGTGGGGGTGATAGTGGGTTTGATTCAGACCGTAACTCAATTGCAAGAGCAAACGCTGCCTTTTGGGGTGAAGTTGATCGCCGTGATTGTGTGTTTATTTATGTTTTCGGGTTGGTATGGTGAGCACCTACTGAGCTATGCGGTGGAATTGATGCATTTGGCCCTGGATCCGCGTCGCTAATTTGTTGTTAGCGAGGTAGGGGTAAAGGAAATGTTGAACTGTTTTTTTATATGGTCAGATTGTCATAGCCTATGTTGATGTATGAGTTATTTGCGCGCTGGCAAGAATATATGTTGGCGGCCGCGTTGATTTACGCGCGGATTGCGGTGATTTTTTTATTTTTGCCTTTTTTGAATAATAACGTACTCGGACATATGGTAACGCGTAATGCGGTGATTCTACTGTTGATATTCGGGTTGTGGCCTCTAGTGGGGGTCGATGTATCTCAGGTGAATGGGGGCGATTATGCGGTACTGGCTTTAAAAGAAGCTGTAGTTGGTTTGGCTCTGGGTTGTATGGTGGCTTTTCCATTTTGGGTATTTCATGCGATTGGCGCTTATATCGATGTGGCGCGTGGGGCTACTATCAGTAGTTCCATTGATCCGGTGAATGGATTGGAGTCGGCAGAAACCTCCAATCTGTTGAACTTATTTGCAGGGGTGGTTTTTTTAGAGGCTGGCGGTATGCAGCTCTTGTTATCGCTGTTAATAGATAGTTATCAACAAGTCAATTTGCTCAATAGTATCGAAATCCGATTAGAAACCTTGATCCCCTATTTGGGGCGCTTAGTGGCAAATAGTTTTATGTTGGCGGCTCCTGTATTGCTAACGCTTATTTTGTCTGAAGTGTTATTGGGTTTGTTGTCGCGCTTTACTCCGCAAATGAATGCCTTTTCAGTATCTCTTACGATTAAGAGCATGATTGCCTTTTTTATTTTTATGATTTATTTTGGTCCCGTATTTCCGGGGGAAATGATGAAGATGATGGGCGACTTTGCCGGTTATGAATTATTTGTTAGGGGTGGGCGTTAATGGCAGGGGAAAAAACTGAAAAACCAACGGATAAAAAACTACTTGATTCGGCTAAAAAGGGTCAATCCTATAAAAGCCGCGACATGGTCGTGTTGTGTATTTTGGTTGCAGGAGTCGGTTTTACCGCAACGCGCTCTTTTAATACGGTAGTAGAAATGTATTGTGGTTTTATTGAGAAGGGTTTTAAAACACCTCCGGCTGATGCGGCACGAGAGCTTGTTTTTGCATTTCTAACCCTCTCCTTGCCCATTATCTTGGCCTGCGTGGTTGCCACTGTATTGCCATCGTTATGGCAAAGCCGCCTTGTGCTTGCAACTGAGGCAATCAAAATTGATTTTAGTGCTTTGAATCCGGTTGCAGGCTTTAAAAAGCTATTTAGTATGAAAACGGTAAAAGAGTTGGTAAAGGCCGTTTTATATTTATTGTTAACTATTGTAGTGGCTTATGCCTTTTGGGTTTTTCAAAGGCATATGCTGCTGGCTCAACTCTATGTTTCAACTACAGAGGCAGGGGCGGCTTGGGTTAAAGCAGGTGTGATTCTTGTTTTTTATTGTGTAGCTGCTTTTATTTTTATTATTGGCCTAGATGCTTGGGTAGATTACTTGCTGTATATCAAAAACCTCAAAATGGAAAAGCATGAGGTGAAGCAAGAATATAAGCAGGCTGAAGTGAGTAGTGAGGTGAAATCACGGCGTCGTGAGGTGCATGAGGAATTGTTGTCCGAGCAAATAAAAAGCGATGTGGCGCAGTCTCAGTTTGTGCTTGCTAACCCGACCCATATTGCAATTGGGGTGTATATGGATACAGAGTCGCTACCACTGCCCTTTGTGTCTGTACTGGAAACAGAGCAAAAAGCGCGTGCGGTGATTGCTTATGCAGAAAAAATTGGGATACCTGTGGTGCGTGATATCCGTTTAACTCGTGCCATTTTTAAAGTGGCAACGCGCTATACCTTTGTGCCCTATGAGCTGGTTGAAGAGGTGTACAAGGTGCTGTTTTGGTTGCTTGAAGTCGAAAAGGCCCGTGCAGGAAATGGGGATGCGCCTACGTTGGCGTCATGATGAAGGTTATAAATGAAGCGGTGCTTTATTCGTTTTGATTTAGATCTGCGCTATACGCATAGCAAAGTTAGGTAAAAAATAAATGGCTCTTTGTTCAAGCATCGGTGCCAAAGAAAAGAAGACCAGATGAATATGCTTAGCAAGATGGTAGGTTTAATGCAAGGCATCTCTCTCGATGCAAATCTGTAGATCAAAAAAGCAAAGTTCATTCAGCGCTAGCGCTCGTTAAATCATGCTTGCGTTTTTTAGCTTCGTATTTTTATGAAAGTTTATCTTTTAAAAATTTAATTATTTTAAATAATAACGGATATCTCATATTGAACATGAAGGATATGGGCTTTGCTGTCTGTAGTTTAACTCTTCAATTTAAATATACCTTCTGTAAATTAGAAAAAATTTCGTGATTTATGTGAAATAGGTTGTATAGCTTACAAGCTGTGCTTGCTGGTTTGATGATAGTTCGTTAGAAATTTATTAGTAAATAGAAAATATAGTCTTTTGCATTAACCACTCGTATTTATTAAGCGTCGCCTTAAGTAACAGGGGGCGTGGCCGTTTATTGAATTACGTTCTGGAAGAGGAGAGTATCGTTTTTTAATAGTGAGCAATATACCTCTGTGGTTTAATTAACACCGTCAGCCTTATGGCAAATGGCGGATTAAAGGAAAGTAAGATGAGTCGTATGAATGAAAACTTAATGGATGAAGGCGCAGCTGAGGTCTTATGGGAGGCAGTACTTAATGGTGCGGCACTTAAAGATATTCAGGGTATTCCTAGTAATGTAATGGAGGGGATTTATGCCTATGCATTTGAGTTTTATCAGCAGGGGCGCTTGGATGAAGCAGAAACATTTTTTAGGTTTTTGTGTTTGTACGATATGTATGACCCAGACTATGCGATGGGCTTAGCGGCTATTTTTCAGATGCGTAAAGAGTATCTGAAGGCGGCGGGTGCATATTCACTTGCTTTTGCTTTAGGGAAAAATGATTACCGTCCGATGTTTTATGCGGGGCAGTGTAATTTGCATTTGAAAAAGGTAAGCAAGGCAAAGCAGTGTTTTGAGACGGTGCTGTTGCATGGGGCGAAGGGGCCATTAACCGAACGGGCACAAGCTTATTTAGAGGCTATGCAAAATGTGCAGTCAGCAACTGAAGCTGAGCCAGAAACTGAAGCTGAGTCTGAAAATGAAATGAAGGAGTTTTTTAATTATGAGAGAAATACTGATTCAGCCAAATCGTTATAGCGTGAATCCTGAGGCATTAAAGATCAGTCAAGATTTGATCAAGGGGCCGATGGAAGCAGTAGGTGCTATTCATGATTCTTTAGCGAAGATGGAACTGCTGGCACAAAGTGCGGATACTGAGTTGGGGGCTGCCAAACCCGCTGGGTCTAGCAAAGCGCCTCAGTTGACGCCACCAGGTGTGACGGTGGCGCAACGTCAAGCAGAGCCCGATTTGTCGCTTGCTGCGGTAATGGCGCAGTTGATGGAAATCATGCAAGACATGTCAGTGAATGGCTTGAAGACCAAATTGGAAGCTTTTAAACAAAGTGCGGATGCACGTGAAGCTGCTTTGGCGAAAATGGGTTTGGCTCTGGGCGAGGCACAAACAAAGGCCGATACTCTGAATAAGAAGGCAAAAGATCTGGCGAGTCGCTTGCCAACAGCGGGGCAAGTAAAGCAATTTGAGGCTAGTTTGCAGCTTGCGGTTGAGAATAGAGAGCGAACAAAAAAAGAACTTTCAAATACGCTGGAAAATCTTAAACAGGCATTTATTGAGAAGTATGGCCCAAATATGCCGCTCTCGGGCGATGCAAGTAAACCAGAATCCCTCGCAGATGGAGCAAAGATTCTCAAAGCATCAAAGGCTTTGGATGAGAGTATGCGTGGTTTGACAAAGGTCGAGAATGAAGCAAGGGCCGAGTGGAATACGGCTAGAGAGCAATTTCAACTGGTACTAAATGCGGGCTCTGCTGCACAGCAGGCACAGGCTGATCTCGTCTCTTTGCACTCACAATTTGAAGAGAAGGGCGGTGTGCGGGCCGTGCAAAATCTGGGGCAGCTACGTACTGGTGCTGCTGAGCTGACTTTTCTATTGAGTGTCTTGCAGGACATCATCGGTGAAACTAGCGAAACAGAAATGCAAGATAAATTGGCGTTAATGAAGGCGCGCCAAGCTGAAGTGGTCAAGGATTTGGAAAAAAAAGCTGATGAGTTCGCTGCCGAACAGCGAAAAGCAGAAGAGCTTAATCGAATTATGGGTTGCGTAGGCAAGGTATTGGGGGCCCTATTGACGATTGTGGCGGTGGCGGGGGCTGTGTTTACGGGGGGAGCCAGCTTGGCACTGGCAGCGGTTGGCGTTGCACTCATGGTGTTGGACACGGTACTTGAAGCCGCGACAGGTAAAAGCTTGACTGACCGAGTGTTAACTCCCGTGATGAATGCGGTTATTAAGCCCCTGCTGGAAGCGCTGACTAAGTTAATGAGTGGCCTTTTACAGAGTCTCGGCGTGGATAAAAAGATTGCCGATATTATTGGGACAGTACTTGCTGCGGCGGTATTGGTACTTGCTGTGATTCTTGTGGCGATAGTTGGTAAGGGGGCGGCGGCAAAAATGGCTGAAAAATTTGGTACAGCGATATCAAATACCATTTCCAAAATGATTCCTGAACTCATTAAGCAGTCCACGGCAGCGGCTAAAGCAGGCTTTAATGGGGTAAATAAGGCGGTGACGCAATCTTTTGGGAAGTTAGCCAATCGCGCGGGTATTAGTGTTGGAGATGTGGCTATAAATGCAACACGTTTTAAAACGGCGCAGGTAGTGGGTGGTTTTGCCCAGCAGAGCATACAAGCGGGTGGCCAAATCGGTGTAGGAGTCCACCAAAATAATGCGAGTGATGCGCTTGCTGATATCACGGTTAGCCGTGCTAGCCAAGATGTGTTTAAGCGGGCTATTTCTGAAGCGATTAAGCAAATGAGCGAGCAAATGTCAGTTGTTAATGATTTGATGAAGCAGATGTCTATGACAAATGAGCAGCAACTTGCCACCGCACAATTTATTTCGCAAAGAACACGTGCCGCCTAAGCCTTGCATATTTTTTAAATGAAATAGGGCAGCTTTGTCCTAAGCAGTAATTTACTTCAAAGGTGATTGTATGTTGACAACCATTTCAGCAGCTAAAAGTTCCCCTGTATTTTCTACTTCCGCAGTAGTACTAAAAAGCGTGGCCGATGTAAAAGGAACTGCCGAGGGCAAAACCTTGAATGCGGGTTTTGAAGCAAAGGCTGCAGCGTTACCTCATGCCGTTCCACGTAGCAGCATCATGGCAGGTGCACCTGATTTACGCGCGCCGGAGTCGAGTCTGGATGGAGCGGCTACTAAGCAAGTTTTTGACGCATTAGACGCCGTAGTGGAAGCCCCGCAGGGTGAGAGCCTTGCGCTGCAAACCTTATTTAGTAGCGACAAAATGCGCGGCGTACCTATGGATAGCGATTTATTGCTCGCCTTAATTGTGCAACTGAAGGCTTTGCAACTGGAACAAAGTGCGAGTGAGCGTAATTTAGGCGGAAAGCTCACCGCATTGAGCTTTGATGGTTCTAAGGCAACGGCTGATTCGCATCGTTTATCTGGTAATGCGGCGATTGGAGCTGCCATTAGCAGTGCTGCTGTAGGTCTTGGTTTTGCAGGTTTGTCGCTACAAAAAGGCGTGAAAGCACATCAGACCAATAAAAATTCTCTGATAAATAATCAAGGTAAAGCGAATGAACTGAGGGTGTCCGTGGAGAAAAGCCAATTACAACTTCGTAATCATCCAGACACACCCAATGCAGTCAAAGAAGGTGTTGGTATGAAAAATGAGGCTAGGCTGGGTGATATTCATCGCCTAGAGCAAGCACATAGCAAGGAAGTAAGCCGTTCGAGCAAGTTGTCTGGCCAAGCCCAAGTGATTGCCAGTCTGCCTATGGCCGGTGTCGTTGATGGGGCTGGGCAAACTGTACAAAAAAATGAAGACGCAATTCGTACCATGGGGGATGCCAGTGTCAATGTAATCAATCAGGCGAGTAAAAACACGGATGATGTAGGGAATGGCAGCTTAGATTTAGCCAAGCAATTACAAGCCATGCTGCGTGATTATGTGCAAAGCAAGCGTGATGCGTTTGCCGCTGTGGCAAGTAAAGTGTAAGTAGGTTGGGATAATAATGGCTGCGCGGCCAGTAGAAGTGAAGTTTTACTTTTGTGCCGTGCACCTATTTTTAAAATGGAAAATATGATGTCCATAATAAGTGCTGTGGAATTAAAGCGTAATACATTCACACTTTCTAACCCGCAAACTAATGCAGAAAGGTCTACCTTTGATGTGCCGCAGGCTCAAGTTGGGGCGGTGGAAAAGTGGGATAGCAGTGTTGCTCGTGTACAGCAGGCTTTGCATAGCATTGTAGAACAGCCTGAAGGTCTAAAAATTGCTTTAGAGGAACAGGCCTCTGCAGAACAGTTGCTGCATAGTCAATTTCGCGCAGTACAGAGCCAGTTGCCTGCAGAGAGTGTTTATCTTCGAGATAATGTGCAGCCTGAGTTGCTGGCATTACAGAGCGGGAGCGGTCTGCACTTGAACACAGAGGATATGTTCAAGTTTATGAGTGACCGAGAAATTTTGGCCATGATTAGTGGCAATATGGTCGATATAAAAGAAAATTATCAAAAAATATTTGCGAGTGCAACGAGCAAATATGCTGATTTTTTTAAAGATTTTAGTGCAACGATTACCAAGCTGGCTGGCTATTTTAAAGCAGATGGTACCAATGATATGAAGGTTGATGTTGATTCATTGCAAAATGATTTATTAGCCGTTATGTCAAAGCACAAAAACGTGGCCTTAGTCAGTTGTGATACAGAGCAAGAGGTAAAGTACTGGGCTAAGGAGTTGGGTTTAGCTGCCGATGCAGATATTTCAGGGAGCTCACGCCCAGCATATATAAAAATGAAAGATGGAAAATGGTGCGTGTATCCTAATCTGGAGCCTTTGGTGCAGATTCTTGTGGCGAGTAATTATAATAATGCGGGTGACAAGGTTAAGCTTGATCTTTCTCCGAGATATGGTGAGGCGGGTGATCCTGCTTATACAAAGAACAGTGGTGATTGGACGTGGAGCCGTGGTGCTAAATTAAATAACGCCATTTTTCAGGCTTGGCAAACGTCGCATAGCACCCAAAAAGAACAGATCCAAAGCACGGTGCAAGTTTTAGCTGAAAAATTTGGACGAGCTAATTCACTATACGACAATATTGTTAAAGTATTGAGTAGCATGACCTCTTCTTTAGAAGAGGCTGCAAAAAATGCTTTGCGGTTTTAATTCTTAATTCGTTGTTTTTTAGGTGCGCGAGAAAATATACAAGCGGCAGAAAGGTCTGCTGATAAGTTTGTGGATATCTAAAACTTTACAAAAAATATATATCCTGATTATGTCTCTTGCTCAGTCGATAACCCTCGCGACCATTACTCGGCTTGAGTAAAGTGCCATGAAATAAGGGTATCCCACCTATTTGACCCTCCGAAATAGCTATGCTGGGCAAGCAGCTAAATCAAGGGTTCCGGAGCAAGAGACATAATCAGAATATAGATTGTATTAAATACGTTGGATAGCACGATTTATATGTTTATTTAAAAAAATAGCGTATTGACAAGTTTATGCGCTTGATAATTGTTTTTTATTGAAATTTATATGCGGGAATGCTTGCTTATAAAATATTTAAATTACATTACCAATAAGAGAATTAAATATGCCAGAATATGTATCTTCGTCTCTTGTGAGAAATGCTTCCTACAGGCAGGCGATTAAAAATGGGCTATCGCCATCAGCTTCGGCCGGAATAACCACCACTAATGCTAGCCGATTTGATTCTTTAGACAAGAATGTTTCGTTTGCGACAATGGCTTCGGTCAGAAATGAGCCGAGTTCCTCTCCTCAAGTAGAGTCGAGCCCGCCGCTTCTGGCAGAGTCTCTGAAGTGGAATGGAGCTACTTTGAGCCCGGATGTTGTTAAAAAATGCCTTCAGCGGGTGTTTGACGGGGGGGGGATGAAAGATGTTGACTTTAATAGACTACCTAATAATGGTCTTGGTTGTGGGCGTGTAAAAGACTTCTTTTTGATTAGTACGCTAGCTCAAGAAACGTTGAAAGACTGTCCTGCGGCACTAGTTCAGATCAAGCAACTTGAGGGGGAGTATTGTTCGCTTATTAAAGAACACTCTAAAAATCCAAAGGCGAGCGGTTTTCAAGGTTTCTCTACAAAAGAAAATGCTAAAAATTCCAATAAACTCAAGGAGCTTGATCTAGCACTTCTTAAGTTGCTTGATCCTGGTAAAGGAAACAGAACGTATCAAGCACATACTAGCCTCATCGACTTTGCTGAGAGTACGTATGTCATTCCTGGGCGCTTCAAGACTCTTGAGGACTTGCAGACAAGTCAGCCAGCATGGCTAAAAGAATCGATTCGAATTCACATTAACGCCTCGTGTGGTGAGCAGGTTTCTTCTAATTCTTTGACTTTTTTGGCCGATGCGGTGAAAGCGGCTCTCTATATCCCCGATTTGCCTGTTAAAGAGAGGGCGGCAGAAAGAACTGATTTTGCGGATAGTATGCGGAGTGTTGAGGGCATTGGTCTTGATTCGGTAGATCAATCTGGTCCACCTAAAATTACCCAGCAGGTGAATAGTAATCGTGTTTTAACCGAACGATCTGAACATTTGATGGTTCAAAATGGTCCACCTAAAATTACCCAGCAGGTGAATAGTAATCGTGTTTTAACCGAACGATCTGAAGTTTTGATGGTTCAAAATGGTCCATCTAAAATTCGCGTACAGGACGTGCAGGTGAATAGAGTGTTAGTGGTGGAGGGGGTAGACAGTTCTTCGCAGGGCAATGCAAGTAATACTGTGCAGAGTAAGCCATCTTCCGAAGGCGATACTCAGCTTACGGGGTTAACATTTGTCCCCTTGGGCAAGGGGGTCACTGAGTCTTACCTCAAGTCGGCTTTTTTTCAGCCAAAATTTAATGGAAAAAATAATAAGGCAACTCCGGCCTCGGCAGCTCATGTTCTAGTCACTGATATAAGGGAAGCATTGCAACTCATTACGAACCAAGAGGTTAATCGTAATGGCGAGAAGTCCCTTCAAGAATTCTTGACTGTTCGCAATACATTTTTGCCTGTGAATGTGAGGGACACGAAGAAAGATTACTTGGCTCCGATGAGTGAAGATCAGTGGGGTATTTTGCTTGCTGGTTTAAATCAGCACCCACAGGTGGCGGATATTAAAGCGCGGGTTCTGTCTATGGCACGTCTGACCTCCATCGCGGCACCTCGGCAGTGGTTAAAAGATTCTATTGTGCCAAGGATGTTGCAATGGGCAGGCCGTGAGGTCGTTTCTTTAACTTCGATAAAGGGAGCCAATGATTTAAAGCCTGTAGCGAGTGTGGGGCAGCGCCCTGAAGAAAGGCATCTATTCCAAAACAGTGATGCTGCGAATTCCCAGGCTCAGGATATGGTGAGTCACGCGCAGAACGTGACGGAAAGTCTAGGCGAGTTATCTGCAAAAGGCGATACGTCGTTTGGCTTTAAGCCTTGGGTTCAACCTAGGATTACAGATTTTCGCCTTAAATCAGATACGAAAGTATCCGAAGCTTTCTTTCTGGCTGCGATCCGAGGCTTACTGACTCCGATGAACGCCATGCCTATGAGCGATGTAGAAAAAACATTTGTTTTGGCTCGGAATACATTATTACCTGTCTCTCAAGTAAAACGCATTGACGATGCAGGCCTGACCCAAAGCAAAAAAGATGAATATCTTGCGGTATTAAAAGAGGCGATTGCTCATCGTAATGTAAAGGGTCATGCAAAGAATTTTGCTGAAATCATGCTGCGCGATACAGCATTAGCAAAGTCATCGAATAGTTTGATTAAAGAGTTGATAAACGAGTTGGGGGTAGAAAAAACACCATTACCCGTTTGGAATAAACCCAGGGAAGTCATTCTCACTCAGGATGGGCTGCATCTTGGTAGATTCTTAGCTAACAATGGGGTCAATCAACGACGGTAATCCTCCCACAAAACCAGCTCATTTTTAAGTAGAATTTCTCGCCGTCTTTGAGGTGTTCTACATAAAAGCCGTAGGCAATTGATAACGCCAGATTATGGGGATTTTAAAGCAGGCCGAAGCCAGCTCGACCGTCCCCGATCTGTGCCGCGAGCACGCCATGAGTTCTGCCTCTTTCTACACGTGGCGCGTCAAGTTTTCAGCATGGATGTTTCCATGGTGACGCGGATGAATGAGCTGGAGGATGAAAAGAAGCCCCTTAAAAAGATGTATATCGAAGCCCCAATGCAGGCGGACATCATCAAGGAAGCCATAATCCTCTGAAACATCTCAGCGTCACGAGATGGCTCGCTGGGCCGTTGAAACCAAGGCCGTTTCTATTTGTGCGGCTTGCTCCAGCTTTGCAATTAGCACGATTTGCTATCGCTCTATTTGTAAGCTGGATGCAGAAAACGCAAAAATTGCGGAACTGCTGACTCAGCTCACTGAAACCCATCGAAGTTGGGGCTTTGGTCTCTGTTTCTTGTACCTGAGCAACGTCAAGAAAAAGCTCTGGAATCATAAGCGGGTCTACAGGGTTTATTGTGATTTAAAATTAAGTCTGCGGATTAAGCCTAAAAAACGCATAGATCGTGAAACGCCAGAGCCATTAGCGGTGCCAGATGCAAAAAATGAAACATGGTCGAATGGCTTTTATGCACGATCAATGAGCAGATGGCCGCAACATTCGCTTATTTAATGTGATTGATGATTTTAATCGTGAAGGAAATGGCCCTGAATATATTAGTCACATATTGAACAATTGGGCAGAGCAACAGTCGATTGAATTGGCCTGTATTCAGCCCGGCAATCCGCAGCAAAATGCATATATTGAGCGTTATAATCGAACTGTGCGATATGAATGGTTTTGGACTTACAATAACGAACGCCCGCATATGGGATTGGGCGGCATCTCCCCGAAACAAAAACTGGCATTACATGCCTGACCTTAACCTTTTTCCTGATTATCTCTCTTGCTCAGTCGATAACCCTCGCGACCATTACTCGGCTTGAGTAAAGTGTCATGAAATAAGGGCATCCCACCTATTTGACCATCCGAAATAGCTATGCTGGGCAAGCAGCTAAATCAAGGGTTC
>NZ_PDZG01000089.1 GCF_002735645.1 Iodobacter sp. BJB302
CGTTTTGATACCTGCTTCGCCAGTTAAATATTGCTGAACGACAGAGAGCTTGAATTGCGTTGAGTACTTGGACATAAAAACACCCCAAAAATATGGACGGGTGTCCAACTTTTGGGGTGCAGTTCATTAAGCTTGGCTTTTTTTTATTGTTAGGCGGATTATTTTTTAAGCTGATAATGGCGCCGTGCAAGCAAAGCCGCTAAGCCAAGCCCCATCAGTGCGTAGGTTTCGGGTTCAGGAATCGGCTCAGGTATATAGCTCATATTGTCTAAAATAATGCCATCGCCAAAAGTACTGCCTACCTGATACATCTCTATGCTCGTGATGTCTGAATAAGATACAGAAACGATATCGTAAAAATCTTCTCCTGTTCCCGTGCCATATTTGGTTTCACTGCCAAGTAAATGTTTGTTTTCATCATAAGCGTTGATGGTAAAGCCATTTACGCCCAAATCTAAAACACCAATACTGAAATTGGATATTCCATATTTAAAATAGACAGATATCGGATTATTGGCATCCCACTGATAGCCCTGGCTGCTGATTATACCCAGAGTGCCAGAAGAGCCCGGTTGTCCGTAATTTTCTGCGAAGCGGGCCTCAGAGAATCTTAACCCTGAATAAAATGAGTCAACAAGCTCGTCTGCGCTGCCCGTATCAAAGTCAATTGTATTGGCTTGTGCCCCAAAGGAAAGCGTGAGCAGAAGGGCTGAGGCAAAAAAAAATGAGCGCATTGCGGGCATTCTCCGGTATTAAAACAGCTTAGCGGGTATAGATACAAAATAAGCAGGGATGAAAAACGCGTGGATTTTTTTTATTTATGGCGGACCATTTATTAAAATTGTTATAAATATTTATTTATCCGGCGGCCAGGGATCATACCCTGATCCCGGCTATTACAATAAATCTTGTTTAAAAGATGTTGCAGATATGTTTTTAAAGCTATATTTAATGGTTTTCTAATATTTGGTTTGAAATATTAATTTTATATATCTGAATGCGGCATCTGGCCAGATGCTAATCTAGCCGGACCAGATTAAATTTTGATGAAAAAAGAGGGTTGAGCAGATATGTTGTGAAAAGGGTTTCCGCAATTATTTTTTGTAATAAACAAGCCTTGCTTAAAAATAGGTTGTTTATTTTTTTTGAATGGTTTTTCTTGCAGGCCTGAAATATTTGGTATTTGCATAAAACTCTTCGCCTTGCTCCGGCCACCAGTGTGGAATTCCCAAATAAGGCAGAGGGGGAAGCTGGCGTGGTTTTTTTAATTGCTCACTGTCAAGAAATTGTGCCAGTCTTTTATCCAGCCATGCGCATTGCTCTGTGATTTCTTTTTCAAAGAAGTCAGCACTGACTTTAATTGGCCAGCATTTTCCGGTTAACCCCAAAAAAGGATTGAGCAGGTTTTCATAATTGGCATGGCCAAAGCAAATTGCATTTATTGTTACGCCCCATTCTGCACGGTGTGTGTGAAATAAAGTGTGCCATTGATGATCAATTAATAGCTGTAACAGTGCATCGTCGCAATAGGGCAGGATCAGCCCGCACTCATCGAATAAAGTGGCCGCATCGCGAACGGTGCCGCGTGGGCCATCCGGGCTGAAATGCCGCATATGCAGTGCGGTAATGGCCGCTTTGCTTTGGGGAAATGCAGCCCAGACCAGCGCATTAAAGCAATCGTGCCAGTTGTCGGCACGGGTCGCCACACAGCCATTTTTAGCGATTTCTACTTCGTAATAATCAGTGATGACTTCTGGCGCTACAAAGCGAATAGGCAAGCCTTGCTGGTTGCAGGCAAGCGAGCCCGTGGCATCCCAGTCTGCATGACTGGGAAAGCGTTTAAATTGCCTGATCTGCTTAAGTAAGGGGGCGAAGGGGGTTTGTTGATCAAAAAATGCGAGGGGCCAGAGAGAAGTCATTGCGTGCTAGTGCAGAAAATGGGGAATTATAAGCACAGATGGCTGATCCAGGTAACGTATTTTAAAAAATGGTTTGGTCTTTTTTACCTGAGTTTATGTCTTATCTTTGTGATGGCCCGCGTATAGGGCATATTTTTTCAGGTGGTTTTTAATTTGAAAGATTTATGGATAATAAAAGTTTATATAATTAGAAATACAAAAGATGTATTGGCACTGAAAAGCCAGTGTTAAATTGAGCTTATGCGGGTATTGATGATTAAATTAGAATAGCTAAGGCATGCATGTGAAAAGTACGCTGATGGGGTGTTTAACTTAGCAGAATTTTAACCAGAGCGATCATTTTAAACCGGATTGGCGCTGATCAAAACACAAAGCCGCATAAAGCGGCTTTGTGTTTTTCAGCAGGCAAAGTCTGGCTAATGCGCTGCTTTAATTAATGGCAATGATGCGGCTTATAAAACAGCCAGCGCAGCAGCGTAGTTTGGCTCTTCTTTGATTTCTGAAACTAATTCTGCGTGCAATACCTGATTGTTTTCATCAAGCACCACAACGGCACGGGCAGATACGCCAGCTAATGGGCCGCTGACAATTTCAACGCCGTAGTTGCTTAAGAATTCACGACCACGCATGGTAGATAAGCTGATCACGTTTTCTAGGCCTTCGGCGCCGCAGAAACGGCTTTGCGCAAATGGCAAATCAGCAGAAATGCACAGTACAACGGCATTTTCTAAGCCTGAAGCGGTTTCGTTAAAACGACGAACCGATGCAGCACATACGCCGGTATCAACGCTTGGAAAAATATTGAGGATTTTTCTTTTGCCCGCAAAAGTGGCCAGTGTGGCATCGGATAAATCTTTTGCAACGAGGCTAAAGTCATGAGCTTTGTCGCCCACCTTAGGGAAAGTACCTTTGATTTCGATGGCGTTGCCGCCAAGAGTCACTGCAGACATAAATAATCTCCGTTGTGTGGCTATTCATTTTTTAAGTGCAATAACAATTATCTATTGTTACGACACCTGAAGGCAAGCGCAAAGCAAACAAGGTATGTATATGAACGTCTTGGGAAAGAAAGATTCTGGTTTTTTCGGATAACTGATGCATGGCTTGCAACGATCAGCTGTTGGGCTCGTAGCGCTCAAGTTTGGCAATTTGCTCTGCATCGTCAATGATGGGTTCTGATTCTTCTTCAACAGGCGGGAACAAGCATTCTGCCATTGCGCCGTAATCGGGCTCGAAGCTTAAATCAGACACCAGCTCGCTATACATCACAATATCGTAAGTATTTAAGCCTATCAGCGCCGTGGCCATAAAGCCGGAAAGCGGAATATCTGTGATCATTACGCCGTAGTCTTTGTGAAAATCCCGGCCACGCAGGGTGCAGAGCAGCTGAACGCGGCGAAAGCGTTCTTGTTCCATCACGCGGCTTAAGGCGTAAGGCGTATCCACTGAGATGACCAGGATGACACAGTCTGGCCAGTCCGCAGATAAGCGATCCAGCTGGCGGGCGATGATCAGGCCAATTTCGCTGTCAATACTGGGGATGACGGCAATAATTTTAGGTTTGCCGGCAAAACGGGAGAGCGGCACGTCGATCATGCCGGAATCAACTAATAAAAAGCTGTGAGCATATTCGCCAACAACTGGGAACTGGCCCCCGACATTAATTTCAGTATGGTTTAAGTAAACAGTGGCCATGACCGATCCCGCCTGTTTTATTGAATTTTACAGATTAGTTTTAAATGCAATGTCCCGCTATCGATACAAGACAAAGCTAGGGATAAAACCAATAAATGGAGTAAGCAGTTGAATGCAACTCGCCTAAATCGATTTGCAGGAAAGCCCGTAAATCATCTTGCGCGTCAAATTTCAGCCTGTTTTTATCATGGCTGCTTAGGTATTCGGCGGGCTTAAATACTTTCTTCAGGACGATTTTTTCCTGATCATCGGTCAGCGTCACTTCAAGCATGGGCAAAGCCTGCTCGTACTGAGCAAGATTACGCAAAGTAGCATTAAGCTGAATGATGTTTGGAAACTCAGGCACATAGCTAAGCTCAGACCATTCGGAACGCAGCATTTCTGCGTTTTCAGGCAAGGGCATGCTGCAGCCTAAGGCCTGGCAGGCCGCAATCAGCTTGGGGCGCATCCATGGGAATTCCATCGATATATTTGTGCGCTGCTGGTAAGCAAGCTGTGCCGCAAAGCTGAAAATCAGAATCAGGCAGGCCGCAATCCACACACCCTGCCAGCGTGAACGGGCAGGTTGAACATCAAGCAGTGTTTCATCTGCTTCGGTATAAATCGGGCGGTAGCTGTGATGTGTTTCTGGCTCTGCAGGGTGTTCAGTCTTATTTTCAGGTTCTGGCTCTGCTTCGATCAGAAATTCTGTGGGTGCGAAGGGCTCTTCGGCTGGCCCGAAATCACTTTTTACCGTTAAGCCCATTGTTGCAAAATCAACTGCAGGCTCTGCAGCCGGAGGGGTTGGCACGATACGTTTGGGCCGGGCATGCTCTGCTGGCTGAGGCTGAGGCTGAGGCTGAGGCTGAGGCTGAGGCTGAGGCTGAGGCTGAGGCTGAGGCTGAGGCTGAGGCTGAGGCTGAGGCTGAGGCTGAGGCTGAGGCTGAGGCTGAGGCTGAGGCTCAAGGCTGAGCTGAGGCTTGTCCTGGGCGGTTTTAGGGCTGACCGGCGTGGCGGGAGGCTGAGGCGCTGGTGCGGCAGGAGCGGCAACAGGCGCGGGTGTCGTTCCCGTGGCTAAAGTGGCAGACTCTGTGTCGCTTTCCAGGCACTCAGTGGCATTAAAAACAAAGGCGCAGCGCCCACAGCGAACCTTGCCGCGGTGGGCTTGCAGCTGCGCTTCCGTTACACGAAAAGCGGTTTGGCAGTTTGGGCAACGGGTAATATCGTTCATGCGGTTTATTTACGAATACCTGATAAGCAGACCCAGCCGTCTTCGGTTTGCGGCGCGTTCATGGCAAACCATTGGCTGTAAATAGCGATCACATCGTCTGCCTGTTCGGCCAGAATGCCGGACAAAGCAATGCGACCATTGATTTTTACTTTAGCAGCCAGCATTGGTGCTAAGGCCTTGAGCGGATTAGTCAGAATATTGGCAATTACCACATCGTAGGTGTCTGCGGGCTCTGCATCCGGCAGGTAAAATGCGACTTCAACTGCATTTTGTTCTGCATTTTGCCGTGATGCGGTCATGGCTTGCGGGTCAATATCCACGCCGGCAGCCGAGGCAGCACCGAGCTTAATCCCGGCAATCGCTAAAATCCCCGATCCACAGCCATAATCGAGTAATTTCTCGCCGCCGGCCAGATTGCTGTCCAGCCATTTCAGGCAAAGACGCGTCGTTGGGTGGCTGCCCGTACCAAAAGCCAGGCCCGGATCAAGCTGAATGCTGATCGCACCTGCATCAGGACATTCATGCCAGGTGGGGGTGATCCAGAGGCGGTCAGAAATAGGGATGGGGTTAAATTGCGATTGGGTCAGGCGTACCCAGTCTTGTTCTTCAACACGCACCACATCGTAAGGGGGAATCGCTATTTTCAGTGCATTACTGGCCGCGGTGACAATCAGGCTGGTATCGGTATCTTCATCAAAAAGAGCGAGGACCACGCTGTTTTCCCACATCTGATCGACGGGCTCGCCCGGCTCTCCAAAGATGGGCTTTTCTGCATCTGTGCCCGCAGCAGCATCTTCAACACTCACGGACAAAGCGCCCAGATCAAAAAGTGCGTCGGAAAAGCGTTCTGCTTGGGATGATTCAGTCGTGATGCGTAGTTCTTGCCAGGGCATTTTTTCTTACCTAATAGGAGTTCTCTGCCGTATTGTCGCATTCCAGCCTTCTTTTGAGAACGCTTTTGCGGTTTATGGTGATTTTATCGTTATTTATTTTGCCTGATACGCCCGTATTCTGATGACAGAAAATCCATCTTTCCAGCCTGAAGCTTAAGAAAAACAGTGTCAAATCTTGTTCAGGCTTTCCCTAGGCTTATGCAAAAATTGATATGGCTCAATATTTGAGTGGCATTTTGTCTGCAAGATTCTTCTTAAATAAAATAGGGAGAAACACGAAATGTCCGTCTTTTTTGAATGGAGTGATGAGTTGTCAGTAGGTATTCAGGAAATTGATGAGCAGCATAAAGTGCTGATCGATTTGCTGAATGAATTGCATGATGCGATTCGTCTGCATCATGGCAGTGAGGCATCAGGGCATATTTTGGGCAGGCTGGCTGATTACACGCGAACTCATTTTACTGTGGAAGAAAGCCTGATGCGTATTTTGGGTTATCCCGATTACGATGCACATAAGCAACATCATGAAGATTTAATAAAACAAATGAATGACTTGCAAGCGCGTTTACTGGGTGGAGAGGCCATCACTTTTGAGCTGATGCATTTCCTCAGAAACTGGCTGACTCATCACATTATTGAAGGTGATAAGCGCTATACCGAACATTTTTTATCCCGGGGTGCTCAGGCGAGCTGGCATAAAAAAAGTTGGCTGGAACGCTTCTGGGCAAAGTAAAAAATCGTGGCCTGCCTGGGCCACGGCAAGGATAATTAGCGCCAGAATCAAGTCAGAACGAGCCTTGGCTCAGGGGGCTTGTGGCGCGATCCTTGCTGGCGGTTAAAGTTCCGTATTATTTTTCAAAAAAGCGGTGGCCCCTCGGGCGCTGCGTAAAGCCGGGCGCATTTAAGTCGCTTTGATGACTCAAGGCAAAAAAGCCGGGTAGATTTTGTGTGGTTCAGCGGCTAGAATGGGCCGCTTTGCTTTATTGACACGGAACCGACCCGATATGTTCATTGCACCCGCATTTGCCCAAGGTGCCGCACCGGCGCCAGGAATGGACTTTATGTCTTTTCTTCCAATGATCGTGATTTTTGTTTTGTTCTATTTTATGTTGATTCGTCCACAACAAAAACGCGCTAAAGAACAACAAGCCATGCTGGCTGCTCTGGCTAAAGGCGATGAAGTTGTAACCAGCGGCGGTATGGTTGGCCGCATCACCAAGGTGAATGAGCAGTATGTCACTCTTGAGTTAGCCGATGGCGTAGAAATCCTGTTCCAACGTTCTGCTGTTGCAGCTCGTTTGGAAAAAGGCACTATTAAAAATAACAAGTAAAGCCAATCAGGCGGCCGTGGTTGTTACAACAACCCCGCCGCCTTTTGTGCATTTCTGGGTCCTGCCATGAATCGCTACCCGATTTGGAAATACCTATTAATTATTCTGACCGTTGCTGTGGCCGCGCTCTACACCCTGCCTAATCTGTTTGGTGAAAGCCCTGCAGTACAAATTGCCAGCGTTCGCGCTACGGTAAAGGTGGATGCTGCGCTACAGCAAAATGCTGAAGCGATCTTAAAGAGCGCCGGTGTCAAAATTGAAGATGCGCTTCTTGATGTCAATTCAGTGAAGTTTCGTTTTAAAGACACTGATGTTCAGCTTAAGGCCAAAGATCTTTTACAAGCCAAACTGGGCGACGATTACAGTGTGGCTTTAAATCTGTTATCAGATACCCCGTCTTGGTTGACCCGCATTGGCGCTAAGCCGATGTCGCTGGGTCTGGATTTGCGCGGTGGTGTGCATTTCTTGCTTGAAGTGGATATGAAGGCGGCCGTAGATAAGGCGCTGGAAAAAACCGCAGGCGATGTGCGTCGTGAATTAAAAGAAAAGAAAATTCGCTATGGCCGGATTGTTGCAACCCGCGACAGCGTTGAAGTTCAGCTGCGTGATGAGGAAACCACTCAGGCCGCTGCAAAAGCCTTGCGTCAGGTTCTGCAACAGCGCCAGATTGATATTCGCGATAACAAAATTGTGATTTCTTATTCTGTTGCCGCACTGCAGCAGCTGAAAAACGATGCTGTGAAGCAAAACATTACCACCTTGCATAATCGTGTGAACGAGCTGGGTGTGGCTGAGCCGGTGATTCAGCAGCAGGGCGAAGGCCGTATCGTGGTGCAATTGCCGGGCGTGCAGGATACTTCAAAGGCAAAAGACATTCTGGGCCGTACTGCCACGCTGGAAGTGCGTATGGTGGAAGACGATCAGGCTAAAATGTCTGAAGCTCTCAATGGCAATGTGCCTGCAGGCTTTGAGCTGTTGAGTGAGCGCGGCAATGATGGCCAGAATCGTCCTATCTTGGTGAAGAAAGAAGTTGAGCTGACTGGCGATAATATCAATGACGCACAAGCGGGCTTTGATGATCAGAACTCAGCAGCTGTGCACATCAACCTTGATTCTACTGGCGCAGCCATCTTTAAAACGCTGACTAAAGAAAGCATTGGTAAGCGTATGGCCATGGTGCTGGTTGAAAAAGGCAAGGGCGAAGTGGTGACGGCTCCAGTGATCCGCTCTGAAATTGGCGGTGGCCGTGTGCAGATCTCCGGCTCGATGGGTGTTGCAGAAGCGAACGATACAGCGCTGCTGTTACGCGCTGGCTCATTGGCAGCGCCTATGAATATTGTTGAAGAACGCACCATTGGCCCAAGCCTGGGTAAAGACAATATCAGCAAGGGCTTCAACTCCACGCTTTACGGTTTCCTTGCGATTGCCGTGTTTATGATGGTTTATTACCGCGTATTTGGTGTGGTATCGGCCATTTCCCTAGCGGGGAATTTATTATTCCTGCTGGCGATGTTGTCCTTGCTGGGCGTGACCTTAACGCTGCCGGGTATTGCGGCGATTGCTCTTACCCTGGGTATGGCGATTGACTCAAATGTGTTGATTAACGAACGGATTCGTGAAGAGCTGCGTCTGGGGATGACCCCTCAGGCCGCCATCAGCAATGGTTATGAACATGCTTTTGCTACGATTTTAGATTCCAACGTCACTACCCTGATTGCGGGTCTGGCCCTGCTGATTTTTGGCTCGGGTGCGGTACGTGGTTTTGCGTGGGTGCATTGCATCGGGATCTTAACGTCGATGTACAGCGCGGTGTTTGTTTCTCGCGGCATCATTAACCTCATTTATGGCGGCCGTCGTGTTTCGACGCTGGCTGTGTAAGGGTGCATCGCAATGATTGAATTTTTTCATGTAAAGCGTGATATTCCGTTTATGAGCTACGGTAAGCTCACAACGGCTATTTCGCTGGCAACCTTTGTTTTGGCTGTCGCGTTTCTGGTGATGAAGGGCCTGAATCTGGGCGTGGAATTTACCGGCGGTACAGTCATGGAGCTGCGCTACGCACAATCTGTAGACTTAAATCAGGTTCGCGAAAAAGTGGACGGATTAAAGTATGGCGAAGCGCAGGTTCAGTCTTTGGGTACCACGCGCGATGTGATGGTACGTCTGCCAAATATCAAAACTAAAACCAGTGCACAGTTGTCAAATGAAGTGCTGAATTTACTTAAAACGGATCGCGCTGATGTTGAGCTGCGTAAAGTTGAGTTTATCGGTCCTTCTGTAGGCAGCGAGCTGGTTTCTCATGGTGCAACGGCGATTTTGCTGGTTTGCCTTGGCATTATTGCTTACCTGGCTGTTCGTTTTGAATGGCGGTTTGCGGTATCGGCCGTGATCGCGAATATGCACGATGTGGTCATTATTTTGGGCTGCTTCGCACTTTTTCAGTGGGAGTTCACTTTAACCGTGCTGGCAGGTATTCTGGCTGTGCTGGGTTATTCGGTGAATGAATCTGTGGTGGTGTTTGACCGGATTCGTGAAAACTTCCGCAAGCCTAATCTGCGCGGTAAAACAGTGCCGGAAGTGATTGATAACGCGATTACCGCGACGATCAGCCGTACGATCATTACCCACGGCTCTACCGAATGCATGGTCTTATCCATGCTGATCTTTGGTGGTGCTGCGCTGCATGGTTTTGCAATGGCGCTGACCATTGGTATTGTGTTTGGTATCTATTCATCGGTTCTGGTGGCGTCGCCTCTTTTACTGATGCTGGGTGTCACACGCGAAAATATGGTGAAACCTGTCAGAATTAAAGAAGAAGCTGTGGTTTAAGGTTTTTTCCAGCGCTTAACCCTACGCCGACGAGTATTTCGTCGGCGTTTTTATGTTAAGCCAGCCATAGCAAAATAATCCCCCGCCCGGGTAAATAGCCCGGGCATGCCATTCGGTGATGATTCATATCCCGGGTGTTTTTGCCTCTAAGGAGAGCAGGTATGGAATTCAATCCAGTTGATGTTTTTTTGCATTTAGATGTCTATCTGGCCCAGATTATTGCCCAATATGGCAGCTGGGTTTATGCACTATTATTTGCCGTTATTTTTGTAGAAACTGGTGTGGTGGTGATGCCTTTTCTGCCGGGTGATTCGCTCTTGTTTGTTGCAGGGATGCTGGCCGGTGGCGGGCATATGAATCTGTATGTGCTGATGGGTTTATTATTTACTGCGGCGGTATTAGGGGATGCAGTGAATTACACTATTGGCCGTTATTTTGGGCATAAATTGTTTGCCAATAAAGATTCTAAAATATTTCGCCAGGATTATTTACAAAAGACCCATGCTTTTTATGAAAAGCATGGTGGTAAAACGATTATCCTGGCGCGTTTTGTGCCGATTGTTCGTACCTTTGCACCCTTTGTGGCCGGCATGGCAGAAATGAGCTATCACCGCTTTTTAATGTTTAATTTTATTGGCGCAGCAGTTTGGGTGGTTTCCCTGCTTTACGCCGGTTATTTCCTGGGCGGTATTCCGTTTATTGCCAAAAATATCGGCTCTATTGCCATTGCCTTGGTTTTAATTCCGGCCATGCCGGTGGTGATTGAATTTTTTAAAATGAAATTTGCTAAAAAAGAAGCATAAGCAGGCCGGTTGCAGGTGTTTTACACGCCTGTTTCGCTGCTGATGCAGATCAGATTGCAAGCGTGTGGTGTTTTGCATCCTGGTTTAAGCCGGATGGCTCTGATGTGATCCGGTGTTATTTGATATCGCTGTAAACGTGTTACAAGGACTCAATGAGCAAATCCTTTCATACCGAAAAAGCGGCCATGCGGGCCGCTTTTGATAAAGCAGCAACAAGCTACGATGCGGCCGCTGTTTTGCAGCGCGAAGTAGCGGATCGTATGTTTGAGCGTTTGGATTACATCAAGGTTAATCCCCTTACTGTATTAGATGCTGGCTGCGGTACAGGCTATTGTGCGCCGCAATTGCAAACCCTTTATAAAGACGCCCGGTTGATAGAGCTGGATTTAGCGCCGGGCATGTTACAGGTGGCCAGAGCCAAAGAGGGTGGTGGCTTTAAAAAGCTCTGGGCCAGCTTGCGTGGCCAGGGCGCGGCCTATCTGTGTGCTGATATTGAATCGCTGCCGCTGGCAGATGAATCGGTCGATGTGATTTGGTCCAGCCTGACCTTGCAATGGTGTAATGAGCCGGATGCTGCATTTGCAGAATTCACCCGTGTTTTAAAGCCTGGTGGTTTACTGATGTTTTCTACCCTTGGCCCGGATACGCTTAAAGAGCTGCGCGCATCTTTTGCTGCGATGGATGATAAAGAGCATGTGAACCGCTTTATCGATATGCACGATCTGGGCGATGCTTTGGTCAAAAATGGTCTGAGCACGCCGGTGATGGATATGGAATACCTTACCATGACTTACGATAGTGCCAAGGCCATCATGCAGGATTTAAAAGATATCGGCGCGCACAATGTGGCAGAAGGGCGCTCACGGGGCATGTTAGGCAAAGCAGCCTGGCAAAAAATTGTGGCTAAATACGAAACATTCAGGCGCGATGGCCTGCTACCTTGTACCTACGAAGTGGTTTACGGCCATGCATGGAAGCCGCTTACCCGGCCTGCCAGAAAGAATGCCGATGGTAGCCAGATTATTGAATTCAGGCCACGCCAGTCATGAGCGGGCTAATGTATTTTGTGACAGGCACCGATACCGACGTTGGTAAAACCATTGCCACGGCCCAGCTTTTGCGTGCTTTTGTGGCAGGCGGCCAATCGGCTGTGGGCATGAAACCGGTGGCGGCAGGCTGCGAGTGGCGTAATGGCCAGCTTTGGAATAGCGATGTGGCAGCACACGCCGCAGCATCGAATATCTCTGCCCCCCCTCATCTGGCCTGCCCCTATTTGTTTGAGGCCCCTGTTTCGCCCCATTTGGCGGCCAAAGATGTAGGTCAGGCTTTAGATTTGGATTTGATGGTGAGCGCCGCAAATGCGCTGCAGGCGCTGGCGGATGTGGTGCTGGTGGAAGGCGCGGGCGGCTGGTTTGCGCCTTTGTCAGAAGACGCATCCATGGCCGATTTAGCCACACGTTTGCAAGCACCGGTGATTTTAGTGGTCGGCATGCGTTTGGGATGTTTAAATCATGCCATGCTGAGCGCCAAAGCCATTTTAGCTGCAGGTTTGCCATTAGCTGGGTGGATTGCTAATCAGCCTGATTCAGTAATGCCGCGCTATGCCGAGAATGTGCAATATCTGCAAACGCATTTGCCTGCCCCTTTGCTGGCTGAAATCGCTTATAGCCCGCAGGCCCAGGATCAGGCTTTACCTGCTCAATCAATAGCGGCAATTGCTTGTAGAGCGGGTGCAAAGCGCACTATAAATAATTGAAAGGATCAAGCTGATGTTTAAGGCTCTGTGGTGTGTTTTATGTCTGGTTTTTTTGACTTCTTGTTCCAAGCCTCAGTTTCAGGGCAGCGATATTAGTGGCAGTAGTTTAGGCGGCGAGTTTACTTTAAGTGATCATTCGGGTAAAACGCGCTCTTTAGCCGATTTTAGAGATAAAATTGTAGTGGTGTTTTTTGGATATACTCATTGCCCTGATGTTTGCCCGACCACAATGATTGAATTAAAAAATGCAATGCAGCAATTGGGTAAAAAAGCAGATCAGGTTCAGGTTTTGTTTGTTTCTGTTGATCCGGAAAGAGACACAAAAGAAGTATTAAGTCAGTATGTACCCGCTTTTGATTCAAGGTTTTTAGGTTTATATGGCACGCCGGAGCAATTAGCAGAGATCGCTGGCCGTTATAAAATCATTTATCAAAAGCAGGTAAGCGGCAGTGGCGATTACACCGTGGATCATAGTGCCGGCAGTTATTTGCTGGATAAAAACGGCAAACCGCGTGTAATGGTAAGCTATGGTGCGGGTGCAAGTGTATTTGTGCATGATTTAACACTTTTGCTTAATGAATAATTAATGAAGGCGAGAAATCCGTGGGTGAAAGCGAGCAAGTAAGTCCGATTCCGGATGGTGAAGATATTGAGGCTTATCGGATCACGGCCCCGATGGAGATTGGCGCAGTGCTGCGCACGCTGGCGCAGCGTGGAACATTTATTACCATCTATGTGAATGAAGGCCGGGAGCTGATTTTATCCCGTATTCTGGAAGTGGATATTAAAGGTAAAACCTTTATTTTTGATGTGGGCGGTCATGCCGAAACCAATCAGGTTTTACTTAATTCTGCCCGCTCCCTGGTGCTGGCCATCCCCGACGGCGTAAAAATACAATTTGCCGTGGGTATTGTGCGTAATTGTAAACACGAAGGTGGCCCCGCTTTAACTGCTGCTTTTCCTGCTGATTTAATTAAGCTGCAACGCCGCGAATATTACCGGCTGCCTACACCTGTTGCTCGGCCTTATCGCTGCCAGATGACTTTTGCAAATGGTGCGCGTGAGTGGGTTAATTTGCATGATGTTTCTTTAGGGGGTATTGGTGCATGGGTACCTGATGAGCTGAAGCCCTTAATTGAAAGGGGCAATGTTTATAATGATGTCTCTTTTGATTTTGGCCCCGCCGGAATTCTGAAGCTTAATTTTGAAGTGCGCTCATTACGCCAGCTGGAGCAAAGGCCAGGGCAATTTGCATGGATGATGGGCTGTCAGTTTGTTAATTTGCCAAGGCAAACCGAAGCGAATATCCAGCGCTTAATGGCGCAGCTGGAAGCCGAAAGAAAAGCTTTAACCGGATAATGTCCCGGCTTTAAATAAAAAAAGGGCGAAATAAATCGCCCTTTTTTTTATTGCTGCTGCAGAAATTGCCCAGTCGTGGGCCATTTTAATTGCAGCCTGAGTTCTTTCTTTAGGCGGCTATTTTTCAGCCGTCTTGATTCATTTAAAAATGACATTAAGCTGGCAGATAATACCGCCGGGGCTTCCTCGCGTTTAATCCGCGGCGGATGGGGCTGGCCAATAAAATCGGCAACCTGATCAAAATAATCACCCATTTTATGCGGCTGATCGTCCGCCACATTAATGGCGCGTAATGGTTTGCCGCGAAACAGCGCAATACTCACTGCGCGGGCTAAATCATCGGCGTGGATATGATTAGACCAGCTGTCTTCCTCTCTGATCAGTGCCGGTGTGGCCTGCATAATGCGCTGCACAGGTAAGCGCTCTTTGGCGTAAATGCCTGGGGCGCGCAAAATGGCCAGCTTGATCTTTTGTGATCTGGCCCATGCTTTTAAGCTGCTTTCAGCCGCTACCCGGCGAATCGCTCTGGCTGATTGCGCAGAGAGGGGCCGGGTTTCTGCTACCCATTCACCCTTGCAATCTCCATAAACGCCACTGGTGCTGATGTAGGCAAGGTGACGAGGTGTTAGAATCGCTGACTTATCGAAACCTGTGTAGCGCTCCATTTTGGCAATAAAGCGCTTGCAGCGCACATCATCCGCACCATCGCCTGCTGGCGGTGCACTGTAAACCACCCAGCGGGCAAGGCCGGATAAGCGCTTAAGGCTTGCTGCATGGTCTAAGTCGCAAAGCACAGAAATGACCCCAAGCTCACGCAGCCTGGCTGCCGCTTCAGCGCTTCGCGCCGTGGCATAGACTTTAAAACGTTGAGTTAACCAAGGCAGGGCGCGGATGAGTACATCGCCGCACCCTATAATAAGTAATCGATTTTTTCGCATAGCGGATCGCAATGAGCAAGCAACTTACTATTCTACCAAGTGGCCAGCAAATCGCCATGAATGATAATGAAACTATTTTAGACGCTGCTATGCGCGGCGGCTTTAATATGGCTTACGGCTGCAAAAATGGCGCATGTGGCTCGTGTAAAGGCAAAGTGATTACTGGCGAAGTGACTCACGGCGATCATGCTGAAAGCGCTTTATCCGCAATGGAGCGTGAAAACGGCTATGCGCTGTTTTGCTGCGCCAGCACTGATGCAGACATCACAATTGAATGCAAAGAAGTGACTGCCAGCAAAGATATTCAGATTAAAACCCTGCCATGCCGTGTGCAGACCATAGATAAAGTCTCACACGATGTGGCCGTGATATCGCTTAAATTGCCAAGCAGCGAAAAACTGGCCTTTTTAGCCGGGCAATATATTGATATCCACACTAAAAATGGCAAAAAACGCTCATTCTCGATTGCCAATGCGCCGCATAATGCTGAATACCTGCAGCTGCATATTCGCCATGTAGCGGGCGGCGAGTTTTCTGATTACGTATGGAACACCATGAAAGAGCGCGAAATCATGCGCTTTACCGGCCCTTTGGGCTCGTTCTTCTTGCGTGAAGACAGCGATAAGCCGATTTTACTGATTGCGACCGGTACCGGCTTTGCGCCGATCAAGGGTATCCTGGAGCACGCTTTTAATAATGGCATTCAGCGCGAAATCGTTCTGTACTGGGGCGCACGCACTCTGGCCGATATTTATATGCCTGAGCTGCCGTCCAAATGGCAGCAAATGCATTCAAACTTCACTTTTATTCCTGTTTTGTCTGAGCCTAGCGATGCAGATGCATGGAATGGCCGTACCGGGCTGGTGCATGAAGCCGTGATGAATGACTTTGCTAATCTCGAAGGCTACCAAGTGTATGCCTGTGGTGCTCCGGTGATGGTAGAGGCGGCGTACACGCATTGTGTTTCACGCGGTTTGCCAAATGATGAATTTTTCTCTGATGCCTTCTTTACTTCCAAGGACTTAGCGAAATAGTTAAGATTAAGGCTTGCCTTAATAAGCGTGATGAATTATTCTGCGTGCCGTTGCCGATGTAGCTCAGTTGGTAGAGCACCTGACTTGTAATCAGGGGGTCGCGAGTTCGATTCCTGCCGTCGGCACCAGTATTACAGTAGTAAAACCTAAGATAATTAGGCGTTGTAAAAGTTTATGCCGATGTAGCTCAGTTGGTAGAGCACCTGACTTGTAATCAGGGGGTCGCGAGTTCGATTCCTGCCGTCGGCACCAGTAAAATCAAAGGGTTAGCAAGCAATTGCTAACCCTTTTCTCATACCGGGTTTCGGGTAATCATGCTCCTATTCGTAGCTGGCCCTTGTTTCTTGCCAGAGAAGTCATGCATGATCTGATTCAATCCCTTTCACTCAAGGTATCACCTGAGCAAAATCACACACAAGCCCGCACAGCGCCTCGTGTGAAGGCTGAAATGCAAGCTTCATCCCTTTTGCTCATGCCTTGGCCAACCTCTATAATAAGACCAAAGCCACCGCTAAAAAGTGGAAATCGCGCAGCCAAGCACACGACTTGTCACACCGTCCGCACAACCTGCAAACCACCCACAGCCTCGCGTAAGAAATGATCGTGGTGGAGCTGCGGCGCTTACTGTTACTATCGCTGGATGATATGGTCGTCATTACCCACGAATTCATTAACCCTGCCGCATCACGCGCAGGCATTTATCGCTGTTTCAAACGTCATGGTCTCAACGACCTCAAGGCCTTAATCTCTAAGGATGAGTCCGAGCAAAAAGAGGTCAAAACATTTAAAGATTACGAGCCAGGTTACCTGCACATTGAAATCAAACATTTGCCCAAAATGCCTGATGAAGAGACGCGCAGTGACTAGTATGTGGCAACCGACCGCGCGACCCCCCTGTGTCAGGATAGTTGAGATACTCCCTTTTCAGGGATTCTAACTTACTCAGGGGGCTGGTTACTTATCATGTCGCGTATTCCCAAGGCTCGTAAAGATGCCATTTTAAGCAAAATGCTTGCTCCTTATCCAATCAGCATCCGGCAGTTGGCATTGCAAGAAAACCTCTCCGAAGCCACGCTGTACAATTGGCGCAATCAACTTCGCCAGGAGGGCCGCTCCGTGCCCGAACATCATCGCAGCAGTGAAAACTGGTCTGCCCAAACCCGCTTTGCCGTGGTCGTCGAGACCATTGCCATGTCCGAAATCGAGCTCAGCGAATATTGTCGTGCCAAGGGTTTATTCCCGGAGCAAGTGAAACAATGGCGCGATCTCTCCATTCAGGCGC
>NZ_PDZG01000008.1 GCF_002735645.1 Iodobacter sp. BJB302
CTCGGAACTGGAGCTGGCAAGATGAAGTGCAATTGAACCCCGACCGGGCTATTGAGCCTAAAACAAGCGAGGAATTACAGGTCGCTTAAATCGTAAAAACATCTCAACTATCTTGACAATTACCGGGGGTGCCATGCTCAATTTTTTAATATCAATCCTGAGCAAGAACCTTTCAGCCCCTTTGCACTCTGACCACCTCAGATGACTAATTCAGGAATAATATGCCCGACTTATTAAGTGCAGAAACCGCCTGGTGGGTACTGGCCTGGGTTTTAATGATTTCTGGCCTCCTTGGCACATTGCTGCCGTTTTTACCCTCTACCCCTTTTATTTTTGGCGGCATGCTGCTGGCTGCTTATTTAGATCAGTTTGCACGTGTAGGCTACGGCTGGCTAACCGTGCTGGGACTGCTGCTGATTCTATCCATGGTGCTGGATTATATTGCCGGGGCATTGGGGGCTAAAAAAGCAGGGGCCAGCCCGGCAGCAGTCTGGGGGGCTTTAATTGGGGGCATTTTAGGGATTTTTGCCGGCCTGCCCGGCCTGCTTTTAGGGCCATTTATTGGTGCCGCTATTGGCGAATTTTGGGCAAGACAAGATGTGCTGCAAGCGGGCAAAGTGGGCATTGCCACCCTTATTGGCATGCTGATTGGCGCGGTTGCCAAAATTGCAATCGGCTTATCCATGTTTGCCGTTTTTGCTTTTGCATGGTGGGTTTAGATCTTTGCCCCGCAGCGTCATTCTACCTTGCTACTTTCATTGCCTTCAGCAACGCTCATTGAGCAAATCACTTTAATCAGAGCGATGTCCGGCCCGATATTCTTTGATTAAATCATCTTCCCCAAATGCTTTTATCCAGAATCCAGCAGCAGATGCTGGATTTTTTTTGCACGAATAAAATGCAACAGATCAGCTTTTGCCACGGAGATTAAGATTTATTAAATGGCGAAAATGCCAAACACATAATTATTCAGAAAAAATAAGTTATATATTCAAACACTTTCACAAAGCCATAAAATACCGCCCTGCCCTGTTCATGAAATAAGCATATCACCTACCGTTCGTCGGCAATACAGAAGGGGCTGAGCAGATTATTCTCTCTGAAATATTACATCTATATGATTAATGATTGTGGCATTTATTAAATATAGGTATATTTATTATTTCGCCAAGCTTTCTTGTTTTATACAAATAATTCTAAAGTTGTTTATAAGACTTAGCAGCATTGAAAGTATCGCCTAAAGATGTAACCGGAGTGTAGTCATTGAATCGCCCCAGAGAACACGAATTTTCAGCACTTTCTTTTTTTAGCATGCAAAGAAAGCAAGACCGCCGCAGCTTGCTTAACCACCGTTTTCCCTGCTGCACCGAAGAAGGGCTGGTGCTGGCGGAGCGCCGGGAAGGCAAAGAGCGGCGTGCTCAGCCAGCAGATTCAGAACCAGCGTTTGGCCCTGAAATATAGCGTTAAACTCAGGCCAATCACGGCCATGCCGCCCAATACGGCAAAGTAGCCCCAACGCCAGTGCAGCTCTGGCATCACTTCAAAATTCATGCCGTAAATGCCTGCAATTAATGTGAGCGGCATGAAGATGGTCGTCAGTACAGTAAGCCGGCGCATTTCTATATTCATACGGTTAGATTGCAAAGACATATAGTTGTCTTGCAGTGAATTAACCAGATCGCGCAAGGCTTCACCGCTTTCAATCATTTGCACCACATGGTCATAAACATCGCGCAAATAGAGCTGTGTTTCATCACGGAAAAAATCTGCTTCATCGCGCTGCAAAGTATTCATCACTTCCCGCAGCGGCCAAAGGCCCCGTTTTACATATTGCATGGTGCGGCGCAGCGCCTGAATTTCTTGCAGCTGGGCAGGATTAGGGCCACTGGAAATAGCATCGTCAAGATCTTCGCAACGCTCGCTAAGGGCTTCGAGCACTAAGAAATAGCGATCCACCAGCTTATCCAGCAGGGTATAAACCAGATAATCTGAACCAAACCGGCGCAGCTGAGACTGGCTGGATTTCAAGCCCTCACGGATTTGATTAAATGTGCCACTTGGCTGCTCCTGAAATGTCAGTACGTAATTACGCCCCAAAACAATACTGACATGCTCGCTGCAGATCTCCCCCAGCTCGTTCACACTGACAAGACGCAAACAAATAAACACATAGCCATTAAACACTTCAACTTTGGGTCTTTGCTCGGTATTGAGAATGTCTTCCAGCACCAAGGGATGTAAACCAAAACGCCGACCGACTACTTTTAGTAAATCAATATTGGCAAGGCCGTGCAGATTAAGCCAAAGCAAGGGATGGCGAGGCTGATAGTCTTCGCCATCAGTCAAAGAAGTGAAGTGGGTTTCCTGAAACTCTTCAGCACCATGACCATATTCAATCAAGGTGGCCAGCGTTGGATCGGCATCACGCGGGCCTACATAATGCAGGCTGCCTGGTGCCATGCCAACTTTACTGGCCGTGGGGACTGTTCTTAGCTTACGACGAGCTTCATGCCGATGTTTTGCCATGCGTTCACCTCCTCCGTAAGCGCGTAAGCGGTCAGCGGGTTTGCTTCCAGCCATGCACTGTCCAGTTCTAACAAAAACTGCTTACTATTAGCTTCACAGCGAAGTAAAGGCAGATCGATATCGGTACGTGAGCGGCAAAAAATCGTCGCCAGCCTCAGCGCCAAAATAGCCGACCATTCCACCAGATCGATCATATCGTCACCCAGCTTACCCAAGCCGCCCCGATGCGCCAGCACAAGCCGCGCCAGCAGTGCCTGCTCGCGCTTGGAAAACCCTGGCATATCCGCATGCAGCAATATATAGGCAGAATGTTTGTGATAGCTGGCATGAGCAATAGAGCGCCCTACTTCATGCAAAGCAGCGGCCATATTCAAACGATGCGCCCCTATGGCATCATCAGCCACCATACGGGTAAATAATTTACCCGCCAGTATGGCTACCCGTTCTGCCTGATAAGGGTCTACATGATAGCGGCGCTGAAACTGTTCCACCGAGCGATGACGAATATCATGCTCGGATTGTCGCCCGACTAAATCATATAAAACGCCATCACGCAGCGCACCAAAAGTCACGCCCATACGCTCTACGGCAAGCATATCGAACACGGCCATCATAATGGCAAAGCCCCCAAGCAATACCGGGCGGCGATCAGCCCGCAGGCCGTTGAGCTGTACTTTATCCACATGCCCTGCTGCCAGAATATGCTGGCGCAGCTTATCCATCCCCTCGCGGGTGATGCCCAGCGCAGAAAAATCATTCAGCTCTAAAATATCAGCAATCGAACGGGCGGTTCCGGATGTACCCACCGCACGCTGCCATTGCTCATGATTAAAATCCGGCACCAGTGAAAGCAACATACCGCGCGCTGCAAGCTCGGCTTCAGCCAGACGTTCTGAAGTAATCACGCCATCAGGAAAAAAACGTAAGCTCCAGCTCACACAACCCATCGGCACGCTTTCAGTACGAAAAATTCTGAAGTGGCTGCCGGTAATCAGCTCAGTAGAGCCTCCGCCAATATCCACAACCAAACGCTTGTCACGGGTAGCTGGCAGGCTGTGCGCTGCACCGATATAAATCAGCCGCGCCTCTTCCCGCCCTGCAATCACCTCAATAGGAAAGCCCAGAGCGGCTTCGGCCTGAGGCAGAAAAACGCTGGCATTTTTTGCAACGCGAAATGTATTGGTCGCCACCGCGCGCACACATTCCACGGGCAAGCCGCGCAAACGTTCACCAAAACGCGATAATGCTTCAATCGCCTGTTGCTGCGCTTCTGGCGTAAGCGAGCCTGAGGCATCCAGACCAGCCCCCAGCCTTACGGTCTCTTTCAAGGAATCCAGGGGAAACAGTGCACCTTCAACCACGCGGGCAATTTGTAAGCGAAAACTGTTTGAACCAAGGTCGACTGCGGCAATGATAGGATAATCAGGCATATATGGCTTCAAGATGAGAGCATGGGCGTTAAGATAACGTGCGCCCGCCTTGCTGGCAAACAGGAAAATCCCCAGATGATAAAAAGGGCAAAGGCGGTTTGTGCCGCCTTTGCCCTTAAACTGCTAAAAATTTCATTTTAAAGAGTCTTAGCCTAAAGCGACGCGATCGACTTCTTCCTGGTTTTTATGACGAACATCCTGTCCTTTAACCAGATAAATCACCTGCTCGGCAATGCTCACGGCCAAATCACCAATACGCTCAATTGCTTTTGCAATCCATTGAATTTCAAGGGTAATTGTAATTGCGCGAGGGTCTTCCATCATTACCGTAATCAATTGACGCTGCAATGCGCGATATTCGTCATCAAGGCGCTCATCTGCACGTTTTACATCGGTTGCGGTTACGGCATCCATACGGGCAAATGCATCTAATGCGCGGGACAACATATCCAGAGCATGCTCTGCAATATGATTTAATTCATTAAAACGTGGCACTTGCAAACGGCCTGCTTCATAAATGTTTTTAGCCCGCTTGCAAATACGCGTTGCTTTATCGCCAATTCTTTCCAGGTCTTCAACCGCTTTAATCACGGTCATCACCATGCGTAAATCAGAAGCCGCAGGCTGACGGCGTGCAATCATATGAATACACATATCATCAAGCAATACATGCATTTCATTGACGCGATTTTCTTCTTCCAGCACATGATTAATTGTGCCCATATCGCCAGAAGCCAAAGCCTGCATAGACTGGCGTACTTGCTCTTCCACCAGACCAGCCATCCCCATCACCTGGGAGCGAATTTCTTCCAGCTCAGCATCAAATTGTTTTGAAATGTGTTCAGACATCAGAGAAATGCTCCTGCAGTATATAGATTACAAAATAGCACAAGTATATGACTATTTTATTGCAAGTATTTTGGAAATGGCTGGCGATACCGTATTTACTTCAGTGTTTGCACACCCTTGCTGGTGCCTAATAACAAAACATCTGCACGGCGGTGTGCAAATAAGCCATTAGTAACCACGCCTACAATCTCATTAATCTGGCTTTCTAATTTATTGGCTTCACTAATTTGTAGCCCATGCACATCTAAAATGATATTGCCATTATCTGTAATCACCCCTTCGCGATAAGCAGGATGACCGCCTAGTTTAACCAATTGCCTTGCCACATAAGAGCGCGCCATTGGAATCACTTCAACTGGTAAAGGGAATTTACCCAGCACATCTACCAGTTTGCTTTCATCGGCAATACAAATAAACTGCTCTGCTACCGCAGCCACAATTTTTTCACGCGTTAATGCGGCACCACCGCCTTTAATCATTTGCAATTGGCGGTTAATTTCATCCGCGCCATCCACATAAACAGGTAAATGATCAACCGCATTTAACTCAAACACCGGAATACCATGCGATTTTAATCGGGCCACACTGGCTTCCGACGAAGAAACTGCCCCTTGAATACGGCCTTTTATTGTGGCTAATGCATCGATAAAACAATTAGCAGTCGAGCCTGTGCCTACGCCCACAATACAATTGTCTGGCACATAATCAAGTGCTGCGCGGCCTACGGCTTGTTTCAATTCATCTTGATTCATTATTGATTCCCAGTTTGGTCATAAATGATTAAATCTATTGTAGCCCGGTAAAAAAACAGGCATTTGTGCCGTATCAAGGCAGCGTAGCCAAATAATGACGAATTCCTGAAAGCAGCATTTCTACCGCAATCGCCGTTAAGATCAGCCCCATTAAACGCTCAAATGCCGTGGTGACACGCTCACCCAGCAATAGACTGATTTTTTCAGAAAAAGCCAGCGTCAGCCCACAAACTAACATGGTCAGCGCCAAAGCGCCTATCCACTCCCAAAGCCTGGCAGGCTCGCGCGATACCAGTAGTAAAACAGTCGCCAGCGCAGAAGGCCCGGCCAGCAGGGGAATTGCCAGCGGCACAATAAAAGGCTCGCCCTCGGCCGCATCACCAAATACGCCCTCCGGGTGAGGAAAAACCATCCGCAAGGCAATCAAAAACAAGATCACCCCGCCAGCAATGCCTAAAGATGTTTCTGAAAGATGCATCAATTGCAAAAACTGCTGCCCGAACAGCATAAAAATCACCAGCACACAAAAAGCCACCGAAACCTCGCGCAAAATCATGCGGGTACGGCGCGCTTTGGGCACTTGTTTTAGCAAAGATACAAATAAAGGGATGCCGCCAAGTGGATCAGTCACAAGGAGCAAAAGAATAAAAGCCGAAGCAAAAGAAGAAGTTTCCATAGACCCGATTCTAACGCGTACAGCATTAAAAACCCATTGGGAAAAACAGGGTGTTAAGCCGCTGAGTATCCGCAAACCAGCGCGCATCCATTAGTCGGCCCAGCCTGCATAACAAACAGTGACAGACCATAGTAGACAAAGCAAAGCAGCATTCAATACTCAGCTGATATAAATCATCAGTAAAACTCGCCTTTTACTTACAAAGGAGCATTACCATGCCTTTAAGCGACAAAGATATTTCTCTTGTGAAAGAAACACTGGCCCTGGTTCTACCTATTGCAGACACGGCTGCAGAAATGTTTTATCAGCACCTGTTTGAAATCGCTCCCGAAGTAAAACCCCTTTTTAAAGGTGATATCAAAAAACAAGGTGCCATGCTGATGACCAGTATCAAACTGGCTGTCGATAATATTAATAAACCGGAAATCTTACTGCCTGCCATACAAAAACTGGGCGAGCGCCATGCTCATTATCACGTACAGGAAGAGCACTACACCACGGTAGGGCAAGCGCTGCTCTGGACACTAGAACAGGGACTAGCCGATGCATTTACCAGCGATGTGAAAAGCGCATGGGCAGCAACCTATACCACTCTGGCCTGTGAAATGATCAAAGCACAGCGTGGCACTGCATAATAGGTAAACAGCCAATGACGCACCCATGCCATGCAAATATATTTAAGGTAAGTGTAATTATTTGCAAATAAGCTCATGTAGAATACTTTCTGAAATACAAGCTAAAACTTAAAACAATATTTCAAAAAACCATACATGAGTAGAGTGAAACCATGCTTTTCAACCCAACAACCGTTTTAAAACAAAGCCTGAAATACAGTTATCTTGTTCTGATTTGTGCATTAAGTGCCTGTGGCGGCTCTGAAGAAGACAGCAGCCCAGGCGCAGTTTTAAGCTCCAGCGCTTACAAGGATATGTGTGCCAGCCCAAGAACAGGATCAGATCCCTATAATAATTACCGTGCCTACCCAGACCGGCAGGGTAGTTTAAAAGATGAAAAAAACTGGTTGCGGGCATGGGTGGATGAAACCTATCTCTGGTACAGAGAAGTTCCAAAAAACTTAAACCCGGATAACTACGCTAGTGCCGCAGATTATTTTGCCGATTTAAAAACCCCTTTAATCACGGCCTCCGGTAAAGAAAAAGATCACTTTCACTTTACAGAAAATACTGCTGAATACAATAAACAAAGCCAGTCCGGGCTGGAGCTTGGCTATGGTATGGCCTATTCCTTTGTTTCTACAGATGTTCCGCGCAGATTAGTGGTTGCCTATGTGGAGCCCAATTCGCTGGCAGAAGTTGCAGGCATCAGCCGTGGAATGGAAATCGAAAGCGTGGATAACTATGATTTACGCACAAGTAATAATACTGATGCACTTAATTCAGGGCTGTTTCCAACGATTGCCAATCAACGCCACCAGTTTGTATTCAAAGATTTAAATGGTAAAAAACTCAATAAATCATTAACGGCACTCGAAGTTCAGACAACACCTGTGCAAAATGTAAAAAGCTTCCTTAGTGCTAATAGAAAAGTGGGTTATTTAACATTTAACAGCCATAACGCTATTTCAGAAAAACAATTAATCAATGCCGTTACTCAATTAAAAAACGATAATGTATCTGATTTAATTCTGGATTTACGTTATAACGGTGGCGGTGCGCTTTATATTGCTGACGAGTTAAGCTATATGATCGCCGGGCCAGCGCAAACGCTGGGCAAGACTTTTTTTAAATTAAAATATAACGATAAAACGCCGGTTGATCCCAATAACACATGGCCTTTTTATTCAACCTCCTACTCTTCCGGTGCATTATTGCCCACGCTTAATTTAAAGCAAGTCACCATCCTGGCTGGCAGCGGCACTTGCTCGGCCAGCGAAGCCATTATTAACGGCCTGCGTGGCGCGGATGTAAAAGTCAATTTAATTGGCGGGCAAACCTGCGGTAAGCCCTATGGATTTATCCCTCAGGATAACTGCGGCACCACTTACTTTACCGTGCAATTTCAGGGTGAAAATCATAAAGGCTTTGGCGATTATGCCGATGGCTTCAGCCCGACATGTAAGGTGGATGAAGATTTTAAGACCGCGCTGGGCGATAAGAACGAACGCCTTATTTCTGCCGCACTCAGCTACAACGCCACAGGCCAATGCCCGGCAAACGGGCAGACTTTGGGGCAGTCACGCAGCGAAAGCAGCACACCATTACGCCCAGCCTTGCGGGAAATCATGACACTGGAGAAAGCCAGACGATGAAACGCCTCTCCCTCTGCCTGCTTTTAAGCGGCTGTCAGGCGTTTGCCCAAACGCCCATTGACGCTGTTTTGCAAAAACCAAGCGAAGAAATACCCCGCACCGTGGCCCGGATGCTGGGTATTTCTGAAGTGACGCTGGCAAAGAATGCCTTGATGGACGACAGCCAGCTGCTGATCGAACGCTCGAAACAGCAAGGTTTAAGCCTAGAAAAACCAGAAGTCTTCAGGCTGAGCCTGCTTGGCAAAAACTGCTGGTTGGAGAGGGTAAGCACAGGGGAGAAACGGGAGTTGAAAGAGGCATTGTGTAAGGCGAAGTAAGGATTTTTGCGCCTGTGCCCAAGCAAGTTTCATTAATAGAGAATGGCATTTGCAGGGCGGGTGCAACCCGCTTACTTTTCAGCATGGCTCGCGCTTTGCACCCAATACGCGCTAACCAGATTTTTTTTCATTAGCAAACAGCGAAAAGCATAACAACCACGCTCTTTGCATAGGGCTTTTTAAAGTCCCCTTGAAACACGCCGGAGCGAGGAACAAGCGGGGCGGGGTTTCGGCCAGGGAGCGAGGAACGAGCCAATCCCGCCTGCCGCCGACTCGATTGTCCGCAGCGCAGGGGCTTTCGTGTTTCGTGGGGTCGCCTTCTTTGGCTTCGTTTCTTGGCGAAGCAAGAAAGGAAGGCCCCGCGGTGGCTAACCGCTCCAAAATCAACGTGCCGAAGGCACTATAAAAAGGTCTTTTTGACTTTGCTTAGTGCCCACGCGGGGTACAACCTACGCACTTTTCAACATTGCTCGCCACCTGCACCAGCCTTACAGAAATAGCAGCAAACCCACACCATAAACGCGCAAAGGGGAGAGCCATGGCCCTCCCCTTTTTTCTACTCATATCAGACGCTGATTACCACACGCCTAAAAACTCCAGCATACCTTCCGCAGCCTGACGGCCTTCAAATACCGCACGCACTACCAAATCTGCACCACGCACCTGATCGCCACCGGCAAACACTTTTGGATTGCTGGTTTGGTGTTTCAAGGCTTGTTTCTCTGGCGCAATAGTGCGGCCACGGCTGTCTACTTTAATGCCCTGCGCTTCAAACCATGATGCCGCTTCTGCTTGGAAACCAAAGGCCACGATCACATGATCGCATTCGATGATTTGCTCAGAGCCTGCCACTTCCACCGCAGCCTGGCGGCCATTGGCATCCGGCGCGCCCAATTCGGTGGTCACGAGTTTTAAGCCAAGGCTGCCATCGCTATTCTGAATAATGCCCACGGGCTGGCGGTTCCACAGAAACTCAACACCTTCTTCCTTGGCGTTTAATACTTCACGCTTGGAGCCTGGCATATTGGCTTCATCACGGCGATAAGCACAGATCACTGATTTTGCCTGCTGGCGAATCGAGGTGCGGTTGCAATCCATTGCCGTATCACCACCACCCAGCACTACCACGCGCTTACCGGCCATACTAATGTAATCTTCGCCCGCTGGTAAGGTATCCATACTGTTTCTGACGTTATTAATCAGAAACGGCAGCGCTTCCATCACGCCAGGCAAGTCTTCACCTTCAAAGCCGCCCTTCATATATTTGTATGCGCCCATGCCCATAAATACGGCTTCGTAGTCACGCAGCAAATCTTCAATCGTGATGTCTTTGCCAATTTCGGTATTCAGGCAGAACTCGATGCCCATCCCTTCCATGATTTCACGGCGGGTTTGCATCACGGATTTTTCCAGCTTGAACTCTGGAATACCGTAGGTAAGCAGGCCACCGATCTGCTCGTAGCGATCAAACACCACTGGCTGCACGCCATTACGCACCAGTACATCGGCACAGGCGAGGCCTGCCGGGCCAGCGCCAATCACGGCGACTTTCTTGCTGGTTTTAACCACGCCGGACATATCCGGGCGCCAGCCTTGTTTAAAGGCTTCATCGGTAATGTATTTCTCTACCGAGCCGATTGATACCGCACCAAAGCCGCCCTGATTCAGGGTACAGGCCCCTTCACACAGGCGATCTTGCGGGCAGACACGGCCACAGATTTCTGGCAACGAATTGGTTTTATGCGACAGCTCGGCCGCTTCAAACAGGCGGCCTTCATCCACTAACTGCAACCAGTTCGGGATGTAGTTATGCACCGGGCATTCCCACTCGCAATACGGGTTACCGCAGCCCAGACAACGGGCAGCTTGTTCGCCCGCGTCGGGCTTACTTAATGGAGCGTAAATTTCTTTAAATACAATCTTGCGCGCGGCAGCGTCAACCTTCTCGCCCGGGTTCCGGGCAACTTTCATAAACTGGAATACATCTGACATGATCTAAACCTCGGTATTTGAATCTGAGGGTAGTGAATAAGGGGCTTAGGAGTTGAGGGAGTCGGGAGTGGTGAGTCGGGAGTCGAATTCCTCTCCCAACTTTCTACTCACCACTCCCCATCCTGATCAATCTTTTAACAGATCATCCAACTTGGCAGCCTTTGGTTTCACCAGCCAGAAGTTATCCTGTGCTTCATCAAAATCGGCCAGAATATCAATGGCGCGGGTCGATCCGGTTAGCTTGGCGTGATCGCGTAATTTTCCGCGCAAGAAGGCCCGCACTGCACCATACGATTCGCCATTAATCAGATTAATATCCACCAGCTCATTATTAATACGGTAAGCAAAACGCTCTTTAGGATCGTAAACCAGCGCAAAACCACCGGTCATCCCCGCCCCAAAGTTGTAGCCTGTTTCGCCCAGCACAATCACACAACCACCGGTCATGTATTCGCAGCCGTGATCGCCAATGCCTTCCACAATGGCCGTCGCACCGGAGTTACGCACCGCAAAGCGCTCACCCGCCGTACCAGCAGCAAACAGCTCACCACCCGTTGCACCGTAAAGGCAGGTATTACCCACAATCACGCCAGCGTGCGATTCAAATTCTGAAGCTTTTGGCGGATAAACCACCAAGCGCCCGCCGCTCATGCCCTTACCGACGTAATCGTTGGCGTCGCCTTCCAGCTCTATCGTCAGGCCCCTGGCATTCCAAACGCCCAGAGATTGCCCGGCCGAGCCGTGCAATTTGATATGCAGGCATTCACTTGGCAAGCCATCTGCACCGTGTGCCTTGGCGATTTCGCCCGACAAACGCGCACCGATGGAGCGATGAATATTACGCACTGCGTATTCAAACTTTTGCGGCGTTTGGCTCTTAATACCGGCAATGGCGTCTTTCACCATTTGTTCGGCCAACTCGCCCTTATCAAAGGACGGGTTGCGCTCTTCCACGCAGAAACGCGGTTGCGATTCTGGAATCGTGCCTTGGCTCAGCAGCACGCCCAGATTCAGACGCCCCTGGCGTTCAGTTGCGCCCGCTGCCAGCTCCAGCATTTCGCTGTGACCGATCAGATCGGATAACTGACGAACCCCAAGCGCCGCCATCCATTCACGGGTTTCTTGCGCGATAAAGGTAAAGTAATTCACCACCATTTCTGGCAGGCCAATAAAGTATTTAGAACGCAGCTTGATTTCCTGCGTCGCCACGCCGGTTGCGCAGTTATTCAGGTGGCAAATTCTTAAGAATTTGCAGCCCAGCGCCACCATCGGGCCTGTACCAAAACCAAAGCTTTCCGCGCCCATCATGGCGGCTTTCACCACATCCAGACCGGTCTTTAAGCCACCATCCGCCTGCATGCGCACGCGGCCACGCAAGCCATTGGCACGCAATACTTGCTGCGCTTCAGTGAGGCCCAGCTCAAATGGCGTACCAGCGTATTTCACTGACGCCAGAGGCGAGGCACCTGTACCGCCGTCGTAACCCGAAATAGTGATCAGATCGGCATAAGCCTTGGCTACACCGGCAGCAATCGTGCCCACGCCGGGTTCTGCCACCAGTTTTACCGATACCAAGGCTTCCGGATTGACCTGTTTCAAGTCAAAAATCAGCTGAGCCAAATCTTCAATCGAATAAATATCGTGATGCGGCGGCGGGGAAATCAAAGAAATTCCAGGCTTGGAGCATCGCAGCTTAGCAATCAGCGGGCTGACTTTATCCCCAGGCAACTGGCCGCCTTCACCCGGTTTTGCACCTTGCGCTACCTTGATCTGCAAGACTTCGGCATTCACCAGATAATGCGGCGTCACGCCAAAACGGCCAGAAGCCACTTGCTTGATCTTGGACATTTTCACCGTGCCATAACGCGCCGGATCTTCACCGCCCTCGCCCGAGTTTGATCTGCCGCCCAGGCGGTTCATCCCCTCGGCCAAAGCTTCGTGCGCTTCCGGGCTGAGTGCGCCCAAGCTCATGCCTGCGGAATCAAAACGCTTCAGAATCGATTCAACGGATTCGACTTCATCAATCGAAATCGCCTTGGTGGCATCGAGCTTCAAGCCCATCAAATCGCGCAACATGGCAACAGGACGCTTGTTCACCAGATCGGCGTACTTGCGGTATTCCTTGTAATCACCGTTTTGCACGGCTTTTTGCAGCTGCATCACCACATCAGGGTTGTAAGCGTGGTATTCCTCGCCAAACACATACTTCAACAAACCACCCTGCGCGATGGGGCGCATGGTGTTGAACGCCAGCTTGTTCAGCTTGCCTTGGTCTTCCTGGAAGTCCGCAAAATTAGCGCCAGAAATCCGTGAAACCGTGCCGTTTAAGCAGAGCTCAACCACTTCTTCATTCACGCCAACCGCTTCAAACAGCTGTGAGCCACGATAAGAAGCAACGGTTGAAATGCCCATTTTGGAGAGAATCTTCAAGAGGCCCTTATTAATCCCCTTACGGAAATTATTGGCGGCTTTTTCTAGCGGCAAATCAATCTGGCCGATTTCTACCAATTCTTTAATGGTTTGGTAAGCCAGATACGGGAATACCGCTGTAGCGCCATAGCCAATCAGGCAGGCAAAGTGATGCGGGTCGCGCGTGGTAGCCGTTTCAACAATGATATTACTCAGGCAACGCAGGCCTGAGTTAACCAGCTCATGGTGCACTGCGCCCACAGCAAACAGCGCTGGAATCGGCAAGCGGCCTTTTTGAATATTTTTATCGCTTAATACCACCACCACGGTTTTTTCATCGCGTACGCTGGCAAGTACATCAGCACGCAGCGCTTCAATCGCCGCTTTTAAAGTGGTTTGAGCCGGGTCGAACGTAATATCAAAGAAAGCCGGCTTGTAATCCGGATCGGTCATTGTAGTCAGCGCATCAAATTTATCTGACGACAAGACCGGCGAGCGTACTTCTAAGCGGCTGGCGTTAAATTCTGTTTCTTTAAACAGATTACGCTCAGGGCCAAAACAGGTATTCAGCGACATCACGATCGCTTCGCGGATCGGATCGATCGGCGGGTTGGTCACCTGGGCAAATTGCTGGCGCAAATAATCGTACGGCGAGCGCACTTTTTCGGATAACACCGCCATGGGCGTGTCGTCACCCATCGAGCCGATGGCTTCCTGGCCGTCCGCTGCGAGTACGCGCAAGATTTGATCGCGCTCTTCAAAAGTCAGCTGAAATTGCTTCTGGTAGGTCAGCAACTGCTCACGGCTCATCGCTTCCAGCGGTGAGTTGTCTTCTGCCAGCTCTAAATGCTGGGCGTGTTTCTTTACCCAAGCGCGGTAAGGCTGGGCGGTTTTCAGGCGATTATCAATGGTTTCGGTATCGAGGAATTCACCATTACTTAAATCGACAGCCACAATCTGGCCCGGTTTAACACGGCCTTTCTTCACCACATCTTCGGGCTTATAGCCCCACACGCCAATCTCGGAAGCAATCGTCAGGTGGCGATCTTTGGTAATCACATAGCGCGCCGGGCGCAAGCCATTGCGATCCAAGGCACAGCCCGCATAGCGGCCGTTGGTCCAGACGATACCGGCCGGGCCATCCCACGGCTCCATATGCATGGAGTTGTATTCGTAAAATGCACGTAAGTCGCGGTCGTTGCTATCAACGTTTTGCCATGCAGGCGGCACCAGCATACGGAAAGCACGGAACACATCCATACCGCCCATCAGCAGACCTTCGAGCATATTGTCCATCGACATCGAATCAGAGCCATTGGTTTGAACAATCGGGCGCACCGTGTCCATATCCAGATGCTCACTATCCATAATCGCTTCACGGGCTTTGGCCCATAAACGATTGCCGTGCAGGGTATTAATTTCGCCGTTATGCGCCAGATAGCGGAAAGGCTGAGCCAGCTTCCACTGCGGCCAGGTATTGGTCGAAAAGCGCTGGTGATACACGGCAAGCGATGATTCAAAGCGCGGATCTTTCAAATCCAGATAAAATTCTGGCAAATTATCCGGTGTAACCAGGCCCTTATAAGACAGCACATGCGGGCTTAAGGTTGGCATATAGAAAGCAGCATCGTCAGTACAGGCTTTTTCTGCCACACGTCGTGCCTGATAAAGCTTTCTTTCAAAAACCTGGCTTGTCATCCCTGCTGGCGCGTTCACAAACAGCTGGCCAATGGTCGGCAGTGTTTGCAAGGCGTATTCGCCACAGGCTTCGATGTTAACCGGCACACTGCGTACACCAGCAACTGATAATCCCTGCTCCTCCATTGCGGCAAAGAGCTTTGTTAATGTTGCTTCAGCGCTATAGAACACAATCCCTACAGCGTATTCATCGGCCACCGTAAATTGATTTTCTGCGGCCACGGCGCGCAAAAAACTATCCGGTTTTCGAAACAGCAGACCACAGCCATCGCCTGATTTTCCATCAGCGGCAACGGCTCCACGGTGTGTCAGACATGCAAGAGAGCTAATTGCGGTAGAAACCAGCCAATGCGATGGCTTGTCATCCATTTGAGCAATCAGGCCGAAGCCACAGCTATCTTGTTCGAACGTCGGGCTATACAAAGTGCCCTTTAACCAGCCTTGTCGATCCATCACAAAACCCTTAGGGGAAGCAGAAATTTTCGGCGAAATGGCCTTGATTCTATATGCCAAACCCAAAAGGGAGCAATGTTTTCAAGCAGGAAATCCCTTATATGCACACATTAAAAAAATAAGGGTTTTTACTTAGCATTGTTACTGACAAATTACAAAAGACAATAAAAAGCATAAAGAAAGAAAAAACAGTAATACTGTTTGTGACTTCATCAGATGCCACTGGTAAAAGGCATATCACAAACTAGAATTAAGCGATTACATTTCCCCGTGACAGCGGAGGCTAAAATGAAGCCGCAATTTCCTTTACGCCCCTTAGTGCTCGCAATTGCAAGCGCCTTACCGCTGCTGATGGGTGCGCCGGCCTTCGCTAATCCTGAGAATGCAAAAATCATCCATGGAACGGCAGATATTCAGCAGGTGGGCAAAATGCTCACCATTAAGAACACGCCCAACGCGATTATCGAGTGGCAGAAATTCAATATCGCCAAAGACGAGGCCACCCGATTCCAGCAGGAATCCGTCAAAAGCATCGTGCTGAATCGCGTCAGCGGCATCGATCCATCACAAATTCTGGGCCAGCTCAGCTCAAATGGCCGCGTTTTTCTAATTAACCGCAACGGCCTCCTAGTCGGCAAGGACGCCCGAATTGATACCGCTGGCTTTGTGGCTTCCACGCTCGATATTAAAAATGATGACTTTCTTAACGGGCGTTATCGCTTTGATGGCACTGGCGGGAAAATAGCCGTTGAAGGGATGATACGCAGCCAGGATGGCGATGTTTTTCTAATCTCCCCCGATATTAAAAACAGCGGCCTTATCGAGGCCAATAACGGTAATGTGGTACTGGGCGCTGGTAAATCAGTTGAGATTGTTAGCCTCAGCCTGGAAGGCATGCGCTTTACCTTACAAGCCCCAAGCGATAGTGTAATTAATCTGGGGCAGATCAAGGGCGATGCCGTTGGCCTGTTTGCAGGTACCTTAAAACACAGCGGAGATATCCGTGCGGTTCGCGCCGAACAAGTGGGCGGCAAGGTTTTACTTCGCGCCAGCGATAAAATAGAAACCAGCTCCGCCAGCCGCATTGATACCAGTGGCGCAGTGGCCGGGCAAATTACACTCGACGCTGGGCCGGCAGGCACTCTGCTTGCCAGCGGCCAGATCAGCGCAACAGGGCTGAAGGGCGGAGAGGTGCAGCTGCTTGGCAGACATGTAGGCGTGTTTGACCACGCAAACATTGACGCCAGCGGGCAGCAGGCAGGCGGCAGTATTTTAGTGGGCGGAGATTACCAGGGTAAAAATAATCTCATCCCCAACTCAGAAGCCAGCTACACCAGTGCAGACAGCACATTACGTGCCGATGCCCTTGCAGATGGGGATGGCGGCAAAGTCATCGTTTGGGCAGACAAAACAACCCGGGTTAACGGCCGGATCAGCGCTAAAGGCGGCGCTTTGGGCGGAGATGGCGGGCTGATTGAAACCTCAGGAAAAGAATATTTAGATTTCAAAGCCAAAGCAGATACCTCTGCACCTAAGGGAAAAGCCGGAACACTACTGCTGGACCCCAACAATATCACCATCGCCACAACCGGCACGCCCATTACCAGTAGCGATGCGCTGGGCGTGTTTGACAATAGCGCAGAGCAAAACAGCAGCTATGTTTTAACCGGTGATATTGATAATGCACTCGCTAATAATAATGTAACGGTAAAATCAAGCGGCACCATATCCCTTGCCACCTCATATACCTACAATTCAAACCGTTCATTAACACTGGATGCAAGTAATGCTTATCCGGAAAGCATCGGCATTACCACAACCACTGCTTCACAGCCTGCAATATATAACGCCATTACAAATAATGGATCAGGCGATATTATTTTAAAAACAGCACAAAAAGCAATTGAAGTGGGAGCCATTACAACAAATGGCAATATAAGTCTTGAGGCATTAAGTCTTACTTTAAACGGCACGATTACCAGTGGCAGTAATAAAAAAATATCAATTAAAGCATTAGGTGCAATAGAGTTTGATGATGGAACAGATACCAGCAAAATGCAGCTGAATAGTGCAGCACTTGCTAAGCTGAGCACCAGCAACTTGGAGTTTAAAACAGATGATACGGTTGCAATCAATCAAGCCATCGATCGCACAGGCAAAAATTTAAGCATCTATGGCAAAACAGGAATAAGCCAGTCTTCATCACACTCTGGCACCAATTACATTACAGCCAGCCATTTAAGCGTATCCACTCTCAGCCCAGCCTCTTCCGGCTCTGCTTATATTATTGATTTAGGAAAAGCAGCGAATCGGATTGATCAATTCAGCAGCAAAAGTGAAGGCCCGGTCTATTTAAAAAATGATAAACCAATAGAAATAGTGGCCCACCCGGAGCTGACCAGCAGCAGCAAAATGGGCAACCAAAGCTGGATTGAAAACAATGGCAATATCAGCCAGTCAGCAGCCATTACCCTTTCAACCAACGCTAACACTCCATCGCTTTCACTTTACACAAGCAGTGGCAATATCAATTTAGATAACAGCAATAACAGCATTGCTAGGCTAACTGCCAAAACGGCCTCAAGCGGGGCAGGTATTACACTTAAAAACAATACTGATTTAACGCTTATTACAGACAGCAGTACCGGCCGCAGCAGTGGCGACAGCACAAGTAATATCTCTAACTTAAAAGGCGTGAGTACTAATAATGGTGCAATTTCAATTGAAAATTCCGGATCAGTTACTTTTTCAGGCATAGAAGTAAATGCCGGCACCGCAAATGCCAGGATCATCACCACGGCAGCCAATAAATCAATCACCATTCCTACATCCAGCTTAAGTGGTGACAAAAAAATAACTGCGGGAAATATAACCCTGCAAGCAGATCATATTAATCTTACCGACAATACAGAAGTAACCGTCTATGGCAGCCTGGCCGCCAGCGGTGGCACCGTCACTTTGCTGCCCGTTACATCCGGCACATCATTACAAATAGGTGGCACCAGCCGCAGTGGTTTTGGTATCACTCAGAATGAATTTCAAAATATCACGGCCAATACCATCAAGATAGGCAGTACCTCATATCAGATGGGGGCAGTTGATATAGCAAGCCTCGATTTACTCACATCCAGCCCGAATACAGTATTAGAAATATATTCAATGAGCAGCATTAATCAAAGCGGCCGCATAAAAGCCAGAGGCTTAATGGCCAAAGGATCCAGCATCACCCTGAATAATACGGGTAATGTATTTAACGATGGTATTTCACTGAATGCAAGCAGCGATATTAATATCGATTACTCCGGCATACTTAATCTTGGGTTTGTAGGATATACGGATGGATTAGTCAGCAGTAATGATATAAATGCAAGCTCCAGCGGTAATATTGTTATCAACAAAAACATTTCCGCCAAAAATTTAACCCTGAATACAACAGGGGGCAGTATCAGCCAAAGCGGCGGCATTATTACAGCAAACAAAATAACAGCCACATCAGCAAATGCAATCAGCTTTGGGCAGGATAATAAAACAGACACCCTGAGCGCCAGTAATAATTCGGGCGATATTTCAATTAAAAACAGTAAAACGCTTACCGTAAGCAGCCTGAAGGGCAACGGAAACATTGATTTGAACAATGTGGGTGATTTACTCATTAATGGGGAATTATCGACAATAAGTGCCGGCACAATCAATCTGAAAGCGGCAAACTTAAGCGAGGGAAGCAGCGGCAGCGTTACAGCAGCCAGCTTAAATATCACAGCAACGGGCGCAGTTTCACTTGATAAAACGAATCAAATCAGTAAAGCCACCATAAGTGGCAGCAGTCTTAATTTAAATAATAATCAGGCTCTCACGCTTGGGGTAGTCAATACAGGCTCTGGTGACGTAAAAGTCAGCAATGCAGGCAGTATTTTACTGAATGACACCTTAACAGCAAACACTGCGAATATAAGCAGCGATAATAATATTGATACCAGCAATACAATTAACGTGAGCGCAGCCATATTCAACACCACAAATAAATTCAGCCACAGTGGAAAAATAAACAGCAGCACCAGCACTATTACAGCAGGGAATATTGAATTAAATGGAATAACAAACGCAGATACTGCAACATTGAATGCCAGCAAAGGAAATTTAATTTTAGGCGGAATAATCAACAGTAAAACCAGCACAATCAGCGCTACTGCAGGCAGCATCAGTGAGCTGAGCGGTGGAGTTATAAACAGCAATAAATTAAATGCCACGGCAGCAACAGGTATTACTCTTGACAAAAACAATACAATTGACAGCGCAGGGATAAAAACCAGCCAGGGGAACATTAGCCTTAATAATGGCAAGAGACTGTCTTTAGAAGAATCGGCTGGCGGGCAATTTAAAATGATTAATTCTGAAGAATTAGTCTTAAAAGGTAATTTAAACGCCAGCCAGATAGATATAACAGCAAAAAGTATGAGCGACAGCGCGGCAGCAACACTGATAGGCAATGCCAAAATCAGCAGCACAGGTGATATTGTACTTAATAATTCCACGCATACTTTAGGTACTTTTGCTGCATCAACAAGCGGGGATTTATTATTAAAAAATAAAGGTACACTTTCTCTTTTAGAGATAAAAGCCAGAGGGATAAATATTAGTAATGATGGAAAATTAAATGCGGATGGCAGCTTTAGCAGCACGGACATCAGCCAGCTGCAATCAGGCACAGGGATTAGTATTAATAATGCGGTTACGGGTAAAAATATAAATATAAAAACAGATCAGTTTAATATGGGTTCGCAGGGCAAAATAGATACTACTGATTTTATTTATACACCAATGACAGCAGACAGTATAAAAGTGAGCTTGGGTGGCAGCACAAAAACCAATACAGGTGTTGAACTGTTGCAAAGTGATTTTGACAGAATAAAAGCCAGCAAAATCATCATTGGCGATACAAAGGGAAATAAAGTAGGCGACACTCAAATTAAAGGATTTAACACAGGCAGTGCTGATTTATTTATTAATAGCAGCGGAGCTCTCAGCCAGAGCAGTGGTGGCAAACTGATCAGCAAAACGCTGAATGTTCAGGCGGCAAGCATAAAACTGACTGAAGAAAATACTGTTGATCAGTTTATACCCGTCAGTAATGGGGATATTTTCTTTTCAAACAGCACAACGCTTGCCCTTGGCGCAATAAAAACAGCGGGGTTACTGGCGATTAGTGCCAAAGGCAATATTGGCATAAATGAGCAAATTTCCGCTCAATCTGTCGCCTTTAATGCAAGTGGCAATGTAAGCGAAATTTCAAATGGCACTATAAATACTGAACAATTAGCGATTAATGCTGATAGTGGTATAAAACTTGAAAACAGCAACAAAATAAGCCAGACCATTTTAACCAGCCAGACTGGAGACATCTCGCTGAATAACAATAGCGCTTTATTTTTAAGTGATGTAATTGCCAACCAGCTAAAAATAAAAAACAGTGAGGTTCTGCTTATTGGAGGGACACTCAACGCTAATAAATCAGATATCAGTGGCAGCTCTGTCAGTGACAATAGCAAGGCCCAGCTAATGGGCGATGTCGTCTTAAAATCAGCAGGTGACATTATTCTAAATAATGCCACTCATAATATAAATAAAATATCTGCTTCAGCAGCAGGTGTTTTCTCATTAAAAAACAAGACAGATCTTTCACTGCAGGATATCAGTACAAAAAACCTGCAAATAAGCAGCGAGGGTAAAATATCAGTCGATGGTGTATTAAACAATACTGAACTGGCCAAATTACAAGCCTTTGGCGGAATAAAAATTAACAATAAAATAAACAGTAAAAATATAAATTTTATTGCAGACAATCTGGCAATGGGATCGCAGGCACTGATAGAAGGAAGTGAGTTTTTTTACACCCCGCTAAGTAATAATAATGTCAAAGTTTTTTTAGGAGGTAATAGTCAGTCAGATACCGGCTTTGTTTTAAACAACAGCGATTTAAGCCGCATTAAATCTGCCAGTATTATTGTTGGGGATGCTAAAGGTAATAAAACGGGTGATGTTTTGATTAGTGGATTTTCGATTGGGGATGGAAGTTTAACTTTAAATAGCACAGGTGATATTCGCCAGACAGCGGGAGGCGTTATTAATGCAAGAAGCCTTAATGCGCAATCTGCCAGCATCAACCTTGGGGAAGCCAATACCGTTGATATTTTTTCCCCCACCAGTAGTGGCGATATTGTTTTTGCAAATACCAAAACACTTGCCTTAGGTGCTATTAATACAGCGGGTCAGCTGCAGATCAGTACAGACGGCAATCTGGGTATAAATGATGCAATCGTTGCGAAGAATATAAACCTGAAAGCAAATAGCGGAACAATCATCAGCCTTGCAAATGGCACACTTAGCACAGATAACTTAAGCGCCTCAGCCGGAAAAGGAATTAAGCTGGATAATGAAAATACAATTAATCAAGCCAGCTTAAGCAGTGCAGAAGGTGATATTTCAATTAATAATGCCAAGACTCTGACTTTAGGAAAAACAAGCAGCAATGGTAATTTACGTATCAGCGCAAAAGGCAGCCTGAGCAGTTCCGGCATAATCAGCAGCAAAACGCTTGATGCAAAGGCCAGCGGCGATATTACATTTGAAAAAGAGAATATTTTAAATCAGGCCAGATTAATCAGCGACAGTGGCAATATCAGCCTGGTTAATAATAAGGAGCTGGTTTTAGAAGGAAGCAGCAGTAATGGCGATATAAAAATAAATAACACAGGAGATTTAAATATAAAAGGAAGCGTAAGTGGAAAACAACTGCAATTTAAAATATTAAATGGCAAGCTGACTGAGGCCAGTGGTGCACAGCTTTCTGCCACCACATTCGTTGCCGATGCTGAGCTGGGAATTGATTTACAAAACAATAATACATTTGATGTGGCCGGACTAAAAAGCAAGGGAAACATTAACTTTAGCAACAGCAAGTCAATTGACCTGGCTGGTATTGTTAGCGATGAAAACGTAAATATTAATTCAGCAGATACATTAAAATTAAATGATCAGCTGCAAGGCGGCACTGTTATTCTGAAAGCAAATTCGATTATTGACAGCAGCCAGGCAAAAATAAAAACAAATTCCCTGCAAACTATTGGACTGAATCAAATTTCTTTAGACAAGGGAAATCATAGCATCTCCCAATTTTCAGCCAGCAGCAGTGGTGATATTTCATTACTTAATAATACTGATCTTACTGTTCAGGCAATCAACAGCAAGGGCAGTGTATTAATTGATAACCAGGGTACGCTCAGCGTTATTTCGCCCTTCTCTGCTGATGATACTTCATTGCTGAGTAAAGGTGTTTTAAGGATCAACAGCGGATCATTTAAATCAACAGGCACAATAAAACTCACCAGCCGGGATACCGGTGCGAATAATGACAATATTATTCAAAATACAGATCTGATTGCTGCAGGCGATATCAAAGTAAATGCAAATGATACATTTATTCAAAATGCCAACTTAATTGCGGGCGCCACACAGGCCCAATTCAATTCAGGCAGCAATAATGGTGCACGGGCAGGCGCTCAGCGGGGAGTAAAAGGGACAACGGGTGAGATTTCTGTGGATGCGGCGGTTATTCAGGTCGCCAAAGGTGTGAAAGCGATTTCGGCCAGCGGAGGTGCCATCAGTTATGGCAGCGCCAGAACCATCAGCAATAATATCAGCCCCGATCAAATTCAAACCACGGGCGTTGTTAATAAAATTGGCAAAAATCTGGATTCGCCTTTGCTGAATAATCTACCCTTAACTGCAAGCCCTGAGCAAGTTGAGCAAATTGTTAAAATTATTGTTTTGCAAAACCAGGATCAGCAAAGCCATTTCCAAATTATTGGCACCGGGCAATTACCCTTTGAAGCCAAAAAACCAGAAGAGCTTGAGCCTCCCAAAGAGACCATACGCGTTGCCGGAGAAGACGATGCCAACTGCCCTTAAGCTCTTTTTTCTTATCTTTTTACTGCAAGTGCCAAGCTATGCGGCCATTGTGGCCGAAGTGGCTTCGGTGCAGGGCGCAGCTTCGGCGCAGGGTAAAAGTGGCGGGCTTAAGCTGATTGGTAAAGGCTCGATTTTAAATGAGGGCGATGAAATCATTACCGCGCCCAATAGCCACGCCGTTCTGAAGTTTAATGATGGGGGCCAGATCACGGTGCGCCCGGATACCAGGATGAAAATCGACAGCTTTGCCTTTGGCCAGGCAGGGCGGGAAGACGGCATGGTTTTGGGCCTGTTTAAAGGCGGCCTGCGTGCGGTTACTGGCTTAATTTCCAAGCAATCAGCCACGGCAGCCAAGATTCAGACCTCCAGCGCCACTATCGGGATTCGCGGTACTGATTTTGATGCAAGGCTTTGTGCCGGCGATTGCGCGCAAGAAGCAAAAGAAGCGCCCACTCAGCAAAATAAGGCCGTTGAAGTAGCTGCAGCTGCCCGTGTTGTGAGCTTGTCGGGTAAAGCCAATGCCAGGAACAAGGAAGGCGTATTACGCATGCTGGTGCAAGGCGGCGCGGTTTATGTGGGTGAGCGGGTTGAAACCGCCGCCGATGGTGCGCTGGTACTGGCCTTCAGGGATGGGGGCAAGGTGTCTTTACGCAGCGATACACAAATGCAGATTGATCGCTTTGAATACAAAGCCACCGCACCTGCGGAAGGCAGCTTTGGCCTCTCATTATTTAAGGGGGGATTACGCGCTTTAACGGGCTTAATTGGCAAAGCCAAACCCGATGCGGTGCAATACACCACCAAAAGCGCCACGATTGGCATACGCGGCACAGGGGTCGATTTTGAATGCACAGCCGCTTGTGCAGATCCCGCCTTACCCGGCATGGATGGCTTTGGCGCTTATGTATGGGAAGGCCGCATCACTGTCAGCCCTGTAAATGGCCCTGTTCAGCAGCTCAATCCTGGTGAGACGGTTTTGATCCGCATCTCCGGCATTATCCGCCCGGCTACACCGCCAGCCGGGCTTGGCAATATGCCTGTGCCACGGCCTGATACTATCCCTGTTGATCTGCAGCTCTTATTTGGTCAAAGCGAGGGCAGTAATGATATGCCTGGGCTCTATGTACACGTCCGTGATGGCAATGTTAGTCTTACTGACAACACCAGCCAGCAAGTGCTATTTTTAGGGAAAGACGAAACAGGGTTTTCGAACAAGAACAACCCAATTCGCTTACGCGAGCTCCCTGTATTTATTGAGTTTGATAAAACCCCCATCGGCATTGTAAAGATTCCGCTGCGTGACATTCTGAGTAAAAACGGCATTCCCTCAAACCTTGGCTGCAAACCAGGTGCGGTCAAATAAACAAGAGCTCCTTCACCTTATGAAATTTCGCCTTTGTTTACTCGCCAGCATAATTTCAGGCTTTGTATGGGCCGAAGAGCCTCTTTTTAATGTGACCGCCTTTAATGTGAAGGGGGAGAATCCTCTTTCTAACGATGACAGCCAGCAATTATTACAAGCTTATTTAGGCAAAAACCGCTCGCTCAGTGATTTGCAGCAAGCTGCCAGCACCTTTGAATCTGCATTAAGAGAGCGGGGGCACGGTTTTTTACGCGTCACCCTGCCGCCTCAGGAAGTGAGCGGCACGATTACTCTGGAAGTACTGAGCTTTAAACTCAGTAAAGTAAGCATCAAAAACAACACTTTTTTTGATGAAGAAAATCAGAGAAACAGCCTGCCTGCACTGCAGGAAGGCAGCTCGCCTAATTTTCAGGCGATGACCACACAGCTGGTTATTGCCAATGAAAACCCGGCAAAACAAACCACCCTCACCTTTAAAGAAGGCGATGCAGACAGCATTGAAGCCATTCTTGATACCCAGCAGCAAAAGCCTTGGAGCGTTTTTGTTTCTGGTAATAACTCTGGCTCGGATGATAACGGCCGCTTACGCCTCTCTTTAGGTTTACAGCACGCCAACTTATTTAATAGCGATCATGTTGCCACAGTCAGCTACTCCACCGCCCCCAGCCAGCCCGATAATGTAAGCCAGTATGGTGTTTTCTACCGCTTGCCCTTGTATCAGCTGGGCGGCAGCCTGTCTGCCTATTATGCGCAATCCAAAGTAGATTCCGGCAGCCTGGGTGAAGGCTTAACCATCACAGGGAAAGGTGAATCAGGCGGGCTGCGCTACACCTACTATCTGGCCCCACAGGGGCAATACCGCTCGCAAATCGAAGCCGCAATCGACGATAAATTATTCAGGGGCACAGATATATCCGGTGTTGGCCAGCTCAGCCCCGATGTACGAAGCCGCCCGCTGACTCTGGCTTATAACGGCCACTGGCAAAGTGAAGACATCGAGATCAATTTTGGTCTTGATTACACGCACAATCTGCCATCGGGCGTGGGTAATGATGATGAAGCCTACCAGGCCAACCGCAAAGACGCATTCAGCAACTGGCAATCATGGCACGCTAAGGCAGAAGGCCTGTATCGCTTTGCAGGCGACTGGCAAGCCAGCCTGAAGCTAAGCGGCCAGTTTTCAAATGAAGCCCTTATCGCGGGGGAGCAGTTTGCATTAGGGGGCAATAACTCTTTACGCGGCGTGAGTGACCGCAGCGCAACGGGGGACAGCGGTGTGCAAGGCACAATAGAAATCAGCACGCCCAAAATTTATGAAGGCTTGCGCCTGCTCAGCTTTATCGACACAGGCGCCATCCACAGACGCTCCCCCGATGCCGGATCCAGCAGCCAGGAAGCGCTCAGCAGCGTGGGCCTGGGATTACGCTGGCAAATTCAGGACTGGGGCTTAATCAGCGCAGACTGGGGCTATATCGTTGACGGCAGCAGCTCACCCAAGATAGAGCGCGGCGAAAGCTTTGGGCATTTAGGGTTTTATTTGAAGTACTGATGGGTGATGGTCAAAAAAAATCTGCAGACCTAAAGAACACTGAGCTTAAAAGCAGAACACTAAAAAAACCAAAAAAGCGAGTTAAAACCGCTTTCTGATTATAAAGATGCCAGCGCTTATTCATTCACCAAAATCATGAACCACCGGGTAAAACAAAGACACAGAGAAAGCCATCAAATCGTTGGCTTTCTCTGTGTAGCTCTGTGCTCTCTGTAGTTCAAGATTTAATTCTCTGACAAAACGGCCACGTGACATACGAATGGGAATTAACTAAAACCATTGCCTGGTTTTCTCAGCGTACTCTGTGTTCTTCCCGATCTCTGTGCCTGCAGATCTTTTGCCTTCACTTAGCCTAGCTCGCTGGCCGGCGTTTGCATACACGATATTGCAAGCGGCTCAGATCGGCCACATGATCACCTTCTGCCTCAACCACTAAAATCTCTGAGGCGATTGCGCCAAAGTCAGCCCGAAAATGTACGCTGCTTTTTAAAACCAAAACCTCTGCCTCGCCAGGCTCTGCGCCTAAATGACGAAACATGGCCTGATCGGCCGCCTGCTGCTTACGGCTGCTCACTAATACAGTAACCCCTTGGTATTGCAGGCAAGCCATAGGGCCTAAGTCCATTTGGCAGCCCGCATAAAAAGGCCCTGTGGCCGCAAACTGCCCTGTACCCAAACTAATCACCCGCCATTCCCCTCTGGCCTTTCTGCCTTGCCCAATCTCCCTCAATAAAACGCCGCCTACTCCAGCATCGTGCGCGGCCTGCGCCGTGGCAGGATCGCAAAGTATGCCAACCATCATGGCGGGCATACCCATCTTTAAGCCATCACTAATGATCCCAGCCGCATCGCTGCCTGCACCGCCACCAGCATTATCACAGGTGTCCGCCAGAATAATGGTTTTACCCTGGCCTGTGTATTGCTTGGCGTAGCTCAGCGCCTCATCCACCTGCCACAACCGGCCTGCAAACTCCGGCTCGGCCGCAAGCACTTTTTGCGCCAAAGCCTGGGCGGTCGTCTCTGCAAGACAGGTGTTTTTGGCATAGGCCAAAATACTGGGCCCCCCATCAGCCACATCGGCTAAAGGGAAACCAGGAAAAAAACTCACGCTCAAAATATCGCCCGTCTCAGCCTGCTCTGCCGCATACATCAGTCTGGCCACCGGTTCGATTAAAGAACATTGCCATGGCATGGAAATCAAAAAAGGCAGTTGCACAAAAGCTAAATACAGCGCCTCTCCGGCCAGCAGCCGCTGCAACAAACCCACCGCCCTCGCCCCGGTTTCGGCCATATCCACATGTGGATAGCTGCGATAGCCGACCAGGGCAGAGGCCGAATTCACCATCAAAGGGCTGAGATTGGCATGAAAATCCAGCGAGGCCACGATGGGAATCTGCTCACCCATTAATGCGCGGGTGCGGCGCAACCATTCGCCATCGCCATCGTCATAGCGCTCCGTGACCAAGGCGCCGTGTAAATCTAAATACACGCCATCAACAGGCCCTGCCTGCCTTGCGGCGAGCAGCGCCGATTCAAACATCGCCCACAGCGCTTCAAACGCCGCATCCTCAACCCGCCCGCTGGGGTTCGCCGAGGCCCAGAGCAGCGGTAAAACGTGTAAGCCTCCAGCCTCCAGCGCAGCAACCGCCCCCGCCAAAGGCAAATTAGCCCCCGCCACCGCAGCCAAAACCGCCTCACCCTGAGTCAGCCCCGGCCAGGCATCTGCCTCAATAAAATGAGCCATCGTAGTGGGCATGCTGGAAAAGGTATTGGTTTCATGCTGAATACCCGCTACCGCAATACGCTGCATACCTGCTCCAGTGGGATGATGTTCAGATCTGTAAGTGGAAATTTGCGAACTGGCTAAGCACAGTGCACCCAAATACAAAAAGACCTTTTTAGTGCCTTCGGCACATGGATTTAGGAGCGGTAGCCACCGCGGGGGCGTTCTTTTCTTGAACGGCCAAGAAAAGAACCAAAAGAAGGCCGCCCCACGAAGCACGAAATCCCCTCACTGCGGACAATCGAGGCGGCGGCTGCGGGACTCGCTTCGCTCAAACATCCTCGCCGAAACACCGCCCCGCTTGTTCCTCGCTTCGGCGTGCTTCAAGGGGTGACTTAAGCCCCGTGCTACCAACTGCGATATGAATCCTAATTGTTGGGTTTTGAAATACTTAAAACCCAAAAAAACAACAAAACTCAAGGCTTACTTTTCTCCGTGAAACTCCGTGTGTCCTGCGACCTCCGTGGTTCAAACTTTAGGTTTGGCAACGCCCCCACCAAACTTCTACAACAAGCCATCCAAAGCCGCCGCGCAGATGCCGCGATATTGCTGTGGAGTAAACGGAATGGGATTAGTGCCGTGCGAGCCGTCCGCCACGGCCTCGGTCCCAATGGTTTCCAGACAGGATTCGTTGATACCTATGCTTTTGAGCGTGTGCGGGATACCTACTTCTTCTCTCAGCCGCAGCACCCAATCCAGGAAGGCGGCAAAGGAAGGATTTGGCAGGCCCAGGTAGCGGGCGGCGGCGGTGATGCGCTCGTCGATGGCGGCCTGATTGGCTTTTAAAACATAGGGCATCAAAATGGCGTTGAGCATGCCGTGATGGGCATCGAAACGTGCACCCAGCGGGTGGGCCAATGCATGCATCGCACCTAAGCCACGCTGAAACGCTGTTGCGCCCATGCTGGAAGCCACCAGCATTTGCATCCGCGCCTCAAGATCTGTGCCATCGGCAACGGCACGCGGCAGCCATTCGCGCACCAGCTGCATGCCTTCCAGAGCAATACCGCTGGCCATAGGGTGATAAAACGGTGAGCAATAGGCTTCAAGACTGTGGCTGAGTGCATCCATTCCGGTAGCCGCAGTCAGTTTAGCGGGCAGGCCCGTGCTGAGTACCGGGTCTAAAATCACAATCGCTGGCAGCATACGCGGGTGAAAAATAATCTTTTTGGCGTGCTCGGCTTCATGGGTAATCACCGAAGCCCGGCCCACTTCAGAGCCTGTGCCAGCCGTGGTAGGAATCGCCACCAGGGGCGCCATTCCTTCGGTTTTAATCCTCAGCCAGTTGTCGCCTTCATCTACATAATCCCAAAGCGGCCCGCTCTGCCCCACCATCATCGCCACTGCCTTGGCCGCATCCAAAGCCGAGCCACCACCGAGCGCAATCACGCCATCAAAACCACCCTCCCGATAAGCCGCCACCCCATCGGCCACATTCTGCCCGGTTGGATTGCCCTTAATTTGATGAAACAGGCCTGCGTGCAAACCGGCCCCATCCAGCAGGGTCAGGGTGCTGAGTACGGGCGATAAAGTGGCCAAACCCGGATCGGTAATCAGCAGCGGTGTTTTAATACCCAAAGATCGCGCCAGCTGCGGCAAATCCTTCACCCGCCCCACGCCACATTTCACATTGGTGGGGTAATTCCAATTTACGGTGTAGCGGTCGAGATTCATTTAAGTATCCTGTTCAGGAATAGTGCCTTCGGCACGTTGATTTTGGTGCGGGCGTCCCGCTGGACCTTCCTTTCTTGCGCGGCCAAGAAACGAAGCCAAAGAAGGCCGCCCCGGCGTCTGCGCCCCGCTTCGCGGGGTTCCCTCGCTACGGATAAACGAGTCGGCGTCAATTCAACTCGCTTCGCTCAAACACGAATTGACGAAAGCCCCGCCCCGTTTATTCCTCGCTCGGCTGGTCTCAGGGGGACTTAAGCCCCACATCAACCATCAACTTATTGCTTTAATTTTCGTAGGTTGGGTTAGCAGTCTGCGTGCGAGGTTTACCTCGCTCAGCGATGATCGCGTAACCCAACATTTTTTGGAGCTTAAGTGTTGAATTACGCAGATTTATCCACCTAAAACCAGAGAACAAACCCACTAGCCCAAGCTACGAGCCTTAAGCTCGAAACATAAAGCTCAATTCAAAATAGCTTTCCTCCGTGAAACTCCGTGTTCTCTGTGGTTCAGGACTTGGGTTTACCCAACAACGCCAGATATCACATCTGCTTCAAATGAAACGACTTCGGCCTTGTCAGATAGTCATACCCCAGCACCGATAAAGTCGCTCCCCGCCCTGTTTGTTTAATACCTGTCCAGGGCAGGGCCGGGTCCAAGTAGTCGCAGCGGTTCATAAAGAAGGTGCCGCATTCCAGCTGATCGCCCAGGCTGAGCGCTGTGTTTTCGTCGCGGCTGAATACGGCGGAGGTCAGGCCGTAGGGGCTGTCGTTCATAAGGCGGATGGCTTCTTCGTCGTTTTTCACCGGCATGATGCCCACCACGGGGCCGAAACATTCGTCGGCCATGAGATGCATCTGGTGATTCACGCCGGTAAATATTCTCGGGGCCAGATAAGCGCCTTTGCCGTCATCCAGCGCAAAGCGGCGGGTATCGACAATCTGGCTTGCGCCTTTGGCCAGTGCATCGGCCTCTGCAGCCCGCACCGCATTGGCGGCGGCGACCCGCACCACGGGGCCGATGGTGGTAGCCGCATCCAGCGGATTTCCCAAGACATATTGCTCAGTCAGCGCCAAAGCTCGGTCTACAAATTCCTGGTAAACAGACTGGTGCACATAGATGCGCTGCGTGCCACAGCAGCTTTGCCCGGAGTTAAAAAACGCGCCATCGACCAGCGTATCCACTGCATGGGCCAGATCGGCATCGCTGCGTACCAGCGCCGCATCATTACCGCCCAGCTCCAGCCCCACGCCAATAAAACGCCCAGCTGCGGCCTGCTCCACGGCGATGCCGCCCGCGACCGAGCCGGTAAAGCAAACATGTTTGATTTCTTTAGCCTGAATCAGCTTTTGCGTGCTGGCGTGATCGGTGTGCAAATACTGGAACACGCCAGCAGGTAAGCCTGCAGCCACAAAAGCGGCGTGGATTTGCTCGGCGCAAAGCGGGGTTTGTGCTGAGTGTTTTAAAATTACCGTATTCCCCGCCATCAGCGCAGGAATGATCGCGTTTACCGCAGTCAGAAGCGGGTAATTCCACGGTGCCACCACCAGCACCACTCCCAAGGCTTCGCGGCGGATAAAGCGGTTAAACCCATCGATAGGCGTTGGCCGGATATCGGCCAGAGCCTCCGGTGCAATCGCCATCATATGCCGCGCACGGGTATCAAAGCCGACCACTTCATTGGGTGAATAACGAATCGGCCGGCCAATCTGGCGGGTGATCGCCTCGGCAATCGCCTCTTTATTAGCGGAAAAAGCATCCACCGCACGGCTCAGCAGCGCCGCACGCTCAAGCAGAGAAACCTGCCGCCAATCCCACTGGGCAATCTTGGCACGGCGTAAAGTGGCCGTGATATGGTGCTCATCGGCATAAGCACGCCGCGCCACTTCGCTACCGTCGATAGGACTAATCGTGATCAGTTCAGGCATAGCTACTCCCAGAAGGATGGAATGGTTGCTTTAAAAATAGCTGCACAAAAAACGAATGAGGAAACCCACTTCTTGAACCACGGAGGGCACAGAGAACACGGAGTTTCACGGAGAAAAACTTATTTGATTTGTCCTCATCTGGCCTTCGTGGTTCACATTTTAGTTCGTGCTGTTCACAAGCCTTTTATCTGTAACTACTTAAAAATACTAAGCGTAAAAAACCATTCAAAGCACAAAAAAACATGAAGAAAACAGTTTATTTCTCTTGGTATTCTCCGTGCAACTCTGTGCCCTCCGTGTTCTCTGTGGTTCAAGATTTGGGGTTTATTCGCAAATCAGTGCAATTAGTTTTTTCAGCATCAGATAATTTCAAAATAGCGTTTTAATTCCCAATCTGTAACGTGTTTGCGAAATTCTCTTTCTTCCCATTCGCGGGTGGCGGTGAAGTGCTCTACAAAGGGCGAGCCAAACAAGCTACGGGCGGCTTCGGATGTTTTGAAGCGTTTTGCCGCTTCCCCAAGTGAGTTAGGCAGGTGCAAACGGTCGGGAAAGGTTTGCGTATAGGCATTGCCGACCACCATCTCTTCCGGCTCCCATTCATGCTCAATGCCGTACAAGCCAGCGCCTAAGGCTGCGGCCAGTGCCAGATAGGGATTGGCATCGGCAGATCCAATACGCACTTCGATACGTTGTGATTTAGCCGATCCGGGGATGAGCCGCAAAGCGGTGGTGCGGTTTTCCAGGCCCCAGGTCGCATCCAGCGGTGCCCAATAGCCCGGTACTAAGCGGGTATAGCTATTCACGGTTTGGGCAAACATCGCCATAAATTCGGGCAGTAAACGCTGCACACCCGCCAGGAAATGCCGCTGGGTTTTACTCATATTGTGCGGCTGGGTTGGATCGTAAAATGCCGATTTACCACTATTAATATCATTTAAAGACAGATGAATATGCCCGCTTTGTCCTGGTAGCTCCGCTGACCATTTGGCCATAAAGGTGGCCATCAGATTATTCTGCTGCGCCAGCACCTTACAGAATGTTTTAAACAGAAACGCTTTATCCCCTGCGCGGCTGGCTTCATCTACACCGATAGCGGCTTCCAGCACGCCGGGGCCGGTTTCGGTATGCAGGCCTTCGATGCCCATATCCATGGTTTCGCTGAGTTTGAGCAGCTGATGATAAAAATCGGCGTTTACCGTGCTACGTAAAATGGAATAACCAAAATAGCCAGGCGTCCAAGGAATAAGATTCTGATAATTCTTGGCCCGTACCGACTCAGGCGTTTCTTTAAACACAAAGAATTCGTATTCCAGTGCGCAATTCGCTAGATAGCCCATGTCCGCCGCTTTTTTAACGATACGGCTTAAGAGCTGACGCGGGCAGATGGCCTCGGCATCGCCGCTAAATTCGCCAAGAAAAAACAGCATCGGCTTGCCATCGACCATTTCCAGCGGCAGCTCACGGCAGCTTTCGGGAATAATATGCGCCTGAGCATCGGGGTAAGCGGTGTGCCAGCCGGTGTATTGCACATTGTCGTAAAGCTGATCGTTGGAGTCCCAGCCCAGCACCACATTACAGAAGCTTAAGCCGCCTTTCAGGATGGAAATAAACTTCTCTTTAGAAACATATTTCCCCCGCATCACGCCATCGATATCAGACATGCCCACTTTGATATGAGAAAGTCCGCTGGCTTCAACCACGGCGATGGCATCTTCGATTGTTTTGACTTCACGAGCTTGCATATTGATCCCCTGATGCGGTGTGCGTGAGAGTGGGTATTTACCCACTGACTTAGGTCTTAAGTGCCTTCGGCACGTTGATTTTGGAGCGGTTGCCACCGCGGGGCCTTCCTTTCTTGCTTCGCCAAGAAACGAAGCCAAGCGACAACAGCAAACCACGAAAGCCCCTGTTGCGGTCCAATCGAGTCGGCGGCGGGCGAGATTGGCTCGCTGCCTCGCTCTCTGGCCGAAACCCCGCCCCGCTTGTTCCTCGCTCCGGCGTGCTTCAAGGGGAGATTTAAAGCCCCATGCGACGAGCTATGATATGGATCCAGATTGCTAGGCTTTAAGTAATCAAAATCGCTTTTCTCCGTGAAACTCCGTGTCCTCTGTGGCCTCCGTGGTTCAAGATTTGGGTTTTGCTGCCTTACTTCACAGCATCCCCCACCGTTTGCAGCATTTCATCATGGGGTGCGTCTTCTCTGGCCTGGCGGGTGGCGAGGAAGTAGGCGTAGCCGCCGACCATAAAGCCAATAAAAATCCAGAATATGGTTTGGTTAAAGTAGATCATCGCAAGAAGTGCAACCAGGGCAAGCAGAAGTGCAACTAAGGGGAAGACGGGGTAAAAAGGTACGGAGTAAGGACGGTCGAGCTGAGGTTCGCTGCGGCGTAATTTAAACAGCGCGGCCATAGAGATGATGTACATCACGATCGCACCGAACACCGACATGGTGATAATCGCTGCCGTCAGCGACATACCTTGTAGCTGCACCACCGAATCGGCATAAATAGCCGCCACGCCCACCACGCCGCCCGCCAGAATCGCCCAGTGCGGGGTTTGAAAACGCTGATTCACGCTGGCTAATACGCTGGGTAAATAGCCCGCACGGCCCAGCGCATAAATCTGCCGTGAATAGCCCATGATAATGCCGTGAAAAGACGCGATCAGCCCGAATAAGCCAATCCACACCAGCATATGCAGCCAGCCTGAATTCGCCCCCACCACCATTTGCATGGCTTTAGGCAAAGGCTCGTTGATATTGGCCAGCTGCCGCCAGTCACCTACGCCCCCTGCAAAAACCATCACACCAATAGCCAGCACCACCAGGGTTAAAATCCCGCTGATATAGGCCCTTGGAATGGTTTTTCGCGGGTCTTCTGCCTCTTCCGCCGCCATCGCCGCACCTTCAATCGCTAAGAAGAACCAAATCGCAAATGGAATCGCTGCAAACATACCGCTATAGGATGCGCTGCTGAATTGATCCGCCCCCGACCAGCCATGGGCCACAAAATTGCTCCACGCAAAGCCGGGAGCGACCACGCCCATAAACACAAGCAGTTCTAAAATCGCCAAAATGGTAACGCAAAGCTCGAAAGTGGCAGCGATCGTTACCCCGATTACATTAAGAAACATAAACACCAGATACGCCCCAAGTGCAGCGTGCTTGGGATCCAAGCCTGGAAATTGCACACCCAGATAGGCCCCAATCGCCAGCGCAATAGCAGGCGGGGCAAACACAAATTCGATCAGGGTGGCCATGCCGGCGATATAACCCCCGGTAGGGCCAAAGGCGCGCCGAGCATAGGCAAAGGGGCCGCCCGCATGGGGAATGGATGTGGTCAGCTCGGTGTAGCTAAAAATAAAAGTGGTATACATGGCCGCAATCACCAGCGAGGTGATCATAAAGCCCAGCGTGCCCGCCTTATCCCAACCATAGCTCCAGCCAAAATACTCGCCCGAAATCACCAAACCCACCGCAATTCCCCAGAGGTGGATGGTTTTGAGCGAGCGTTTAAGCTCCCGTTTAACTTCTGCCATGATGTTTCCTTTATTAAAAAGTGAAAGCACACGCATACAGAAAAGATTGAATGAAAGGCTGGATGTCAGTTTATGACTAGGGAATTTACTGCGACAACTACTATCGTTTTAGCTTATTTATTACTATTGCTTACACTTATCTTTGCGCGATGCAGCAATAGTCTTTCAAAGTGGGGATGGGGATGGGAATAGCAGCCTTCTATGCACATCAAGTTAAGCAAACTAACTTTTGTAGGCTGGGTAAAACCCGCCGGACTTTGGCATGAAATACTAGTAAAACCCACATTTTGAATCGCGGAGGGGCCAGAGGACGCAGAGTTTCACGGAGCAAAACCAGGCTTAAATTAAGTTGTTTTGTAAGTTTTAAGTATTTTAAACCTTTGAAATTTGAACTCGTATCGCAGCGAGTGGCACGGGGCTTAAATCCCCCCTTGAAACACGCCGGAGCGAGGAACAAGCGGGGCGGGGTTTCGGCGAGGATGTTTGAGCGAAGCGAGTCCCGCAGCCGCCGACTCGATTGTCCGCAGCGCAGGGGCCTTCGTGTTTCGTGGGGTGGCCTTCTTTCGCTTCCTTTCTTGGCCACACAAGAAAGGAAGGTCCAGCGGGACGCCCGCACCTGAATCAACGTGCCGAAGGCACTAAAAAGATGATCTCTGCGTAACATCAGTTCTTAAATAAAAAACCACCTCAACGCGGTAAATCACCCAGCACGATTCTAGGGAGTAGCCATGGTGCGGCGTTGGCCAGCACGGGCAGGTAACGCTCTTGCATCAGGGCGATGCTGTCGTCTGCAAGCAGCTCGGGCAGGTTGCCAAGCTCACCACTTCTGGCAAGCAGCGTCAGCTCGCGGGTGAATTCGCCCTCAGGCACGGGCAGGCATTGCACTTCGCCCGTTTTAATCCCGCCTTGCAAGAGGCAAAGCGGCGTGGTCAGCGCCCAGCCCAAGCCTGCTTTAACCATTTGCAAAATGGCGTAGGAATTATCCAGCTCCATCCGTAATGGCGGATGAATGCTCCACTCCTGCAGCTTGTTTTCTATGGTGCGGCCAATCACGGTGGAGGGGTTGTAGCGGATAAAATCCAGTGCTGCGGCAAGGGTTCGCAGGCTGCTGACCGGCCCTTTAAAATCCAGCGGCAGCACTAGAATAAAAGGTTCACGCAGCAGGCGGCGACGAAAAAGCTCGGGGTGATTGGGTACGGCATCATCAGACAAAATAATATCCACCCGGCGGTTAAGCAGGGCATCGGCATGCTGATGCGACTGGCCGGTGACCATAGACCAGTGCGCGGTGCGGCGCTTAATTGCAGCCACCAATTCTTTACCCACGCTGATGGCCAGGGAATCGACCAAGGCAATTCGCACATGTTTCAGCGGCGTGGCTTCCTGGCGGCGAAATTCTAAACTCACACGGCGGGCATCGCCCAATAATCGATCGGCCTGCTCGTAAAACTTACGCCCCAAGGGGGTGAGCATAGGCGGGCGTTGCGAGCGATCCAGCAGTTGCACATGCAATTGCGCTTCTAAATTGGCGATGCTTTGTGAAACAGACGATTGCGTCATGCCAAGGCGCTGCCCAGCAGCGGTCATCCCCCCCGCCTCCACAATTGCGGCAAATACTTCTAGGCTTTTCAGATCAAAACCAATCGGGCTTGCGACCATGAGATTCCTCTTAAGGGATCAAAGCAGTACTTAAAATCCATAACGCAGGAAGGGCTAAAGCCGCTCCTGCGAAACACATCATGCCCTTTGAGTTGATCAGGTTTAGATACCTACTTACCCGCCAGCATCAATCAGTAACCATTACACCCAACCAATCCCGATCACACAAGAAATCGCTGTATAAACGCGCTTCAGGCGTGCCTGCTTCGGGGTGGTAATCGTAGCGCCAGTTCACCACCGGTGGCATAGACATCAGGATGGATTCAGTACGACCACCCGATTGCAGGCCAAACAGCGTACCGCGATCGAACACCAGATTAAATTCTACATAACGGCCACGGCGGAATGATTGCCAGTCGCGCTCGCGCTGGCCGTATTCGGCGTCTTCGTGGCGCTCCACAATTGGCACATAGGCGGGTAAAAAGGCATTACCCACGCTCTGCATCATGGCAAAGCTGGCTTCAAAACCGGCGGCATTGTAATCGTCAAAGAAAATACCGCCGATACCCCGCGGCTCGTTGCGGTGCTTCAGGTGGAAATAGCGATCGCACCAGGCTTTGAATTCCGGATACAGCGCCGCGCCAAAGGGATCGAGCGCATCTTTACAGGCTTGATGGAAATGCACCGCATCTGCTTCCAGGCCGTAATAGGGGGTAAGATCCATGCCGCCGCCAAACCACCACACATCCTGCTCGCCAGCCTTGTGCGCGCGAAACAGGCGCACATTCATATGCACGGTGGGGATATAGGGATTACGCGGGTGCAAAACCAAGGACACGCCCATCGCTTCAAAAGCGCGCCCGGCTAATTCCGGGCGTCCGGCGCTTGCTGACGGCGGCAGGGCATGGCCCATCACATGCGAGAAATTCACCCCGCCACGCTCAAACAGATTGCCGCCTTCAATCACCCGCGTCATGCCACCGCCACCGCCCTCTCTTTCCCACTGATCGGTATGAAAAACAGATCCGTCGAGCTGCTCTAAGGTGGCGACAATATTTTGTTGCAGGCTCAGGAGGTAATCTTTAACGGCAGTTGAATTCATTAAAAATCCTAGTCAAGAAAAAGGCTGCCGAAAAAGGCAGCCTGTATAGAGTGTTACAGCAGGGTGTTCATTAAGCAGCTTGCACAGGGGCGTGGTGCTTAATTTCTTTGATTCGGTTGTCACCATCCACAAACACCAGCGCGGGATGGAAAGCAGCGATTTCTGCTTCTTCAAAATTAGCGAAAGTGGCAATAATCAGCAGATCACCCACCGCAGCACGGCGTGCTGCCGAGCCATTCACCGAAATAATTCCCGAACCACGCTCGGCCTTAATGGCGTAGGTAGAGAAACGCTCGCCGTTATCCACATTCCAGATATGAATCTGTTCGTGTTCAAGGATATTAGCGGCTTCAAGCAGATTTTCATCAATGGCACACGAGCCTTCGTAATGCAGCTCAGAGTGTGTGGTAGTACAGCGATGAATTTTCGATTTAAGCAGAGAACGTTGCATGGTGTTTCTCCAGCCCGTTTCTGGGCAGGGCTATTTCAGAAGGGATCAGATTATAATCCCAGAAACGCTGCTTGGACAGGATAAATAAGCCAAAGAGCCCCTCATTTGACGCAGCGCAGCAAATAAAAATCAGCCCGCTATTCAGTCAAAATCAAGCTTTATCAGCCACGGTAAATAAAGCAGCCATCCAGCAGAAACTCACCCGCGGCCACCCTGGCATCAGGCGATACACGGTCAAAATTAAGCTGCTGACCATCTACCACTACCCATGCAGGGATCGGTTTTTGCTGATAGCTGCCAATCACTTCAACAGCCCGCTGAATATTTGCCGGGGTTTTAACGGCCAGCGGCGCCGGGCTGGGCTGCACGGGAGCAATATCAGCCTCCTTAGGAGCGGCGGCGGCTTCAATTTCAGCGGCTTGCAGCGGCAAATTACGTAAATACAGATTAAATGCAAACTGCGGCAGGATCAGGCGGCGAACTTTTTTCTCGTCATCAATAATGCAGCAGACACCAAATTCTGCATCGCACTTAGGGCAACGGGCCTTTGCAGCAATCGCAATATGATTTTCTACCAAACGCGCAATGCCATACATATCATTGGCTTGCAGCATTTCCCCGCAGCTCACACAAGGCTTGGAGAACTGGCGCACCTGCGAGCCATTTTTAAACTTCAAAGGCAGACATTGCTTAAGGCGTTGATTAGGCAGCATTTATATCCATCATTGTTTGTTAAATAATTGAGGGAGTGGGAGCAACACAGAGGAGTAATCCCCTGCTTCCCATTCCCTGCTCCCGGCCTTTTAAATTGTCGCCATGCGTGTTTCAAGCACAAGCTCAAGCAAATCAATTTTCATCACTTGCAGACTGACCGTTGTACCGGCTGGTAGTTCCGGAATACCTGCACGCATCACCAAGGGCATACCATCCACACGAACCAGATTTTCTTTGATCACCACCGCAGTAATTTCACGTTTGTTTTCCTGCAGCAACCAGCGCAAGCACCAGTACCTTTCCATCTTATCTTGTAATTCAGCGTAGGCGGCGTAGGCAGTGTCGAAACTTCCGATAATCGAATAAAGCTCAGCGTCATTTTTTTGAAAGCGCGGCTTGGTGTTACCAATCAGCGCCAGTAACTGCAGCTGATTCACATAATCCACCGCACGGCGCAATGGTGAAGAAGCCCATGAATAGCATTCCACACCCAGGCCAATATGCGGGCCTGCCTGCGTGGTTAAACGCACACGGCCACCATTCTGGCCGCGATAAATACCTGCCACCTGGCCCTGCATCAAATCCTTGCCCCATGTGCTGTTAGCCAGAATCATCAGCTCGGCCACCAGCTTATCCATCGGCGCGCCACGTTTACGCGGCACAATGCGCACACGTTTTTCACCATCAACCTGATCAATATAGAAGCTGTAATCAATCTTCAGCGGTGCAGTCGGGTCAGCTTTACCACGGCGGCCTTCTAATGCACCTGCAAAGTGCCATAAGAAAGTGATTTCTTCTTTCCAAGGGAAATCAGGGGCGTCGTCCTTACCTGCCGTGTTTTCATTAAACACCGGCTCCAGCTGCTCATGACGCAAGTTGGCAGCAATCGGCACCATTTCTACGACACTGCGATGCGAAAGCACATCAAAGCCCTGCGACAGCTCTAAATACATACTCAGTGCCGGGCAGGTTTTGCCTTCTTGCAGGGTAAATACTTCAACCACATCGTTGGGCAACATGGTGATCTTGTCGCCGGGCATATACACGGTAGACAAGCGGTCCAGAATAATTTTATCGACATCAGACCCTGCCGCAATGCCCAGAGCAGGCGCGGCAATATGGATACCTACCTGCCAATTGCCATTGGGCAGACGCTTCAGGCTGAAGGCATCATCAATTTCTGTGGTTGTGGAATCATCAATACTAAAAGCTTGTACATCGGCCAGCGGTAAATCGCCAGGGCATGTAACAGGCTCGGTTGGCGCAAAGCCACGGCCCTTAGGGAAGGATTCAGCCAGGAAACCATCCAGCAGATAATCGCCCACATCGGGAATAGCGCCGATTTTTTCCATTAAACGCAGGGTAGACATCTGCATGGCGTCTGCAGCGGCAGCCAGTGTTTTCCACTCAAGGGTGTTTTTATCCGGGCGGTGCAGTAATTTACTGGCGAGGGGGACAAATGACTCAGGCAACACGCCAGCCTGCAGCTCGGCTTGCCAGATCGCCATTTGTTCGGCTTCTTTTTTCTTTTTCTCAAGCCCGGCTAAAGCGGCTTTCAGATTTTCTTCAGGCGCGGCTTTGTAATGGCCGCGGCCTTTACGGTAAAAATACATCGGTGCGCCGTGCAAACGGATCAGCGCGGCAGCCTGTTGCTGTACCGAAGGATTGGCACCGAAGTATTCGGCGGCAATCGTATTAAATGCAAATTCCTCTGCGCCACAGCATTCCCAAAGGAAATCGATATCAATTTCATCCGCCGCAGCCTGTGCCGCTTTCAGGAAATCATCCAAGCTAATCCGCTCAAAGCGCAGCAGCACATTGGCCGCTTTTACTTTAAAACGTTTACCACGCGCATCTTCAAGCATCAGGCTTGCAGCCTGCTCTTCCTTGATCGTGGCTACCTTGAAATTACCATCTTCCTCAAAAAAAACATTCATTCTCAAGCCGCCAGCATTCATTTATTGATTTAGCCGGCCATTATAACAAGGTCCGCCCTGTGTCGCTTGCTGGTGATCAGATTTGTAGGGCGGGCGAAATTCCATATGCACTAACCAGTTTTTTTAATTAGCAAACAGCGAAAAAACGCAATAACCACACTCTCCGCATAGGGCTTAAAAGTCCCCTTGAAACACGCCGTAGCGAGGAACAAGCGGGGCGGGGTTTCGGCAAGGGAGCGAGGAACGAGCCAATCCCGCCCGCCGCCGACTCGATTGTCCGCAGCGAAGGGGCTTTCGTGTTTCGTGGGGCGGCCTTCTTTGCTTCCTTTCTTGGCCGTTCAAGAAAGGAAGTCCCCCGCGGGGATACCGCTCCAAAATCAACGTGCCGAAGGCACTAATAAAAAGTATTTTGACTTTGGTTAGGGCACATGAGGTGAAACCGGTGGATTGCACCCTGCCCTTACCTCGTTACTCCGCACCGCCCAATTGCGCCAGCAGCTCGGTCTGATGCTCGTTGACCAAGGCTTGCGTCAGGTCGTTCATATCGCCATCCATGATGTAATCAAGCTTATAAAGCGTCAGATTAATGCGGTGATCGGTCATGCGGCCCTGCGGGAAGTTGTAGGTGCGGATGCGCTCAGACCGGTCGCCGGAACCCACCAGCGATTTACGCTGCGCGGCTTCTACAGCGTGGCGTTCGCGGTCTTGTACGTCTTTAATACGGGCGGCCAGCACTGATAAGGCGCGGGCTTTGTTTTTGTGCTGGCTGCGATCGTCCTGGCATTCCACCACAATGCCGCTTGGGATATGCGTGACCCGCACAGCCGAATCGGTTTTGTTAATGTGCTGACCACCGGCACCGCTCGCGCGGAAAGTGTCGATACGTAAATCGGCAGGGTTGATGGTGATTTCTTCTGCCTCATCGGCTTCGGCCATGACCGCTACCGTACACGCCGAGGTATGGATCCGGCCCTGTGTTTCGGTGGCAGGCACGCGCTGTACCCGATGCGCGCCAGATTCAAATTTCAGCCATGAATAAGCGCCAAAACCCACGATGCGGGCAATAATTTCGCGGTAGCCGCCCAGATCAGATTCACTGGCCGATACCACCTCAACCTGCCAGCGATTACGCTCGGCAAAGCGGCTGTACATGCGGAATAAATCCCCTGCAAACAGCGCAGCTTCGTCCCCGCCCGTACCGGCACGGATTTCCAAAAAGATATTGCGCTCGTCGTTAGGATCTTTTGGCAGCAGTGCTTTTTGCAGCTCGATTTCTAAAGCCTCGATGCGCACTTTGCCTTCTTTGATTTCATCTTCGGCCATATCCTTCATATCAGGATCGCTGAGCATTTCTGCGGCGTCCCTCATATCGGCTTCAATCTGGATAAAGCGATGATAAAGAGCCACTACAGGCTCCAGCTCGGCGCGCTCTTTTGTCAGCTTGCGATAAGTGCCCATATCCCGGGTGGCTTCTTCGGTCGCCAGTAAAGCGTCGACTTCTTCAAGGCGATCAGCAAGTTGCGCCAGTTTGGCTGCAATAGAAGGTTTCATTTCAATTCCAAAGTATTTGTATTTAGGGCTTTAAAACCCAAATCTTGAACCACGGAGTAAAAGGAGAACACGGAGTCTCACGGAGAAAAACAAAACCGGGAAAGATTAAGCTGCGGTAAAAAAGTGCTTAATTCACGTCAAGGTTTTCTCCGTGCGCTCTGTGTCCTCCGTGGTGCAAGATTTGGGTTTTAGGTACTGTTTTAATAATAATGATGGCTAGCTGGCAGCGCAGCTACTCGTGCAGGCGGTAGAGGCGGCGCACGGTGGCTAGGGTGTTTTCCTGCTCTTCCGGCAAGACATTGTTTAAAGCGGCCAGCGGAGCGTGCATAAATTTATTGGCCATTTGACGTGAGAATTCTGCGAGTACAGCTTCTGCGTTTTCGCCTGCAGCCAGTTTTTTCTGGGCTTTCTCCAGCTCATGCCGGGCGATGCGGTCGGCATAATCTTTTAAATCACGGATCGTAGGGACAAGTGCCCGGCTGGATACCCAGCGATGAAAATCCCCGACACGCTCGGTAATAATCGCTTCGGCCGATTCCACCTCACCCGCTCTCGATTCCTGACCCTGGCGTACCACTTCGGCCAGATCGTCTACGGTATACAGATAAACATCCGCAAGATCACCAACCTCTTCCTCTACATCCCGTGGCACAGCCAGATCCACCATAAAAATGGGGCGGTGTTTACGCTCTTTCAGCGCCCGCTCTACCATGCCCTTGCCCACAATAGGCAACGGGGCTGCGGTGGAGGTCACCACGATATCAAACTCGGCCAATCTGGATGGCAAATCAGTCAGCAAAATCGCTTCACCGCCAAATTTCTTCGCCAGAATCTCTCCCCGCTCTATGGTGCGATTGGCTACGGTAATTTGCTTGGGGCCACGGGCGTGAAAATGCGTGGCGCAGAGTTCGATCATTTCTCCTGCGCCGATAAAGAGCACCTTACAGGATGATACCGAGGGGAAAAGCCGCTCGGCTAAACGCACGGATGCAGCCGCCATTGAGACGGATGCTGCGCCAATCCGTGTTTGAGTTCTGACTTCTTTTGCCACCGAAAAAGCGCGCTGAAAGACGCCATTGAGCAGCACTCCCATGGTGCCGGCATCTCTGGCAAAACGCTCTGCGTCTTTAAGCTGGCCTAAAATCTGAGTTTCACCCAGCACCATTGAATCCAGACCACTCGCCACTCTGAAAGCATGGCTGGCCGCATCGCCACCATTGAGCAAATACAGATGCGGCTCGATATCTTCTACGCTATGCCCGCGTGTGTTCGCCAGCCACGCCAGTACCTGCTGCGGCTCTCTGGCATTGCAGTACAGCTCGGTGCGATTACAGGTAGAAACAATAGCGGCTTCTGACACACCATGCTCGGCGCTCAGCATCGCTAAAGCGGTTGGCACTTCTGCCGGAGTAAACGCGAGCCTCTCCCTGACTGCAACGGGTGCAGTGTGGTAATTAACGCCGAGGACAAGCAGATTCATAGGGATTCATCAAAGGCAGGCGGAAGAAAACCGCCCATTTTACCCTGAAACGGTAAGCGGCTCACAGAGTTGTCGCTAATACCACATGGAATAACAGCTTAATGAAAGGATTTGAATGCAAAATCCCCCCGTCACAGAGGCTGCTGCAACCCGCACTACACTAGGGCTTCCTCCGTTATCTGATACTCAAATAAGTCATAGCCCATTTGCTGCTCAACTAATTTTCCCGCCCGGATCAGTACCTCGCCCTCAGCGGTAAGCAAGGATAATTCGCGCAGGCTAATGTAGGTCCCCTTAGGCGCAGCCAGCATGGGCGCCTGCTTAAGTGCAGGAATTTCGGGCATCAGTAATGCAGGCTGATACTGCTCACCTTTACGCCCTATCGTAGGCCGGAACATCACGGCAGAAGCGCGGACAGTCATAATTTGCAGGCCTATTTCCAGGCATTGCTTGTCCATTTGCTGCAGCCAGCGCACAGAAGCCACCATCCAGTGATCATGCCCCTGCGCACGCAGAGCAACAATTTCCCCCGCCCTTACCCGCTCAGCTGGCATGTTTTCAGATACCAGAGCATAACCACCGGGGCTTTCATTGATGACTCTCCAATGCGTTACCGGTAAGGCGTCTTGGTTTTCTTCCAAATCTTCTTCAAAAATATTTTCTGGCTGTAATAAGCGATGGCCATCATTAACGCACAGCACTGCTGACCTTAAGCCCAGGCACAAATTAACCGGCGTATTTGAGGCAATTCTTTGAAAAGTACGCTTTGCTGCAATCGTCCACTGGCGGGATACCCGGCGCAAAATTTCTATCCACATCAGCACCTTGCTGCGGTCTTGCGCCAGCGGCGCTTTGGCTTCTAAAGCCGCTAAGGATTTGTGTAAATGCCGTACCAGCTCGGATGTATCAAGCAGCACAGCTCCGCCTGAATACCCCTCCAGCGTGCGGGTTCCAAGGTACTGAGGCGGTTTATCTTCTTCTAAATTTACCAAAAAGAAGCCTGCCGCATTGCCAAGCTGAGAAACAGGCTGAAAATGTGCATATCCCGCGTAGTTTTCAACAATCTCCAGTACTTTATCCAGCTCAGCCCCTGCAAAACGTTGCGGCTCGGCCAATGACAGTAGCAAAATATATTTGTAGGTGCGGGCCAGGCTGGGTGCTGTTTCAGTTGAACTCTGATCAATTAAATGCGCTTCAATCGCGTATCTGAATAATTTATGCGCCTCCAGCCAGATGCCTTCCGGCATTGCAGAATAAACACGGCAGCTCAGCTGAAAAAGGCTGTAGAACTGGGACAATATTTTTTGAATTAAAACCGGAACAACCTTGTTATTGCCAAAAGAAAGCCGCTTATCCAAACGATCTGTCAGCGCAATTTTGTAGCCATCCGCCAGCTCCAAGCAAAGGCGGCGGGCCAAATGTGCCGCGGTCTGTGCCTGCTCTTTTAAGGGTAAACCGGGTACGCGGTAAAGCACCGACAGCTCAGAAGCCAGCATCCCCTGGATTGCGCTGTATTCATCCAGCAATTTAATGCGGTCATCTGCATTAATTTTAACGCGGTTACACGCAGCCAGTGCGTCGCACAGCTGCCGGCCAGCCACAAGGGGATTGGCCATGGGCAAAGCAATCAGCCATTCCCTTAAGCGCTTTGGGTTAGTTTCAACGCTGGTGGCAAGGTTTGGCTCAAAAGGCGGTAATTTAAGCGACAACGGCATCAACAAACTCCGAAATAACATTTTCCACCACATCTAAAGCAGCCAGTGTGCCTGACAATAAATGCGCAGCCTCTGCATCAGTTAAGCAATAGGGCGGCATAAAATAAACGGTATTACCAATCGGCCGGAGTAAAAGTGACTGCTCCAAGGCCGCAGCAAAGAAATGCTGAGCAAAGCCGGGCGCGGCATCAGGCACATCAAAAGCCCAGATCATTCCGCAGCGCCGGTAGTTTTTAACCTTGGGATGAGCCGCCAGCGGGGCAAAAATCGCCTCCCAGCGCTGTGCTTTTTCAGCATTTACAGCAATCACATCCTCTTTTTCAAAAATATCCAGAACCGCCAGAGCCGCTGCACAGGCCAAAGGGTTGCCGGTATAAGAATGCGAATGCAAAAAGGCCCGATGAATATCATCGTGATAAAAAGCAGCGTAAATTTCATCCCGGCTCAGTACCACGGCCAGCGGTAAAAAGCCGCCGGTAATCCCCTTGGAAAGGCATAAAAAATCTGGTTTTATATTTGCCTGCTTATAAGCAAACATAGACCCTGTACGGCCAAAACCCACAGCAATCTCATCGCAAATTAAATGCACCTGGTATCTGTCACAGAGCGCACGCGCTTTTTGCAGATAGCTGAGGTCATACATCGCCATCCCTGCTGCGCCTTGCACCAGAGGCTCAATAATCAGCGCGGCAATTTCCTGATGATGCTGATCCAGCGTAGCAGTCAAAGCCTGAATCGCGCGCTCCGCCACATCTGCAGCCGTTTCGCCTGCCAGCGCCTGGCGGGCATCGGGATTCATCACGCAGAAGTTTTCTCTCACCATTGGGGCGTATGCGCTGCGAAAAATGGGCACATCGGTCACCGATAAAGCCCCTGCTGTTTCGCCGTGGTAACTATTTTCTAAATAAATAAAACGATTTTTTTCCGCCTGCCCCAAGTTTCGCCAGTAATGCACCGACATTTTCAATGAAACTTCAATCGCAGAGGCACCATCAGAGCCATAAAAGGCATGGCCCAAACCTGTCAGCGTGGCCAGCCGCTCAGATAATTCCACTACGGGCTGATGGGTAAAGCCCGCCAGCATTACATGCTCCAGGCTATCCATTTGCTGACAAATCGCCGCTTTAACTCTGGGCTCGCCGTGGCCAAATAAATTGACCCACCAGCTGGAAACCGCGTCCAGATACCGTTTGCCATCTGCATCGTACAGCCACGCACCCTGTGCACGGGCAATAGGAATCAGCGGAAAACTTTCATGCCGCTTCATTTGCGTACATGGATGCCATACTGCCGCCAAGCTTCGTGCCAGTAAATTAGTGTTTTTCATATTAAAACTTAAAGCTTCGGATAAGCCATTTTAGCCCAGGCAGCTCAATCCCCCAGATAAAAGCACTGGCGGCGATAAAAATAATCTGGAAACGGGCAATAAAAAAGGCGGGCCAACTGGCCCGCCCCGATGAAATCATCTAGTTTAAGATGACGCCGGTAATCAATTCAAAAATAAGAAATCAGCTAAAAACACCACCAGGGTGAATGATCAGGCATCGCCTTGCATCCTTGAATTGCTGCGCAAATGCGCGAAAATGCAGTTAAGCAAATCAGAATGATTTAGAAATGCTGAGCTTGTAATTGCGCCCCACTCCGGTTACGCCTTCGCTGAGGTAAGGCTGGTAATCACGATTAAACAGATTATCAATCGTCAGCCTTGCCTCTAAGCCGTTTAAGCCATCGCCCCGCCCTATCCAGCTGGCAAACAGCGTATGCAAGCCATAGCCTTTGGATGGCGGCAGGCGATACACATTACCAAGTGGCAGAACTTTATCCTGCTCGCCTACAAATTTACCCTGCCAGCCTGCAGTAATGCCCTGCTCAGGCAGCTTAAAGCCCAGCCCGGTCATCAGCTTATCCGGTGCCACACTGGATACCGGCTCATCGCTGCCCCATGGATCGCGCTGACCACCGTTTCTTCTGCCATATTGCATCGACAAAGAGGCATTGGCAAAGAAATAGCGGGTGTTATAAAAGGTTTCAATCTCCATCCCTTCGGTTTTATAGCCGCTTAGATTGCGGTAATTAGAGAGAGCGGGCGGTAATTTATCCCGGTCGGCCGGGGTATAGCCGGGCACCAATACGCCAAGGCGCGGGCCGATATTGTCTGTTACCCGGTTTTGATAGAGGGTAAAGCGCAGCTGTGCGCTGTCGTTACCCGTGAACAGGCCCTGCTGATCCCACATTGCGCCCACACGCGCGGCGGTAATGCGCTCAACATCAAGGCCACGGCTGGTGCCTGGAGTGGATGATGCTTTATCGGCTGAAACGTAATACTCGCTGGAATACAGCTCATCTATCGTCGGGGCGCGCCATGTCTGGCTGATATCAGCAAAGAACGAAGCATGGTTAGTGGCTTTCCAGAACAGGCCTAATCTGGGCGAAAAACCTTCGAATCTGGCTTCGCTGTAATCGTGGCCTGCCGCAGGCAGCGGGCTGTTATAACGAGACGCACGGTTCGGCACGCCTTCTGCGGTGATGTGGTCATAGCGTACTGCTGCTGTCAGTGTCACATCGCCATAGCTCACGGCATCCTGCAGATAAACGCCCAGCCCTCTTTGCTGGCCTGCAGGCATATAGTAAGGCTGGAAATAGCCGTAGTTATAACTGGCCTCTTTAATTGCCGTGCTGCTGGGGTAATACATCAAGGTATCACGCTGATTATCATGCCACTGCCCGCCAACACTCAGCACATGCTCAAAGGGGCCGCTTGTAAACTGGCTTTCATTACGTAATTCAGCCAGCTTATCGGTGTAAGTTGCCCAGCTTTCATTGCCTAATGATCCCAAAAATGAGCCCACAGATGCCGTAGCTGAACGCTGGTCGTGCTGATTGGTTTTAGAGTAGCCGTAGCTTGCCAGCACATTAATCAGTGGATTATCGCTTGGGCTAAAGCGCCATTTTGCCGTATAGGTAGTGTCTTCCTGATCCCGGTACAGCACCTTGCGCTTCCATGCTTCATCAAAACCAAATTTTTTAATTTCTGCATCGGTGGGCGCTGGCGCGTCTTCACCCAGCGCAGCAAAAGGCGCCCATGCACTGCTGCGGCCCTGCATGGCCGATAGCGTGAGCAGCTGATCTTCTGTCAGGCGGATATTAAGTTTTGCAAGGCTGGATGGCGCATCAATGGCAGAGAAGCGAAAAGGATCGCCATTGGGTTTACGCAAATCATCGGATTCGCGCTGGGTAAAATACACCAGCGCATCAAAACGGCCATCTTCAGTGCGGCCATACACCGCCGCCGTTGTATCTTGCTCATGATTATTGGTCTGGTGCGAGTACTTGAGCAAAGCGCCCAGATTAGCATCGCCCTGCAAGAGATCTTTCGCGTCTTTTGTCTCAATGGTGATCACCCCGCCAAAGCCACCATTGCCATACATAGAGGTGTGCGGGCCTTTATTGACTTCAATTTGCTTCACCAGCTCAGGCTCAATAAAAATCGACCCCTGGCGGTATTTTTCAAAGCCCTTAGGCGCGCCATCCACAATCACTTTGACATCCTGTACCTTATTAAAGCCCCAGATATTCAAAGTTTGCCCGCTGGGGCGTGATGTGCCGGTTAAATCCACCCCTGGCAGAGTATCGAGCAGGGCAGCCACATTGCCAGCCTGCTGGCGTTCAATATCTTCGTGATCTAAATAAGAGCGGCCCACGGTGACGCTGCCTGTTTTTTCGCCAAATACAGTGATCGCAGGCAAGGTAGATTCAGCTGGCTTTTTTGCAGCGGCTTCGCTTGCGTCCTTGCCCTTGGTCTGGCTGGCAAAAGCAGAAGCGCTAAAGGCGGCAGCAAGTGCAAGCACCATTGCTGTATTTTGGATTTTCATTTTGCTCAAACTCATTTTTATAAGCACAAAGGACAAACTGATCACTCAATTTGTCCTTTATGTAAGGAAATCGACAGAAGCTGAAGTATGTAACTCAGTGTCATTATTATAAATGATAATGATTCCCATTAAAATAGATTCTTACAAAATATCCTTTTCGTGCTGAAGGTTTTTGCATACTCAGCATCAGCAAAAATCCACATTAAAAAAATATCGCATCTTCCCCACTTGAAAAGACCTTGCCTCGCCCATACCATCTAGCACTCGTTAGCAGTGAGTGCTAACAGCGTTCTGTAGGCCGTTTGGCCAAGCATTGAATGCCACTTTTTTATCTGGAGAGTGAACACCATGAAAATTCGTCCTTTGCATGACCGTGTAGTAATCAAACGCGTTGAAGCTGAAGAAAAAACTGCATCTGGCATCGTGTTGCCGGGTAACGCTGCTGAAAAGCCGGATATGGGCGAAGTGGTTGCCGTCGGTAACGGTAAGATTTTAGAAAACGGCTCTGTACGCCCAATGGCAGTTAAAGCAGGCGACAAGGTTATTTTTGGTAAGTACAGCGGCCAAACCGTGAAAGTAGATGGCGACGAACTGCTTGTAATGCGTGAAGAAGACATCATGGGCGTGATCGAAGGCTAAGCCTGATCCCGTCATTGCCTGGGCTTTGGCCCGGCCCGATCTCAAACTATTACGGAGTAAATAAACATGGCAGCAAAAGAAGTTAAATTCGGTGATTCCGCCCGTGCCCGCATGGTAGCTGGTGTAAATATTCTGGCTGATGCAGTAAAAGTAACGCTGGGCCCTAAGGGCCGTAACGTTGTGCTGGAACGCAGCTACGGCGCGCCTACCATCACCAAAGACGGTGTATCGGTAGCCAAAGAAATCGAACTGAAAGACAAGTTCGAAAACATGGGCGCACAAATGGTGAAGGAAGTTGCATCTAAGACTTCTGACATCGCCGGTGACGGTACAACAACAGCGACCGTACTGGCTCAAGCCATCGTACAAGAAGGCATGAAATACGTAGCCGCTGGCATGAACCCAATGGATCTGAAGCGCGGTATCGACAAAGCCGTAATCGCTTTAGTTGGCGAGCTGAAAAACATTGCTAAGCCTTGCTCTACCACTAAAGAAATCGCGCAAGTTGGCTCTATCTCTGCTAACAGCGACGAAATCATCGGCGAAAAAATCGCTGCTGCGATGGAAAAAGTAGGTAAAGAAGGCGTGATTACCGTTGAAGACGGTAGCGGCCTTGAAGACGAGCTGGATGTAGTTGAAGGTATGCAGTTTGACCGCGGCTACCTCTCACCGTACTTCATCAATAACCCTGAAAAACAAATTGCCCTGTTGGACAATCCGTTTGTTCTGCTTTTCGACAAGAAAATCAGCAACATCCGTGACCTGCTGCCGGTACTTGAACAAGTGGCTAAAGCAGGCCGCCCACTGTTGATTATTGCTGAAGATGTAGACGGCGAAGCGCTGGCGACTCTGGTAGTGAACAACATCCGCGGTATTCTGAAAACTGTTTCAGTTAAAGCTCCTGGCTTTGGCGATCGTCGTAAAGCCATGCTGGAAGACATCGCTACACTGACTGGCGCAACCGTGATCGCTGAAGAAGTAGGCCTGACCTTAGAAAAAGCCACACTGGCTGAGCTGGGTTCTGCTAAGCGTATCGAAGTATCTAAAGAAAACACCATCATCATCGATGGCGCGGGTAATGAAGAAAGCATCAAAACACGCGTTGGCCTGATCCGTAAGCAAATCGAAGATGCAAGCAGCGATTACGATCGTGAAAAACTGCAAGAGCGCGTAGCTAAACTGGCTGGCGGCGTTGCAGTGATCAAGGTGGGTGCCGCAACTGAAGTTGAAATGAAAGAAAAGAAAGCCCGCGTTGAAGACGCACTGCACGCAACACGCGCAGCTGTGGAAGAAGGCATTGTGGCTGGTGGTGGTGTAGCTCTGCTGCGCGCACGCTCTTCTATCATTGACCTGAAAGGCGCTAACGTTGATCAGGACGCAGGTATCAAGATCGTACTGAAAGCCATCGAAGCGCCACTGCGTCAGATCGTACAAAACGCGGGTGACGAGCCTAGCGTTGTTGTTTCTAAAGTACTGGAAGGCAAGGGTAACTTCGGTTACAACGCCGGTACTGGCGTTTACGGCGATATGGTAGAAATGGGTGTTCTTGACCCGGCTAAAGTAACCCGCTCGGCACTGCAACACGCAGCATCGATCGCTGGCCTGATGCTGACCACAGACTGCATGATTGCTGAGCTGCCAAAAGAAGAAGGCGCAGGCGGCATGCCAGATATGGGCGGCATGGGTGGAATGGGCGGCATGGGTATGTAATTAAGCCTTAGCCATCGGGCTTTATAGCCAGACGGCTCGCTTAGACAAAAACGCCACTTCTTTGGAAGTGGCGTTTTTTTATGCCCGCTTCAGCTCAAACCACTAATTTTAAATGTAATTTTTTTCAGATCGCCCCCCCCCCACGATCATCACAATAACCCATCTACAACATGCAAATTTTCATCGCTCAAGCATGATATCCCCAAAAAAAAATCTTACTACAAAACAACACGTAAATTGCAAAAAAAGAAATTTACTCTATGATAGGTACTGATTTTCCAGTTGGAGAATCGCCACTTGTAATAAATTTAACTTGTAGTTTTTATTAAACATTTGTTATTTCAAATAGTGAAGGAGATAGAAATTGGGAACTTTAAGCATTGTGAATACACTAGGAATTGATGTTGAAATAGTTGAGGCGAGCCCTTATAACTTTTCTCCATCAATCATAAAAAGCGGCCAGTCAGCCACAGCACCTGTTGTAAATGATTTTAATAGACTGATATTAAAAGTTAGTATCTTAGGAAATCAATATGCCTATGACCTAAATAAAGGCCATTGGTATGGTGGTGATGGTGAAAATCACTATCCAAATGCAAATAGTAAAGTTAACATTATTTTAACAGGGGATCGTGGAAGCTATATTGAAACAAATTACAATTATGCCCCTGCCAGCGAAACAGCAATATGCAAGTACTCCTCAGATACTAAAGCACTGGATAAAATTTAATCTGCGAAATCAAACGGATTTTCGATTAAAATGCCAGTTATTAAAGAAAAATACGACAGGAATTGGCTTTAAATCTAGAGCCAAAACCTGTCTATTCAAATCTACTCACATACCTCAGTTGATAGATCTGGGAACAGACATGTCCTAATCTGTCTTAAATACCATTTTCTCTGCCTGCATCAGCCGGATATCCCGCCTAGCTTCGGCAGCCACCCAGCGAGCCTCTTCATCCTCATTCGCTGGGCTAAGCGGCGGCACCACCACCGATTTGCCATCATCCCCCATCGCCACCATAGTGAAATAACAACTATTGGTGTGGCGCTCAGTCTGGGTGCGGATATTCTCTGCCACCACCCGAATACCCACTTCCATTGAAGTGCGGCCAGTGTAATTAACGCTCGCCAAAAAATGCACCAGCTCCCCCACAAACACCGGCTGCTTAAACGTCACCTGATCTACCGAAAGCGTCACCGCATAAGCCCCCGCATAGCGGCTGGCACAGGCATAAGCCACCTGATCCAATTCTTTAAGCAAAGCCCCGCCATGCACCTTGCCAGAAAAATTAGCCATATCCGGCGTCATCAACACCGTCATCATCATTTGGTGCCGGGGCAAATTCAACATATCGCACTTCCTTTGTAAGATTTATTGCAGCATAGCGCGAGGAAGAAGAATCGCAAATACAGAGAAAGCTGCGGGGAGGGAATACGAGGGATGAGGAGCGCTGGGATTGAGATTATTGGATCTGTAATATCTGCAGAGATTTATCCATCAACCATTAGTGACATCAAAAACACAGTAGCTTTGCGCTCCAACTCGCAGGAATGGATAAATACTTAAATAGTAAGAAAAATGATATTGAATAAACATAAAATAATTCTAAAATAATTTCATATATATTACACATAACTTATTTATAGCTCATGTACTGCATACAAACCGTAATCCTATTGTGATATGTACTATCTGGCATACATGATTCCAAACGATTGAAAATAAACAAAAAACTGTAGAAATTGATTTTTTATACACATAAATAAACCAGATATACACCTGCGTAGGTGTATATCTCACGTTGGGCCTACTATTTCGTTGTACCACCTCTTTATTAGGAGAGAATCATGAGCGGACTTATGCCTTGGGATAGTGTGATTGATCTTATCAATACCGGTATTGACAAAATTTGGCCAGACAAAACTGAAGCGGAAAAAGCAAAAGCCGCACTAGCCCAAGCTCAGCTTCAAGGCGCACTCAAAGACATGGAGGAGCAGTGGGAAAACGCTAAAGCTCAAATTGAAGTCAATAAACAAGAGGCGGCAAGCAACAGCGTATTTATTGCTGGGTGGCGGCCTTTCATCGGCTGGGTATGCGGATCGGCGTTTGCGTGGTCTTTCGTTTTTCAGCCAATAGTCATAATGATCGCAAATGTTGTTGGACACCCGATAGACAATAGTCACTTGCCAAAGCTTGATTTCGCTGAAATTCAACCAGTCCTCTACGGGATGCTCGGATTGGGCGCAATGCGTACGTATGAGAAGGTAAAGGGTGTTGCTTCACAGCCTCGTGCGTAGCCTTCCCCTTATCCCTGAATGAATATTTCGGAGAATTAGTCGTGACCATTTCCATAGAAATCAATCAAGTTCTTCATCTCGCGCCGAGTATTCGGTCGAGTTATCGCGAGGCATTCCAGAACGGGCAACACCTGTTTGATAACGCCATGATTTCGAGTTCGCCGCTCAGGATAGCCCATTTCATGGCCCAGGTATTACACGAGTCTGGTGGTCTGACAATTCAGTTTGAGAACTTGAACTACAGTGCGGAACGCCTCCCCAAAGTATGGCCTAGCCGATTTCAACCTAAGGGACCTCTTGATCCAAATGAATACGCTCACAACCCAGAAAAACTTGCAAATGAGGTCTACGGCAATCGCATGGGCAATACCAATCCAAATGATGGATTCAGGTACAGAGGGCGAGGCTTACTACAACTGACCGGTAGAGAAAGTTATGTTGAGGCAACTCGCTCTGTCCAAGGGCGATTTCCCGCTGCTTTTGATTTCGTGGAGGAGCCTGATGAGGTTATGAGCGCCTCATGGTGTCTGGCTGTTGCAATATCAGAATGGACAACGAAGAACTGCAATAACCTCGCCGATCAAGACAACATCAGGCTTGTTACACGTTCGATTAATGGGGGGCTAATTGGACTTGCTGAGCGAATGGAGTGGCTCAAGAAGACTAAAGCTGTTTGGCAGTAGGGCATGTACATAGGCCCAACCTCACGGTCAACCGGACCTTGAACGTTAGGGGGCATGAACTCATGAACATCGTTACCGCCAGAAAACTTCGAGCCGAAGGCAGGCATTACGAAGCGGGAGACATACTGGTTGAGCTGGCAGTTCGCAGCGCGACGGACACTGAAGTCCAATTTGAAGCAGCATGCGTTCACGACTACCTTGGCGAAGAAGCGGCTGCAGTCCCGTACTATTGTGCGGCCATCGCTGGAGGTCTTTCCGACGAGCATCTTCGCAGTGCATTTCTTGGCCTCGGGAGCACATATAGAACCCTCGGTCGCTTTGCCGAAGCAGAGGCTACGCTTCGCCAGGGCTTGGAGCGCTTTCCCGACGCGAACGAAATGAAGGTCTTCTTGTCTATGGCCCTGCACAACCTGGGTCGCTCGAAACTGGCGGTCGAAACCCTGCTCGCGCTGCTAGCACAGACGTCCAACGACGGCTACATTCAAGCCTACCAAGAGGCTATCGCCTTCTACTCACAAGACATTGAGCGCACTTGGCCAACCTGACCTTAACCCATCCATCGAGCGGACGCATGCCGCTCATCTCAAACGTTAGGCACCCCAGCCAATTGTTTTATTTTTTAGTTGGCGCGCTGTAGCCATGTAGGGCGGGTTAGGTTTATCAACCCGCGCTGAAATATTTTCACCAAACGGCCACTTGATTACTGCCCAGCTTGCTGCCATGCCTGAACGCAGGTTACGCCTGAAAACGTACCGTCCGGCAGGACTGGCGATCCTAAAGTCCCCAAAAAAAATGGCGAAACGTTATAAACGCTTCGCCATCCGTGTCAGCACTTCATTTACGCCGCGTAAGCCGTTACCACAGGAAAATCAATGGTGGTTTGCGCTGTGGAGTTGATATAGTTGGTCAGGGTATTGAGTGCAACGTGGCTGATGATTTCAATGATTTCAGCATCGTTAAAGCCAGCTTCTTTCACCGCAGCAACGGCTTCATTACTTACATGACCACGCAGTTGCGCCACGCTGATAGCAAACCTTACCGCAGCATCGGCTTTGAGGTCATTGGATTTGCCGTGACGATTAGCCTCGATTTCGGCGGCATCCAGCTTAGCCAAATTGCTCGCCAAATAAGTATGGGCCGAAAGGCAATAATCGCAGCGGTTAAATTCGGCAATCGCCAAGGCAATGCGCTCCCCAGTTTTTGCACCCAGTGCGCCCTTGGCCAGCGCGCCACTTAAGCTGAGATACCCCTCTAATGCAGCAGGGCTATTGCCTGCCAAACGCATTAAATTGGGCACAACACCAAGTTGTTTTTTTACTGCATCTAATAGTGGTAAAGAAGAAGCTGGCGATTGCTCGGTGGTCAAAATAGCTAAGCGGGTCATGATTGAATTCCTTTTTGCAGTTGGGCTGAGAGTTCTCGATTCGCTGCTGCTTGGCGAGTGAGTGCATCTTGCCACCGTACAAAAAATCAATGAATACTCATTATTTTGAATATATTATTTCTTTTTTTACAATAATCATTAAATAACTCCGATCACTATCAGCTAAGCCTGCATCGCTACAATTAAAAATTGTGCTGGGGCAACACACCAGAGCTATATCGCCAGTATTAAAGTACCGCAAGCAGCAAAATATGCCATTAAACTGAAAAAATCCCGCATAATTCGCCCCCTGAGCTGCTAAGCCATATCACCGGATTTTTGTATGCCCCTTATTTATCACGCCCACGTCTATTTTTTACCCGAACAAATCAGCGCCGCAGAAAAGCTGCACGGCCAGCTTCGAACGTCTTTAAGTGATGATTGCTGGATGGGGGATTTAATTCACCGCGAGGTTGGCCCGCACACTCGGCCAATGTTTGAGATCAATTTTAATGAAAGCTTACTAGCAGAAGTACGCGCCCTGCTTGAAGAGCAGCGTGGTGAGCTATCGGTCTTGATCCACCCAGAGCTAGCCGACGATGTAGAAGCGCATACAAATGGCGCAAGCTGGCTGGGCGAAGAATTAGCCTTGAAAATCCACACCCTGTCGCGGGGGGAGTGATTGAAGGACGGCTTAGGTTTATAAACCCTCACGGCTTATCACGCCTGAATCGCGGGTTACGCCTTCCACCCTGCGGCTTCAATCCCTCAAAACCACGCCCCGCCATGTGCGCCCAGTACTCCGCCGAATGTAGCAATCAGGCCCAAAGCCAGCAGGGCATAATGTAAGTTCTGTAATAGCCGCAAAGTGCCTTGCGGATCTTGCTGGGCACGCCGGTGCAGCCAACGGTGAATCACTAAGGGTTCCAGCACAAACAGCATCAGCGTAAAAACTGCCCAAGTGATGATCATCGCCCACAGCCACCAACTATCTTGCAAGCGGCTCCAGCTATCCGTTAGCCACAGCATCGCCACGCCCGACAACATCGCCAGCTGCGTCATCAGCTTTGCCTGATTGCCAAAGCGATGCTCAAGCAACTCAAACGTAGCGTAATCCTGCTGATGGCGGCGCAATGCAGGCAGCAGCACCAACGTGACAAAAGCCACGCCCCCTATCCACAGCAGTACAGAAACGACATGCACGGCACGAAGTATTGCGTAGCTATTGAGAGTCATCATGTTTGCCAGAACCAAAACGCTGATTTTACGCGGCTTTACAATGAAAGGTTTGAGTCAGATTAATGAGTAAGCAAAAAAAACGCCACCTGCGTTAGGTGGCGTTTTAAGCGAGGATTAAACCCCTGCGCCATGCGCTTGTTCATCTGCATGGTAGCTGGATCGCACCATGGCGCCTACGGCAGCGTGTTTAAATCCGATCTCGTAAGCGAGTTTTTCGAAGGCTTTAAACTGATCCGGGTGCACATAACGCAGCACCGGCAGGTGGCCAGTAGCGGTAGGTTGCAGGTATTGGCCGATGGTGATCATGTCTACATCGTGGGCACGCAAATCGTGCATCACTTGGATGACTTCTTCATCGGTTTCGCCAAGGCCCACCATAATGCCGGATTTAGTCCGCACATCAGGATACATGGCTTTAAAGCGCTTGAGTAAATCCAAAGAATGCTGGTAATCCGAGCCAGGGCGCGCTTGTTTATAAAGGCGCGGTGCAGTTTCCAGATTGTGGTTCAAGACATCAGGCAAGGCATTCGCAAATAAATCTAGCGCCACATCTAAACGGCCACGGAAATCGGGCACCAAGACTTCAACCTGAGTGCTAGGCGATTGCAGGCGGGATTGTGTAATGCAATCCACAAAATGCTGCGCGCCGCCATCACGTAAATCATCGCGATCTACCGAGGTAATCACCACGTATTTAAGCTTGAGTGCGGCAATGGTTTCGCCCAGATGGATAGGCTCTTGCGCATCCAGCGGATTGGGGCGGCCATGGCCTACATCGCAAAACGGGCAACGACGGGTGCAGATGTCACCCATGATCATAAAGGTGGCTGTGCCTTTACCAAAGCATTCGCCAATATTAGGACAGGCGGCTTCTTCACACACGGTGTGCAGCTTCTGGCTGCGCAGGATTTGCTTGATTTCACCAAAGCGGCCATTTAAAGATGGCGCTTGTACACGAATCCAATCCGGCTTTTTGATGCGCTCATCCAGCTGCACAATCTTAATCGGGATGCGAGCTGTTTTGGCTTCGCCTTTGAGCTTTACGCCCACTTCTTTCGATGGCTGTTTAGTGTCTTGAGTCATGGCTGATCGCTGGCTGAGTAAGGTAGAGGCATTTGAAAAAAGCGGCATCACTTCGCCACATTTTTAAAGCGCTAATACCCCTACATCGTTTAAGGGTTTGATCTGGAAGGCTATTTTTTCGGCAAGTTTACCGGCAATTGCGGCCGATGTCGCATCACTGGCGAAATCGCTGAGCTGAGTCACCCGCATACCGGCGTAGCCACAGGGATTAATCCAGTCAAATGGCGTTAAATCCATATTCACATTCAGTGCTAAACCGTGATAACTGCAGCCCTTGCGAATCCGTAACCCAAGAGAAGCAATTTTTGCTTCGCCCAGCTCCGGGTTTACATACACGCCGGGGGCATCCACTTTGCCGTAAGCAGTGACGCCAAAATCAGCAAGGATATCGATAACAGATTGCTCTAGTTTTCTAACCAGCTCGCGCACACCCAGACCATTGCGGCGTAAATCCAGCAGCACATAAGCCACGACCTGGCCCGGGCCGTGGTAAGTAATCTGCCCGCCACGGTCGATTTGCACTACAGGGATACTGGTAGCGGCAATCAGATGCTCAGGCTTGCCCGCCTGGCCCTGGGTGTAAACCGGAGGATGTTCCACCAGCCAGATTTCATCGGCAGTACCGGCGTCGCGATTCTCGGTGAATGCCTGCATAGCCCGCCATGTTGGCTCGTATTCAAGCATGCCCAGCTGTTTAATAATGAGTTCAGGCACTCACATCACCATCTTCACGAGCGGATGGGCGCGTAAAGCGGAATCGAGCGCATTCACTTCGTCTGCAGATTGGTAAGTAGCCGATAAGGTCACCGAAATAAAGCTGCCGCCACTGCTGGTGCGAACGGAAATCCATTCTTCTTTAAACTCAGTGATATGCAATACCGCCAGCTCTTTCACTGCGGCATGAAACTCGTCATGCGGCACATCTTTATGGCTGATCGCCTTCATTGGCAGCTCGGCCGGAAACTCAACTAAATCGGCCAGATTAGGCGCGTCTTGACTCATTATTGATACCTTTTTTACTCTGCACCGAGGCGCATTGCCCCGTTTTTAAATACTTGAAAATAGCCATACATGGCTTGATACAGCGGCCCCGGCTGGCCAGTGCCAACGGTCTGACCATCCAGGCTCACTACCGCCAGCACTTCTTTGGATGAGGAAGTCAGCCAGATTTCATCTGCAAGCCTGACTGTTGCTTCACTAATCGGGCGAATCTCAAGCGGCATATTATGCTGCCTTGCCAGCTCTATTACCAAGTCATAAGTAATGCCTGTCAGCATTAAATGGCTGGGAGGCGGGGCAAGTAACACGCCCTCTTTCACGACTAAGATGTTGCTGGATGCGCCTTCTATCAAGAGGCCATCCCTAAAAAGAATGGTTTCGGCCACGCCAGCATCCACAGCCTGCTGCTTAAGTAAAACATTGGCCAGCAGTGAAATCGCCTTGATATTGCAGCGCTGCCAGCGAATATCGTCGCCCGACACTGCCGCCACACCATTGGCAACCGCCTCGCTGGTGGGCGGCAATAATTCATCGGCAAACATAAAGACTGTCGGCTCGGTTACAGCCGGAAAAGCATGATTGCGCGGAAACGCAGGGCCACGGGTGATTTGTATATAAACGCTTTGGTCGCCAAAGCTTTGCTGATCAATCAGCTTTTGAATCAAACTGGCCCACTCTTCTGCCCCGTAAGGGTTGGGCATATTAATCGCCGCCAAACTGCCTGCCAAGCGGCGCAGATGTTCGGTCAGCCTTAAAGGGTGCCGGTTGTAAACGGGTATCGCTTCATAGATCCCATCCCCAAACAAAAATCCGCGGTCTAAAACAGAAATCTGCAAATCGGCCAACGGCGCAAAACGGCCATTTAAAAAACCTGTGAGTGCGGGGAAATCCATAAGGCGCTCCTGCTAAAAAACCATCAATCTTTGTAACGACTCAAGTATGCGAACTAAACCCAAATCTTGAACCACGGAGAACACGGAGTTTCACGGAGAAAACTATGAGGTTTACTCTTTTTAACTCGTTTTTCTCCGTGTACTCCGTGTTAAAGATATCCAACGCCCCAGGAGCGCTAAAAAACAGATCTCCATGAAAAACACAACGTTCACAAAAAAAACCGATTATTTCATTTGGTTTTCTCTGTGCAACTCTGTGTCCTCCGTGTTCTCTGTGGTTCAAGACGTGGTTTTTAAAGCCATCGTGCCGACATCAACCAAAAATCGATTTAAACCACATGCGGATTGAATCCCATGCGCGGCCAAAGATATTGGCTTCGGGTACTTCTTCCAAAGCCACTACCGGTAATTCCACCAGCTGCTTATCATTTAAGCTTACCGTTAATTTACCTACATTCTGGCCCACTTTAATCGGGGCAATCAGCGGCTGGGTGCTGGTAAAAGCCATTTTCAGGTTTTTAGCGTCACCACGGCCCACGGTAATAAAGCGGTCTTCCAAGAAGCCCACGTTCACCTTATCTGATTTGCCTTTCCAAACCGCTACATTGGATACCGCTTGTTTGGCCGCATAAAGGCGCGGGGTTTCCTGGAACTGAATACCCCAGTTCAGTAATTTGCTTGATTCGCTTGCACGAACTTCATCGCTGGCCGTACCCACAACAACCGAAATCAAACGGCGGCCATCGCGCTTGGTTGAAGCAACTAGGTTATATCCGGCGCTGGCGGTGTGGCCGGTTTTCATACCATCTACAAATGGATCGCGGTACAGCAGCAGATTACGGTTAGGCTGTTTGATATTGTTGTAAGCGAATTCTTTCATCGAGTAGATAGGATAAAACTCGGGGAAATCATGGATGATGGCGGCAGCCAGCTTGGCTAAATCGCCTACGGTCATATAGTGATCAGGATCAGGCAGGCCGGTGCTGTTTTTAAAGTTAGTGCCATTCATGCCAAGACGCTTGGCTTCTTTGGTCATCAGCTGAGCAAATACTTCTTCGCTGCCGGCAATGGCTTCGGCCAGCGTCACGCAGGCATCGTTACCACTTTGAACAATCATGCCCTTGATCAGGTTATCTACCGTAACGGGCGTTTTAGGATCAAGGAACATACGCGAGCCTTCGGTGCGCCAGCCTTTATCCGAAACGGTGAGCTGCTGATCCAGCTTTAACTTGCCTTCTTTCACAAATTTAAAAGTGAGATATGCCGTCATCAGCTTGGTTAAAGAAGCGGGCTCTACACGCATCTCCGGATCACGGCCGGCTAGCTGAATGCCGCTTTGATAATCAGTGAGTAAATAAGCCTTTGCAGCAATATCCGGCACTGGCGGTACGAAAGCCTGTGCAGAAGTCGCAATTAAAAGGGAAAAAATAATAGCGGGGGTAGCAAGACGGGTGATCATGGCTGGCAGTGTGTGAGGGCTTAGAAAAATACGATTATAAAGGCAAGCAGCGGCGGATATCGCCAAACTCACAGATAATAAGCATTATCTTTAAGGTAATAATTTGCCATTATTTGTACTGGTAATTACGCAGGCATGAAATCAGCGCGATTTCATGCCTGAATCAGGCTTAAACGGGTTAAAGATTAAACTCGCCTCCACCCAATTCCACCACCCTGCCCCCCACTTCTACCCGACCATCCTCTCTGATGCTTAAACGCAGATGCGCTAGGCGCCCCACTTTGTGGCCCTGAATCATGGTTGCGGCAAAAGGCAGACCCACGCCTTGCCTTAGTAAATAAGCGCCTAAATTAGCGCAGGCCGAGCCGGTGCCGTTGTCTTCCACAATCTGCCCGTGCTGCGACCAAAAATAGCGCGCGATAATCTCACCATCCTGCCAGGCCCAGACCAGCGTGCCATCCCGCTTGCGCCCCAGCAGCACCACATCACGAAACAAATGCGATGCAGGCTGGCAAGCCAGCACATCAGCAGCAGTTGCCAGAGGAATAATCAACTGCTCTGTGCCACTGTCCACGCATAAAGCATCCCCTGCAAAAGCACTTAAAGGCAGGCCCAGTGCCGGAGCCAGGCTGGCCGCTGGCGGGCCTTCCCGGTATGAAGCCGTATTTGCCGTCAGCGTGGCAACATCACCATCAAAGCGCACCGGAATCACACCCGCTTTAAGCTCTAAATTTACCTCATCACGATCACCCCTGATCACCGCTGCCGTGCCAAGGCTGGGGTGGCCGGCAAAAGGCATTTCATTGACAGGCGTAAAAATTCTGACCTTTGCACTGGCCACGGCGGAGGGAAAAACAAAGGTGGTTTCGGATAAATTAAGCTGAGCCGCCAATAATTGCATGCTCTGCTCATCAAGCCCGCGGGCATCGGTAAACACCGCCAGAGGATTACCTGCAAAAATATTTTCGGCAAACACATTCACAAGACGGTATGAATAAGTAGGCATGATGCACAGCTCTCAGGATGTGGAATACGCTTAGCATCACCGATTAATGAGCAAAGCAGTAGCTACAGATTGCCCTTAAATTGATATAACAGAAATAAAAATACACCGCGAAAGTGAAAACTTTTGCCAGAGTATTCATAGCGCGTCTGACATCGCTGCCAAGGTCTGTATAATGCCGTCGATACGCGTAGTAGCATGCCGTGCTCAGGCGGCTCGCATAAAAATTACAAGACAAAGAACAGATTTTGCCGGGTTTGCAGCGCCAATAAAGAGTTATTGGTTAAATAACACGATGAAATATGGGCTGGTCAGGTGATTTTACAGCCAGCTGATACTAAGCCCGACAGGCTGCCAGGAGCTCTCCGCACTTCGCACTTACTTGGTTCAAAAACTGGTTCAAAAATGATTCGCAAATTGATCGGCAAAGTATTACGCCGCCCAGGCAAACGTGTGCTGCACGCCAAACACTACGGCATCCGCCGGGAACAACTTCATTCTGGCGCACTTAAAGTGTGTGACCGCCTGCAAGATGCGGGCTTTGAAGCCTACATCGTCGGTGGCGCTGTACGGGATTTGATGCTGGATAAATCGCCCAAAGATTTTGATGTGGCCACCAGCGCCACACCAGAACAAGTACGGCATGTGTTCCACCGCTCGCGCATTATTGGCCGCCGCTTTCGCATTGTGCATGTGCCCTTTGGTGAAGAAATCATCGAAGTCACCACCTTCCGTGGCGCCAGTGAAGCCCCGACTGACGCCAGTGGCCGCATCCTGCGCGACAATGCCTATGGCGATATCGAAGAAGATGCTTCCCGCCGTGATTTCACCGTCAACGCGCTGTACTACAACCCGCGCACTGAAGAAATCCTGGATTTCCATCATGGCGTGGCCGATCTGGAAAACAAACGCCTGACCATTATTGGCGATCCGGATGTACGCTACCGCGAAGACCCGGTGCGGATGCTGCGTGCTATTCGTCTTTCGGCCAAGCTGGGCCTCTCCATTGCGCCTGCCACCAAAACACCGATTCTGATTCACGCCAAGCTTCTGGAAAACATCCCTTCAGCGCGTTTATTTGATGAAATGATGAAGCTGCTCTTATCAGGCAGTGCATGGGCGTGTTTGATGTCACTGCGCGAAAATGGCCTGCATAAGCTGCTGTTTCCGCTTTTGGAAAAACAACTCTCCAAGCCCGACACCACGGCCTTTTTGCGCAAAGCGCTGGAAAGCACCGATCTGCGGATTAACGAAGATAAACCTGTTTCTGCCGGTTATATTTTTGCAGCCCTGCTCTGGCATGAAGTAGAAGCCGACTGGATTAAGCGCCAGGCTGCAGGTGAATACCCTGTGCCCGCTCTGGTTGAAGCCATGAATACGGTAGAGAGCAAGGTGCAAAAGCGCATGGCGATTCCGAATCGCTATGGCGCGGCCATGAAAGAAATCTGGTTATTGCAGCCCCGCTTTGAACAGCGTGTGGGCACCCGCCCATGGCGCTTAATGGAGCAGCAGCGCTTTCGCGCCGCTTATGACTTTTTGATCCTGCGTGCGGAATGCGGCATGGTTGAAAAATCGCTGGGTGATTGGTGGACACGTTTTCAAAATGCCGATGAAGACGCTCGCATGGCCCTGATGGCTGCCGCTGCAGACAATGGCAAGCCTAACCCGCAAGCTAAAAAACGCCGCCGCCGCAAACCCGGCCCTAAGGGCGAATAAGTTAAGTAAAACCCAAACCTTGAGCAGCACTTTAAGCTCACAGACAGCAACGCCAGTAAAAAACGCGCTTTTTGTTATTTTTATAAAGCGCAGCGTCTTACAGACAAGCCATCGTACTGGGCATTGAATTTAGCCTTGATGATGGCCCTGTATTTTGCTTTTAAACGCTATGTTCTGTGGCTGCCGGTCTCAAGTTTTGGGTTTCTGTTTTTTTAGCAGTATGCAATGGATTCCCCAATGAGTACGGTCGCTTTTATTGCGCTGGGTGCCAATTTGGGCCAGCCTGTTTTGCAATTGCAACACGCTTTAGATTTGCTCGCTAAACTGCCAAACAGCCAGTTGCTGCAGCAATCGGGCTTTTACAGCAGCAGCGCCATCGGCTACACCGATCAGCCCGATTTTATCAATGCCGTTGCCATGCTGAAAACCTCGCTCAGCGCAGCAGCCTTGCTGCAAGCCATGCTGGCCATAGAGGCCGAATGCGGGCGGCAGCGCACTTTTCAGGATGCGCCCCGCACCCTGGATTTAGACCTGCTGCTGTATGGCGATGCGCAGATCCGGCAAGATCATCTGATTGTGCCGCACCCGCGTATGCATCAAAGGGCGTTTGTGCTCCGGCCCCTTACAGAAATAGCCCCCGAAGTGATTATTCCAGGCCTTGGTGCCGCCAAAGATTTTCTGCCATCTGTAGCAGATCAGGCCTTAAGTGTTCTTGCCGCAGAGTAAAAACCTGAGCGCCAGCAGATTGAAGCGCGCACTGCCATCACATGCTTGCCTGAAGAAAAACGCTGTTTTTTGAAAGAAAATGCATGGAATTTGACCCAATACTGCTTTTACGCAGCAGAACAGTCTTAAATCCGGCAGTCTCCTGATGTAGACTTGCTGCATTGCGTCACCAACGCCAAACTTCCATGGATTACCCATTACCATGAAAACCACTGTTAGTACCTTGCAGAACATGAAGCAAGCCGGGCAAAAAATCACGATGCTCACTTGCTATGACGCCAGCTTTGCCAGCCTCCTAGATGATGCAGGAGTAGAAATCCTGCTCGTTGGCGATTCCTTAGGCAACGTCATTCAAGGTCACACCTCCACCCTTCCCGTCAGCCTTGCCGATATGGTTTACCACACGCGCTGTGTGGCCCGCGGCAGCAAAGATGCACTTGTGCTGGCCGATCTTCCTTTTGGCAGCTATCAGGTTTCCCCGCAGCAAGCCTACGCCAGTGCCGCCGAGCTGATGGCAGCAGGCGCTGAAATGGTGAAGCTGGAAGGCGGCATGATTATGGCCGAGACAGTTGATTTCTTAGCTAACCGCGGCATTCCGGTCTGTACCCATATTGGCTTGCAACCGCAATCAGTGAATGTTTATGGCGGCTATAAAGTTCAGGGAAAAAGTGAATTTGACGCCGAAGTGCTCAAACGCGACGCCCTTGCCCACCAGGCTGCAGGCGCGGCCCTTGTGCTGATGGAAATGGTGCCGGCTCATGTTGCAAAAGCCGTTACAGAAGCCCTTACCGTACCAACAATCGGTATTGGCGCAGGCGTAGATGTTGATGGCCAGGTCTTGGTTCTGCACGATATGCTGGCCGTTTACCCTGGCAAAAAAGCCCGCTTTGTTAAAAACTTTATGGCAGGCAGCCACAGCATTCAAGCCGCCGTTGAGGCCTATGTAAAAGCAGTGAAAAGCATGACTTTCCCCGCTGATGAACATAGCTTTTAAGCCACTGTCTCTGCAGCCCGGGGCAGGTTTTACCCGCCTTGGGCGCTGTACTTTTAACTACGGTTATTTATGAAAATCATCCATAGCATTGAAGAGCTGCGCGCATGGCGTGCCACAGTTGGCACGGTTGCCTTTGTCCCCACCATGGGCAATTTACACGCCGGCCACATGACCTTAATTGATGCTGCACGCAAAGAAGCTGAGCATATTGTGGTCAGTATTTTTGTAAACCGCCTGCAATTTGGCCAAGGCGAAGATTTTGAAATCTATCCGCGTACCTTAGAGCAAGATGCCGCGCTGATTGCAGCGCAGGGTGGCGTGGATGTGATTTTTGCACCAGACGAAAAAGTACTCTATCCCAAAGTGATCCAGCAATATCAGGTAGAACCGCCTGCAATACAAGATGAGCTGTGCGGCGCATTCCGCCCGGGCCATTTCCGTGGCGTAGCAACGGTGGTCACCAAGCTGTTTAATATTGTGCAGCCTAATGTAGCCTGCTTCGGAAAAAAAGATTACCAGCAGCTTTTTGTTATTAAAAGCATGGTGGAAGACTTAAACCAGCCAATCAGGATTGTGCCTGTAGATACAGGCCGTGCAGCAGATGGCTTAGCGCTTTCTTCCCGCAACGGCTATCTCAGCGCGGCACATAAGCTTGAAGCCACCCGCATTTATCATCATCTGAGCCGCATGAAAGCCGCCATTGAAGCGGGAGAGCGTGATTACGAGCGCCTCAGCGCAGAAACCACCGGCGACTTACTGGCTCACGGCTGGGTTAGCGTGGATTATGTAGAAATGCGTAATGCACTAACGCTCAAACCTGCGGCAGTGAACGATCACCAGCTAGTGATCCTGATCGCCGCACGCCTGGGCCACACCCGCCTGATTGATAATATCGAAATCAGCTTGTAATCAAATGAGCGGGCAAATTGCCCGCTCATTTGATGCTCAGGAACAACATCCCAATAAGTGCATGAGCACGCTGCAACACATCGGCCTGCCCGCTTTAAACCCCTTATCCGCCCCGCCACGCCTTGCTGTTTCTGCATCCCAAATGCGGTTCTCCCTTGTTCATCCCCGCTATCCAAAGCCATTTTTCATAAATAAACCTGATAAAACCGGGCAAAGGTAAGCCATTACGCCTGCCTGCTTGCAAAAAACTTATTGGCAAGACAAGGCAATAAATAGCTTCTTCTACTAAATTGAGGGAATGCCGACAGATTAAACAGATGCCCAGCATGCAACACCTTTCTATATCGAACACGCCATGAAAGCAGCCTTCTTAAAAAAAGACGGGGTAATCGGTGTCGCCGTGCTGCTGGTGTATCTGGCTACTTTGCTGTTTACCTCTTTGATATCCAGCCTGGAGCAGCGCGCTTACGATGCCGGGGTAAAGCTGACTTCCCGCAATATTGATGCGCGGATTGCCGTTATCGCCATTGATCAGACCAGTATCGACAATATCGGGCGTTGGCCATGGTCACGTGAAATTCATGCCCAGCTGATTGATAAGCTGGCCGGCGCAGGGGCCAAAGTGATTGCCACAAGCGTGTTCTTTACCGAGCCCCAGCAAGACCGGGGCCTTGTATATATCGAAAAACTGTATCGCCTGTATAAGGAAGACGCCTCAGCGCCCAATAGCGTGACATGGGCGGCCATGGGGTCGGTGTTTAACGAAGCAGTTGTTAAGCTCAATGTGGATCAGCAGCTGGCAGGCAGCATAGCTAAGGCGGGTAATGTCATCCTGCCCATGCTGTTTGAATTAGGCGAGGCGCAGGGCGAGCCAGATAAACCGCTGCAGCCTGCCGTCAGAAAATGGGAGCTGGAAGCCACGGGCAACCCCGCTAATGGCTGGCCCACTTCGGCCAGAGGCGCAACTCAACCTTTAAGCATGATTGCAGCCAGTGCCGCAGGGATTGGCAGCGAAAGCATTGTGCCGGATGACGATGGCGTAGTGCGCAGCATTCCGCTGGCAGTGCGTTACTTCGATCAGATTTATCCAACCTTCCCGCTTGTAGCTGCGGCCAGAAGCCTGAACCTTGGCCCTAAGCAAATTAAACTCAGCCTTGGCGAATCAATCAGCCTTGCAAATGTAAAACTGCCGGTCAGCGCCGATGCTGCTTTTCGCCCTTATTTCTACCCCAACCAAAATGGCAAGGCCGCCTTTCCTGTTGATTCTTTTTACGATGTGCAGGCAGGGAAAATTCCGCTGGATAAATACAAAGGCAAAATTGTACTGATAGGTGCAACCGCACTGGGCATCGGCTCATCTTTAGTCACGCCCATTTCCCCTAATGAAGCCCCCGTGATCATTGCGGCCCACACCTTATCCAGCCTGCTGCAACAACATTATTTTGTATCCCCATCGTGGAGCCCGCTGTTTTCACTGGCGCTGGCGCTTCTGATTACCCTCTATCTTTGCCTGCTGCTGCCTAAGCTCAAAGCCGGCCCGGCAGCCATGCTGACCAGTGCCCTCTTTCTGCTGCTTTTAATCAGCCACTTTGTGCTGATGAGCCAATCCATGCTGTGGATTCATTTAATGGGGCCAGCCAGCTTATTACTGCTCGGCCACGGTTTACTCACCACCAAACGCTATTTAATCAGCGAGCAAAAAGAAGAAAAATCGACCGCAGAATCTGCCGAATCCAACCGCATGCTGGGCATGGCTTTTCAGGGGCAGGGCCAGCTGGATATGGCGTTTGAAAAACTGTCCAAAGTGCCTTTAGACGATGGAATGATGGGGGTTTTATATAACCTGGCGCTGGATTTTGAAAGAAAGCGTCAGTTTAATAAGGCCGAAGCGGTTTACCAGTATATGGCAGGCCACAATCCAAAATACCGTGATCTGGAAGCCAAATTAAAACGTGCGCATCAGATGTCAGAAACCGTGATGCTGGGGGGGGGCTCAGGCGGCGGCGTCAATGGCAGCATGCTGCTGGAAGACGGCAGCGTAGAAAAACCCATGCTGGGGCGCTATCAGGTTGAAAAAGAGCTGGGCAAGGGGGCGATGGGCATCGTCTACCTTGGCAAAGACCCCAAAATTGGCCGTGATGTGGCGATCAAAACCATGTCGCTCTCGCAAGAATTTGAAGCAGATCAGCTGGATGAAGCCCGGCAGCGTTTTTTCAGAGAGGCCGAAACTGCCGGGCGGCTCAATCATCCCAATATCGTCACAATTTTTGATGCGGGTGAAGAGCACGACCTCTGTTATATCGCCATGGAATTCCTTAAAGGCAAGGATTTACTGGCCTATACCAAGGTGGACCATTTATTGCCATTGGTCGATTGTGCAAGTATTGTCAGGCAGGTTGCAGAGGCCCTGCAGTATGCGCATGTGCAACACGTAGTCCACCGCGATATCAAGCCCGCCAATATTATGTATGAGCCCACCGAAAAAATCGTAAAAGTGACCGATTTCGGTATCGCCAGAATTACTGATTCAAGTAAAACCCGCACCGGCATGGTTTTGGGGACACCGTCTTATATGTCGCCCGAGCAGCTTTCAGGCAAAAAAATAGATGGCCGCTCTGATTTATTTTCCCTGGGGGTCATGCTTTACCAGCTCAGTACCGGCAGTCTGCCTTTCACCGGTGAATCGATGGCCGAACTTATGTACAAAATAGCCAATGATGCACCGCAGGACCCCCGGCTGATTAACCCTCAATTACCGCCCATGCTGGCTGCTATTATTATGAAAGCCTTACAAAAAGACGAAACCACCCGCTTCCAGACTGGCGCACACTTTGCGGCCGCGATGGCTAAGCTTGAAGCCGGATTACGCACAAGAGAAGCTAATGCTTAACCTCTCACAAGCGCTGGAAATGGCGGGCTTAACCGATTCCGGCCTGCATCGCGATCATAATGAAGACACCATCCACTTTAATGCTGAAAAAGGCCTTGTGGTGCTGGCCGATGGTATGGGCGGCTATAACGCCGGAGAAGTAGCCAGCGGAATCGCCGTAGAAATGGTGTGCCATGTGGTGCATGACGCAATGCAATCCAACTTTCCCTTGCACTTGCAAAGGCCGGACAGCCTTTGGCCCGCGGCACATGATGTATTGATGGCGGCGGTGCATTATGCCAATCAGTCTATTTACGGCACAGCACAAAGCCAGCCGCAGTGTGCAGGAATGGGCACCACACTGGTTTGCGCGCTGTTTTATGATTCACGCCTGGCCGTTGCCCATGTGGGCGATTCCAGGCTCTATCGCCTGCGGGGAGAAGAATTCACCCAGCTCACAAGAGATCACTCTTTTTTACAAGAACAAATAGACAGCGGCATCATTACGGCAGAAGACGCACGGCACTCCACATATAAAAATTTAGTCACCCGCGCGGTAGGTATAGAGAGTGGCGTACAGGCCGAATTACACGAACACGCGGTATTGCCCGGCGATATTTATTTATTTTGCTCAGATGGCCTTAGCGATATGGCAGATGATGGCGATATTGCAGACACAATTACGGCTTTTAGCAGCAATATAGAGCTTGGCAGCAGGCAATTGATCCAGCTGGCCAACGATATGGGGGGAAAAGACAATATCTCTGCCATATTAGTAAGAGTAAAAGAAGCTTTCCCCGCCAATACTGGTTTGTGGTCAAAAATGAGTGCCTGGTTTACTTAGTCAGATTCTGTTTTAAGAGCGCTGTATTTATAAAAACGGCTCACTGAAACAGGTCTTTTATCCAAGAAGAGAAACAATTATGGCCAAAATCGTTCTTAGTCTGGACGGCGTTTTAATTAAAGAAATCAAGCTCAATAAAGAGCGGTTCACCATTGGCCGCCGTCCGGGCAATGATTTACAAATAGATAATCTTGCCGTATCCGGAGAGCACGCCGTATTAATCATGCAAGGCTCAAATGTACTGATTGAAGATTTAAACAGCACCAATGGCACTAAAGTGAATCATCACGATATTCAAAAAGAGCGGCTGAAAGAAGGTGATGAGATTTTAGTAGGCAAACATATTCTGCGTTATTACAGCGAAAAGCCAACCGACAACACAGACTTTGAAAAAACCATGATGATGGGCCGCCCGCCTGTGATGGCCAAACCTGCGCCGCCCGCCCCAGCCGCTGCTGCAGATATCCCGCCACCTGCTCCGGCGGAGCCTCCTGTACAGCCTTTGGCGGCTCCCGCTGCCCCGGCCCAGCCCGATGCACTTCCTCAGCAACTTGGCGTTATTAAAGTGCTCTCTGGAGCCAATACCGGAAAAGAGCTGGAGCTCAATAAAAAACTCACAACACTTGGCAAAACAGGCGTGCAAGTGGCGGTCATTACAAAGCGGCCACAAGGCTATTTCCTGACCCATGTAGAAGGCGAACACCATCCCACGGTCAATAAAAAAGAGATTGGTGTCCACGCTCATTTACTGCAAGAGAAAGACATCATCGAGCTTTTGGGGATCGAGATGACTTTCTTTTATCGCAGCTGAAAATGAAAGCCAGCTTCCGCAAACACTGGCCACAAGTATTACTCGGTGCACTGCTGCTGCTGCTGGCCCTGATGCACGTCCTTGGCACTCCCCGCCTTCCCACCCTCAGCCAGATAGATGTTTATCTTTACGATGTACGGTTAAGGCTGGGAATGCCGGGTGGCATTGATTCAAGGATTGTGATTGTTGATATTGATGAAAAAAGTCTGGGCGAGCTTGGCCGCTGGCCATGGCGGCGTGATCATCTGGCAAAGCTGATCGATCAGTTATTCGATCACTATCAAATTAAAACCGTCGGCTTTGACGTGGTTTTTGCCGAGCCCGATGAAAGCTCCGGCCTTCCTGTTTTACGCAGGATGGCGGCCAATGAATTAAGCACAAACACCGCCTTTAAAAACGAATTAAACCGGCTGACCCCCGAGCTGGACACCGATGCACGCTTTGCCAAAGCCCTGAGCAACCGCTCTGTGATCACCGGCTTTTATTTTAGTAATGAAGCCAAAGCCGTTTCCAGCGGCACCCTTCCCCCTGCCATTCTTAAAGCAAGCGATTTAGCCCCGGTCTCTAAGCAAATTGTGGGAGGGAAAAACTATGGCGGCAATTTGCCCGGCTTGCAGCAGGCCGCTGGGCATGGCGGCCATTTTGTGCCCATTCTGGATAGTGATGGCATTGCCAGACGCGTGTCATTAGTCGTAAAAATTGGCGAAGATTATTATCCTGCACTCGGTTTAGCGCTCGCCAGAATGGCATTAGGTCAGGAAGCGTTCTCTCCTGTGATTGAAGAAAGCACTCAAGGTGTTTACGCGCTGGAAGCATTTCGCTTAGGCAACCGTCGCTTGCCTGTTAATGAAAACGGCTGGGCGCTGATCCCCTTTAAAGGCCCGCAGGGAAGTTTTCCCTATGTTTCAGCTGCAGATGTTATTTCAGGCAAAGTAAGCCCTGAAATACTTAAAGATAAAATTGTTTTACTAGGCACCACGGCACCTGGTTTAAAAGACTTACGCGCAACCCCGGTGGGCGAATCTTATGCAGGGGTTGAAATTCATGCCAATTTAATTGCCGCGATTCTGGATCAGTCACTGCCCCAGCACCCCGGCTATTTATTTGGTGCTGAATTTTTACTACTGCTGATTATGGGTCCACTGCTGATTTGGGTGCTGATCCGCTTCTCACCACTTTTTGCCAGTGTATTTTGCCTACTGCTGATGCTTTTTCTGACTGCGGGCAATCTAGCACTCTGGCACTACGCACATCTTGATATGCCAATGGCCGCATCTTTAATGATCATTGTGGGCCTCTACACCCTGAATATGGCCTATGGCTATTTCTTTGAAAGCCGCCGCAAACGCCAGCTCACCCAATTATTCGGCCAGTACGTTGTGCCAGAGCTGGTTGAACGTATGAGCGAAGATCCCGAGAAATACACCATGGAAGGCCAGAACCGCCCTCTTACCGTGTTATTTACCGATGTAAGAAGCTTTACCAAAATATCCGAAGGCATGCCGGCCGATGAGTTAAGCCGTTTTATGAATGAGTTTCTGACCGAAATCTCAACCGTCATCAGGCATCAGCACCTTGGAACCATTGATAAATACATCGGCGATTGCGTGATGGCTTTTTGGGGAGCCCCGGTTTTTGATCCCGATCACGCCCAGAATGCAGTGCTGGCCTCTTTAGAGATTCAGGAAGCGATTCATCAGCTCAACCCCAAGCTGGCCGCGCGCAACTGGCCCACTATTTCTGTTGGCGTGGGTGTCAATACCGGCAATGTCACGGTTGGTGATATGGGATCGCAATTCCGGATGAATTACACCGTCATGGGCGATGCCGTGAATCTGGCATCCAGGGTGGAGAGCTTAACCAAATATTACGGGGTGAGTATTTTGGTCAGCGAAAACACCCGCAACGCCGCCCCAAACCTGGTTTACCGCGAAATAGACCGGGTACGCGTGATGGGAAAAACAGAAGCCGTCACCCTTTACGAGCCTCTGCCACTCACCCGCCACGATGAGGCCGCACTCATCCTCTTTCATGAAAGCCTCAAACTCTATCGTAAACAAGAGTGGGATCTGGCCGAAATGCAGCTGCTTAATCTGCAGAAAATAACCGCAGAAAACGAGCATATTCTTTACCGTGTTTATTTAGAAAGAATCCAGAATTTCAGGCGTAATCCACCAGGTAGTAACTGGGATGGCGTACATCAATTTGACAGCAAATAGCAGGCCTCTCGATGCACTTACGAATACTGGGGTGTAGTGGTGGAATAGGAGGTGCCAACCGCACCACTTCATTTCTGCTCAATGATTCGATTCTGATCGATGCCGGTACAGGCGTGGGTGACCTGAGCTTTACGGCGCTCACCCGTATTGAGCATATTTTTCTGACCCACGCCCATCTTGATCACATCGCCTGCCTGCCCATGCTGGCCGATACTATTTTAGGCAGCCGCAGCGCCCCGCTTACCGTGTACGCCAGTGAAGCCACTTTAGGAGTATTAAAAAAGCATATTTTTAATTGGGCGGTCTGGCCCGACTTTAATCAGATTCCCAGCCGCGAAGCGCCTTTTCTGCGCTATGTCACCCTTGATACAGGGCAATCCTGCCGCATAGAAGAATGCACCATTACGGCTATTCCCGCAGTACACACGGTGCCTGCAGTAGGCTATCTGCTCAACAGCGGTAAAAACTCGCTTATTTTCAGCGGCGATTCAGTCTGCAGCCCTGCTTTCTGGGACATCGTGAATGCCACTGAAAATCTCAGCCATTTAATTATCGAAACGGCATTCAGTAACCGGGAGTACGAGCTGGCGAACGCAGCCAAGCATTTTTGCCCGCTTACACTTCTGGAGCAGCTCAAGCACCTCAGCCGCCCATGCCAAGTATTAGTCACCCACTTGAAGCCCGCAGATTCAGAGCTGACCATGCAGGAAATACTGCGGGACAATATGAGCTTAAGCATCAGCAGATTAGAACAAAACCAGCTGATCCATTTTTAATCAGCACCCAGAGCATGCCCTATAACACTTTAAACCCCTGAACCTTATCGCCCCAAGCCATCCGTGAGTCATCATCATGAGTCAAAAAGACAGCGCCTTACGCTTTATGCATGAGCTTCAAAGCCTGACGAACCGCATTCATGCAACACGGCATATTGATGAGATTTTGCTGGAGATCAGCGGCGAAGCTTGCGCTGTTTTTGGCGCAGAACGCCTGACTATTTATGTGGCCAATGATACGGGCAACGAAATTATTTCCCGGGTTAAAACAGGCCTGGAAGGCTTTAAAGAGCTGCGCATTCCGGTAAATGACCGCAGCGTGGCCGGCTTTGTTGCCAACCATAAGCAGTTGGTTAATATCCGCGATGTGTATAACACCGAAGAGCTCACCAAATACAGCCCCACCCTGCAGTTTTTACAAGCCGTGGATAAACAAACCGGCTTCCATGCCAGAGAAATGCTCGCCGCACCTTTATTATCCGAAAACGATGGCACGCTGATTGGCGTAGTGCAGCTGATCAATAATAAGCAGCAGCACCCCTTTGAGAGCCAGACCGAAGACGGCATTCGCTTACTAGCAAAAACCCTCGCTATTGCCTTGCAACAAAGGCAGCAACAGCCTTTTCCATTTTCACCCCAGCATAAATATGGCGGTCTGGTTGCCGCAAATGTGATTACCCAGGCTGCACTTCAGGTAGCCCTGCGTGAAAGCCACCGCGATAAAATCGATTTAGAAACATTACTGAGCGAAAAATATCAGGTGCCGCTCGCTGCCCTCGGGCAATCGCTGGCAGGCTATTTTGGCGTGGCCTATGAAGCCTTTAAACCCGAAAGAGTAAAACCCTTAGATTTACTCAAACATATCAAACGGGAATACGCGGCAGAAAATGGATGGCTGCCTGTTGATGAGGAAAAAGAAGGCATTATTATCCTCACCACCGATCCTGAGCGTATTCGTGCCAGCCACACCGTTGCCCATGTTTTCCCCAATAAAAAAGCCATTTACCGGGTAAGCACCCGGACTGAGTTCCAAAAAACCCTGGATCTGTTTTTTGGAGAACAAAGCTTTGATAATAATATCGACGCCCTTCTTTCCACCATGGATGATGAAGACGCCGCCGAGCCTGTTTCACCCGAAGAAATCTCTGCGGCGCAAGACAATGAGCTGGTCAAACTCGTCAATCAGATTATTGTTGAAGCTTATAAAACCGGCGTTTCCGATATCCATATCGAGCCCTCCCCCGGCAACGAAAAGACCCGTATCCGCTTTCGCCGCGATGGCTCTTTAGTGGCTTACAAAGAAGTGCCCGCCTCTTACCGTAACCCGCTGGTCACGCGCATTAAAATCATGTGCGATCTGGACATCTCAGAAAAACGCAAACCACAAGACGGCAAAATCAAATTTAAAAAATATGTACCCGGCTACGATATCGAGCTGCGCGTGGCTACCATCCCCACCCAGGGCGGCGTTGAAGATGTGGTGATGCGGATTCTGGCCTCGGGCGAGCCCTTGCCGCTGGATAAACTGGCGCTGTCAGAGCGCACCATCACCAATCTGAAATCGGTGATCGCCAAACCCTATGGCCTGTTTTTTGTTTGCGGGCCAACCGGCTCGGGTAAAACCACCACCCTGCACTCGATTCTTAAACACCTCAACACCCCCGATACCAAGATATGGACGGCGGAAGACCCGGTTGAAATCACCCAAAAAGGGCTGCGGCAGGTTCAGGTTAATAATAAAGCGGGCCTGACTTTTGCCACCATCATGAAAGCCTTTTTACGCGCCGATCCCGACATCATTATGGTGGGTGAAATGCGCGATAAAGAAACCACCAGCACAGGGATTGAAGCCTCGCTCACCGGGCATCTGGTGCTGGCCACCCTGCACACCAACAGCGCCCCGGAATCGATTATCCGCCTCTTGGATATGGGTATGGATCCCTTTAACTTTGCCGATGCCCTGCTCGGCATTCTGGCGCAGCGCCTCGCTAAAAGACTGTGTAAATGCAAAGAGGCATACCAGCCTGAAGCCGCTGAAATTAAGGCCATGCTGAAAGAATACAGCGAAGAGTTAAAGCAAACGACCGACTGGCAGAAGAACCCCGAGCAGGCCTCAGAGACCGTATATAAAGACTGGGTAACATCGTTTGCTAATAAAGAAGGGCAATTTACGCTTTACCGTGCCAAGGGTTGTGATGCTTGTAATAACACCGGCTATAAAGGCCGTTTAGGCCTGCATGAACTCTTAGTTGGCAGCGATAAAGTAAAAAAACAAATTCAGGAACATGCACGCGTAGCCGAATTGCTCGCCACCGCGCTGGAAGAAGGAATGCGTACTTTAAAGCAGGACGGCATCGAAAAAGTACTGCAGGGCCTGACCGATATGGCCCAGATTCGCAGCGTTTGTATCAAGTAAACCATCAATATATTCCGAGCAGCGGCAAAGCTAAAAAAGACCAAAAACGCAACCCCGCCATCAGAATGGATGTGAATAATTAAAACGCAGCAGTTTGCGTTCAATTTGCTTTGCACGGACCCAACAGAGAAGCAATATGCTTAGCCACGATATCCTTCATGATCGTTTAGAGCAGCTCAATGCCATCGGGATTTCCCTCTCCTGCGAAAACCATATCGACAAACTGATGGAGACCATCCTGATTGCGGCAAAGCATCTGGTTAACGCCGACGCAGGCACGCTTTATCTGGTGAAAGAAGGGGCCTTGTACTTTGAAATTGTTATTACCGAATCACTGGGCATTGCCATGGGCGGCACCACCGGCCACCCCACTAACCTGCCCCCCGTGATGCTGCGCCATACCGATGGCACGCCCAACCTGAACAATGTGGTGGCCTGCGCGGTAAATAAAGACATCACCATTAATATTGAAGATGCTTACACCGCCGAAGGCTACGATTTTTCTGGCACCAAGCGTTTTGATGCCAGCGTGGGCTATCGCTCCAAATCTTTTCTCACCGTACCAATGAAAAACCACGAACGTGAAATCATTGGTGTATTGCAGCTGATTAACGCCAAAGACGAGCACGGCGAGCTGAGCTATTTTGATGCAGACAGCCAGAGCATGGCCGAATCGCTGGCATCACAAGCCGCAATTGCCCTGACAAACCGGCGCCTGATCCATCAGCTGGAAGAGTTATTTGAATCCTTTATCAATTTAATCAACTTAGCCATCGACGATAAATCGCCCTATACCGGCGGCCATTGCCAGCGCGTTCCCGCTTTAACCATAATGATTGCCGAAGCCGTTAATAACGCTAATTACGGCAGCATGGCCGGTTTTACAATGGATAACCGGGATCGCTACGAATTAAAAATAGCGGGTCTGCTTCACGATTGCGGCAAAATCACGACTCCGGTACATGTGGTAGACAAGGCCACTAAATTACAAACTATTTTTGATCGTATTCATTTAATAGATGCACGCTTTGAAGTACTCAAACGCGATGCAGAAATTGATTTTTTGCGCGGAAAATGCTCTGAAACCGAATGGAAAACCCGCCTGGCGCAAATCGAATCAGACAGAACTTTTTTAAGGCACGCCAATACAGGCGGTGAATTTATGCCGGATAGCGCCTGTGATCGGGTAAAAGCCATTGCCCAGCAAAGCTGGCTTAGCCCGGATGACATCATCAGCCCGTTTTTATCAGCAGAAGAAATAGAAAACCTGTCTATTGCCAAAGGCACCCTCACCAGTGCCGAGCGCCAGATTATTAATCACCATATTGAAGTCACCATCGAAATGCTGGAATCCCTGCCTTGGCCCAAGCATTTAAAAAACGTCGCCGAATTTGCCGGCGGCCACCACGAAAGAATGGACGGCAAAGGCTATCCGCGCGGCCTGACTAAAAACCAAATGAGCATTCAGGCCCGCATCATGGGCATCGCCGACGTATTTGAAGCCCTCACCGCGCGCGATCGGCCCTATAAAGACGGCATGAAGATATCCCAATCCCTCACCATCCTCGCCCGCATGGCCAAAGATCAGCATATTGATGGCGATTTATTTGAGATTTTTGTCAAAGAAAAAGTATGGAAAAACTACGCCGAATTATTCCTGGGGCCATCGCAAATTGATGAAGTAGATGAAGAGAAATTATTGAGGATTGCCACTGGCAGGGATTAATCAATAGATAAAAAAATGGCCAGCAATTTGCTGGCCGTTTTTTTATCTGATTTTCACAACTTTTGCTCTGCAAAATGCACGCGTTCAAAATTGCTGCCGTATTCCAGAATGCTAATAAATTTTACTTTGATAATTCGCTCGCCATTCCATAGCTCGCACTGGCGGCCTGCTCTGAACCAGCCATTGGGCAGCAGCAGTGTTTGCGGCGCTTTCAGGGCGGGCATGGCGGGCAGCCACACGATATTTGTGTATTCAGGCGTTGCCCGGGCGGGCTCGCATGGCCGGATGGCGGCGGCTTTTGGCAGACCGGGCAACAAGACCAGGCCCAGATGCAGATTGCCTTCGCTTTCTTCCAGCCAGCGCACCACGCCTGCCAAATAGCGGGCAGAAGACTTCACCACCATCAGCTGATTCAGGCTGATGCGCTCGCCCTGCGCAGCCGCACGGCTTAAACGCAGGCCTTGAGCCGTTTCATTTACCACATCCCATAGCTCGATCGGTGGCAAAGGCTGCGGCTCATTGCTTTGCCGTGAAGGCGATAAATCACCAAAGAGATGAATATTGATTAAATCACGGCTGCCTACTTTTACAGATTCTTCAGGCGGCGGGGTGTAATTGCCGTCAACCACATAACGATGCTGCGCGGGCAAAGCTAGGATCAGCGGCACGGTGCGCGGCTTAAGCTCGCGTGGTGCCCGCTCAGTACCATGCTCGCACCAAAGCCGGTAAAGATCAGACAAAATATCCAGCGTTGCCTGCAAGCCCAGCTCATTCCCCAAGCCCAGCTTTTCTGGTAATTCGCCCTGGCGCAGCAACTTAATACGTTTGGATAAAACCTGCGCCAATGCGAGAGTATCAATCTCACGGATGTCCGGCCCTTCTTTGGGCTGACCAAAACGCTGCGGGCTGCCAGGCTCTGCCAGATCAATCTGCAAAGGGGTTTTACCCGGAAGCGCTGGCGCTTTAGGCGCAATATGGCTGCGCGTTGCAAACAGCTCCAGCATTTGGTCTATCCACAACAAACGCCGCAAAGTGTGCTGATTTGAATTGGCGGCAGAAAGGAGCAGAGTATGGATAAAAACCGCTTGCACCGTGGTTAAATCCCCTACGCTGAGCAAGCTGTCTTTCACTTTTTTATCTGTAATCGCCAATTGCTCGGCATGCTGATAAAAACTAAATATTTTTACCCAGATTGAATCGGGTACTTTTCGCCCGACCATATAATAGCAACGCACCACAAAACCCATGCAGCGTACGGCCCGCTCGGCAAGCAGAGGCAGAAACTCAAAGATGGGCGAATCATCGGCCTGGGCATCTTTCCAGCAGCGGGCATAGGCATCAGCCATGGCTTCCCACAGCTTACTGGCAGCCTGCCACTGCGCCTGCTCAGAATGACTCAAAGGCAGTGGCTTTGCGGCATATTCATGCGTTAAAGCAAACTGCACATCGTGCACTGAGCTGCGCAGGATTTCTAATGATTTAAGCGCCTCCAGCGGAGCCATATTGCCTTCGGCCAGCGTTTCCATTGCGCCGCATAATTCTGCATGCGCCACGCGGGTATTCATCAGCGGTAATAAAATCAGCCAGTCTTTGGTGCTGCGGGCGTCGGTAAAAGGAACCTGGCTCATCGTTGTATGGCCTGCAAAGCGATTCTGAGCGCTAATAATTGTTTGGCAGATACTTTAGTTTCAGCATCCGGCTTTACCGCTTCTGCCCAAATGGGAGCAGGAAAATGGCGATCCTCTTTAAAGCGGGGAATAACATGCCAGTGCAAATGCGGCACCATATTGCCAAGGCTGGCCAAATTGACTTTATCTGGCTGCAATGTGCTGCGTATTGCTGATTCCACAACAAAAACCAGCTGCATTAATCTTTGCCTTTCTTCGGCATTTAAATCACTGAATTCCGCCGTATGCTGCTTTAGGATAACGCGGCAAAAACCCGGGTATCCTGCCTCATCAGCCAACACAACACGACAAAAATCATCCTGCCAGAGTATTTCTCCGCCGCTGTCAGAGCACAACACACAATCTGAATTCATTACATTATTCCTGTTGATTTGCATCATTATAGGCTGAGCATTCGCCCAAATAAGCTGATGCTATTCTAACGCCGCCCCCCGGCTGCCGCTATCGGTAGCAACCATAACCTTACACCGTAAAAAATACATTTTATTTGGCACAGAATGTAACAAACCGCTCCGGTTAAGGCCACCCAAAGCCTGCAGAATCTCAGTACAATCATTTTTTTAACCAAATTAATCGCCGATCCAATATGCAACTCTATTTATACGACAACTGGGAACGCCAATTAAGGCCATTTCAAGCCATCCGCTCCGATTGGGTTGGCTTGTACTGTTGCGGCCCCACTGTCTATGACTACGCGCATATCGGTAATTTACGCACTTATTTATTTGAAGATATTCTGCGCCGCACCCTGCAATTTAATGGCTATACCGTACGCCATATTGTCAACATTACCGACGTAGGGCATCTGGTTTCTGATGCCGATGAGGGTGAAGACAAAATGGAGCGCGGTAGCCGCAAATCAGGAAAATCCGCGTGGGAAATCGCCGATTATTTCAGCGCCGTATTTAAAAATGATTTATCCACGCTGAATATGCTGGAGCCCACACTCTGGTGCAAAGCCACCGAGCATATTGCAGAGCAAATTGCCTTTATCCAGGTACTGGAAGAAAAAGGCTATACCTACGCCAATAGCGACGGTATTTATTTTGATACGGCCAAACAAGACGATTACGGCTATCTGGCCCGCTTAAACCGCGAAGGCCTGAATGCCGGCAGCCGCGTGGCACTTGGCGAAAAGAAAAGCATTACCGATTTTGCGCTGTGGAAATTCAGCCCTGCAGGCAGCACCCGCCAAATGGAATGGGAAAGCCCATGGGGACGTGGTTTTCCAGGCTGGCATATTGAGTGCTCGGCCATGTCGGCCAAATATCTGGAGCCTTGGTTTGATATTCATTGCGGCGGTGAAGACCATATCTCGATTCACCACAGCAATGAAATCGCCCAAAACCAGGCTTGCCACGGCACGCGCTTAGCTAATTTCTGGATGCACGGTTATTTCTTGCAGCTGGACGCCAGCAAAATGAGTAAATCCAGCGGCGATTTCCTGCGCCTGCAAACGCTGATCGACCAGAGCATCGATCCGATCGCCTACCGTTATCTTTGCCTGACAGCGCACTATCGCAGCCAGCTTAATTTTAATTGGGACGCGCTGAGCGGCGCTCAAACCGCCCTTGGCCGCTTGAGAGACAGCTACTTCGCCCTGCCCGATGGCGGCGAATGCGATGGCGATTATCTGGCGCGCTTTACAGAAGAAATCAACCAGGATCTCAATATCCCCCGTGCCATTGCACTGGTTTGGGAGCTGCTCAAATCCAATCTGGGCACCAGCCATAAAAAAGCCACGCTAACTAAGTTTGACGAAGTATTAGGCCTGGGTTTAGCCACCTGGCAACCTGCCATCGCAGCAGCTATTCCGGCAGAAATCGAGGCTTTAGCAGCCCGGCGCCAGCAATATCGCAAAGAAAAAAACTGGGCGGCGGCAGATCAGGTGCGCGGCGAGTTAAAAGCGTTGGGTTATGAAGTAGAAGATACGGCGGATGGGTGGATTGTGAAGGCGGTTTAATCACGCTAGGCAAACAGGTAGTCAAAGATAAAGAAGCTGATGCGCGACCGTGCCCGCCAATTGCGGGCGGATGCAACGCCATTTGAGCAAAACCTCTGGCAACAACTACGGGCAGGGCGATTCTCTGGGTTTAAGTTTCGCCGCCAACAGGTGTTAGATCATTACATCGTCGATTTTGCCTGTATGCAGGCAAAAGTCATTGTTGAGCTGGATGGCAGCCAGCATGCCGCAGCTGCAGTCTACGATGCCGAGATGCTAGGTTAAAAAAGCAAGGCTACCGGGTGTTACGGGTTTGGAATAAGGAAAGGGATAGCAGCCGGAAGCCGTGCTAGAGCAATTGTGGAGATTGCTGCATGATGGTGGTGATCTGCCATAGCTACTGCCCTCTCCCCAACCCCTCCTCCCAAATGGGGCGACCTAGCCACCTCGCCCCTTGTGGGAGAGGGACTGGGGGAGAGGGGTAAGCGATCATCATAAAAAAGGGCACAGAATTCTGTGCCCTTTTTATTACATTACAGCAACACCCTTTCTATACCGCCGTTTCTGGCTTTCTCTACATACTCCGGCATCCAGTTTGCGCCTAATACCGTTTTGGCAATTTCTACCACGATGTAATCAGCGGTAGTGCCCGCATCATCGTTGTAGCGGCTCAAACCTTGCAGGCAAGACGGGCAGGAGGTGAGGATTTTGACTGGCGTTGCAGTACCAGATTCAGCGCGCAACTTATCCGCGCCCTTTTTCATTTCCTCTTCTTTTCTGAAACGAACCTGCGTGGCGATTTGTGGCTTGGATACGCCAAAAGTGCCAGATTCGCCGCAGCACCGGTCATTCAGCTCTACTTTCTGCCCCATAAGTTCATTGGCCACGTCGATGCCTTTATAGGTCTTCATCGGGGTGTGGCATGGCTCGTGGTACATATAGCGATCACCACTTACGCCTTCCAGCTTCACGCCTTTTTCCAGCAGATATTCGTGAATATCTAAAAGACGGCAGCCAGGGAAAATCAGCTCAAACTGATACTTTTGCAGCTGATCCATACAGGTGCCGCAAGACACAATCACCGTTTTGATATCGAGGTAATTGAGCGTGGTAGCCAGGCGGTGGAATAACACGCGGTTATCCATGGTGATCTTATCGCCCTTGTCTTTCTCGCCGCCCGATGTTTGCGGGTAGCCGCAGCAGAGATAGCCCGGCGGCAGCACGGTGGTCGCGCCCACATGCCAGAGCATAGCTTGCGTGGCTAAACCCACCTGACTGAATAAACGCTCTGAACCACAACCGGGGAAGTAGAACACCGACTCTTGCTCTTCTGGCCGGTTAAGGCGTTGCGGATCCCGAATCACCGGCACGACAGTTGAATCTTCCACATCCAGCAAGGCGCGGGCGGTTTTCTTTGGCAAGCCACCTGGCATAGGCTTATTAATAAAGTGAATCACCTGCGTTTTGATGGTCGCCTTGCCCACGGTGGCGGGCGGCGTTTTCAGGGCGGGTTTGAGTAGGCCCATACGTTTAGCCACGGCATGCGCCAAACGCTGGCCTTTATAGCCCCACTCGATCGTTACTTTACGAATCAGCTTGATGGTAGCCGGGTCTTTAATGGTTAAGAAACCCATACCAATCGCGGTAACAGGGTTAAATTTCTTTTTGCCTTCTTTACGCAGGAAATTACGCATGGCGATCGATACATCGCCAAAATCGATATTCACCGGGCAAGGATTCACGCAGCGGTGGCATACCGTGCAATGGTCGGCCACATCCCCCAGCTCGTCAAAATGCTTGAGCGATACGCCACGGCGGGTTTGCTCTTCGTATAAAAATGCTTCGGTGAGTAAACCGGTAGCCAGAATTTTATTACGCGGGCTGTACAGCAAGTTAGCGCGCGGCACATGCGTGGAGCAAACCGGCTTACATTTACCGCAGCGCAGACAGTCTTTTACGCTATTGCTGATCTCGCCGATATCGGATGCCTCCAGGATCAGCGATTCGGCCCCCAGCAGACTGAAGGACGGCGTGTAGGCATTGGCCAGATCCGCGCCCGGCATCAGCTTGCCTTTATTAAAGTGCCCATTCGGATCAACGCGCTGTTTATACGCTTCAAACGGGGCCAGCTCTTCCCGGCTTAAAAACTCATATTTGGTGATCCCAATGCCGTGCTCGCCGGAAATCACGCCATTCAGATTCCGGGCCACGCCCATAATCCGCGCCACGGCGTGGTGAGCACGTTGAAGCATTTCGTAATCGTCGGAATTCACCGGGATATTGGTATGCACATTGCCGTCGCCAGCGTGCATATGCAAAGCAACCCAGGTACGGCCTTTCAGCACTTTCTGCTGAATAGCGAACACCAGCTCCATAATGGATTTATCGGTGCGGCCAGAAAACAGCGTTTCCAGCTCGCCCAATAGCTCGCGCTTCCAGCTCACCCGCAGCACAAAATCACGCAGGGCTAAAAAGACGCTTTGCGGAATATCGTCGCCGATCAGCTCTTTTTCTAAGGGCATGGTTGGGAAGGCGGCGCGATACAGCTCGAATGAATCATCAAGGTGATCAAAAATCCACTGCCAGTGCAGGCGCGATTTTTCGATCAAATCAAGGGCAGTTTCGCGTCTGTCGCCAATAAATTCTTCGGCGCTGACTGGTGCGTCCCCGGCATCCACCGGCAAGCGGCCATGGGCAAAAAAGTCTTGCAGCTTATCAAGCAGCTCCAGCTTGCTGGTGAGGGAAAGCTCGATATTGATGCGCTCAATCGCGTCGGAATACTCGCCAAGGCGTGGCAGCGGAATCACCACGTCTTCGTTTACTTTAAAAGCATTGGTGTGGCGGGCAATAGCCGCTGTGCGGGCGCGATCCAGCCAGAATTTTTTACGCGCTTCCGGCGTAACGGCTACAAAACCTTCGCCGCCGCGCACATTCGCCAGCTGCACCACATGGCTGGATGCCTGCCCCACTGCATCTTCATCATCAGACACCAAATCGGCGATCAGCACCATTTTGGGCCGGCCACGGCTTTTAGCCTTGGTGGCGTAACCTACGGCGCGTACATAGCGCCAGTCCAGATGCTCTAAACCGGCCAGCTGCACGCTGGGATGGGCATCCAGATAATCTTTGATTTCCACAATTGACGGCACGGCACGGCTGACTTCGCCAAAGAATTCCAGACATACCGTACGCACATGCGCTGGCATGCGATGCAGCACAAAGCGGGCGCTGGTAATCAGCCCGTCGGTGCCTTCTTTCTGAATACCTGGCAGGCCGGAGAGGAATTTATCAGTAACGTCTTTCCCCAGGCCTTCCTTACGGAATTTGCTGCCCGGAATCACCAGGTTTTCATCGCTGATCAGCGTTTTGCCATCGGGCTTAAATTTGCGAATCCGGAATGTGGCTTCTTTGGCATCATGGATCTTGCCCATATTGTGATCCATGCGCTCGATGAACATCCAGTTGCCATCCGGATCGACCATCTTCCAGCTCACCAGATTATCCAGCGCCGTGCCCCACAACACGGCTTTTTTACCACCCGCATTCATCGCCACATTGCCGCCAATACAGGAGGCATCGGCCGAGGTTGGGTCAACCGCAAACGCAAGGCCTGCCGCTTCGGCGGTTTCCATCACCCGGCGGGTGACCACGCCTGCGCCGCACTGAATGGTGGCCACTTTGCCAGCCACACCTGGGATTTCGCGGTATTCCACGCCGTTATGCTGATCTAGCTTTTCTGTATTGATTACGGCTGAAAGCGCCGTTAATGGCACCGCACCACCGGTGTAACCCGTACCACCGCCACGCGGGATAATCGTCAGGCCAAGCTCAATACAGGCCGCCACCAGCGGGGCCATTTCTTCTTCGGTATCGGGGGCCAGCACCACAAAGGGGTATTCAACGCGCCAGTCGGTGGCGTCAGTCACATGGCTGACCCGCGCCAGGCCATCAAAACAAATATTGTCATTACGGGTAAGACGGCCCATTTTTTTGAGCACTTTACGGCGCAGCAGGGCCACATCAATAAACTCGCGCTCAAAGCGCTCCACCGCCTCGCGGGTGCGATCAATCAATAGCGCAACCTGCGTGTTTTCCTGGCGGCGTTTTTCGATCTCATGCACACGGTGGTGCATGGCTTCGGCCAGCATATTCAGGCGCTTAGGATTATCGAGTAAATCGTCCTGCAGATAGGGATTACGTTTCACAACCCAGATATCGCCCAATACTTCAAACAACATCCGTGCAGACCGGCCGGTTTTACGCTGCTGGCGTAAATCATCGAGCACCTGCCAGGCGTCTTCTCCCAGCAAGCGAATCACAATCTCACGATCAGAGAACGAAGTGTAGTTGTAAGGAATTTCGCGCACACGATCATGCACAAGCTGCGGTGGGAGGGGAGTAGTAATAGGCTCGGCCATGGGGGACTCTTAGGGCTTGCGGGGTCATGGGAGCGTTGATTTTAACGGAAAACCCCCATGCTTATAGCCCCATTTTTTTTGGGGGCATACGCTCCCAGCCCTTAAACACCCGTTTTCACTGGCTTAGCCTTGTTTAAAAAGCATAAAACCTGCACATGAATGCAACAGAATGGCGTACTTTTACTACCTTTTTTGCCGTAAAAATCGTGTAGGGAACATTCATTTTCCCTACACCACCACACGATTTCTGCCCTGCTGCTTAGCCTGATATAAACACTGATCAGAGCGGCTGAGCAGGGCTTCAAGCGAAGGATCATCCACAATGCTGGCAATCCCCACGCTGATCGTAATATTGAGCTCTGGGTGAATTCTCGACCAAATCCATGCATCTACCAAACTGCGAAGCCGCTCGCCCACCTCCGTTGCGGCCACCCCTTCGTGATTAGGGAGGAGCACCACAAACTCCTCGCCGCCATAGCGTCCTACCAAATCATCCTGCCGGCAGCCCGATTTAAGCAGAGCGGCGATTTGCCTTAACACTTTATCCCCCACAGGATGGCCACAGCCATCATTCACCTTTTTAAAGTGATCCACATCGATCATTAGTACAGATAAAGATTGTTGATTCTGCCGCTGCCTTTGAAACAGCTCACTGCCCTGCTCTTCCAAACCACGGCGATTTAAAATACCGGTGAGGCCATCGTAGCTGGCCAGCCGCTCCACCCGCTGTATTTCCTTATGCTGGCTGGCACGCTGGCGGCGCAGATCGGCGTTTTCCAGGCGTGCACTTTCAATCTCTAACTGCATTTTCATGGCTTGCAATTTATGCGGAGAAAGCTGGCTTTTTACTGCCTGCTGCCCATGATGAAAACGCTTGAAATAAGCGAGGGCAAGTTTAAAATCCCCTTTTAATTCGGCTAAATCCGCCATCAGCAATTCAAATTGAAAAATTAAATTAGCAGCACTTCTTAATGTGGCGTGCAATAAGCCCTGAGTTAAATAAGCTTCAGCAGATTGAACATCACGCCTTGCAAGGCTTATTTTTCCTAAAGCTAAATAATTGGCAGCCATGCCCCATTGGTTTTCAAGCTGCAAATTCAGCTTTAATGCGGCAAGCAAATTACGCCGGGAAATTTGATACTTACCCAGCCCCCACTGTACTTGCCCTATTAAGCACAGCGCTTCAGAAACGTATTCCAGATGGTTGGCTTTCTTGGCATAAAACAAACCCTGCTGCAAAATAGTTAAGGCTTCGTCATACTCCAGCAGACTTAGATAATCTCCCCCCAAATTGATATAAAGCAGTGCACACAATTGATCATTATTTATTTTAGAAACAAATTCCGCAGCCTGTTTGTGGTGTTCTAATGCAGCAGCAAAATCATCATGTGCATAGTAGATTTGGCCCAGCCCTATCTGAGCCTGAATATAAGCATGATCATCAGATAAATTAAGGGATAAATCCAGACAATATGACCAATACTGCAGTGCCAAATCATATTCGCACTGGCAATAATATGCAGCTGCTATTTCCAGTAAAGAATCAACGATATGTGCGTGTAATCCATGCTCTTCACCCAGCATTAAGCTGTGGCGCATTAAAGCAATGCTTTCTTCAAAAAAAGGATCTCTGGCTAATGCTCGTGCGTGATTTAATAAACCCTGGGCGTAACCCAAATGATACTCAATTTGCACAGCCAGTTTACATGCCTGCTCTGCCAGCCCGAGTGCGCTTTCTTTATTATGCAAACACATCTGTCGGGCGCGAAGATTGATATTATCAATCACATCGTAGCTAAGCATGAGAGGCATCAAACTCTTTTTTTTGGCTTACCATCAAATTAGAACACTCTAATCGATAATATCAAGAAAAATAAAAATATACGGGCTAAATATAAAAGCTTACAGATCTGAATGAAAGATATTTAAATAAATATATTCACTGAATAAGAATTAACCAGGTACAAGCAAGTTCATTTCCATTGATCTTAACTGCGCCGATGCTGATTGTTCTAGAAGTACTGCGCGTAAATTTTTATGTGTGATGTCATGTTTTTCATGCAAGTCCGGCTGATTCATTTTTTGATATGCTTCAGCAAAGGTTTCATGAATTTCAGCCAATAAATACTGCGATTCCATCGCCTCTGCTAGGATAAATGCACGCTGCAGCTCATCCAGCGCAGCTTCATATTCTGCATTAGCTAAAGAGCAGCGGCCCAGCGCTAATAAATTAGCTGCCTCATTCCAGGTATTGATATGCAAACGGTTAATTTTAAGTGCAACCAGAAAATTCATTCTGGCTCTTTCTATATCGCCACGCGCTAACCGGATCAAACCAAATACGCTATAAACTTCTGCCTCCAGCTCATAATTGCCTTCCGCTCTGACCAGAGGCAGCGCTTGCCTGGCAATTAACATTGCATCATCCAGGCGATTTAAACGAAATAAATCAACAGCGATATTTATCAGACAAATACTTTGGTAATTAGCATCATGTTCGGTTTTAGCTAAATCCTGCGCTATTTTATGATGAATTAGAGCAACTTCAAATTGCTCATGGGCATAATATAGCTGCCCCAAGCCTATATGCGCGCAAAGCCGCTGAGTTGTTTCGATTGCCTGGGCAGAAAGCTCAAGACAACGACACCAGTATCTTGCCGCACTTTCGTATTCGCCCAAGGTATAAGCATGCCTGCCCATCAATTGCAGCGCCTCGCCACGCCACACGCCCAGCTCATCGGTTTCAGCTATACCCAGAACTTTATCCAGGATATCGATCGCCTCCCGGTGCCGGCCAAAAAGTTGTAAAACGCTGGAGTAAACAGTAAGTGCTGCGGCCTCGCTAAAGCGGCAGCCCACTTCAACGGCCAAATCTCTGGCCTGCGTCGCAAAAGCAAGTGAATCAACGCTGCGCGAAGAGATTAACTTTTTAGCTTGCTGAATGAGCTGATCAACCGAGGACACAAGCATTATTTACACCAAGTTGACTAATTTATTACGAGCGTATTTTAACACTTATAAAATACTGAATCTATGCGCAGTGCAGCATTACGCGATCTGCCACAGGCTTCCCATGAGCTTGCGGTTTTACATCGCTATGATGCACGAAAGCAGGTGCTTTTAGCCGGATACAGGCCGTTTGATAGCAGCCGTATTCATACTCTGCCAGTGTTTTATTTCCGATACGTTGATAGGCCATAGAAAGTAATTGATGAGCGTCCATAGCCTGACTAGCAAAACCCATTTCTGCAGCCAGCTCTTTTGCATTTTTAAAGCAGGAAATCGCTTCATCCATTTGTCCGCAGACTAAGAAAATCCTGCCCTGCAACAACAATTGCACAACATCCCCCCAGCACCATTCTTTGCAGCTTGCTTTTGACTGTGCCAGCCTGAGCCTGGCGGCATCCAGGTTATTTGTTTCCAGCGCAATTTTTGCCATATAGATATAAATTTCACCAATCAATTCCGGCGAACAGGCCTGCTGAGCATAGGGATATGCCATCACTAAGGCATGCTGGCTTTCATGCCATTGGTTTAATTTAAAAAATGCGGACGCAAGGTTAATCCATGCTCTTGCATGTAAAAGAGGCGGCATTTGCTGGTTTAATAAAGCGATTGCTTGCTGATGCTGTGCCAGAGACAGCTCTATTTCACCATGAGCAAACTGAATCATGCCCATACCAATATGAGCATTGATTTTGGCAATTTCAGAAAACGATGCCTGTTTTAAGCAATCAGACCAATATTCAGCCGCTTCAGGATAATCCCCCAAAGAGTAATAAGTGAGTGCGATTTCTTGCAGCAGAGATTCCATGACTAAATTCTGACCGCTTATCTCAGACTGCGTTAAGGCCTGAAATAAAAGAGACAGAGACTCGTCAATACGGCCAAAAGAAAATAGCAGGCGGGAATAAGTGAGCGTAAGACGGGCCAGCAATTCAACATCGGAAAGCTTACAAGCACAAAATAAAATCCAAGCCTCTTCCGCATAAGCCAGTGCAGCGGCTGGATCAAGAGATGCTAAGCGGTCAGATTCGCTTAATAATCTTAATGTTTCAGTATGTTGAGGCATATTGAAGTCAGCAGGAAGAGAAGCCTGTGAGAGTATTCTGTTTGATTCTCTGACTCAACAATCTTTAGCAAAAACTGACGAAATTATTAAAAATTAATACACTATTTACCTGCTAAACAATCAGGTTAAGGAATATCTGCGTAAGGCATACGTCGTAATACAATACCTGTTTTACGCATTAACTTACGATCTGATCTATTTTTATCAAAGTAGCGTGGGTTAGTCACCATAGAGGCCAGCTTGGCTGATTGGCTGGCTCCTAAGCGGGCAGCAGATGTTTTGTAGTAATAACGAGCAGCGGCTTCTGCTCCAAACACGCCATTTCCCCACTCGATTACATTCAGATAAATCTCAAAAATTCGCTGCTTATCTAAAATCGCTTCGAGCATCACCGTGATAATGGCTTCTTCTGCTTTGCGAAACGGGCTGCGGGCGCTGGATAAAAACAAATTTTTGGCCAGCTGCTGGCTGATTGTCGAGCCGCCTGCCACGATGCGGCCCTTTTTAATATTTTTTTCCCATGCAATCTGCATACCTTCCCAGTCAAAGCCTTCATGATCCAGAAATTTGGCGTCTTCACTTGCCACCAGAGCACGCTTCAGATTGGGCGAAATATGTACGTAATCCACCCACTGATGGCGTAATACGGCCTCCGGGTTTTCTTTTTGGATTTGGCTCAGTTGCTCCCGCATAAAAGAAGTCGCCGATGGATTAATCCACTTCCATGCTAAAACATGCGCAAAAATCCACAGATTCCACAGTAAAAACAAAACAAAGATGCCGAGCAAGATCCGGCCTGCCCAGCCAGCAATTGAGCGTTGTGCCATTACAATGCCGCCCTCATGCTATTTAAAACAGGCAGCACATCCGGACGCAGCCCCGTCCACAAATAAAACGCCTCTGCCGCCTGCCCCACCAGCATGCCTAAGCCATCCGCGCATTGCGCGGCGCCAGCCAGACGGGCATCCGCCAAGAAAGGGGTCTCTCCCTTGCCATACATCATGTCGTAAGCCAAAGCACCATCTGCAAAAACGCCTGCAGGCAAGGCCAGAGCCTGCCCGGATAAACTGGCCGAAGTTGCGTTGATGAGCACATCAAATGCGCCCTCAATTGCAGCAAATGCAGAAGAATGAATCTGCAGCGCCCCGCCCGTAAAACGCTGCGCCAGGGCGTTTGCCCGCTCAGGCGTGCGATTAGCAATACTCAGGCTGGCAGGCTGCTCAGCCAATAATGGCTGCAATACCCCCGCGGCGGCTCCGCCTGCACCCAGCACCAAAATCCGCTTTCCCTTTAAGGGCCCGTATCTGAGTAAATCACTGACTAAACCTGCACCATCCGTGTTATCACCCAGCCAGCTGCCATCGGGATTAACTTTCAGCGTATTCACAGCGCCCGCTGCGGCTGCGCGATCAGTCAGCGCGGTGCACAGGCGAAAAGCTTCTTCTTTAAATGGCACCGTAATATTTGCGCCCTGCACGCCGGACGCAGCGAAATCGGCTACAGCCGCAGTAAAACCATCAAGTGGCACGAGGCAGCGCTCGTAAGTAAAATTTTCTAAACCAAACTGAGCGGCAAAAGCGAGATGAATCTGCGGCGATTTGCTGTGTGCAATTGGATTACCCAACACAAGATATTTCATAAAGCGTCCATATAAAGCCAGTTGGCATCCATCCGGATAAGGAATGCAAGAAGGCTTTGATCTATTCAAATATTCGCATCTGTACGCAGGGAAAATGGCTCTGAAGTACGCCACAGTTTAATTTGCTTGAAACAGAGCTTCACCTGCATAACTTTCTAGCCCTGAGTCCAGGCCAATCCGGCCGCTTTCCAGCCATTCACCTGCCCACGCTGCCCCGCAGCATTTTTATCCCCTTCAAAACCTTCCAGAATATTGAACGCATTGCTATAACCGTTCGCCGCAGCAAGCGCTGCAGCATCGTGCGAGCGTGCACCAGTACGGCAAAGAAACATCACCACTGCCTGCGGATCAACCGTTGCTTGCAAAGCTGCCAGAAAACCAGGATTAAGCTCCATTTTTGGGTATTGCTTCCACTCATTCATTTCTGAATCAGGCACAAAGCCTACAAACTGCCATTCTGCGTGAGTACGCACATCCACAAGCTTTGCCGCAGGATGCTCAGCCAATAAGGCCGCAGCTTCAGCAGGAGTCAACGCACCCTGGTAAGGTAAATTTGATGCGACGGCACGTTCATGGGCTTGTTGCAAAATAGTATCGACAGCGCTCATTACACTTTCTCCTGTTGAAAAGACACAAACCGCATATTTTACCCTCAGCCGCGGCCTCTGTTAGATAAGTTTGTTTTAGCTGAAAGGAAACTAAGCCAATAAGCGTTAGTCGGATTACAATCTATGCGGTTTTAAAAAAAACTTCATATCAGCATATAGATTTCTGCAGGCTTAAAAACCTAAGATAAGATCGGCACGAAACAGTGCTGGCATCGCACCAAAAAAGCACGCAAGATACGTTTTACTCACCATAATGGTGCATAAGTAGTTCCCCTGGGTCGCCGCTTAGCATTTATGGCACAATGGATTCAAACGTTTTAAATATTGGCATAGTTATTGCTAAATGAACTTGTATACCGGCAACACCGGCGCCCGATCACTTTTACCCTCGCAACAATTTTGGAGAATCCCAAGATGGCAGTAGCCGACGTTCTCAACCTTATTCAGGAAAACGGCATCAAGTTTGTTGACCTGCGTTTCACCGACACCATGGGCAAAGAGCAGCACGTTACTGTTCCTTCGCACGTTGTTGACGAAGAATGGTTCACAACTGGCCATGCTTTTGACGGCTCTTCGATTGCGGGCTGGAAAGGCATTCAGGCATCTGACATGCTGCTGATGCCTGATGCATCCACAGCCAATGTTGATCCTTTCTACGACGAACCTACTGTATTTATGACTTGTGATGTAGTCGAGCCAGATACAGGTAAGGGCTACGATCGTGACCCACGCTCGGTTGCTAAGCGTGCTGAGCAGTACCTGAAAGCCACAGGCTTAGGTGACACGGCTTACTTTGGTCCTGAACCAGAATTCTTTATTTTTGACGGCATCCGTTTTGGCTCCGATTTATCCGGCTGCTTCTACAAAATTGAATCCGACGAAGGCGCCTGGGCAACAGCCAATAAAGTAGAAGGCGGTAATAAAGGCCACCGTCCACGTCTCAAAGGCGGCTACTTCCCAGTTCCTCCTGTTGATAGCCACCAAGATATCCGCGCCACCATGGTGCTGATTCTGGAAGAGCTGGGCGTACCGGTTGAAGTGTTCCACCACGAAGTGGCGAATGCGGGCCAAAATGAAATTGGTACTAAATTCAGCACCCTGGTACAACGCGCAGACTGGACTCAGATCCTGAAATACGTGGTGCACAACGTAGCAGACCAATACGGCAAGACTGCCACATTTATGCCTAAGCCTATCGTTGGCGATAACGGCAGCGGTATGCACGTTCACCAATCAGTTTGGAAAGACGGCAAAAACCTGTTTGCAGGCAATGCCTACGCAGGCTTGAGCGAATTCGCCCTGTTCTACATCGGCGGTATCATCAAGCACGCTAAAGCTTTGAATGCGATTACCAACCCAGGTACTAACAGCTACAAGCGTCTGGTTCCGCATTATGAAGCGCCGGTTAAACTGGCTTACTCTGCACGCAACCGCTCTGCTTCGATCCGTATTCCACACGTATCGTCAGATAAAGGCCGTCGTATTGAAGCGCGCTTCCCGGATCCATTGGCTAACCCATACCTGTGCTTCTCTGCACTCTTGATGGCCGGTCTGGATGGCGTGCAAAACAAGATTCACCCGGGCGATCCTGCAGACAAAAATCTGTACGACCTGCCACCAGAAGAAGACAAGCTAATCCCTACAGTTTGTGCATCTCTGGATGAAGCACTGGACGCGCTGGATAAAGACCGTGAGTTCCTGACTCGTGGCGGCGTATTCAGCAATGAATGGATCGACAGCTATATCGAGCTGAAGATGCAGGAAGTAAACCGCATCCGCATGAGCACTCACCCGGTTGAGTTCGATATGTACTACAGCCTGTAATCATTTGATTCGCTGTAAAAAGCCCGCACGGATTGACTCGTGCGGGCTTTTTTTTGGCCGCCATGGCAAAACTGATCCTTCTTACCCGCCAATCACCTTATTCCGCCCGCTGGCCTTAGCCTGATACAAACGCTCATCTGCTAATTTTAAAATATCCTCAGGATGAGCAAGCTGCTCGCCACTGGCTGTTGCAACACCGATACTGACGGTAATCACCCCAGCCACAGAGGATTTTTCGTGGGGTAAAGCGAGCAGCTCGATATCGTGCCGCAGTTTTTCTGCCACAGCCACTGCGCCAATATGATCGGTGTCGGGCATGATCAGTACAAACTCTTCACCGCCATAGCGGGCGCCCATATCCCCGCCTCTGCCTAATCCGAAACGCAATACCGAAGCCACACCCTGCAGCGCTTTGTCCCCCATTGCATGGCCGTAGTGATCGTTGTATTGCTTAAAGAAATCAACATCAAGCAAAGCAATGGATAAGGCACAAGCAGCACGGGCGCAGCGGCGGCATTCATACATAAAGGTTTGATCAAACTGGCGGCGGTTAGGGATTTCTGTCAGCGCATCAATATTTGCCAGCGATTCCAGCAGGCGATGCTGCCGCGCTAATCGTAAATGCAACGCCACTCTGGCACGCACCACAGTGGCGTGAAAAGGCTTGGTAATATAATCCGAGGCCCCCATTTCCAGCCCGCGTGCCTCGTCTTCAGGCCGGTCGAGGCCGGTAATAAAAATGACAGCGATGCCCATCGTGGCGGGGTTTGCTTTTAAACGCTGCAATACTTCATAGCCGTCCATATCCGGCATCATCACATCCAGCAATATCAGATCAGGAATATGTTGAATTGCTTTTTCCAGCCCCTGCTCACCGCTTTTTGCCATAATCACCATATGCTCGTTTTTAAGCAGCTCACCAAGCACTTTGCGATTAATGGGCGCATCATCAACAATTAATATTTTTTGCGGTGCGGTTTCACTCATAGATCCTCACTCAATTTTTTATTTTCAAAATTTCCGGTCGTTGCAGAACGAATTGATTTAATTCATTCAGCGCATCAGCGTATTCCAAATCAACAATAGCCTTATAGATCACATCTAACATGGCTTTTATCTCAGGATCACTATTCTGAGCAAGCAATCCCTTTTGCAGGCGATTAAATGCATCTTCGGCATTTACATCATCAGCCTGCAGGTAAGCACGTAATTGATTGATTAAATCCGGAATTTGCTCGGTGCTGTGCGCAGCATCCAAATCATCATATTCAGCAACAAGTGATAAGCCGTCCAGCAAATGATGCAAGGCGGTGATTAAAGAAGGAAGCTCTGCCAGTGCGGCTTCCGGGTTCCCCATTCGAAATGTATCCTCAATCAGGGCCGCTGTGGTACTGATGTTTTCTGCCCCCAGATAAGCAGAGGTTGATTTCACGCCATGAGCCAGCTGTTGCAGCTCATCCTGATTTACAGCAGAAAATGCGGCCTCCAAGCTGATGAGTAATTGGGCAGCATCCTTACGAAATAATTCAATTATTTTAGACAGGCGTAATGCATCGCCAGCCGATCTTGCCAACGCCACCTGCCAGTCCACGCCGGCAATCTCTGGCAAAGCAGCTAAATAATCATTCGTATTTTTTATGGATTGCAAAGATGCTCTGCCCCATTGATCAGATAATAAAGCGGCCGGTGATGCCCGGCCTGCCAAGCTTGCCGGCTTAATCCAGCGCAGCAATATATCGATTAAACCATCAGGATCGATGGGCTTGGTAATGTGATCATTCATTCCCGCTTGCAGGCTAAGCTGGCGATCACCGCTCATGGCATGCGCCGTCATAGCAATAATGGGCAATTCATTTATCCCCAGAGCACGAATTTGCTGTGCGGCATTAAGCCCGTCTAATTCGGGCATCTGGATATCCATCAGCACTAAATCATAATGACCTGTGCTCACTTTACGAATCGCCTCATAGCCATTCACAGCAATATCGATCGTAACAGGCACATCCGCCAGAATACCCAGCGCTACTTCCCGGTTAATTTCATTGTCTTCGACTAATAAAATTCGGGCCCCCTTTAATTGCAATACCGCATTTGCCATCTCAAGCGCAAAAACATGCTCTGGCAGAATCTGAGCAGGAAATCCACCATAAAGCGCCTCGTTAATACAATTAAAAAGTTGTGATGCATTAATCGGCTTGGTTAAAAACCCGTCAATATTTAAGCCTTCTGATTGTTGTTTTAAATCGTCCTTAGAATAGGCGGTTACCATCAGAATAGCGGGCATTTTGGGCTGATCCGATTGCTGACGGATTCGCCGCGCCGTTTCAATTCCATCCATATCGGCCATATGCCAATCCATCAGCACCAGATCAAAAGACCGGCCATTTTTTTTACCCTGCTCCAGCTCTGAGAGCGCTGCGGCTCCCGAATCAACCGCCTGAAATTGCACCCCAAACGAGAGCAACATATCCCCCAGCAATTCGCGGGAGGCCGCATTATCATCCACTACCAATAAATTTAATTTTTCTAAGTTATCTGCCGAGTAGATCATTTTGTCCGGGAAATCATCACAAATACCCAGCTCAATACAAAAATCAAAACAGCTGCCTTTCCCCGCTTCACTGCGAACCGAAATATGCCCGCCCATTAATTCAAGCAACTGCCGCACAATCGACAAGCCAAGGCCTGTACCGCCATATTTACGGGTAATAGAGCCATCTGCCTGCGTAAAGGCCTGGAATAATCCTTCCAGCTGCTCAGGGCTCATGCCAATGCCGGTGTCGCTTACAGAAAAATACAGCAGTACGCGATCGGGCTTCATTTCTTTCACCATCACGGTAATAATTATTTCGCCCTGAGCGGTGAATTTAGCGGCATTACCTGCCAGATTAATCAGAACCTGCCCCAGCCGCAGCGGATCCCCCATTAAATAACGGGGCACATCTGCGCCAACGCGCAAAATCACTTCGATTCCTTTATTTTCTGTTTTAGGCGTAATCAGGCTGGATGCGTTTTCTAAAACGGTTTCAAGACTAAATGGCACCGTTTCAAGGCTTAATTTACCCGCTTCAATTTTTGAAAAATCGAGAATATCGTTGATTAACCCGAGTAAGTTTTCACCTGCAGTGAGTGCTTTTTCAACGTAATTACGTTGCTGGGCATTCAGCACCGTACGCAGTGCCAGCCGGCTCATCCCGATAATGGCATTCAGAGGGGTACGAATTTCATGGCTCCGGTAATTGTCAAGATAGTTGAGATGTTTTTACGATTTAAGCGACCTGTAATTCCTCGCTTGTTTTAGGCTCAATAGCCCGGTCGGGGTTCAATTGCACTTCATCTTGCCAGCTCCAGTTCCGAGT
>NZ_PDZG01000090.1 GCF_002735645.1 Iodobacter sp. BJB302
AATATCGTCCACCTCAATCCAGAAAAATCACCGGAAGCGGAGACGGGTGCTGTAAGGAAAAAAGCAGAGCAAAGAACGGCATAAATATTAAACGATTAAGGCGACAACTGGTTTGACAATTACCGCTAGCGACCTCGGCACTGAGCTCATCGACGGGTTGAACGCGATGCTGATCCAGCCCCGCTAACTTGCCTTGCTGTGCCAATTTGACCCACTTATCTAGCGTCTGTTTGGGCATCGCTAATTGCTTGGCGGCTTGCGGCACATTCAAGTGTTGTTCGAGCACTAATTTAACGGCTTCTGCACGAAATGCAGCGGTATAACGACTTGCCATGACTTACCTCCAGAGATGATTTTATCTCAATTGAAGGTGTCCATATTTAGCAGCCTACATCAAGGACGGTAATGCGGGTTTCGTGGATAGTTACTGCGCTTAAAATGTGCTTTTCGCAATCCGCAAAATCAAACGGCCTACGCACAGATGCGTAAGCCGTTGATTTTTTTGGTGGGCCCGGTCGGACTTGAACCGACGACCAAAGGATTATGAGTCCTCTGCTCTAACCAACTGAGCTACAGGCCCATAAGAGGCGCTATATTAACCTTCACTGGCCTGACTTTCAACAAAACTTTTCAGTCTTTCTGAACGAGTCGGGTGGCGAAGCTTACGTAAAGCCTTGGCTTCGATCTGACGAATACGCTCACGTGTCACATCAAACTGCTTACCCACTTCTTCCAGCGTGTGATCGGTATTCATATCAATACCAAAGCGCATACGCAGAACTTTGGCTTCACGCGGTGTCAGGGTATCCAGCACTTCCTTAGTCGCTTCACGCAAGCCTGCGTAGATAGCGGCTTCAGCAGGAGCCAGATTGTTTGAGTCTTCGATGAAATCACCCAAATGGGAATCGTCGTCGTCACCGATCGGCGTTTCCATCGAGATCGGTTCTTTTGCGATCTTGAGGATTTTGCGGATCTTGTCTTCCGGCATTTCCATTTTATCAGCGAGCTCGTCAGGAGTCGGTTCAATACCGGTTTCCTGCAAGATTTGCCGTTGAATACGGTTCATCTTGTTGATTGTTTCGATCATGTGTACCGGAATACGAATGGTACGGGCCTGATCGGCAATCGAACGGGTAATCGCCTGGCGAATCCACCATGTGGCGTAAGTCGAAAACTTGTAACCACGGCGATATTCAAACTTATCTACCGCTTTCATCAGGCCGATATTGCCTTCCTGAATCAGGTCAAGGAACTGCAAACCGCGGTTGGTGTATTTCTTAGCAATCGAAATAACCAGACGCAAGTTGGCTTCAATCATTTCGCGCTTGGCGCGGCGGGCCTTGGCTTCGCCCGTCGACATCTGACGGTTGATTTCCTTGAGGTCCTTAATCTGAATCATTGCGTTAACTTGCAACTGAGCCAGAGTTTGTTGCTTTTCCATAATGGCGTGCTGGTAGCGCGCAAGAATGGCGGAATATTTATGACCGTAGTTGATCTCATCCACTACCCACGCCGTATCTGTCTCACGGCCAGGGAAGGTTTTGATAAAGTGATCGCGCGGCATTTTTACCCGGACAGTACAGATGTCCATGATTTCACGCTCGCAGCTGCGGATTTCATCCACCATGCCACGAAGCTGATCGCATAGCGATTCAACCTGGCGGGCCGAGAAGCGGGTAATCAGGAAAATACCAGCAATGGCTTGCTGATGTTCCAGATAACTTTTGCCATGCGCGCCTTCTTTAGCCAGCGCCTTGATCATTTTGTCAAAGTGCTCACGCACGATGTCGAAATGTTCACGCACCTGAACTTTTAACAGCTCAAGGTTGGCTTTAGCGGCGGCACTGCCGTCATCTTCTTCGCCGTCTTCCTCGTCTACCGCATCGTCTGCATCCTCTGCTTCCGCTTCAATCACTTCGATTGGCGGTGGGGTGTTTTCGTCAGCGTTAGGATCGATAAAGCCATCAATCACATCATCAATACGAATCTCATCAGCGAGGCCTTTTTCTACCAGGCCCAGAATATAGGCTACGGTAGTCGGGCAGGCAGAGATCGCCTGGATCATGTGCTTAAGACCGTCCTCAATCCGTTTGGCGATTTCAATTTCGCCTTCACGGGTTAAGAGCTCTACCGTACCCATTTCACGCATATACATGCGCACAGGATCGGTAGTACGACCAAATTCTGCATCAACGGAAGACAGCGCAGCTTCAGCTTCTTCAGCAGCATCTTCATCTGGCACAGACGGCGCTGCATCGGACATAAGCAGATCTTCTGCGTCCGGCGCTTCGTCGTACACCTGGATGCCCATATTGCTGATCATGCTGATGATGCCTTCGATTTGCTCGGCATCCAGCATGTCATCTGGCAGGTGGTCGTTGATCTCGGCGTAGGTTAGATAGCCGCGCTCCTTACCGAGCACGATCAGCGTTTTAAATTTCGCTTTACGTTGTTCGGGGTCGGCCTTCTGCTCAGCAGATGGCCGATTGACCTCACGGAAATCAGTCCGCGCTTGGTCGTCGTTGTCGATTTCTTGATCTGCCGCCATGACTCTCGAGTTCAGGTATGTTCGGGAAAACCGTAGATTGTATCACAAATTTGTGACAATTCTTCGGCATAAGTAAATCCACCGCATCTCACCAGTCAACAATAATGCCGATTCTGCCGTGACAATAAGCCACCATAGTCCTCGTTTACGTTGTAAACGCAGGTTATTTAAGACAGCAATCGCTACATTTTGTTGCCAATAATGATTACCGGCGGGATACGAGTGCTGCAAATTCCAGTTTTTCTGCCTCCGTTAGTCCACCATTTGCTTGCTTATAGGTCAGAGCATAAAACCGCTCTTGCATCATAGGGCGAATCACACTGACTTCCACTGCTTTTAAAGTAGCAGCCAGTTGCTCATCCAGCTCAGCCTCTGAGGCTTTATCAAAATACTCCCCGCCAGAAATAAGCAAACGATGTAATACATCGTAGTCAAACATGCCCTGCCATGATTCAACGACTTGCAAACTGGATAAATCCGGATATTTGCAAATCTTTTGAAGCAATTCTTGCGCCAGACCCATTGCATCGGTCTCTGGCCACGATAACCATACCGGCTCAGTGCGGCGCACCAAATCCGGGTGCGCTAAGACCAGTTGAATCAATTTATGCACAGGCCCGGTCGGTGCGGCTCTGGGTGCAGGTCTTGGCATCAGATGAGCGGGCATCCGTTCGTCGCCGCGCCCCTTCCATTTACCTTTTGGCTGCCAGTTTGGCTTCCATGCCGGGCGACTCTCTTGCCGGGCATACTGCTTGCTTTGCTTCGGGCCAGGCTGCCACTCATTCGACCATGCCTGGTTTTCCTGCCAGGATTCGGGGACAATATCTGCCTGATAATTTTCACTTGGCACATATTCGGGCACAGATCTTACAGGGCTGCCATCCAAAACGGTGCTTAATTCGCTCATTTCCAGGCGGGACAGCTCCGCAAGGCGCTTTCTGATCATCATGCCAAAAGCCGGCGCCTTCACCTGGCTAAGCATAGGGGCAGCTAAGGAAATTAATTTAGCCCTGCCTTCTTCGCTTTCCAGCTCAACCTGCGCTGACAACTCTTTCAGCAAAAACTGCGCAAGCGGCACTGAATCTTGCAAGAGCGCACTTTCAAACTGCGCCTGACCAAATTCCTGTACGTAGGAATCCGGATCATGCTCGGCGGGCAAAAATAAGAATGCTAATTTTTTTCCATCGACCAGCTGCTCCAAACTATTTTCCAGCGCCCGCCATGCGGCTTTTTTGCCCGCTTTATCGCCATCAAAACAAAAATATACTTCGTCAGCCAGCTTCAGTAATTTACGGATATGCTCTGGTGTGCAGGCGGTTCCCAAGGAGGCAACGGCGTATTCCACACCATGCTGATTCAGCATCACCACATCCATATAGCCCTCTACCACCAGCACACGGCCGCGATCACGTATCGCGGCTCTGGCCTGTGGTAAACCATATAGCTCTTTACCCTTCTCAAATACGGGCGTTTCTGGTGAATTCAAGTACTTGGGCGCACCATTGCCCATAATCCGGCCGCCAAAACCAATCACCTGGCTGCGCTGATTCAAAATAGGGAATAACACCCGTGAGCGAAACCGATCGTAGCGCCTGAGGGTATTCTCTTCTTCTGCCACGAGGCCGGCTTCTTTAATCACCGGGTTTTTATCATAATCGGCAAACACGGTTTTCAGTGACTGCCCTGCACTTGGTGCAAAACCCAGACCAAAACGAGCGGCAGTTCTGCCTTCAACACCCCGGCTTTTCAGGTATTCGATGGCCGCAGGCGCTGTTTTAAGCTGCGCCCGGTAATAATTCATGGCCGTTTTCAGAACGTCATAAATGCCTGGTGCTGCCTTGGCTTTTTCGCTCATTGGCGCATCGCTGACGGGCACCTGCATGCCCACCGATTCGGCCAGCATCCGTACCGCATCGGGAAAACTCATTCCCTGATGCTCCATCACAAAACCCACCGCCGAACCATGCGCGCCACAGCCAAAACAGTGATAAAACTGCTTGGTCTGGCTTACCGTAAACGAGGGTGATTTTTCTTTATGAAACGGGCAACAAGCACTGTAATTCTGACCCGCTTTTTTAAGCGGCAGATAGCGCTCAACAACGTCGACAATATCGACGCGATTAAGGAGATCTTGAATAAAATCGTCAGGTATTTTTGCCATCTTGTGCTGTTTTCTGCCTTAAAAGATGGTCTGAATAAATCGATACAAGCAGGTGTAAAAAATTACACCTGCCCGTTAATGCAATGGATTAAGCCGCCATTCCTGCTTTCACCAATTTAGAAACTTCGCTCATATCGGCACGACCAGACAAAGCAGCTTTTAACTCAGCCATAATCTTGCCCATTGCCGCAGGCGTTTTGCCATGGGCAGTAATTGCAGCGTTTACGGCTGCAGCCACTTCTTCAGGGGAGCACTGCTGAGGCATATATGCCGCCAGCACAGCCACTTCCAGCTTTTCTTTATCCGCGAGATCCTGGCGATTAGCTGCTTCAAACTGCTGAATACTGTCTTTGCGCTGCTTGAGCATTTTTTCAATCACAGCAGTGACCGCAGCATCATCCAGCTCAATTCGCTCATCCACTTCGCGCTGTTTAATTGCAGCCAGCAAAAGACGAATCGTACCAAGGCGATCAGCCTCTTTTGCCTTCATTGCGGTTTTCATATCGTTCTGGATTTGCAGTCTGAGAGTCATGGTCATTCCCTGTGATTGAAGCAGATCACCGCACGATAATACTCCGGGCGCACCATCCAAAAATAATTTCAGCCGCAGATTTAAAACGGCTTAGCTACTTTCAGAAACTGGCTTAATGAGTATTAACACTGCAACGATCAATTGAGTAGAAATGCTAAAAGGCCGCTCTAGGCGACCTTCCGGCATGCGCTGCTACAAAAACTCTTAGTAGAGTTTTGGTGGCAGTGTTTGGCTACGCAGACGCTTGTGCTGACGCTTTACAGCAGCAGCTTGTTTGCGTTTACGTTCAGCCGTTGGCTTTTCGTAGAATTCGCGTGAGCGAAGGTCTGTCAGCAGGCCAGTTTTTTCAACAGCACGCTTGAAGCGACGCATCGCAACTTCAAACGGTTCATTTTCTTTTACGCGTACGTTAGGCATCGAGCAATCCTGTTTTACGATGATCTGAAAGACCGAATCGTTTACATCAATCAAGGCGTAGCATTATCCATAAACTATTGTCACCTGTCAAAGGGTGATCGAGTATCAGTGCTTTATAGATCTGCAACAGCCCGCTAATATAGCGCATTACCTCCCTTTTTTATAGAGTATCGGCATGCTGGTATTAGGCATTGAATCTTCTTGTGACGAAACCGGCATTGCGCTATACGACACAGATGCGGGTTTGCTTGCGCATCAAATCCACTCGCAAATCGCCATGCACACCGAATATGGCGGCGTTGTACCCGAGCTGGCCTCACGTGATCATATCCGCCGGGCCCTCCCTCTTACCTCGGCCTGCTTGGCTGAATCAGGCAAAACACTGGCAGATATTGACGCAGTAGCCTACACAGCAGGCCCGGGGCTGGCCGGTGCGCTGCTGGTGGGTGCGTCGGTTGCCAATGCGCTCGCCTTTTCGCTGGGCAAGCCTGTGGTCGCTGTGCATCACCTGGAAGGGCATTTACTTTCTCCGCTTCTGGCCGATCCCGCACCTCAGTTTCCGTTTATCGCACTGCTGGTTTCCGGCGGGCACACGCAACTTATGGCTGTGCGCGGCATTGGTCAGTACGAAATCCTGGGGGAAACGGTTGATGATGCAGCGGGCGAAGCATTTGATAAATCAGCCAAATTATTAGGACTGGGCTACCCCGGTGGCCCGGCCCTATCTAAACTGGCCGAGCGGGGTGACGCGAAGCGTTTTAATCTTCCACGCCCTATGTTGCATTCTGGCAACCTGGACTTTAGCTTCAGCGGCTTAAAAACGGCCGTACTGCAACTGGCAAGCAAGCAGGACGAGCTTGATCCGCAAACGCAAGCTGATATTTGCGCTGCATTTCAAGAGGCAGTGGTAGAAGTGCTCAGTAAAAAGTGCCTGGCAGCACTCAAGCAAACCGGAATGAACCGCCTGGTAATTGCCGGCGGCGTGGGTGCAAATAAACAGCTGCGTGCAGGCCTTGATGCTGCCGCCAAAAAACGCCGCTTTGAAGTCTTTTACCCGCCACTTGAATTATGTACCGACAATGGCGCGATGATTGCCTTTGCCGGCGCGCAGCGGCTGAAATTTGCCACACCGGCAGGCAGCTATGCCGTTCAGCCCCGCTGGGATTTATCCAGCTTACCCGCGGTTTAAATTGAAAGCGGTGTGCAAAAGGGGCTTTTGCACACCGCTTGTCTTGCTTAAAAACAACACCATCAGGCCACTACAAACTTCTCTTCGATCAAATCGCCCAGCGTCAGCTTGAGCTGATCACCCGAATGAAGCTGCCCCACCCCTTCTGGCGTGCCGGTATAAATTAAATCTCCGGCCTGCAGCGTAAAACGGCTGGAAATCCATGAGATCAGGGTAGCCACATCAAAAGCCATTAATCGCGTATCAGCCTGCTGCTTGCTTTTACCATTAATTTCTAAAGTGAACTCTAATTCAAACGGATTGCGAATGGCACTGGCAGGCACAAACTGCGTCAGCACTGCGGCACCGTCAAAGCCTTTGGATAAAGTCCACGGCATGCCCGCCCGCTTGGCTTCTGCCTGCACATCCCGGGCGGTTAAATCCAGCCCCAGCGCATAACCCGCCACATGCTCCAGCGCGTTTTCCTTGCTGATATTTTTGCCGCCCCGGCCAATGGCCACCACCAGCTCTGCTTCGTGGTGCACATCTTTGGACCATGAAGGCAATTGCAGCGCCTGGCCAGACTGCAAAATGGCGGAGTTAGGCTTAATAAAAACCACAGGCTCGCTGCCGATGCTTGCGCCCATTTCTGCAGCATGAGCAAAATAATTACGGGCAACACAGAAGATATTATTTACGCGAAGATCGGCTTGATCGATTCGGATACTGGGCACAGGCAAATTCCTCAGTTTGCGGACGAATTTCCGCTTTTAAATGAGTCAAATAAAAACCAAACACACCGTATTAAACACGCCCCAGCCAGGAGCCAAGGCTAAAAAGTAATACCAGTGCAATCCACAAAATTGCCGTACGCCAGATCAAACCAACAGCGCTCGCCAGATAATCGGGGGTTGCAGCCTCGCCCACACCCAGCTCCGGGCGAAACTTCACTGTGTGATCCTGATGCAGGGTATCGCCAAGGCGCACACCGATGGCACCGGCGCCACTCGATAACAAAATGCCATCGATATAATCTGTCCAGCTTTGCGCCTGAGTGCGCCAGCAATACACCGCATCTTCAAAATTGCCCATAATTGCAAAGCTGGCAGCCGTAAGGCGCACAGGCAGATAATCAAGCAACTCTAAAATCAGCACCGAGAAACGCCCGAATGCACCCGAGCTGCGGCCCCACTTTTGCGCAAGCAAACTGGCTGAGCGATAAAGCAGCGCACCAGCCGGGCCAGCAAACCAGGCCAGCACCACAAACCAGAATAAAGTACCGAATACATAGCGATAAGAATCCGCAAGGCCTTGCTCAATCGCCATTCTGGAGACTTCATCCGCGCTCATTTCAGACGTATGCTGCCCGCTCCAATCAGCTAGCAACGCACGTGCAGTATCTAAATCCTCTGCCTGCAAGGCTTTTGAAATCCCCGAAAACGCATGACTAAACTGACGAAAGCCCATGGTCAGATACAGGATGGCCACATCCCAGAGCAGGGCAAAGCCCACATTAACGCGGCATAGCAGCAGGTAAACCAAAAACGATACAATCAGGAGTGGCAATACCAGCAGCAGCCATGCTCCCATACCATTACGGAACTCACCTGCGTTTAAACCACGCTCCAGTTGATTAGCAAGGCGTACAAAAGCCAGCGTAAACAGATTGCGGTTGGATAATGGCCGGAACTGCTCCAGTGCCAATGCAATAATAAGTGCGAGGATAGTCATTTTTATATTCCCGAAGCCGGTCTTGCCGACAACTTTTGCAGACGGCGAAAGATACCACAGGCAGCCGCCAGCCCCAAAACGTGGATAGTGCAGCGCTAATATTTTAATTATTGCAAACATAACGTAAGCAGTGCGACTTAGCGACAATTTGGAACAGATTTACGACTTAATTTGCCAGAAAGCTGGCAAAATACCGGCACTATTTAACATCCTGCTTAGCGCTTGAAAAAAGACGGCTTAGTCCCAATATTTACCTGAGCTGTTTCGCGCCTAAAAACATACCCGATCGGAGATCACGATGGAACACAAGCTACCAGAATTGCCTTACGCCCAAGATGCTTTAGCACCATTTATGTCTGCTGAAACATTGTCATATCACTATGGCAAGCATCACCAGACTTACATCACTAATTTAAACAATTTAATCAAAGGCACTGATAACGAATCTTTGTCGCTTGAAGAAATCGTTAAAAAAGCCCCAGCTGGCGGCCTGTTTAATAACGCGGCTCAAGTTTGGAACCACACTTTCTTTTGGCTGGGCTTTAAGCCTAATGCAGAAGCTGCAGACCGCGCTCCTGCTGATGCTCTGGCTGCTGCAATTGATGCAAAATGGGGCTCGTTTGCTAAGTTCCAAGAAGCATTCAATGCATCTGCTGCCGGCAACTTTGGCTCTGGCTGGACATGGCTGGTTAAGAAAGCAGATGGCTCACTCGATATCGTAAACACTTCAGCAGCGGCAACACCACTGACAACAGCTGACACTGCGCTGCTGACCTGTGATGTTTGGGAGCACGCTTACTACATCGACTACCGCAACAGCCGCCCTAACTACCTGACAGGCTTCTGGAAGCTGGTTGACTGGGATGTAGTTGCAGCACGCTTAGCAGCTTAATTATCACATTCAGTATGCTGATGCTGACTGGTACTCAAGGTCTGCATCAGCATACTGATACAGAAAAAACGTCTGGCGCTTACATACAACAGTATGCAGGCCCAGACGTTTTTTTATGCCTGCTGTAAAACACATCGGCTTATGCTTTCGCACTCAATACTCCAGCAACCAAACGGAAAATATTTATATGACATTAAAAGCGGTCTGCCTCTGCCTTAGTCTGATTTTTAGTGCATCCAGCCTTGCGGCCAGTGTGGAAGAAAACCGATCTGAGGCTGCCAAAGCCGCAATGCCACATTTACTGGCTCCTTTTGAAACACAAATCAGCAAATTAAGCACAAGCTTAGTTGCGGCAAAAAATAGTACGGAAGTGGAAGCCTTATTAATCAGCACCGGGCAGACGCTATGGAATACTGCCCGCCAGCAAGCGCGGCAAACCACGGATGACCGGCCGCTCTACTGGGCACGCCTTGCTATTACCCAACAAATCCGCGATAGCAAATTAGGCTTTGATGCCGATGCCGCCCTAAGAAACAGCTGGCTGGCCCTGTTTGAGCAAAACAGCCGGGGCATTCAGGATATCCGCTACACCCAAGGGGTAAAACGCATCCTGTTTACGGGCTTTGATCCTTTTCTGCTGGACAGAAACATTAATCAAAGCAACCCATCCGGGCTGGCGGCCCTGCTGCTGGATGGCAAATTTATTGAAGTAAATGGCCAGCGGGCGCAAATCGAAACGGCCATTGCCCCCGTTCGTTTTGCCGATTTTGATGCGGGCTTTGTGGAAGACCTGCTTACGACCTATCTTAAAAACCCTGTCGATTTAATCGTGACCGTCAGCATGGGACGCAAAGATTTTGATTTAGAGCGCTACCCGGGCAAACGCCGCTCGGCTGATTTTCCGGATAATCTAAATATTAAAACGGGTGGAACACTAACAAACCCTGTACTGCCTCTGCTAAAAGGCAAGACTTTGCCGGGTGCAGAATTTGTAGAGTTCAGCCTGCCCATTAAAAATATGCTTACCGTACAAACCCCATTTATTGTGCACGATAACTGCACCATCAGCACTCTGCGGCAAAAAGAGTATTGCCCGAAAAATCTGGCCGCATTAGCCAATGAAGTCTCTGTAGAAGGCTCTGGCGGTGGTTATTTATCCAATGAGATTTCCTACCGCAGCCTGCGCCTGCGCGATCAGTTGGGGGCAAAAATCCCTGTTGGCCATATCCATACGCCTGCGATTAAGCAATATGATGCAGATAAGGAAGCGGCAATTGTTCAGCAGATTGAAGAAATGCTGAAGGCGGCGCTGGCGAAGTAAACACATGGCTTTGCAGGGTGTACAGGATCGTTGCACACCCTGCGAAAAAACGCTTTAAGCCACTACGGTCTTGCTCTTACGCCCTGTACGGCTGAAGCTGGCGGCTTTAATGACCCCTTCAGCTGCAAACGGCCCGGTGTAAAGTGCCGATTGCGCATTGGGCTCGCTGCCATCCTGGGTGTAACGCAGCGCCAAACCCGGCGCAGATACATTCAGCGAAACCTTGCCATCCACGCGCTGCACGCCCGGCAAGGGGATCCGGTAGCCGTAGCCACCGACAAAACCATCCAGACGCGGCATATCGCGCTGCCCCAGGCGGTTGGCAAATTGGTTCCAATCTGCATCCATTTTTGCTGCCCGTGCGGCTTTATCACTGATCTTAGTCCAGCCCGGATCAGCCGCCCAGGCACGCTCTGCCAGTGCAATTACCCGTGGCATGGCAAGGTATTCAACCCGCCCCTGGCTGCGTGCATTTTCGCCCCAAAGCTGGCCCTGCATACCCAGCACATTTTTAGTGCCCTCTGCCGTTAAACGCTGCATTTTAGCAAGGCTGTCTGCATCCAGTGGCTGGCCAAATAAATTCACCGTTGCAGTGGTGTAAATATCCAACGGGCAGAATTCATAAGCGCCACGCGTTTCGATAAAGCCGCCCCAATAATAGCCAGGCTCTTGCGGATCTTTTGCGTAGGACAAATCGAAATACAGATTGGTTACGTTCGAGAGCACCACCTGATAGCCCGCATTAGCCAGCTGATAGGCAAAATCCTCCTGCCCCCAGCCCCAGACATTATTCCAGACATAGGGCTGGAATTTGGCGTCTACAAATTCCGGGTTCGGGCCATGCTTGCCATCTTGCTTAGACAGAGCGATTTCTTCCCAGCCACCAAACACCAGATTGTGCTTTTGCAGCAGGGTGCGATAACGCGCAAGGAAATAATTTTGTAAGCCCTGAATCGAAGTAATGCCCTGCTCTTGCATAAAGGCCTGACAAATGGGCGAGCCTTCCCACGCACCATGCGGCACTTCATCACCACCGGTATGCATGGTGGTCAGAGGTGCGCCTGCTTCGGCAAACATCGCCTTCATATCCACTAAAACCGTTTCAATAAAGCGATAGCAAGACTCCTGGCCAATACACATCACATTGTCGTGCCACAGCTGCACCGATTCATATTTGGATTGGTCGTTGAAATCACTCAGCAGATATTCCTCTGCCCCCGCCAAATCACCAGCGGCCTTTAAGCGCTCATAGCGCAATTCCATCGCCTTGATCGCGGCGCGGGCGTGGCCGGGCACGTCGATTTCAGGGATCACCTCAATATGGCGGGCAGTAGCAAATTGCAAAATTTCAATAAAGTCTGCGCGGCTATAAAAACCCGTTCCGGCCGAGCCCTGCACCACCGCGCCTGAGCCAAAACTTGGCAGCAAGCTGCTTTCTTCATTAGGGCTAAAGCCACGCAAAGATCCAATTTCGGTTAGCACGGGCAGAGAGGGAATCTCTAAACGCCAGCCTTCATCGTCGGTTAAATGGAAGTGAAATTTATTCAGCTTATATAAAGCCATGCAATCCAAAAGCCGTAAGACCGTTTCCTTGCTGGAAAAATTACGACCTACATCCAGATGCATACCGCGATAAGCAAAACGCGGCGCATCAATCACATAGCCGAAAGGCACGGCCAGGCCAGGCTGCGGATTAAGATAGCTGTCTACTGGTAAAAGCTGACGCAGCGATTGAATCCCATTCATTACCCCTGCCGCACTTGCACCCGTAATCACAATTCCAGCAGCACTCACTTCCAGGCTGTAAGCCTCCAGCGGTGCGCCGCTGCCGGCCACATCCACCTTGCCGAGCTGCAAGGTAATGCCAGCACCACGACTGGCTCTCTGTAATTCCACACCCGATACATCGCGCAAAGCAGCACGCAAAAAGGCAGCCTCTTTAGCCAGCACTTCGTCATGCACAATCAAAGTTGCCGCCGTAATCAGGTACTGGCCCGCATCCCAGCGCGCCTCTGTTGGTGTTGGCGTGATTTTGCCAACGGCGTCACTCGGCAATAGCGTGAGTGCCTGGTTCTCAGCAAAACGTAATGCAGGCGTCATCAAAGGCACGGCATCTGCCAAATTACGATTACATTGCTCCGGGCGGCTGAAAGGCACGATCTGTGGATCACCAATGGCATCGGCCACCGCATTGCCATACACAATATAAAAGCCCAGCGGCGCATCGGTTTCGTTAATCACCCAGAAGATCCCCTGGTAACGAACCACCATCGAAGCGCCCGCAGGCAGGCCCGCAAAATCCGCTGCAGGAATAAAGCGTGAAACGTCGCCGTTTACATGCTCCATCACCACGCCACCTTGCACCGTTTCAGGCTTAATCTTGCGGCAGGTATTGAAATAAATGGCCCAGTCCTGCCCGCTTAAAGCGACATCCGACAGATTAGTAATCGTCAGCTCGGCTAAAAAGTGATCACCCTCGTAATGATTAGTCAGGCATTCCCACTTCAACTGTATATGTGCACCCGCTGGCTGCGTCATCTTGTCTTCCCTTCTCGTTTTTATATGAAAACACCACGCTCTAAAGAGCAACCCGAGTGTAGAAGCAATCAATCATGTAAACCAGCCGGAGGCTTTGCTTGTATTGCGGAGTTTAAGAAAGCCTCATCGCCCCGGCACCTCTAAAAGACAAAACAAAGGCCGCCTCCGCACCCAGTGAAAGGTGATTCATTGCAGCAAGTGTTATAAGCACGCAACAAACAAGATGACTTACTGTTTTAAACGGGAATATTTACAAGGTAATTGTTACGATCAAGCTACACGCTTACTTACAGCGGCACTTATTCAATTAAAACAAGCCTGATCCAAGGAAGCCGAGAGATGAAATTCCCAATCAAAGCCTTAGCACTCGCCATTGCCAGCATTAGCTGCGTAACTTTTACTTTTGCTGCTGAAACAACTCAAGCAGTAAACAAAGTTGAACGAGTGGAAGTGGTTGGCTCTAGTATCAAACGCATTAGTAAAGAAGGTGTTTCTTTGGTGACTGTCATCAAACGAGAGGAGTTAGAGCAAACTGGTGCAAAAACTGCTGCTGAAGCACTCAATGCATTATCACCATCATCAAATGGCGCCTTGGGCACGGCGGACAACAGCTTTTCTAAAGGAGCCGCCACCGCTGATTTGCGTGGTATGGGAGCTAAAAATGTACTGGTATTGGTAAATGGTCGCCGCGTTGCCCCCCATGGCTTAGCTAATTTTGATTCAAGTGCAGTGAATTTAAATTCACTACCACTAGATATGATTGAAGAAATTCAGATTCTGAGTGATGGCGCTTCGGCTATTTATGGTTCCGATGCCGTGTCTGGTGTAATTAACTTCAAAACAAAACAAAACTTTGAAGGTTATATTTTGCACGGCTCTACAGGAGCTAATCTAGCTGGTGATGCAGAAAACATCTCAGCAATGGCTTTGGCAGGTTTTGGTAAGCTGAATGAAGATGGATATAACTTACAAATTCTAGGCTCAGTATCTAAATCAAAACCTTCAATTCAAAATAAACATGATCTCACTAAAAATCTTAATTACTCGGACTTAGGCGGAACGGATGATCGTTCCGCAGCAACACCTGGCTCCTATTACGATGTCAATGCAGGAAAAACATATGCGATCCCTGGTTGTACCGAAAAATTAGTAACGAGCGAGAAAGGAGATGTCACTTGCCGCACGGATTTGAATCACAAGCAAGATGGTGCAAATGTTGAAAGCATTGGCTTGAACTTGCAGTTCAATAAATTGCTAGGTGAGAATGCAGAGTTGTTCTCCGAATTTTCTATTAACCGGGCGACGGCTGACTTTACGGCGGATCCTTTGTGGATTAACGGTAATAGCCATGTGATTACGCCTAATCATGCCGCATACCGGAAAGAAGTTGATGGCCGTGTAACAAAAGGCAACTTGCAAATCACTCGATATATTTTTGAAGCCCCAAGAAAGCAGTCCGAAATTCAAGCTGATATGCTACGTGCGGTCTTAGGTGTACGGTAATTGTCAAGATAGTTGAGATGTTTTTACGATTTAAGCGACCTGTAATTCCTCGCTTGTTTTAGGCTCAATAGCCCGGTCGGGGTTCAATTGCACTTCATCTTGCCAGCTCCAGTTCCGAGT
>NZ_PDZG01000091.1 GCF_002735645.1 Iodobacter sp. BJB302
TAAGCTAGTACTTACTGGCTTACTTTATTCAGAGCAACCATCGCTGGCTACTCCTTACTCATGTAAGCACTTGTTTCGCTTCCGAATCAAGCACTCACACTCATCGACTGTATTTTTTTAAAGATCGGCTCGCTTGCTCGAACACCGTGTTGCTGTGTGTGCTGCAGCGAGAGGCCGAAATATACGGACCTCGCCGTACCAGGTCAACCACCGCCGTGCAATTAAAGCGTAGTAATACGTTAAGTTGTTGATTTAGATAAGAAGCAGCATCGACAATAAATGTCGCATTTTCTACAAAACAAAAACGCCGCAGTTAACCCGCGGCGTTTTTATTGCTTTAAGAACTCAAATCGCTGCTGATTTAGCGCTTAACCCCATACACTTTGCCATTTGGCAGGGTGATGGTGATATCGCTTGGCACAGTCAGCGGCATAAATACGCGCATGCCGATGGTGATGGTTTTGCCTGCACTAAAATCTGCAACGCCCCAGCCTGATTCTTTCATCGCATAGGTCAGACGATGGAAGCCATCTGGCAGACCGCCCACATTGCCTGTTTTTGTACCGGCGGTTGTTGCTGTCCAAGTGCCACCGCTATAGATATCCACTAAATTCTCTACGCCATTGCCTGCAGGTGGATCGCTAGGCTTGAGGTATTGAACTTCAGAAGGAATCAACGGTGTGGATGGTGCAACGTTAAATGAAACCTTGGCACCGGTTAAGTTGACGGTTGAGTTGTTTTTCAACTTCAGGCCAATCGCAAGTGGATAGTTATCATCCCCCTTAGGTTTATAACCAACCATATCAACCGAGACATCCAGCAAATCTGCCGGGCGAACAAACTTCTCATCACCTGCTTTTGTGCCATAAGGTGCAGCTGCACGCATCTTCGTTGCTGCCAGTTTGGTCAGTGTGCTGCCCATGGAGTAATAACCCAGGCCATTTTCTGATGGCTTGCTGTAGTCCCCTGCCATTTCCCAGAACATGATACCGCCAGCGCCCTGGTCAATTGCGTACTGAACTTTGGCAGCAAAAGACTGCTCATTTTCAGTCGACAAGAACACTTTGGTGGTTGGATTCCACAACCAAGAAGCTTTAGCCACATCGTCGTAGTTTTCCTGGTATGTGCCACGCACTTTGGCTTCCGGACGGCTTTGGTCATGGCCATACTGAGTAAAGTAAGGCGCACTCAGACCATCACGCAGATTATTAACGTGCCAAAGCGGGTTAACCCCTGCATACATTTCATTGCCATCCGCATCCCGGTCAAACCAGAGATTATCAATCCCCTGAGCGCCTAAACCGCAAGGTGCACCTGCTTTGGCGCTCAATGCATCCGGGCCTAAATTACCACCCGTGCCGAGATAGCATTTTTTCTGATCGGCCAGAGCAGAGATGCCCCACAGACCATTGGTGCCGCCAGCTACATTTTGCGAACCACGGGTGTAATAAGGCAGGCCGATATTAATACGACCACCTGCAAGCGCGGTGCGGAAGTATTTATAAGCCCAGTCAATATTCAGATAGCCTTGTGAATTGTAATAATGCGCATCGCCACCGGAGTAAATCTTGGCATCGGCGATCTCATTATCTTTACCTGTGTCGTAGAGCGGTGCATTGTGACCCACAAAGTGGTTCCATGCGCCGTGCAAGTCGTACGTCATCATATTGACGTAATCCAAGTATTTAACGGCCTGCATGGCTTCCATACCACGCAATAAATAGCCAGATGATGGGGACGCAATCGTCAGCATGTAGTACTTACCTTTTGCTGCTGCCGCCTTATCCAGCTCAGTACGTAATGTTTTGGTCAGGGCCATATAGCCTTTCCACAATTCACCACGATGAGCGTTACCAATCTTCCAGTCTTCCGGATTACCCGCATCATTCATTGAGGTTGGATATTCATAATCCAGATCAATCCCGTCAAAGCCATATTTTTCTAGGAACTCAACGGCCGACTTAGCAAAAATGTCAATCCGGTCCTGACGCACTGCGCCTGTTGCAGCATCGTTGGTCAAGGCATAGTAGCCACCGCTAACGGTACGGCCATCGGCATCGTTGAAATAACCGCCTGTTTCAGCCCAGCCACCCACGGACAGCAGCAGCTTCACCCCCTTAGGCGCGTTTTTGTGCAGCATATTAAAGTGGCCTTTGTACGGCAGGCTGTTATCCAGCGCGTATTTAGGATCACCTTTTTTATCATCGAATGTGATGCCGACTGCGGAGTTTTTAGGGTCTGCTGTGTTACCAACCGAAACTTGCCAATTGCTATCAATATGCGCAAAAGCATAATTGACGTGGGTAATGTCATTCCACGGGATATCCGCAGCCAGATAAGAATTAGGCCCGGAATTACGCCAGTTAGTGAAGTAGCCGATAGAGCGGCGTTTCATATTGTTTGGCAGCTTCTCACGCCCATTTACATCGTACACATCGCAATAAGGCACATTTGCAACATCAGTGACCAAACCTTCAGGCTGACAAGCAACGCTTGGAGCTGGAGTAGGCACCGGGGTTGGAACTGGCGTTGGTACTGGGGTAGGAACCGGTGTTGGTACTGGCGTTGGCACCGGAGTAGGAACCGGTGTTGGTACTGGCGTCGGTACTGGTGTAGGAACCGGAGTAGGCGTAGAACCGCAAGCCCCCAGATCCAGCCAGGGCTTGCCTGCGCCTACATTGCTGGACGGCACATCGCCCTGAGTCCACCACTGCGCTTTATAGTTGCGACCTGCGTAGGTCACACTTTGGCCGCCCGAATAAGCGGTCGTTGACGACCATGCTAAGAAACAGCCAGCGGGAGTCGGTGCTGGTGTTGGAACTGGTGTTGGAACTGGTGTTGGAACTGGTGTTGGAACTGGTGTTGGAACTGGCGTCGGTACCGGTGTTGGAACTGGCGTCGGTACCGGCGTTGGAACTGGCGTCGGTGCCGGTGTTGGAACTGGCGTTGGAGCTGGGGTTGGTGTACCACCAGCCACCAATTCCCAAGGACCCCACTGCTCAGCACCAGGCACATTGCCCTGAGTCCACCATTTAGCTTTCCAATCTTTCCCAGCATAGCTTACGGTCTGCCCGGCAGTATATGTGCCGGAAGCAATCCACGCTGGTGCAGAAAAAGCTTGGGCGGCAACAAAGGCGGCCGGAATGGCCGCCAGCATAAAGCGACTAAATTGCGACATAGTTTAAGTCTCCATCCATCTTATGAATTGGCGTTATCTGTCAGCATCAAGTGGTATTGATACTGCAAATACGGATCTATTATTTTTGTAATAATTACGTAAGATAATCATTTGCAGAATACTTCTGAAAACAACTAAATAATACGTAACTGAGATTAGCCACTAGCGTATTTACCATGTCAATAGTCTATTCCCCGCTCGCATACAGAAAAAACAAACAACCTCTACCCATGTATACAAAAACTACACAGTCCAGTGTTTTTCTTTTCAGACCATCCAACAAAAAAAACACAACTACCTGATTTTTATTAATAATTAGAACAAAGAAACCATGTAACAAAGGAAATAACATTAAGCTAATGTAGTTATTAAGCGATGCTATATGTAGTTTAAATCAGAAAAAAAGAGGTTTTTTTGATACAAAGCTTGCCGCAGCCAGCGTTAACCCCTAACAAAACACTTGAAATACTTTCCCAATTCTTTCGTTAGCTGTTGCTTCGGATGGGCAATACCATCCCGGCAAAACGTCTTACAAAAAATCAGCAATTTCTTATGAATGGACTTAAAAAAAGTACCCAAGTGGACCTATACAAAAAGCAATTGTGATCAATACCTTGCTGATCTGCGCTGCATCTGATAGAAACCGAACTGACTCTTTGACCTGCCATTCATTATGCTAATTCGTAAACTGTTTAAATTTGAAAACGCGCACATCGTGCGCAACTGCTCCAGCGAGCGCTGCCGCAGCTCGATTCACGGGCACAGCTATCGTGTTGAAGTGCTGCTGGAAGCAAATGCACTGGATCATGGCCAGATGGTTTATGACTTTGGCCTGATGAAAGGCACGATCCGCGATGTGGTAGATGCCTTTGATCATGCGGTGTGCTTTTGGGATAAAGACGACGCGGAATATATCCGCCTGTGCAAACAATTCTCTACCCGCTGGATTGCCATGCCGGTATCGCCGTCTGCCGAGCAATTTTCCCGCATGTTTTTTGTGATTATCGATGCCCTGCTGCAGCAGACCGTAATGGCCAATGGCGAAGCCGATGTCACTCTTCACTCTGTCATCGCCCACGAAACCGACACAGGCTACGCACAAGCTTTCCGTGCCGATGCCATCAATGAGCGTATGGGCATTATTCGCTTGGAAGATGTGGTGTTTTCAGAGCAGTGCCAGGCAGAATGGAAAGATCCAGAAATGTATAAAAAGCTGCTCGACGGCCAGCGGTTTATCAACCCGGCAGTACCCAGACAAGTTGAAGCCTGAGCATTTATGCCTCAAATCAGCAGCAAATAAAAAAGCGCGACCCATGGGCCGCGCTTTTTTTGATCTGAGCGAGGAAAGAGCGATTAAATCTCTACCTGCATCCCCATTTCAACCACCCGGTTGGGCGGGATCTTAAAGAAATTAGTCGCACGCGTTGCATTACGGCTCATGATGCTGAAGAGATTTCTGCGCCACCAGCTCATGGCAGGATATTTGGCCTCGACAATGGTTTCCCTTGAAAGGAAATAAGAGGTCTGCATGCTGTCAAACACCAGCTCTGGCTGTAATTGCTCTACCTGAGCCAAAATAGCCGGCACGCTTGGCTCTTCTTTAAAGCCGTATGTGGCAATAATCTGGCAGAAGCTCTCACCTAATTTACGCACCACCACCCGCTCTCTGGCTGCTACATAAGGAATATCTGTCGTAAGCACAGTCATAAACACCACGCGCTCGTGCAGCACTTTATTGTGTTTCAGATTATGCAGAAGAGCATGCGGCACCGAATCGGTACTCGCCGTCATAAAGATAGCCGTGCCTTCTACACGCTGTGGCGGGCTTGCTTCCAGGGCTTCTACAAAACCAGCCAGCGGCAGCTCACCATCGTGCATACGCTCACTCAAGAGCTTGCGGCCGTACTTCCATGTTGTCAGCAAAGCAAACACCATCAGCCCGATCATCAGCGGGAACCAGCCACCTTCGTGCAGTTTAAGCAAATTGGCAGAGAAAAATGCGAGATCAATAACCAGCAAGAACGATAGAACAAACCAGATCAGCAAGCGATTCACTCGTGATGCATCACGCCCCAGCACAATAAATGCCAGCAAAGTGGTAATGACCATCGTGCAGGTCACGGCAAAACCATAAGCCGCAGCCAGATTGCTGGAGGTGCGGAATGCCAGCACCAGCAGAATCACTGAAACCAGAAGAAACCAGTTAATTTGCGGGATATAAATCTGGCCAATCTCATTCTCGGATGTATGCTGGATATCCATACGCGGGCAGAAGCCCAGCTGCACAGCTTGGCTGGTCATCGAATACGCACCCGATATCACCGCTTGGGATGCAATCACAGTGGCACAGGTTGCCAGCACCACCAGCGGCGCTAAAGCCCAGGCGGGAGCCATCAGAAAAAATGGATTCTTAATGGCCTCCGGGCTGTGTAAAAGCAGCGCCCCCTGGCCAAAATAATTTAAGACCAGAGCAGGCAGCACCAGTAAGAACCATGCGTAGCGAATAGCAGGCCGGCCAAAGTGGCCCATATCTGCATACAGCGCCTCAGCCCCTGTCAGGGACAGCACCACCGCACCCAGCAACACAAAAGCCAAACCGGGCTCAGCTGCAAAAAAATGTACGGCATGGATTGGATTCATCGCCGCCAGCACATCCGGGGATTTAATGATATTCCAAACCCCAAGCGCAGCAAGAATGGCAAACCAGACCAACATAATCGGGCCAAACAGCTTACCGATGCTGGCGGTGCCCCTTGCCTGCATCATAAACAGTGCAATCAGGACAATAATGGTGACAGGAATAATATAAGCATCCAGCTGATGCGAAATCACACCAATCCCTTCTAAGGCTGAGAGCACCGATACCGCAGGGGTAATCATGCTGTCACCGTAAAACAGGGCGGCTCCAAAGAGGCCAAGACCCACAATGATCGCGTATTTTCTTGACCCGGGGGCAGCAGAGCGCAGTGCTAAAGCCATGAGGGACAACACGCCGCCTTCGCCACGGTTATCCGCACGCAAAATGAAAACAACGTATTTCAAAGACACGACCAGCATCAGCCCCCAAAAAATCAGGGATAAGATGCCCAGAACATTAAAGGCAGACAGAGTCAGCTCTGCATGATTAAAACATTCTTTAAGTGTATAGAGCGGACTGGTACCGATATCGCCATAAACGACACCGATCGCTCCGACGGCCAAACCGGCTATTTTTTTTGGATCACGATCCAAACTTGATGCTGAAGACATATTTTATTGTGGCCTAACAGAAGGTCGGCGGATTATAACGCTGGCTTTTGCAAAACAGCTGACTTTTTGGACAAATCTTGCGGCAGTGCAATACGACTCCAATCAAAAAAAGGCCCGGGATCGCTTTTTCTAGCTGGTGCAATCTGGCTGTGTCCCAGCAAATGCTCTATTGGGTATTCTGCCGCTAAAACTTTCAGCAGTGCGTTTAGCTTCTGATACTGAGCGGCTTCAAACGGCACAAAATCAGAGCCTTCCAGCTCGATTCCTATCGAAAAATCATTACAACGCTCCCTGCCCTGCCAGCTGGAAACACCAGCATGCCAAGCTCTTTTTGAGCAGGGTACAAATTGCAACAACTCCCCATTGCGACGAATCAGAAAATGCGCTGACACCCGCAACTCAGACAACTCATCGTATGACGGATGTTTGCCAGCATCCAGGGAATTCGTAAACAAACGCTCAATATCATCCCCGCCAAAGGGCTGGCCCGGCGGTAAATGAATATTGTGAATCACCACCATATCCACGGCCATCCCAGGGGCGCGGGCATCGCAATTAGGGCTGGGCACAATACGCGCCTGATTACACCAGCCTTGCGCATCAAATTGCATGTTTGACTTCCTTATCCGGCGTACGGTCAGTAGGGACCGCCCGGCAACACTTCAATTACTGAATTCCCAGCCGGTCTAAGCGATAACGCAGGCTGCGAAACGTGAGGCCAAGTATTTTAGCGGCCTGAGTACGATTAAAACGTGTTTTTTCAAGCGCCTCTAAAATCACCTGCTTTTCTACCCTATCCAGGTAATCCTGCAAGGGGAATTTATCCCCCAAATCCAGTCCTTCTTCTACCTCATGATCGCTCAGGCTGAGTTGTAAATCAGCCGCAGTAATCGCATGGCCATCCGCCAGCGCCAAAGCCCGCTCCAGGACGTTTTCCAGCTCGCGCACATTGCCAGGAAAATCGTAACGCTGCAGTGCTGTGAGCGCATCAGGCGCAAAATCAGGTAATTTTTGCCCGTTTAATTTAGCCACCCGCGCTAAAACATGCCGGGCAATCACTAAAACATCGCTGCCCATTTCTCTTAATGCGGGCATACGCAGCTCAATCACATTCAGCCGGTAATATAAATCCTGCCTGAAACGCCCCGCTTCCACACACTGACTCAAACTTTGATGCGTGGCAGAGATAATCCGCACATCCAGCGCCTCCTCAACGGTGGCACCTAATTTTCTCACCTTGCGTTCCTGAATAACCCGCAATAATTTAACCTGCATGGCAAGCGGAAGATCCGCCACTTCATCCAAAAACAGAGTACCGCTATTGGCGGCATGAAAGAAACCGTCCCGGTCTTCATTTGCACCGGTAAAAGCCCCTTTCTTATGACCGAAAAACTCGCTTTCCATTAAGTTTTCCGGAATAGCGCCGCAATTTACCGCCACAAAAGGCTGCTTGGCACGGCTGGAGCTGGCATGAATCAGACGTGCAGCCCGTTCTTTGCCTGAGCCAGACTCTCCTGTGACATAAACAGGCGCTTGGCTCTTGGCTAATTTAGCAATCAGCTCTAATGCATGCTGCATGGCCGCCGACTCACCCAATAAAGGGCGATCACTTGCTTGGGATGCAGACATATCGTCAAGCGCTAAGGCGGATTTCACCAATAAACGTAGCTGATCCAGAGCAACCGGCTTAGCCAGATAATCAAATGCACCCGCTTTGAGCGCGGCCACTGCATTATCTGTGCTGCCATAGGCAGTAATCACCGCGACAGGCACATCCATTTCTTTGTCCAGGATATGGCGAATAATTTCTAGGCCCTCACCATCCGGCATACGCATATCCGTCAGGCACAGGTCATACGCTACTTTATCCAGCCTGGCACATGCATCCTGAACGCCATAGGCACAATCAACTTCTAAGCCCATTTTGATCAGCGTTAGCTCAAGCAGCTCAGCAAGATCATGCTCATCATCCACCACCAATACACGTTTACTGTTTTTATTGATTTTTTTAGCCATTACCACTCCTGACGCACAACTAGCCGCAGATTTTAGGATACTAAAGTGACTCTGGCGATCAGCCCAAGGCAGAACCCCGTTTTACTGAGAAGAAAAGGCCCGCCCTCCAAGGGCGGGTGCACAATCCGCTTAAATTAAATTCTTTTGCCCATAGGTATAGCCAAATACAATCCGGAAACAGGTTCCAGTCTCAGGTGGTGCAACGTATTCCAGCACTGCACCATTGGCAGCACAAATTTCACGCGCAATATATAAACCCAAACCAGTGCCCTTGGTTTCGGTGGTAAAAAAAGGCTCAAACAACTGTGTTTGCGCATCTGCCGCGACTGGCGGCCCGTCATTACGCACATCCAAAACCCAGTGCTCGTTTTCCCGCCAGACTTTAAAACTCAGGCTGCCCGCCCTTTTTTCACAATAACGCCAGCCATTGCGGGACAGATTCCACATCACCTGATGCAAATGCCCCGGATCAAAACGAATTTCAGCATGAGCCGGGCACTCTAAGGCCAGCTCAACATGAATTTCCTCCTGCATACTGAATTGCTCAACAAAAACCGCCAGCCAGTCTGCCAACTTAATCTGCACCATTTGCACGCGATCGCGGCGATTAAGCTCTAACACATCTTTCACCATACGCTCTAAGCGCTGGCCATTATCATCAATAATGCGGGTCAGCCGCTTAATCAGCGCATTATCCTCAGCCTCCTCACCCAATAACTGTGCCGCGTGCGTGATCGCGCTCAAAGGATTTCTAATTTCATGCGCCAGATTAGCCGTTAAACGCCCAAGCGCTGCCAGCTTTAGTTGCTGAGCCTCCCGGCGCAATTTATCTAAATCTTCTAAATAAATCAGCACATTGCCATGTGAATCATTTGAAAGCGAAATAAAACGCGGCCTGAGTGTTTTACGAGTTAAAGCTGTAGTAATTAAATTGGGGCTCTCTGAGGGGTTGCTCCGCCAGCGGGCAAGCGCCACCGCGATCACCGGCATTGCATGTAGTAACACCCCTTCTGGCCGCATACCCGCTAAGCGAATCGCCTGCTCATTACACTGGCGGATCACACCATTTGCATCCACCACCAATACGCCATCAGACACATCTTGCAAAATACGCTGATTAAGCTGCCCCAGATTAGCCAGATCAACCCCGCGTTGCTCAGCCAAAGCCTCGCTGGCCTGAGCAAACCGGGCTAGGCGATGCGCCAGCCACGCCACCGCAAAAGAAGCCACACATAATAAAGCAGGCGGTAAGTAATCGCTGGCGCTCGCATTACCCTGCCAGATTTGCCAGGTTTGTTCGCTTAACAGCGCAATACTTGCCATTGCGGCATGAAATAAAGTCATCCTCCCGCGCGAGATCAGCCCTGCCGCTGCCAGATAAGGCAGCAGCAAAGTGCCAATACCACTGCGCAAGCCGCCAAACAAATGCATCAGCCCCACAATAAACAGCACATCCGTGGCCACCTGAATACTCAGCTGTATTTCAAAACCAGGCCGCCGGTGGCGAATACCTAAGGCAAATAACAGAACTAGAAAGCTATCAACACCGGCAAGGGCAAGAAATGAATACCAGCTGCTGACATCATTCAGTGGCTTATAAGCCAGCCAGAGTACGCTGCAAAAAATGCCGATATTGGAAAGAAGGCGAAAAGCATTCAGCAGCGCTAAAGAGCGCCAATGCATTTCAGTATGAAAAGCGGAAGAGGAATTGGGCATGGGGCGGAAGGAGATACGCGGGCTAAGAAAAAACCTCAGCCCGCGTTGGGTAAGCACTAGTGGCCTGAAAAACGCATGGCGCGAGCCACACGCTCAGGTGCTTCTTCAAAGAAACGTGTCAGTTCAAAAAGGGCAGATTCATACACCGTACGCTTGAATTCAATCACCGAATCCAGTGGTGACCAATATTCTGTCCAGCGCCACGCATCAAATTCCGGATGCGTAGTGCGGCGCAAGCACACATCAGAATCGTGCCCTGTCAGGCGAAGCAAAAACCAAATTTGCTTTTGCCCCCGGTACGTACCGCGCCATTCGCGGCGAACCCAGTTTGTCGGCACATCGTACTTCAACCAGTCCCTTGTGCGGCCAATGATTTCAACATGCTGAGGGCCTAATCCGACTTCTTCCATCAGCTCGCGATACATCGCCTGTTCGGGTGTTTCACCCTGTTTAATACCGCCTTGCGGAAACTGCCACGAATGCTCTCGCACTCGTTTACCCCAGAACACCTGGTTTTGCCGGTTGATGATGATGATGCCGACGTTAGGCCGATAGCCATCACGATCGAGCATATCCTTACCTGCGTAAATTGCTTAGTTAACTCGATTTTTCCACATCCTACCCTGCTTGGAAACAGGTATTGCTCGCAAACTGGAAGTTAATCGCAGAATTTATATAAATAGTTTTCTGTCATTGTGCGGATTCATCCGGGCCAGATCACTCACAAACTCAGGGAACTCAAGCCCCAGCTGGGTTTCAAGCACTTTGGCACGCTCTGCCAGCTTGTCCCAGGTTGGGTTGCCCTGCCCCGAACAAAAAGCAAAAGCAATCACATTTCCCTTCTGTCTTGCAGGTAAACACAGCACCCGCCCTTCAAAAACTTCTCCAAGGCGTTCTAAATAATGGTTAAAGCGACGATCGGCACCCCATAAATTCACCGCCAGCACACCATTATTGGTCAGCCTTTGCTTGCACGCATTGAAAAAATCAACGGTGGCTAGTGGCTCTGCAATGCCCGTCGCCGAGTAAGCATCCATCATAATCAAATCGCTTGAATCCTCTGCCATATTGTAGACATAGGCAGCGCCATCCGTGCACAACACTTCAAGCCGGTCATCATCGGGCGGCAGGCAAAACATTGAGCGCGCCACCGAAATCACCTGCGGATGCAGCTCAGCGCAAGTCAGCCTGGTATCCACCAGCTTATGGTGTACCCATTTAGCAATCGATCCGCCACCAAGGCCAATCAAAAGTGCCGTTTTAGGCAGCTCAGTAAACAATAAATAGCCAAACATGCAGCGCGAATACGAAAGAATCATTTCATTCGGATCAGATACCCGCATCGCGCTTTGCGTATCGTCTGCACCGAAATGCAGTTTACGAATACCCTGCGATTCGGACACATCAATCATGATTTCATCGCCACCACGGCGGGGAGTGCGTCGGCCCAGCATCAGGCTTCTCCACAGGCATCAACATGGACAGGCTTACGGCTATCCATAATTGAAATCCGAGCCGGATCGCTAAAGACTTCCTTATCAAAAGCCTTATCGCCGTCATCACGCGGCTGGCCGTCGGCCTTAATATTGGCAAAATCATAGCGTTTAGGATCAGCCAGATGCGAAGGCACTACATTGCACATCGCGGTAAACATGGTTTCCAGGCGGCCAGGAAAGCGCTTATCCCAGTCGCGCAGCATATCGGCAATAATCTGCCGCTGTAAATTGGGCTGAGAGCCACATAAATTACACGGAATAATGGGGAATTCGCGGGCATCGGCGTAGCGAACAATGTCTTTTTCTTTACAATAAGCCAGTGGGCGAATCACCACATGCTTACCGTTATCCGACACCAGCTTAGGCGGCATGCCTTTCAGCTTGCCACCGTAAAACATATTTAAGAACAGTGTGCTGAGAATATCGTCACGATGATGGCCAAGGGCAATCTTGGTCGCGCCAATTTCCTCTGCTACACGGTACAAGATGCCACGGCGTAAACGTGAACACAGGCTACAGGTGGTTTTACCTTCTTCAATCACCCGGGTGACGATGCTGTAGGTATCTTCCTCAATAATCCGGTATTCAACGCCAATGCCTGCCAGATAAGTCGGCAAAACATCCTCTGGAAAGCCCGGCTGCTTCTGATCCAAATTAACCGCAACAATGCTGAAGTTAATCGGCGCAGATTTTTGCAAGCCAAGTAAGATATCCAGCATGGTATAGCTGTCTTTACCGCCAGACAGGCACACCATCACCTTATCGCCATCCTCAATCATATTGAAATGATTGATCGCATCGCCCACATTGTGGCGTAAGCGTTTGGCGAGCTTATTAAAATTGTACTGCTGTTTTTTTTCCGCTTCGGAAAGAGTTGAATCAGTCATACGGGGCACCAATACAGAGCAGGGCGCATCGCGCCCTGCTGTAGATTCTTGAATTAATGCGGATTTTACCCGATTCAGACGGATTGCCCTAGATTCAGCGCTATTTTTCCCAATAAATATAAAATGCCAACGCCGGTGAGCGCAGCCTGTCCGCCCTATTTAGTCCCACAATTCCGCACGAATCCAAGGCATCATCACCTCAATGATTACCAATCAAGCTACTGCTAATTTCAATCGTGCCGGTCAGCAATTTATGCACCGGGCAGGCATTGGCGATTTTCAGCAATTGCCCACGCTGCTCTTCACTTAAGTCCCCGGTCAGGGTGATCTTGCGGCTGATCACACTGTGCTGCGGTGCAGGCTTACCATCAGGATTAAACTGCAGCTCAACATGCACATCAGTAAGCGACCACTGCTTACGTTCTGCATACATTTGCAATGTAATTGCAGTACAAGAACCCAGGCTAGACAAGAGCAAATGAACCGGCGAAGGCCCGGCATTGGCCCCGCCCATTTGAACAGGCTCGTCAGCCAGCCAGTGATGGCCAGACTCGTCTGAAACTGAAATGGTGTACGGCGTTCTCCCCGTCTTGGCTGTAACGACGATCAAGCTTTCCATAGTTAACTCCCATTTTGCAGTGCGATGAAGGGGGCACGATTAAGTGCCCCCTTTTTTTAGGATTACTTAGCTGCAGCGGCCTTGCTATAGCTTGAAATCAAATTACGATAATCAGGGATATGCTTGGAGAACAAAGCACCCAAGCCATCAATATCATTACGCCAGTCACGATGTAGTTCACCTGCCACGCCAAACCATGTTGTCAGTTGCGCTCCTGCTGCAGACATCCTATCCCAAGCTGCCTGGCGGGTAATATCGTTAAATGTGCCAGACGCATCTGCCACAACAAACACCTCATAACCCTCAGCCAAGGCAGATAACACGGGAAATGCAACACAAACCTCGGTTACAACTCCTGCAATCAACAACTGTTTCTTGCCCGTAGCCTTAACCGCCTTAACAAAATCTTCGTTATCCCAAGCGTTAATCTGGCCGGGGCGGGCAATATAAGGCGCATCAGGAAAAATCTCTTTTAGCTCAGGAACAAGCGGGCCATTTGGGCCATCTTCAAAGCTCGTGGTTAAGATAGTTGGCAGCTTGAAATACTTAGCCAGATCAGCCAAAGCCAGCACATTATTTTTAAATTTATCCGGATCAATATCGCGCACCAAAGACAATAATCCTGCTTGATGATCGATCAAAAGAACGGCAACTTGGTCTTTATCTAGGCGTGCGTAAGATGTGCTCATGGTGTTTTCCTTAAAATTGATCATATATTTTCATTAATTAAAAAAATAAGCGCTGCCGTTAAACAGGCATTTGCCCAAATTTGCCGCTATTGAAGTCCGCCATGGCCTGCATGATTTCTTCCTGCGTATTCATCACAAAAGGCCCGTGCCCGACTACTGGCTCATCAATCGGCTCACCACTAAGCAGCAGCACCACGGCATCACTATTGGCCTCAATCGCCACACTGCTGCCAGCGCGATCCAGCAGTACCATTTGTGTTTCGTTAGCCACCGTATTGCCATTGACCGTTATCGAGCCGTGCAATACAAAGAGCCCCGCGTTCCAGCCCTCAGGGATCGCCAAATCACTGATGCCGCCCTGATTCAGGCGTAAATCCAAAACATTCATCGGCGTAAAGGTACGCGCAGGGCCTGCTTTTTCATCGTATTGCCCCGCAATCACCCGCATCGTCCCAGTAGCATTTGGCAAGGTAAGTGTTGGAATCTCTTGGCTAACAATGGCCTGGTAAGCAGGATCCGTCATTTTGTCTTTGGCAGGCAGATTGACCCAAAGCTGAACCATCTCCAGTACACCGCCCGAGCGGGTAAACGCTTCGGAATGAAACTCGTCATGCAAAATACCCGAGCCAGCAGTCATCCATTGCACATCTCCCGGGCCAATCACACCGCCATTGCCTGCGGAATCCCGATGCGCCACTTCGCCTTTATAAACAATCGTCACCGTTTCAAAGCCACGATGCGGATGCTGGCCAACACCTGCCGGCTTGGCAGATGCAGGAAACTCAGCAGGCCCTGCGTAATCCAGCAGCAAAAATGGGCTTAAATGTTTGCCATGATTTGAATACGAAAACATGGAGCGCACACAATGCTGTTCACTTTATGATTTTTATTCCCCAGTTATGCCGTTGATTAAGAATTTCCGTGCCTTTTCTACTTGCAAAATGCTTAGTTCGTCGTTTCACAACCCGCGGATTACTGCGTCCTGTTGGG
>NZ_PDZG01000092.1 GCF_002735645.1 Iodobacter sp. BJB302
CTCGGAACTGGAGCTGGCAAGATGAAGTGCAATTGAACCCCGACCGGGCTATTGAGCCTAAAACAAGCGAGGAATTACAGGTCGCTTAAATCGTAAAAACATCTCAACTATCTTGACAATTACCGCAGGCTGCGGCATGCGATTTTCGTCGGGGCCTTCGCATCAATGCGGTTAGTCCGACGGTGCTGATCGAATCCCTGAACCGGTTTGGACCGTTCTTTCCCGGCTACGAAGGCGTGCCTGCGGCAAGTGTGGCAATGGCCTATCGACGTAGCATAGAGGGCGTACATACCGGCCGCGTATATCGGGTTGGTCATTGAGCTAAATCGCTAACGGCGCTTTAATCGCCTCTGACTGTCGCCGTGCCGACCAAATTCAGCCCTTAAATGATCGCTATACTCCAAAATGCACCATACGGCTCGGTGGTGATCGGCGGCAGTGAGCGGCAAGAAAGCGATTCTTAGGTCAGAAAATCGTCCTTGGGTTTTGTTGACAAAAAAGTGGCAAGTATATGCCCTTGAACGGATACCAAGAGGGGGATGGGGGGCCGCTAAGGCCGTGGTGTCGATGTCAGGCTAGAAAATTAAAAGGCCGCTAACCATCTGGTTGCGGCCTTCAATATTTTGGGATCAAGCAAGTCTTGTCCAGCCAAAACAGACATTTTCGTTATCATGTTCTGGCTGATTATGTCTCAACCTTTGGTGTCCATATTAAGCAGCAGCCATCATAATTCGTCGGCGACAGCACTGTCCATAGTAAGCAGTACTCCTCCAGACTGGAGCACTAAATTCTTAAACCGCCTAATCATGTTGTAAATAATTATGGACTTTAAATTCCATTAAATTTATAGTGACGTCCATGAGCAGACCAAAAGAATTTGACCGAGATACTGTTATCCATAACGCCATGCAATTATTTTGGGCAAAAGGATATGAAGGTGCGACCCTACCCGAGTTGTTACGGGTAATGGGCTTGAGTCGGTCCAGCTTTTATAATGAATTCATCGATAAAGAATCGTTATTTTTAGATGTGATTGATTTTTATTTTGTAAAAGTTGGCCAAGCTAGAGTTGCACTACTAAATAGTTCGCCCTCAGTCAAAACAGCGCTTCGAGCTTTTTTTGAAGCTCAAATGATAAATGATTCACCATTTAAAGATGGGCTTGTTGGCTGTTTAATTACCAATACGGCCGTTGCGGTAAAAGGCTTAGATCCTATTGTTGCGTGCAAAATTAAAGCTTCAGCCGAAGCGATGGAACAAGTTTTTTTAAATCTGCTGCAGCGTGGTCAAACTAACGGTGAAATTGCAACAAACAAAGATATCAAAGCCTTGGCTAAAGCTTTATTAAGTTTTACGCATGGGATGTGTGTGTATGTGAAAATTGATCAAGATCGAGCAGGAATCAATCAAATCATTAGTACCGTATTGTCATTACTTGATTAAATTTTTATCCATTTTGGACTAAAAAGTCCATATTTAAGCTAGATAACCTTCAAAGCAACATCGTTTAACTACGGCGTTACTAAGAAGGCTATTTTTCAAACCATTATGGACTAAAAAGTACAGAACAAACGATTGCATGAAACAAGCAAATTGAAGTAGCTACCTAACCCTGAAGACCTCAGGATTTTAAACTCGGAGAATTTTATGCCCCACCTATTTGTTTCTGCAGTTATTAAAGCCAATCCAGAGAAAGACCTTGATACCGTTCGCGGTGAATTAAAGCGAATGATTTTGGCAAGCCACTCAGAAGTGGATTGCTTTAAGTTTGAGTGCTTGGAAGACCTAGATGAGGTTGGCACCTTTGTTTTATGGGAAGAATGGGCAAGCTCGGAAGCCTTAGCGCAGCACTTTAAAGAAGCGCATACGCAGCACTATCTACAGCAAAATTTAACCACCGTTGCTACGATCCATAAATTAAATACCTTAAATTAATTATAATTTTTACATCATAGGAAACACCAAAATGAATAATAGCACTCAATTTAAAAACATAATTATCACCGGCACCAGCGGTGGCTTCGGTCTCATTACCGCAAAAGCATTGGCAAGCAAAGGACATCATGTTTTTGCCAGTATGCGCGATATCACAGGCCGTAATGCCGCAAGTAAAAATGAACTGGAGAATTTTGCGAAACAACATAATTATAAAATTGACGTCATTGAACTCGACGTCACAGATGATGCATCCGTAACCTCCGCAGTGGACTCCATTGTGCAATTACATGGGCGAATTGATGTGCTAATCAATAACGCTGGCGTGATGAATATCGGCGTTACTGAGGCGTTTTCCATTGCCGAAATGAAAGCCCAGTTTGAAGTAAATACTTTTGGCCCTGCGCGTGCCATCCGCGCGGTGTTACCGACGATGCGAGCGCAAGGTGATGGATTGATTATTAGCGTTTCTTCGCTTGCCGGTCGAGTTGTATTTCCTTTCTTTGGTATGTATAACGCCAGCAAATATGCGCTAGAAGCATTGGCTGAGGCGTATCATTATGAGTTATCTGGTTTAGGAATCGAATCAATCGTGGTTGAGCCAGGTCCATTTGGAACCGGCTTATTAGGAGCTAGTCCAGCCCCCAAAGATGAAATGATTACTCAAGCTTATGGCGAAATTGGACAAATCCCAACGGCGATGAAAACGAATTTCCAGCAAATGTATGATTCTGCGAATGCGCCTCGAATTGAAGATGTTCCTGATGCGATCGTTAGATTGGTCGAACAAACCAGCAAACGACCGTTGCGCACTGTCGTTATGCCCGCCGGAATGGATTTTGGCGTCGATCGTTTGAATGAATCCGCAGGAGCGATTCAAAACGACCTACTGAAGATTTTACAACTGGATAGCATGATCTAACACCGTCAATTTTTAATTTACGAGGCCGCACTCGCGGCCTCGATGCAATGTTTAGAGCGCCGCCATCCCGCCGTCAATAACAAAATCCTGACCCGTCACATAGGATGAATCCTCCGACGCTAGAAATAGCACTGCACGGGCGATCTCTTCAGGTTTACCCAGTCGTGCCATTGGTACTTTGCCTACGATTTGACCTGCCATTGCCTGAAGTATTTCCGGAGCTAAGCCCAATTTACCAAAGATTGGCGTTTCAACCGGCCCAGGGCTAACGCAATTAACGCGGATTCCACGCGGCAAAAGCTCTGCCGATAAAGTTCGTGCCAAGGACCTTGTTGCTGCTTTCGACGCAGAATAAACCGACATACCTGGCATCCCCATTTCAGTGAATGCAGTGGATGTAAGTATGATGCTTGATGGATTGTTTAATAGAGGTAATAAACGCTGAATTGTGAACAGCACACCTGTGAAATTCACGCTTAAGTGTTCATTCACATGTTCAGGAGTGATCTCAGTGAGTGCAGCAGTTTTTACGATACCCGCATTTACGAATAAAACATCCAATTTCCCGAAATTTTCGGCGATCTGATTGGCAAGTACGTCAAGATCTCCAATATTGCTTTGGTCTGCTTGAATACCAATCGTGCCCGCTCCAAGGGCATCGACGGCGGCCTTTAATCGTTCTGGATTTTGTCCAGTAATCGCCACTTTCGCACCAGCCGCAATGAAAGCTTGGGCAGTAGAAAATCCTATTCCTGTTGTTCCACCGGTGATAAGGGCTACTTTATTTTTAAGTCTTAACATAAATTTGGTCTCAAAAAGGTCATCGAAAATTTAAACTGAGGGGTGACTATTTAAGCGAAAGCGGCTTCAAGGATGATGTCAGCCACATTTTCTGGCGCACTCATCAAAGGACAGTGGTCAACTGGCAATGAAACCACTTTGGAACCTGCACGCAAGGCCGTAAAGCGCTGAGTTTCAGGCGAAACCATGCGATCATTTTCAGCAATCAAAAACCATGAGGGCAATTCTTTCCACGCAGCTTGTTTGAGGGGTTCTCCAAGACAAATAGCCGCGATAGGTTTTTGAGTTGCCGCCATTAATGCTTGCTCAACGGGCGTGGCGTCCGTTGCAATCGCATTCGCGAAGTCATTTTGTGTAACCCACAACAGTCCTTCCGCATCTGGGCTCAGTTGAGGAGCGGTTTGGTGCGGTGCTGCCCGCATAAAAACTTGCCCCACAGCCTCACCTTGGTCTGGAACAATCCCTGCGATATACACAAGTCCTTTAATTTTTGCATTATTAGCGCCTGCGGCTGTAATCACCGCCGCACCGTAGGAGTGTCCAGCCAGAACAACTGGGCCACTTTGAGCGCGCAGCAGCTGTTGAATGGTTAACACATCCTCGGAAAATGAGGTCATTGGAATTTGTGCCGCAATTACTTTTACTCCGGCGCTGATTAATTGGGTACTTACTTTGTTCCAGCTTGAGCCGTCTGCCCATGCACCGTGAACCGCAATGACTGTTACATTCGCGTTTAATTTACTGGTCATAATATTTACAATCCTTTTTTAAAATAGAATATTTATTAATGGGAACTAAGTTAGCGTTAATGAATGTGCTTATTTAAATCAAAATCACAATTTTTCCATTAGCAGAGCCAGATTCCATTAAACGATGAGCGTCCTGAATATCTTCGAAGGCAAATACATTGGCTGGCTTAGCTTGATAAACACCCGTCGCAACGCGATCAACAATGTCTTGGAATGGAATCTCAGCGAGGGGAAACTCGTCCGAGCCTGTAACGATGGCACTAGCAAATACACTTAAAAAACGGCCACTAGGGATTTGAAATACCGGCTCTAATGACAGCGGCCCGCCACCACCAAGAAAGCCCAACTCACAAACATGACCACCTCGGCGAAGCATGGCCAAAGAATCCAGCACCGTTGTATTACCAACAATATCCAACACCCGATCAATGCCATTGGGATACTGCTTTAGCACCGCACTTGCAAGTGTGTTTGATTCAATAAAAACTTCTTTGGCACCAAGCGCTTTGAGCATAGTGATGCGATCAGGGTTGCGTGTAGTTGCCATCACATGAGCGCCTAAATGTGCCGCAATATTGATTGCTGCACGGCCTAGTGCAGAGGTTGCGCCGCGAATCATGATCTTTTGTCCAATAGTTAGATCAAGAATGCCATTCAACGCCGTCCACGCTGTTGCATAAGACTCAGGTATTGCAGCTAAGTCCTCCCAAGCGAGATCGGTATTTATCGCGACCACATTGCTAGTCGGAACAGAAACCAACTCTGCATAACTACCATTAAGGTTCCTCCCCAAACCGCCAACCAGTGCCATGACTTTTTGCCCTGGCGCCAAACTCCCGCTAGGGTCGGCTTGAACAATGCCAACACATTCAATACCACTAATCTCTGCAACATCCCCCCATGCTCCTTTCCGGAAATAAATCTCGGCATGATTGAGACCAAATGCCTTTACTTCAATAAGAACATGACCTGTTTGTATCGTTGGGTTTGGACGTTCTTCGATCGCCAAAACCTCTGGGCCACCATATTGTTTGATCACTATTGCACGCATTTTGAAACTCCTTGCTGAATTGAATTAGCTAATTGAATTAAGCACGACGAATGTGGGTTGCTAAAAAATTGTGGATATCTGCTGCAATTTCCTGCCCGTGTGTTTCAAGAGCAAAATGACCCGTTTCATAAAAGTGAATTTCAGCTTTTGGCAGATCGCGCATAAATGCAGTCGCACCAGCGGGTAAGAAGAACGGATCATTGCTCCCCCATACGGCGAGCATTGGCGGTTGGTGTTGCCGGAAGTAAGCTTGAAATTCAGGGTATTTAGCAACGTTCGACTGATAGTCACCAAATAAATCTAGTTGGATCTCTGTATTCCCTGCTCGAGCAAGTAAGGCAGCATCAAGGGTATAACTCTCAGGTGCGATACTCTCAGGATTGGCTACACCATGGGTGTACTGCCATTGAGTTGTTTCTGGTGTTAGAAAGCCACGTAATGCATCGCGGTTTGTACTGCTAGGATCTTCCCAATACTGCTGAATTGGATTCCACCCTGCACTTAAACCCTCCACATAGGCATTGCCATTTTGACTAATTAAAGCAGTCACTCGCTCAGCTTGTGCCATTGCAAGGCGTAACCCGACGGGTGCGCCGTAATCGAAAAAATAAATTGCAAAATTTTTTAAGCCAAGCTCAATTGTGAACTGTTCAATAATGTTGGATAGATTATCAAAGGAATAGATAAAGCCTTCCGGTGACTCGGTAAAACCAAATCCAGGTAGGTCAGGTGCAATCACATTGTAATGCTCTGCTAGAACTGGGAGTAAGTTACGGAACATATGGCTTGAAGTTGGAAACCCATGCAATAGCAGCACTGTAGGGGCATCGGGTGAACCGGCTTGGCGGTAGAAGACACGGTGATCATTGATATTGATTGTACGAAGATGAGATTTCATATTTTAAAGCCCTTTGGTAACCTTTGTTTTGAATAAACCAAGGTTACCAAAGTACGGGTAACATGTAAACATGTTTTTTACAGGTTACATTGGCTGTATTTGCTTTTACTAGACACAAGGGTCGCACCTAACCGTGCTCTTGGTGGTTTTTGCCGAATGTAGCTCTAAGCCACTCCTTTTAGTAACTATACAAACACAATTTAAATGGTTTCAATTTGTTCGACATGTTAAAATCAAAACCTACGGCGCTTCGCGGTATTGCTGGCATTGACTACTTCCATCCAATTTTTGAGTAAATCGTAAATGCACAATAAAGCCCTGTTTCTTGCTGATCACCTTGCCCTTGACTTCATTAACTCCATTGCGAAACCGCAAAATGATGTTATTGAATTCATTCCAGATGGATCTTCATTGCTTGTTTGGCTGCAGGATGCACAATTAATTACAGCAGGCGAGGCAGAACACCTTGCTACACGTTTTGGGCTCAACCAGCTCGACCAAATTGCACATCGTGCAAGGGCTATTCGTGAGGAGTTTCGCGCTATTCTTGAGGAAATTAAGTACTCACAAGCTTTACCAGAGTCATCAACGCTTTTACTGAGCAACATCAATCACTTACTTCATGAAGATCCGCGTTTGGTAGAAGTACAATTGATCGAAGGTAAGGTCAGTAAAACTCAGATACGACGATGGGAAAAAGTCGAGCAGGTGTTGGCATCCATCGCAGAAACTATCGTGGATTTACTGGCAGAGGCCGATTTCAAGCTCATTAAAAAATGTGCAAATCCAGGCTGTACGCTTTGGTTTCAAGATCACAGCAAGGCACACAAACGCATGTATTGCAGTGCGTTAATTTGTGGTAACCGTGCAAAAGTTGCTGCGTTTCGGAGTAGAAAAAAAGTGCAGACTTCTAGGGTCTGTTGACGTTTCATTCACAATTGCGCGGAGCCGGAAAACGGCCAGGCACAAGGCATGAGGGCGAAGGCAATAACTGCTTATTGTCGAGGTGCATAACGCAGTGAATGGCCATTTTCCGGCTCAGCCCTTCGGGTTTAGCCCATTTTGGGGGCGGAACTGCGTTAAAAATCGCTCATGGTACTCGTACCATGTCGCAATTTTCTCCTTGTTCAGCCCCAAAACTGGGCCAAACGCAGCAGTGAATGAAACGTCAACAGACCCTAGGCCAGAACAATGGGAACTCGAAACCATTGAATCTAACATCACACTTTTCGTGGGTTTTTCATATAAACACCGCACTACCGGCTTGATCTCTTTACTCGCCAGGCAAACTGAGCCTAAGTGACATGAATCGCCGTAAAAACAACCGGACTGCCCGCCTTGGGGCAGTCCGGGTAAAGTTGTTTACGCTAGCGAGACTGATGGCCTAGCTCATCGCACCCAGTTTAGTAGGGTTTCATCACCGCTGTCTGGCGGGTTTTCCATAATGAGAACAAAATCCCCCCTGCCAGCAGCGCAAAAGTCACAGCCAAAGAGAATACGGGTGGCACTTTGCCATCGAAAACAAAATCCCCCAAAAAGATCTTCGAGCCAATAAACACCAGTACCAGCGCAAGCGCGTATTTTAGGTAGTGGAAGCGGTGAATCACCGCTGCAAGTGCAAAGTAGAGCGCGCGCAAACCTAAAATGGCAAAAATATTAGAGGTGTAAACAATAAAAGGGTCTGTGGTGATCGCAAAAATGGCAGGCACACTATCCACCGCAAACACCAGGTCAACCAGTTCGATCATACACAGCGCCAGGAACAGCGGAGTGGCCCACAATACGGTTTTATCACTGTCTGCTGCCGGGGCCCTGACAAAAAATTGCTGCCCGTGCAACTGATCCGTTACCCGCATATGGCGGCGTAAAAAGCCCAGCAGCGGATTTTTGCTCATGTCATTGGCTTGGTCATTGGTAAACAACATTTTCAGGCCCGTAAAAATCAGGAATACGGCAAAGATATAAAGCGTCCAGTAGTATTCAGCGACCAGTGTTGCCCCCACGCCGATCATCAGCGCCCGTAACACAATCACACCGAGAATGCCCCAGAATAAAACGCGGTGCTGATAAATACGGGGAATAGCAAAGTAAGTAAAAATTAGTGAGATGACAAAGACATTATCCAGCGACAGGCTTTTTTCGATCAGAAAGCCGGTGAAATACTGCATGCCAGACACCGCCCCCAGATACCACCACACCCAGCCCCCAAACAAGATGCCGGCGGTGATATAAAAAGCGGATAGTTTCAGGCTTTCACCCACGCCGATTTCATGATCTTTCTTGTGCAGTACGCCCAGATCGAAAAACAATAATGCCAGCACAATAGCGATAAAAGAGAGCCATAACCAGACTGGCTGCCCCAGCCATATAAGCATTAGAAAGTCCATTTATCTCACTCCTTACCTGTCTGACAGATGCCTGATCAACTTCGAATAGCCGACGGCTTTGCAAGTTTATTTCTAGCAATCGGTTGTAATGAATACCAGTCGTGTTGCCAGCAGGCCATGGCCCGTGCAATCAGTACAGCTTCACCATCTGCATACCAACCATCGGCATCCACTACCCCAAGCATGGCACGCAGAACGGTCCTTTGCAGGCGTGGCTCGTCAATTTCAGAGAGCAACTGATCAATCAGCACATCATTCAGCTCCAGCTGATTTAATCCATTAGCATAGTGCAGCAAGTCGTCACAAAGACCTTGCATCACCTCGTGAAGTGTATTTTCACTAATCCCCAACTGGGTAAGCACTTTGCTATCGCGTATTGCTTGAAATTCAGATTGATCAATACCGCCATCAGCTACAAGCGAGAGGGCCAGTAAACGGCATACAGCTTTATGACTATTTAAAGGATAGCGGCGCATTTCAGATCTCCGGTGGTTGCAAAAAAGGTATTACTCAAGGGAATGACGGTTTAGCCCAATTGATCCATGGGTGCCATTGGTGCGAATTGACGGCTTTGGCGAATTTTGCGGCTGACCGTGCGGCTGGCACGATCCGCTGCGCGATTCACTGCAAAGGTTAAGTCACTGGCTGTATCTTCAATCAGTACGTCCGGCAATTGATCCATGCTAATGATCAGCTGGCAGTACTGATCCACCCCGCCCCGCGGCCCGTTAATGTCGGCCAGGCGAACGCTGACTTTGCGGATATGACGGCTCAAGCGACCGAGGCCAAATTCTATTTGCCGCGCAATGTGGCGTTGTAGATTTTCAGTCAGGTCAATGTTTTTGCTTTTGATCTCGATTTTCATGTTTACGCTCCAGTGGGTTAGCTGCAACCACAGATTAAGGCTTGGTGCATAAATATAAAAATCGGATATTCTTGGTTCTATATTCACTTTTTTGGAACATTAGCGACCATGCAGTCATTGAATTACAAGCACTTATATTATTTTTGGGTTATTTGTAAATCAGGTGGTGTAATCCGCGCGAGCGAGCGCTTGTTTTTGACGCCTCAAGCAATTAGTGGTCAGCTCAAAGCACTCGAAGATCAAATTGGCACCCCGCTGTTTCGCCGGGAAGGACGTCAGCTGGCCCTGACGGATATGGGGCGGCTGGTGCAAAGCTATGCGGATGAAATGTTCAGCCTTGGTGAAGAGCTGCAGGAGGCAATTGAGCTTGGCCCACAAGGCGTAGCTCAGGAATTCCGGGTTGGCATTGGTGATATGGTGCCCAAAACCGTGGCGTTTGAGCTGCTACAACCAGCATTGCAGCTGGATTTTCGCCTGCGATTGATTTGTCGTGAAGGCCAGCTGCTCAATCTGCTGGCCGATTTGGCAACGCATAAATTGGATTTGGTTCTTGCGGATCGCCCTTTACCCCCAGAAGCCAATATTCGGGGATTTAATCATTTATTGGGCGAAAGCACGCTCAGTGTGCTTGGCACATCAGCATTGTGTACAAAGTGGCAGGGCGATTTTCCGATGGCACTGCATAATGCGCCGTTTTTGCTTCCAGGTACTGATGCAGTGATCCGCCCACGCCTTGAAGCATGGCTGGAGCGTGCCCATATCCGGCCGCTCATCGTGGCTGAATTTGACGATGGCGCCTTACTTAAAGCATTCGGCAAGGCTGGCACAGGTTTTTTTGTGGTACCAACCGCGCTCGCCGACAGCATTTGCCGGGAACATCATGTAGAAGTTTTCGGCGTGATTAACGAGCTAAAAGAGCAGTTCTATGCCATCTCAGTGCAGCGAAAACTACGCCACCCTGCCGTCATCGCGGTAACAGAAAAAGCACGGCACGAGTTGTTTGCCAATTTAAAAAATGAAATTGTAAAACGATGAAATACAATGATTCATGCCCATTTAACCAAGCATTGCAATCGGCATTAGAAACGTGTTCTGTCAGGGAATGAGGCTTATAAACGGCGAGTAGAAATGGACTAAAGCCGAACACGCCAGCATTTTGTTGAAATATTACTCCTTCACACACATTTTTCCGAGCGCTCACAACACATCGTTCAGGCATGAAATCATCCCCGCAACAACGGCCCTAGGTTGGTGAATTTAGGCATGCTTGGAAACACACTGGCCAGTTGATTGTCGCGCAGCCCTAAATGCGCCCCGAGCAGCTGGGCGGTGATCTGGCGGTAGTCGTTAAATACCGGCACGTCCCGCTCCTGATAGCGCTCGCTTAAACCTGCCCATTGGCCCAGGATGCGGCCGCCGTTGATTTTTCCACCCAGCAGCCACAGCACATTGCCGTGGCCGTGATCGGTGCCACCGCTGCCGTTTTCGCGGATGGTGCGGCCAAATTCAGACATGACCAGCACCACGGTATTATCCCAATCCTGCCCCAGCTCGCGGGCCAGCGTGGCCAAGCCCTGGCCCAGGGGTTCCAGCCGGTTGGCAAGCATCCCCTCGGCATGGCCCTGATTAATATGCGTATCCCAGCCGCCCAGATCAGCAAAAGCGATTTGCAGGCTGGCGTTGCCGCGCATCAGCCGCCCCAGCCTTTGCGCGTCGCCCACAAAATTATCCGGCAGCGGCGCTCCCCGGCTGGCTTCGTCCATTTCGGTTTCCAAAGCCATGCGCAACTGTTCGCGGCTGCTGCGGGCCAGGCGGTATTGCTGGGCCAGTACATCGTTGCCCGAGTAAAGCGCATCAAAAGCCGCCGCAATTTTTGGCCTGTCAAAAGCACTTTGCCGATTGGCCGATTTACCGCTGCCCAGCACGGCAATTTGCTGCGGGCCGGCCAGGATGCGCGGCTGGGTTGCACCCAGCGCCAATGCACGATCGCCTGCGCCATGGGCGGGAAAGCTTGCCAGCAGGCGATTAAGCCAGCCCGTGGCGGTGCTTTTATTGCCGGGTGTGCCGCTTTCCAGATAATCCTGCGCGTCAAAGTGCGAGCGCGTTGGATCGGGCGAGCCGCTGGCAGGAATAAACGCCAATTGCCCGGCCTGCCACAGGGGGTAAAGCGCGGCCAGCGCCGGATGCAGGCCAAAGCGCGCATCCAGGCGAATCGCGCCGCCTTCTTCACCGGGGCGGGCAATGGCGATGCGGCCACGCTCTTGGTAATAATCCTTATCACTCCACGGCGGCAGCACGCTTAAGCCATCGACCGCACCACGCAGCAAAACCACCACCAGTTTGCGATTAGGCTGGCTGCTGGCGGTGCTGGCCGCCCAGACATTGCGGCCCAGCGGAATGGTGAGCGCTGCCGAAGCGCCCAGCATGGCAATAAAGTCGCGACGGTTCATCACAGCCCTCCTTTGGGTCTGTTGACGTTTCATTCACCATTGCGCTCAGCCGAAAAATGGCCAGGCACAAGGCATTCGCAATACACGTCAACAGATTCTAGTAACGCATAAATTCAGGACTACCCAGCAGCAATGCCGCCTGCAAGGCTGTGGATTGATCATTCAGAATTTGCCGGGTATTGGCCCCAAGCAGCGGCGCAATTTCCGCCTGCATCTGGCTAGCACTTGCCGCGCTGGCACTACCACTGGCAAGCCGGCCTAAGCCCAGTTGCGTGGCAAAATCAACACGCTTTTGTATGGCCAGCGGGTTTAGCCAAGCGGCTTCGCTTGCCTTATAGCCATCGGGAGTGGGCCATGCGTAAATAGCCTGCCCCATTTGCTGCAAAGTACCTTGCACCGCGCGCAGCGGTGGCTGCTCCACACCTTGCAAACGCAGCGCAGAAATCACATAGCGGTAGGGCGTTTTAAAACGGGGCACGGCTTGCCAGAATTCATCACTCTCAAATAGCGTTTCCAGCACTGCGCGGATATCCCCGTCACTTGCTTTAAAGCGCTGCGCCATACGCTGCACTAAGGCGGGCGATGGCGTATCGCTGACAAAAAACTGCGCCAGTTGCAGGCTAATATGCGCGGCCGTGGCGGGCGCGCTGGCCAGTACGTCCAGCGCGTATTCGCCTTCTGCCTCACCGCGCTGGCTGATGTTTTGCCCCAGCCAGCGTTTGCCGCCGCTGTCATGCCAGCGCTGCACAAAACGGAAAGCCGCTGCGGGCCCGGCGGCCAGATTGCGCCGCTCATAGCTCCAGCCGGTGAACATGCGCGCCAGCTCAGTCACATCCTGCTGAGTGTAGCCGCCATCCACCCCAAAGCTGTGTAATTCCATCAGTTCGCGGGCGTAGTTTTCGTTTAAACCGCCACTTTGATTGCGGCGTGAGCCGCTGGCCACCGATTGCCAGTTATCCAGATAAAACAGCATGGCGGGGTGCCGCGCCGTTGCGCCAAGCAAATCGCGAAAGCGCCCCAGCACATGCGGGCGGATGGCCTCGCGCTCGTAAGCGCCCGCCAGCGCCCTCACCTCGGCCTTGCCACTGTAAACATTGAAATGATTAAACCAGAACTCGGTCAAGAGCTCTTCAAGCTGGCGCGGGCTAAGCACCGCCCTTTGCAGGCGGGCATCCAGATCGGCCTCGGCAATATCACGGAAAATCTCCCGCCGCAAAATCTGCCTTTGCTCACGATTTCTATCACTCACCTGCCCCAGGGCAGCCAGCTCATCCAGCCGGTTAATAGCCTCACGCTGCCGCGCTTCCAGCGCAGAAAAATGCTCAGCAAGTGGGGTTGGCAACACCACCGACGCAGGATGCAACTGGGCTTGCAGCCATGCACGTACCCCCTGCTGGCTCACCCGCGCCACATCGCCCACACCCGGCCCATAGCCAAGCCGGTTCAGGGCAAACAACGCTGCCTGCGGGCGATGATCATCCACCGCATGGGCGCTTAAACAAATGCATAAAAACAGAAAGCAGCGCAAAAACATGGCCAAACTCCTGCGAAGCATGGCGGGGATACACGGAGTAAATCACTAGATCGCCAGCCCTAAGCCATTCAGCTTAAATGCAAAAGCAGCATTTGGCATCAGCGGCTTGTTCAGCTGCAGCGGCTAAATAAATCTTACAGTACAAAAAAATAATTATTTTAAATAAAAAAATGAATTCACTTCACCACAAGAAAGTTCCTCAGACCTAATTTCATAACCAGGCATTTATTCTGAAATTAAATTATTCACAAATGATATTAAAAGGCAGTAATTGCCACTTCACTCGCTTCCCATGTATGAATGTGAAGTAACTGGGTTCAGAACAAACTTAAATCCTGCGGTGCTTCGCTCTCACAGAGCCAATTTAACTTTACCCTGACGCTATAATTAAGTCTGGCGTTGTTAAATCGGCAAGATAACCACCATTGGTCTATGCTATCAGCTACAGTTAACGTCAGTAATTTATGAAGGAGTGGAGTCCAGATACCACTTTAAAAAACGGGGCGTAGCCGAAAAGCCTTACGAGCAGGACATGACAAGGAGATTTTTATGAGTGATACCGCAATAGAAAGCCCGTCAGCTGAATACGAAGTCACTGTATCAACACCCGCAACAACAGAGCAGGTCATTGAATACTTAAGATCTAAAGGCTTTACTGGAAATGTTGGCGTTAATCCCAATTATCCAGGCGTGATTTGGTTTGGCTCTTAAAGACTAAGCCATAACATCAATATCAAAGCCCACTTTATGAACTGCACCCCAAAAGTTGGACACCCGTCCATATTTTTGGGGTGTTTTTATGTCCAAGTACTCAACGCAATTCAAGCTCTCTGTCGTTCAGCAATATTTAACTGGCGAAGCAGGTAT
>NZ_PDZG01000093.1 GCF_002735645.1 Iodobacter sp. BJB302
AACAGGACGCAGTAATCCGCGGGTTGTGAAACGACGAACTAAGCATTTTGCAAGTAGAAAAGGCACGGAAATTCTTAATCAACGGCATAACTGGGGAATAAAAATCATAAAGTGAACAGCATTGGGTATGACCGTGTAATTCGCAATAGCCAGCAGTGATCAATCGTTGTTAGTCTTGGTGTAATTGATAAGGAGGATTTGTTTTGACGCAACAGCAACGTGCTTATGCCTGTGGTTTATCTGCCGTATTGGCGTGGTCCACTGTGGCCACGGCATTTAAATTAAGCCTCGCTCATTTAAGCCCGGCGCAATTACTCCTTTATGCCAGTGCAGCATCATTGCTGGCATTAATGTCTATTTTAATTTATCAGGGGCGCTTACATGAAGTGTGGCCTGCTTTTCGTAAAAACTGGCGCGTTTCATTATTGTTTGGCGCAATTAATCCTTTTGCATATTATCTTATTTTGTTTAAAGCCTATGATTTATTGCCAGCACAAGAAGCACAAGCTATTAATTATACATGGGCATTAACGATGACTTTGCTGGCTGTGCCTCTTTTAAAACAGCCATTAAAACGAAATGATATTCTGGCCGCCTTGCTTTGTTATTTTGGTGTCTTACTTATTGCAACCAGGGGTGATTTGTTGCATTTAAATTTTTCGGATTTAAATGGTCTGGGGCTGGCATTGATTTCTACCCTGCTGTGGGCTGCCTATTGGATTTTGAATACAAAAGATCAAAGAGAGCCAGTGCTGGGATTAACCCTTAATTTTGCTGTTTCATTACCCCTTTCTTTTTTATGGTGCCTTTTTCATGGCGAGCTGGTCAGTGTCAGCTGGCAGGGTATTGCCGGAGCCGTTTATGTAGGTGCTTTTGAGATGGGGTTTACCTTTGTATTGTGGTTATTTGCCATGAAGCTGAGTCAAAGCACCGCCAAGATTGCAAACCTCATCTTTTTATCGCCTATTATTTCTTTGTTTTTTATTTGGCTGTTTATTGGCGAGACAATTCAAGTATCCACTTTACTGGGCCTGGGGTTTATTTTGCTGGGTTTGTTGGCGCAAAAGCTGCAGGGTGCCAGACTTTGCTGATGTCTATGATCCGGCACAGCCTTATCCTGAATCCAACGTCAGTAGCCTGAGGGGGAGACCTCTGTTTTAATGACCAGTTACAGGGTGAGCAGGAGCAGGGTATTCATGGGCTACTAGGCCCCCAGTGCTGCACTTACTGTAAAAAAATATTTTTTAAGCACTAAATGTGTGTCTTTTGCATCTTATTGCCGGGATCATTAAGATTTTTTGATTGCCAGGCCGCCAATAAGGGGCTTTTTTTAGTATTTTATAGATTTTTTAGCGATATAGCTCAGGCTGTATCGCTATTTTTTTGCGTGTTTTTTATGTGGAGATAAATTTTAATTGGTATTCGTCAATTAAATATATTTTTAATTTTTTTAATGATGTATGAATTTTTATTGTGTTTTTCTGATTATTTTATGTGATTAATATCACATTGGTTTTGTGCTTGCTTAAAGATAATTCAATTTTTTACTCTGGTTTTTAGTATGTTGGGTGTTTTTAAATATAATAAAATGATTATGGACAATTAAGAGTGGTATTGATGATTAATTGTTTCTTAATTTTTTCAGGTAGGTGTAGGCCTTCTTTTGTTTTTTTTTTTTAGTGTGTACAGGGTAATTTTTAATTTTTTAGTTGATGGACTTTTTGCTACATTAGCTGCCATATGTTTAATAATGTTAATTGGTAAATTGCATATTAAATAATTATTGGCTTGCTTTGGATTGATTTCATTTAAATGAATTAGTGCGGAGTAAAGGATAACGTAACGATTTTTTGTGTCTAATATGCGGGAATAAATTTTATGGTTCGCACCGCGCTTATTTTGCCTGTTCGTAATGCCGGGCCTTATTTGGATCAGTTACTACCTGCACTGGCTGAGCAAACACTAAAAGTGGATGAGTGGCTGGTTGTTGATAGCGAATCTTCTGATGATTCGGTGGCCCGGTTTACTGCTGCGGGCGCTGTGGTAAAAATAATTGATGCAAAAAACTTTAATCACGGCGGTACACGTGAATGGGCGCGTCAGCAAATTAAAGCGGATATTGTTATTTATATGACCCAGGATGCTATTCCGGCCAATCCGCAGGCATTGCAAAATTTGCGGGATGCCATTCTGGCCAATGACTCCATTGCCGCAGCATATGGCCGCCAATTGCCCCGCTCAGGCGCGGGTATTTTGGAGGGGCATTCCCGCAGCTTTAATTATCCGGAGCAAAGCCGGACCAAGCGCTTAAGTGATGCGCCAGAATTAGGGATTAAAACGTGTTTTAGTTCAGATTCCTTTGCCGCATACCGCAATACGGCTCTGGATGCCGTTGGTGGCTTTCCTGCAGACATTATTGGCACCGAAGACGCTTATGTGGCGGGAAAAATGCTATTACAGAATTGGTGTATTCGTTATGAGGCCTCTGCCGAGGTCTTCCATTCCCACCACTACACCTTATTGCAGGAATTTCGGCGCTATTTTGATATTGGTGTTTTTTATGGCCGCGAATCATGGATAGGCGATCTGTTTGGCAAAGCGGGCAGTGAAGGGCGGCGTTTTCTTGCTTCTGAGCTTCAGGCTTTATCCCGTGCCGGGCAGCGCTGGCGCCATCCTGAAGTGATGCTCCGTGTGGTGTGCAAGCTGGCGGGGTACCGCTTAGGGCATCTGGAAAAATATCTGCCCCGTTTTGTAAAACGCCACATTGGCATGTTTGCGGCTTACTGGAAATAACGACCGATGAAAAATAGTGCCGTACTCTGCCTGCTTATATTTTGCCTGAGCGCGTGTTCCACACCCAGCAGCTTGCTGTTGCCTGAGCAAAGCGTACTGGATGAGCGCCGGATTGAGTTGCATGACATCAGTCAATTACCTGCGCCAATGACCCGAATTATGAATGGGGATACGCTCAGAATTGTGAGAGATGCACAAACGCCTGCTGAAAAAGATGAAATGGTTTTATTTTTTGTCCGCCCGGATGGTTCGTTTTCTTACCCTTTTGTGGGCTTAATTCAGGCTGCACAGCGCAGCCCTGAGGAAGTGGCTGAAGAGATCAGTGGGAAGCTGGCCGCAATTTACCGCTATCCGAAAGTCACCGTGAATATCGCGATTGCTCCGGGAAATCGTGTGTTTGTTGGCGGAGCAGTGCGTAATCCTTCTGCTTTTGAATTAACCGCCGCCGCGAGTATTGAGCAGGCCATTATTGGTGCAGGCGGTGTTTTACCCACCGCAGACAGCGAGCATATTGCTTTACTCAGGATGGATGCTGCAGGTCTTTACCAGGTTTATTTCACTGATTTCAGCCAGTTTTTACAGGCTAAGCCTCAGCGCCGTGGCGTGATGCTGCAAAGAGGGGATATTGTCTTTGTGCCTAAATCTGCACTGGGCAATGCGATTGAGGGCGTGGATTTATATTTCAATCAGTTAATTCCTTTTTCCAAGGGAATTGGGATTGGGTTTAGCTACGATTTGAATAAAAGCACAGGCTCATCCACCACAGTGACGTTGCCATGATAGAAATTCGCACATTCCGGGATATTATCCGGCTTTTCTTTATTTTTAAAAAAGAGTTTCGCTGGGCGCTGATTGCAACGGTTATTTTAATTGTACTGGGGGCTTTTCTTTTGCCTTCACGCTATGTTTCCGAATCCAGATTGCTTGTGAAGCCTGGAAGGGCAATGAGCACGGTGCCTATTGAGTACAGCGACAGGCAAACCCTGCTTGCCCCAAGCACGCAGCGTGATCCTATTCTTGATGAAGAAAAAATGCTCACGGGCCGGCCAGTTATCCGGCAGGTGGCTGAGTATTATTTAAATGAAGTCAGTGATCATTCTGAAAAAAATGGCTGGAAACTGATTAAGTTTTATCTCAAAAAAGGCGTGTCCGGCATTCTGGATAGTGCGCGCTCTGTTTTAGTATTTATCGGGCTTTCAGAAGCGCAAACGCCTTTGGATCGTTTAGCCAGTAAATTAGAAAAACAATTTGTGGTTACGCATGAAGCAGGCTCTTCGGTTATGGAAATCAGCTTTACCTGGGATGATCCGCTGATTGCGCAGCGGGTAGTTAATAAATGGATAGAGGTTTATCAGACAGAGCGTGGAAAAAAACTGGCTAATGATAGCCTCTACAGTTTTTATGAGCTGGAAAGCCAGCGTATTGCCGGGCAAATTGCGGCTGATAAAGCGAAAATAGCAGAAAAATTAAAAGATATTGATGGCATGAGCAGCAAGGAAAAGCTGGAAAGCCTGAGCGATCGTATTAATAAGGTTGCTGCGCAGCGGGCAGAGGCCTATGCCCTTCAGCAGGGGCTGGCAAGCGGTATTCTGAGTGCGGGCCGTAATGCGGGTGATTTACCTCAGGAGGTGAGTAGAGAGCGTGAATTAAGTTTAAACCCCTCTCAGCAGGATTTAAAACTTAAATTAAGTGGCCTGGTCTTAGAGCGCTTGGATAAATTAAAAAATTATCAGGATCAGGCTCCTCCTATTCTGGAGCTTAATCGCAGCATCAGCGCGCTTAAAGAGCGTATTGCCGAAGAAAAAGAAACGATTCAGCGCTCCGAAAATCGGGTTCCTAATGAATTAGTCACCATGCTTAAGCGCTCTGCATTGGAGCGGGACACCCGGGTGAGCGAATTAAAAGCGCAAATGATTGCTTATGACAGTGAGTTGGCTAAGCTTAAAAATGAAAGACAGCGGGTTTTATCGATAGATCCGGCCTTATCAGATTTAGAGCGTGATTTATCTGTGGCAGAAAAAAATTACCGGCTTTATATCGACAGCCTTGAAAAAGCACGTATTGACAGAGCACTAGATAATAGCCGGATTAGTAATATTGCCGTAATTGAACAAGCTACTTTTTCACCGGCCCGGGTTTTTCCTAAAAGCTTAATGATGCTTTTAATGGCTTTGCCAGCGGGTTGTGCAGTGGGTTTATTTGTTATTTATATCTGCTATTTATCAGATCAGCGTATTCATGATGGCGGCAGGGTAAAACATCATTTTGGCGTGCCATTATGGACTACGGTGATGGAGCAGAATGCAGGCGCTTCTGCGGCTTTATCCGCCTCTTTTGAAGCGAGTATTTACCGGCTGTACAGCCAGCTGCCCTTAGCTGTGCTGAAAGAAAAAGGGCTGAATATTGGAATCACGTCTTCCCGGCACGGGGAAGGGGTGGGTTATCTGATAGGCCAGTTTCAGCGCATTCTGAGCGAGCGGGGTATTCCAAATCGTCTTGCTGATGATGAATGTGCCCGCCCTGGCGAGATTGTGTTGATTGATGCATCGGCATTATTAAGTAATCAGGCGGCTTTTGTGCGGCTTAAACAGGCCGATTTAATTTTACTGGTGGTTGAGGCAAGGCAATCTACCGTGCCTGTGGTTGAAAACACCCTGTCTATTTTGAATACGGCATTTAAAAAAGTAGATGGCATTATTATTAATCGCCGGCAGTTTGAGATTTCTTCCGGATTACTCAGCCGCATTTCTCGTTAAGAGGGCTTTATGCGTATTGCTCTGATTGCCCCCTTGCCGCCAGAGCAAAGTGGGATCGCAGATTATGCCGATGCATTCCAAAACGCTTTAAGCCAGGAAGGCTTAGAGATGAGTTTGCCGTTTAAAAATAAACGCCTCGGGCACACGGCTCAGCAAGTTGATTTGCAGATGAAAAAAATAAACTGGCGGGAGGTGGATTTAGTCCACGCCGAGCTGGGTGGCGGACGAAATGGTGAGTTTTTAGCACTGGAATGGCTGGCCCGGCATCACCCGCTATTGCCTTTAAGTGCAACGGTGCATGATCCGGAGCGCTTAATCTGGCGGCCGCCTGGCTGGCCCAATGCTCTGAGTAAGCATTTGCCGCGTCGTGCTTATCAGATGCTGGTTCTTTTGTGTAATCCGTGGACGCTGGCGCGCGAGCGCCGCCTTGCTGCAAAGTTAACATCCTTAATTACACTCACTGATTTGGGCGCGCGTTGTTTAACGCAAAGGATGCGTTTGCCTGAAGGTAAAGTGCTGCAAATTGCACATGGCAATCAGATTGTGCCTGCCTGGCCCTTGCCGCCTTTGCCTGAGAAAGGCGCTTTAAAACTGCTGTATTTCGGGTTTATTTATCGGGGGAAAGGCATAGAAGATTTAATCGCCGCGCTGGCCATACTTATTACAAAGCGTCCTGAGGCCAGGCTGGAGCTTACCCTTGCCGGGGGCACCGCGCCTGAAATGACTTTTGCAAATGGGTCTTCTTATCTGGATGAATTAAAAACGCAGTTAAAAGCGGCCGGATTACCGGCGCATATGGTGCGCTGGCAGCTTGATGTGCCAATGGCAGAAATCGTGCCCTTAATTCAAGCGCACCATGTCTTGATTTTGCCGTACCAGGAATCAAAAAAGCTGACTTTTTTGGGGCAGATGCGTGGCACCAGCGGTGTGTTGTCCTGGGCGGCGGCTTGCGGGCGAAGTGTGATCAGCTCTGATGCGCGTGCTTTTGCGGAAGAGGTCTCTTTTGGCAATGGGGCTGTTTATCCTCAGGGTAATCAGGCTGCTTTGGCGGCACAGCTTTTGCAACTATTGGATCAGCCTGCTCTGTTGCAGCAAAGAAGCAAGGGCGCAGAGGCGCTGGGCATGGCGCGCCGCTGGCCTAATATTGCAAAGCAATTCAGAAAACTATTTGCAAGCCTGATTCAGGGTAAACCCAATGCGCTTCATTAATTGCTGCTTGTTTGCGGCCTTACTGGCTGGCCCGGCTTTGGGGGCAGAGACGAAGCTGGTGGCCTCAAAGCCGCTGATCTGGCGTGACTTTTTAGGGGTCAACGCACATTTTTTATGGTTCAGCCCGCAGCAGGCGGCGCAGCAAATGGATCGCTTACGTGATTTGGGGCTGGAGTGGACCCGCGTCGATTTGCACTGGGACAGGCATGAAGCCAAAGAAAATGAATACTTATTCAAGCCTATTGATCATGTGGTTGATGCTTTAAAAGAGAAACAGCTTAAATCTGTTTTTTACTTAGTGGGCTCCGCGCCCTTTGCCAGCAGTGCGCCTGCTTTCGCCAGTAATAAAGATCAGTACCCGCCAAAGGACAATGAAGTTTTTGCCAAACGTATGGGGATGCTGGCGCACCGCTATCCATCGGTAGATGCATGGCAGGTTTGGAACGAGCCTAATTTACCCAGTTTTTGGCAGCCCGTAGAAAATGCGGCCGATTACGGCAGGCTGTTGCAGTCTTCTGTGCGGGTATTAAAGCAGGTGGCGCCTGGCAAGCCTGTGGTCATGGCCGGGATGGCGTATTACAGCCAGATGCCGGTCAGGAAAGGGCTGATGCTGGAAGAGCTGGGCAAAATGGGCGCTTTAGGCTTAGGGGCCGTTGTCGCTTATCACCCCTATAGCCAGGAGCCGGAAGGCGATGAAGTTAAAGCGCGGGATTTTATTTTGCGCACAAAAGAAATAAACCAGCGTTTACGCGCCATGAAAGTACCGGGAATCTGGGCAACGGAATGGGGCTGGTCCAGCTATGCCGGGCCTAAGGAAGAGCAAAATATTATTGGCGAGGCGGGGCAGGCAGATTATCTCTTGCGCCGCCTGGTGCTGATGAGTGTGGCTGATTTTGATCGTATCTTTTTATTTGCCTTGTCTGATCTGGACAGCCGGGCCGGGGTTCGGGACCGAAGCTACGGGCTGTTAAATCTGCAAGGCAAACCCAAGCCTGCATATACGGCCCTGGCACGTTTTTTAAATATCACCGGCCCCAGGCTTTTACCTGACGATGCCCCTGTTTACAAAGGGTCGCTGGATGGCCTTTATAGCGTGGCCTGGAAAAAGCCCGATGGCACGCATCTCTGGATGTTCTGGGCGAATCAGCCCGGCAAGCTGGAGCTTGCTTTGTCGGGTGATATCACGCTGCATCAGCCTTTAAGCGGGCTTAAAACCCCTCTGAAGTCTTCAACCCTTGCGGTGACGCGTCAACTGCAAATTCTGGAATGGCGCTGATGGCCTCTTCATCCGACAGGCTGGCTGCAGCTTTGCTGGCTTCACCGCATCGCTCATTAAAAATTCTCTGGACGCTGCCATATTTACCGTGGCCCACCACCAGCGGCGGCAAGCTGCGCCAGTATCATTTATTGCGAGCGCTGGCTAACCGCGGGCACCGCATTACCCTGCTGGTGCAAAGTAAAGAGCGGCTTACGCCTGAGGTGAAGGCACAGATTGAGCGCATTGTTGACCGCTTGATTGTTCTGCCCCGCAGGCCTTTAATGCATCCGCTTACTCTGGCTGCGGCAGCATTTGCCCCCTGTCCATTACTTGCCAGTGTGAATGGTTTTGCACCCCGGCTGGAGCGCGTGTTTGCTGCGCTGTCAGAGGAAAACTGGGATGTAGTTCAGATAGAGCACAGCTATGGTATGCAGCCGTTTTTACGCCAGCTGCAAGCCAGAAAACAGCCGTTTTTACTGACTGAGCACAATGTGGAATCGTCGCTTGGGGCGGCGACATATCAGCAAATGCCCGTCTGGATGCGGCCCTTTATCTGCTTTGATCAGTGGCGTTACCGGCATTGGGAAAAACGGGTGCTGAGCGCAGCCTGCTGTGTTGCGGCGGTCACGGCAGAAGACGCACAGCGGCTTGTAGAAATCGGCCAGCGGGCGGTAGATGTGGTGATCAATGGCGTGGATACTGCGGCATTTGCCCATGTATGGCCTGATTTAAGCAGCCAGCGAATATTATTTATTGGCAACTTTGAATACCCCCCAAACCGGGATGCCGTGGCCTGGAGCCTGGATGAAATTATGCCCGAAGTATGGGCGGCACTACCCGATGCACGCTTTGTCATTTGCGGCTACGCCATGCCGGATGCTTGGCGCAAACGTTGGCCCGATTCAAGAATCGAATGGTGTGGTTTTGTGCCTGATTTAACGCTGGCGCAGCAAAAGTCAGCGCTTTTTTTAGCGCCACTGCGTGAAGGGGGTGGCTCAAAGCTGAAGGTGCTGGAAGCGCTGGCTGCCGGGCTGCCTCTGGTGAGTACACCGCAGGGGGTTTCTGGGCTGGCGCTGCAGCCAGGGCAACATTACCGCGCAGGGCAGACGGCGGCTGAGCTGGCTTTGGTTGTGATCCGGCTATTAAATCAGGGCGAGGCCGCCCGTGAAATGGCCGAGGCAGGCCGTCTTTATGCTTGCCAGAATAATGATTGGCAAATCAGTGCCAGCCAACTTGAAACCCTCTACCAAAAAGTAAAACATGCGGATCGGAATTGATTATCGCCCGGTAACGGCTGCGCCGTATTCAGGGATTGCCCGGCAGGTGCTGGCGCTGGAGCAGGCATTGCAAACTTTTGGCGAAGTGCAGCGCTTTACTGCTGCGCCTCCGGAGCATCCTCATCGCCAGATTGCGCACTGCCCTGCATCGGCAAGCCCCGTTAATGGTCTGCACCGCCCGCGTGAGCGCGTGAAGTTTGAGCTTGGCTTTTTGCCGCAGGCGATTAAAGACAATAAGACGGATGTGTATATCGCAACGGCGAATACCGGCCTGCCTTTTTGGCAAACCCCGCCCGATACCCGCTATGTTTTGCTGCTGCACGATGTGTTTCAGCTAACGATGGATAATCATCATGGCAGCCGCTTAAAAGCGATGGTGTACCGGCAGATTGATCGCTTTGGAATGAGGCGCTCGGTGGCGCTGGCCGATGCAATCTGGACGCCTTCAGGTTTTACCGCATCAGAAGTGGCCAGATTGTTTCCGCAGGCGGCGGCAAAAATTGCGGTGCTGCCCAATGCGGTGCCTGCGGTACGGTCTGCCGCGCCATCATGCTTACCCGAGGGGATTCCGGCGCAATACTGGCTGGTGGTGGGCACGCGTGAGCCACGCAAAAATATTCCATGGTTTGTGGCCGCCTGGCAGGCGGTTCGTCAGCAACATAGTAAGGTGCCAGCACTTGTTTTGGTTGGCAGCCAGGACGATTTACCTTTGGCTCTGCGCGGTCTGGATGGGCTGATCTGCGTATCAGGGGTGAGCGAAGCTCAATTGTTAGCGCTCTATGCCCATACGGCTTGTCTTTGGCAGCCATCGCTTGCCGAAGGCTTTGGCCTGCCGGTGATCGAGGCGCTTGCTCAGGGCGCGCCGGTTGCTGTGGCTGAAGGCTCGGCGCTGGATGAAATCGCTCCGCCGGGCTCGCCGCGTTTTTCTCCTTATGACGGTGCAGCATTACAAGCGCTGATGCAGGGCCTGGCGCTCAGCCCGCAGGCAAAAGATCCATCAGGGCAGAAATGGGCTGCACGCTTTGCCATGCCTGCGTATTGTGAGCGCTTAGGGGCGTTGCTGGCGGCTTTGCAGGCAGGTCTGTAATGGCGAGGCTGTCACTTGCTTTATTCTGTGCTGTGTTTTTTTCGGTGCTTCTGGCTTTTTCTTCGGCCGCCGTGATGCTTGCCGCCATTGTGGCGCTGCTCCTGGCGCTGAATGTGCTTAGGTTTCCCTTTATGGGGCTGATTTTGTTTGGTTTTGTGGCGACGTTTATTCCCTATACCACGGTGAATATCGGCATACGCGTCACGATTTCAGAGGCGGTATTAGGCATGGTGTGGCTGGGCGTTTTCTGGCAAATGATGCAGGGACGGCTGGCTTGGCAGCTTGGCAAAACAGAGCAGCGTTTACGTTATTTAATGTTTTATAGTGCGCTGCCATTTTTAGCCGGCCAGTTCATGATGAGTGGCGCAGAAGGCAATGGCCCTGTGAATTGGGCGCGCTGGTTATTAAATTTATCTCCCTTACTGCTTATTCCTGTTTTGGTTGATAACGGTTTACGCCGTGATCAGCTGATTGTTTCCCTGCTGCTGGGCACATTAGTGATGCTTTTGTTATCAGTGGGGATGTTTTTAAAAGATCACGATGCCAATACGTTTATTGTGATTTTAGAAAAGCTGAAATATGCCCACCCGGAAGCTGTGAAAGATATTTTCTCGGCCAATTTTTCCCGTATGGCCTCCCCGTGGGTACACCCAAATTTAACTGGTGGGGTGCTGGTATTGTTTCTGCCGCTGGCTTTTTTTTATGCACTGATGCAGCAGGGCTGGCGCAGATTATTGGGCTTTAGTGTGGTGCTGCTGGGTGCTGCTGGGCTGTTATTCAGCAGCTCACGCGGGGCCATTGTCAGCCTTGCTCTGGTGCTGCTGTGGCTGGCTTCTTACCGTGTTCCTTATGCCGGGCGGGTTATGGGGGTGGCGCTGGCTCTTGGTGTGGCTCTGGTACTGTTTTATCCGCCATTGCAAGCGCGGCTGGCGACGACTTTTTCCAGTAGCAATGCCAGCACGGAAATCCGTATGGATGAATACCGGCGTTTTCCGGAGGCCATGGCGCGTTTTCCGCTTGGGATTGGTTTTAAGGTTGATCCTCCGCCGCCCGGAACCAATCTGCTCGGCATTTCTAATTTGTGGCTCAACTTTATTTACAAGCTGGGCATCCCCGGCATGCTGCTGTTTATTGCCGTGACCACTGCATGGTGGCGCGAATGCAGGCCACGTACTTCTTTACGTGAGATGAGCCCGGAGCGGGGCATCTGGATTGGTTCGGGGGCAGGGCTGCTGGCGGCTTTGCTGACGGGTTTATTTGATCATTACTACAGTTTTACCATGGTCCTGATTGCTCTTTTTTGGCTGGTAATGGCAATTAATCTTCAATCTGCACGCAGCTTGCGCCAGGCGCATGATCCACTGCTCTGCGATGAGCCTTATAGGAAAACAGAAGTATGAAACATCGGATTTATCACTCCACCGCACTGCGGACGCGCCTTGAAGATTACGCGCAGAAGCTGGGTGTTACGCAGAGTGAGCTGGCAGACAGCTACCACTGGATGCTGGCCAATGATGTTGCTTTTGAAGAAGGTGACGAGGCTCATCCGCGCGTATCGATCTGCTCGGTAAATATTGAATCGCGGATTACCCACCCTTTGGCGCGGCGTTTTTATGCCCTGCTCAGGGATGAAATTCCTACCACGCTGGTTCCCTGCTATGGCATTAACTGGCCCACATTGAAAGACCGCTGGCTGCGTGCATGGGAGCAGTGCTACAACATTCTGATTAATAAAATTCCCAGCCACCATTTGCGTCTGGCCTGGCTGCGTTTGGGGGGCGCCAAAATTGGCAAAGGCTCGGCGATATGGCGTACTACCGAGATCTTAGGCGTAGAAAACTTGGTGATTGGTGACGATAGCTGCATCGCATGGCATTGCCAGATTGATGCGCGGGCCGGGCTGATTATCGGGGATCATGTGGCGGTGGCCTCTCATGCCAAAATTATTGCGGGCAGCCATGATTTAAGCGCGCCCGAGTTCTGGTCGGTGTCCGCCCCGATTTATATCGAAGATTACGCATGGATCGCCACGGGCGCTTTGATTGGCCATGGCGCACGCATTGGGCGGGGTGCTGTGGTCACGGCCAATACCTTAGTCAGCAAAGAAATTGCCCCGTACAAAATTGTGGGCGGCTCGGGGGCAAAGGTGATGGGCGAGCGCCCGCATGATTTAACTTATAAAGTGGGCGGCAAAGGCCTGTTTACGCTGTTCTACTAGATGAGTTGTGATGCTCAATAATACGGTTTTTCTGACCTTAGCCACGCTGGCTGGCCTTATTCTGGGCTTTGCCCGTGAATGGTTGCTGGTAGCAGATTGGGGGGCTGGGGCGCGGACAGATGCTTATCTGGTTGCGTTATTTTTGCCCGAGGCTCTGCGTACCATGCTGGCTGGCGGCTTATTGTCTGCCGCTGCTTTGCCGCTCTGGCAGGCTCAGCCCGCTTCTGCTCAGCCTTACTGGCTGGCAGGGCAGGTCAGGCATTTTTTATGGCTGGCTCTGGCGCTGGCGCTGGCTATCACGCTGGGCGCGCCGTATCTGGTAAAAATAATCGGGCTGGGTTTATCCGCAGCAGATGCCTTGCAGGCTGCTCAGTCTTTGCGCTGTCTGGCATGGGTGATTCCCGGCATATTTTTGCATGCGATCTTCACGATTCCCATGCAGGCCAACAGCCGCTTTGTGCTGCCGGGGCTGGGCTCTTTCTTGTTTAATTTGCCGGTTGTCATTTATCTGGGCTTAGCAAAAACAGCGGCTGATCCGCTTACGCTGGCCCAGTGTTTTATTCTGGGCAGCATCCTGATGCTGCTGCCACTCTTGCCTCCGGTCTGGCGTATGGGCTGGCGGCCCTGGTATGCTGCGCCGCGTGGCCAAACTATCGCTGTGTGGCGGCAGCTATGGCCTCTGTTGAGCAGCAGTGCTGCCAGCCAGGGCCTGACCTTGCTCGAGCGGCTGGTGGCGTCTTTTTTGGGCGAGGGCTCGATTACGCTTCTTAATCTGGCACGTAAGCTGGTCAATATTCCGCTGATTGCCCTGATGAGCTTAAACCAGATTTTGCTGGGGAAAATGAGTGGCGAAGGGCATATGGCCAGGCGAAAAATGCTCGATACTGGCCTGCTGCTCTGCACCTTATTAACCCTGCCTGCCGCGGTGGGCTTAATTGCATCTGCGCCTGCATTAGTCGATTTACTTCTGCCGCATGGTTTAGCGCAGGGGCCACTGCCTGCCTTACTGGCTTTATTTGCGGTATCCATTGTTTTTGGAGCATGGAATGCGCTGCTTGCCCGTTATTACTACGCCGCAGCGGATACCCGTACACCTTTAATTTGCGAGCTGAGCGGAAGTGCTGTGCAGGCTGTGCTTTTGCTGGGTTTACCCTGTTTTTTGGGGATATGGGGGATGGCCGGTGCGGTGATGGGCGGTGTATTGAGTACGGCATGGATGCTGTGCCGAAATATTGACCAGGCCCTGCTGAGGGATATTCTGAAATGGGCTGCACTCGCGCTTTTATTATGCGCACTGGCCGCATTTTCATGGGCTGTGCAGGGGCGAATGGCCCAGCTGGCGGTGGGGGCGTTCAGCGCATTGCTGCTGTTTGTTTCAGGTGCTTACCATTTAAAAAAGAAACTGGGCAAGACAGGGGTATAAAAATCAGGGTCAAACACTATGCTGATATTCTCAGCGCCCAAAGAGTATGCGGAGGGGCTATATATATTAAGTGAAAGTTTGAGTGGGAGGCTATTGTGAAATTACTGCTACTGATGCTGTTATTGCCTTTTTATGTATGTGCAGGCGAGCCGCTGATTTATGCGGATGATAGTTATTTCCCTGTAATTTATAAAGATAAAGAGGGGCAATCAGCCGGGGTTTTGTATCAGCTCTTGCTGCATCATGCAAAAATAACGGGCACTAAATTAGAAATTGAACATACATCGTGGCGAAGGGCTTATGAATTCCTGATTATGTCTCTTGCTCAATCTCCTTGCTCAAACCACTTAAAAGGCCTAAGGTGAACGAACGTTCTTTTGTGGAGTGGTCGTCATGGCAATCAACCCAATCCAGATGCAAAAGGGGCTGTCG
>NZ_PDZG01000094.1 GCF_002735645.1 Iodobacter sp. BJB302
CAAGCATTTTGCTTAAAATGGCATCTTTACGAGCCTTGGGAATACGCGACATGATAAGTAACCAGCCCCCTGAGTAAGTTGGAATCCCTGAAAAGGGAGTATCTCAACTATCCTGACACAGGGGGCCGCAGAGAGAGCTGAGAACTTGTATCTTGTCGTGTCTGAGTAGCCCCAGCGTTGAATAGCTGCCTTGCGTACCATACAAGGCACGCATCGACCGCAGTGCGTTCGGTTGTAGGTGCGAAAACGGCCACAACTCGTCGTGTCGCAGGCATAACTCGCCAACAAAGTTTGATCTGCACACTCAGCTAACATTTCTCCCTTCGTTTTGAACCGATATGGCATAGACAATTGGGCGTCGACACCTACTGCATCAAACAATTTCTGAAGCAGAGCCATGAACTGCGGATGTGTTGTTCTTGTGCTGAGGCTTGCCATTCGTCCTGGAAGCAACGGAGGGTTGATACTTATGAAGCCGTTTTCTGGCACCAAAATATCAGGCCGGTTGACCGTCAGCAGTGAGGACGCCAGTACGGCAAGGCCATAGAACGCCATTGATCGCGCCCTCGTCGACGGCTCTTTTTTACCACTGAAAACTACTTTGTGACTCCACTGTTGGTGCCAATCGCCTCCACCTAATGCATTGGCATAGGTAATCTGTCGATCGGAATCTTCAAAAGCACGCTGCGATACAAAAATTGGTCTGCGGCCCTGCGCTGTAGCATCTATTCCGCCAATCAGGCTATCTAACCCTCCCGAAAGTAAAGCAACACAATCGCGGTCACATAACCGACGCTGCCCTCTTGGTGGTGTGGGGCCGTTTGGTAGAAACCGAAGTTTCCAGAAATCTCCGGAGAGCACTCGAAGCATTTCTTCGGCAATAGTTCTGTTTGCCTCCCATGGATCGGGATCATTGAGCGTGATATCGAGCTCAATTTGACGCGTCCAGCCATCGGCACTACTTTTTCGAAGAACGGCCACATCCGCCGCATAAACGGCAAAACAAAAGAGCATGAAATCCCACGTCGAAATCGATGGAGAATAGCCAGCTTTTTCAAGTTCACGTTGCCATCCACAGGCAATACGCCCGACGTCGGTTCGCGATGATGCTTCTAAGAAGGTAAATGCCCTAGTGCCAATTGGTAAGGTCTCAGGCAGTGCATTAATACTTGAGCAAAGAATTTTCATGGTTCTGCAAACACCGTAAGTGCATCTTGTAACGCTGAGGTTGCAATTTCACGCATCGAGTGCGGCTCACTACCTGCACGGACCTTTTCGAATGAGCGATTAACAACAACCATTATGTAGTCTAGTACCTGTGCTAGGCGTTCTTGTATGACTCTGGGCGCATATTTCAGCTTTTCAAAAACTCTTCCAAGCTCAAGCTGAACACGGTTGTAGACATCGAACGCTATCGTGTATGCCATCACATTAGCAATCTGATCATCCGCTAGGTCAAAGATATCTGCATTGGGGTCAACCTCATAAAGATGAGCAATCGCCTGGTTCATTGCGTGCTTGGCTGATTCCTCATCAATGCTTCCTCCTGTTGGTACCAGCTTCTGAACAACTTCGAGTGCTGTATCTCTAGCTGATAGGCCTCGTTGCTTTACTGAGTCAACCCACGCGTTTATACCTAGGTCTGTGCCGTCACGAGCGGCAGCCAGAAAGCCCCCCAAAGAGGAAGCTGCTACAGCACTCGTGCGCATGCGATTCGCCGCTTTTGCTGATCCACCCATACCTTTTTTAACGAAACTCGAAAGACCTCTACGCAGATCCGAACCACTGCCTGAGCGCACGAACCCAGTCAGAGCTCTACGCGCGTCCTGATAACGCCCCTGCGGCGCTACAGTCGGGCCAGCTCCAGGAGCTAGAGTGGTTTGGTTTTCCTCTGACCCATTTGCATCTGCTTCGCTAGGTGCGTCAGTTGGTGTGACCCCGGGCGATATGGGCATGTCGGCGTGACTAGAATCAATGCCGCTTTCGGCACTTTCTAGCCATGGCGGATCAAATGAAACGCGGGATCCCGCTCCCGCGCTTGAGGTCGACGTACCCATTTATTTCTTCCTCGCGTTTTCAATTGCTCGCATAACCGGCTTCGGCAACTGGTCATCCCCCTCCCACTTCGTCAGAACGTCTTTCATCCAATCGCAATCAATCAATGCCGATACCAATCCAGGTGCGAGCTGAGTGATCGGTGCTTGGCTAACAAGCGCCGCAGCACGAGCCCTAGCACTTGAATGAACACTAGAGACCGCTACCAGCATCAATACTTCTTCAGCCTTCTGCCAAGTGCGGCTAGACCGCCGGAGCTCCCACGCACGAGCCATGGCAAGACTAGACTGAAAATCACCAGCATCTCGAATCTGCTGTTTCAAAGTTTCATTCGGATTTCGAGCAGCCACCAGCGCATCACGCAACGCCTTGCCTGCTGCATTCAGATCATCCGCACCAAAATCCCTTACGGTGCTATCGCGGCTGAGATGCAGAATGGGCCGCATATCCATATCCCCAAGTAGAGGCTCAAGCTGTAGCCACTCACGAATAAACGATTTGTCGCCAAAGGGTGATGGAAGCTTCTCATCCAGATTCTTTGCCCCCACCTCTGCGTCGTGAAGGATGCCGATCCTCCCTTCGCTTTCTGCGGAGACCTTTTCTGCTAAAGCATTCGCAACAGCTTCGTCACACCGCTCGAGCAAGTGCCACTTAGCTAGCACTTGAACGTCCACATCGATATTTTGTGGTTTGGCTAATACCTTGCGCAGAAACACTGTGTTGAGGAATCGTTTGATTAGCCGAGGATTGGCTTGAACCGTGCTTGCACTAAAAAGCAGTGGAGCCAGCCGCTCGGCCAAACCCATCAGGCCTAGCAGCTCGGAGTTTTCTGCTGGCACTAGCGTTTCAAGGAATGCGAGATCGACAGATTTCCCAGTCCAAGTTTCCCGCAGGCGAGCTTCCACACTGGATTTAGCCGCCTCGAAATTCGTGGTGTCTAGCTGATCGCTGCGATGCGCTCGCTCCAAAAATAGGAGTGCTGTGTATGCCTTGGTCTCATTGGAGCCAAGTCTCGGTACGCGTAGCGGAACTTGAATCAACTTGTCAAAATAATTGGTAGCGACGTCATCGTCTAAGCCGGTACCGGCAAAATGTACACGAACGGCACCACGAATGAATACATCGTCCGCAGCGATGACGAATGCACTTCGACGCAAAAATAGCAGCAGTCGGATGGCCTCTAGCGTTGAAATGGCTGTCTTCGGTAGGCATCTATCGAGGTCATCAACAAAAACAACCAAAGTGATATCTAACTCTAAGAGTAACTCTTCAAGCGCACAGCGGAAGGACTGGATTTCTTTTGGTAGCGAAACTGGAGTGGCTTCATTCAAAAGGCCGGTGGTGGCTTTAGATGCATCTTTAGCGGCTTCAATGCCATCATTAATTGATTCGCTTTTCACTGCATTTGCACCAGCTTCAAACACTTTTCCAATTAGGCCGACCGGAACTCCTGTGATCAGTGTTGCTGCAACTTCACCACCAAGTTGTGCTAGTCGCAGAAAATTTATTCGTTTGACGAGTGCCTTGGCTTTATCAACAAGTCTCGTATTTTGAGCTGCGGCATCAAGGACGGCATCGCCAACCGTTTGCAGTAAGGCAGTACGCGCATCCTCAAATCCTTGGTAAAGCCAAGGATTGAAAGTGACCACCACGTGCTTTGAATTGATCGCTTCTGCTGTATTTTCAACATTAGCCTGCTCGGGTGATAATTCGGCTGCAATCATTCGCACGAGCGATGATTTTCCTGCTCCCCATCCTCCTGAGATTCCAATCGATATTGGCTCGCCCCCAGTGTCTCGAATGAGTTCTGCGCAGGCTTTTGCTACTAAGCGGAAGTTGACGTAGTCAACAGTCGTTTCGTTATCATGCCACATTAGCAGTTCCTATAGCTTTTTGGCTTCACTGATTTAGCGGGTGTTTTCGCCATGTTAAAGTTTCAAAAAAGTAAATCTAAATTATTTAATCAACAAATGTACTGTGCTTAACCGTGTTTTACTAGAAATATACTTGGTATTTTAGTCAGCTATTGTAAGTATATATAAGGGGAACACTCTTTTGAAGTAATCCTCCCACAAAATCAGCTCATTTTTAAATAGAATTTTTTCGCAGTCTTTTGAGTAGTTCTGCATGAAAGCCATAGGCAATAGACAACGCCAAATTATGGCGATTTTAAAGCAAGCCGAAGCTAGCTCGACCGTTCCTGATCTGTACCGCGAGTACGGTATGAGTTCTGTTTCTTTCTATGAGTGCCGCGCTAAGTTTGGTGGTATGGACGTCTCGATGATGATGCGGATGAAAGAGCTGGAGGATGAAAACAAGCTCTTTAAATAGATGTATATCGAAGCCCAAATGCAGGTGCCTTCATCAATGAAGCCATATAAGAAATCCTCTGGAATATCTCGGCGTCGCGAGATGGCTCATCTGGGCAGTTGAAACCAAGGCATTGTTATGCTTGCGCCAGCTTTGCGATTAGCACGACTTGCTATCGCTATATTCGCAAGCTATGCCGAGCTCATTGCCATTGCCATTGCTAATGCACGATTGAACGGTAATAAAAAATTAATCGAAGTTTCACTAGACCAGCTTTAGATTGGCATTTTATGCGGCTACATATTTTGAGACGCACCTTAATAGACAGATGCATAAATGACCTCCTATGCTTTTTCTGACGTTCACCTGGCTCAACGGTTGTGCGATGCATTACATGGGCATTCAATAGACGAAGTCAGTAAATTCCATATCCAGAAAAACTAGGAATCCCTTTATCTCAGTTTTTGCGTGTTATTCCATTGTTGTCGAATAATTAATGCGCTATGTGATTTTTAATATAGATGTCTAATTATAATGCATGGTGGTATGCCAATATTTCAGTCCTACTGATGCAGAGGCATTGGTCTGATATTTTAAATCTATTTCCGACGTTGGAAATTATTTATGTATTTTTTTGATGCCATTTATGAAAAAAGTAATATAAATATATTGCACAATAAAATAAAATACTTGGGTTTGATTTGCAGGGAAAAAAGCAGTACTATTCTTGGTATATTCTAGCGTTCTCTCTTAGGCCAATGAGTCCATTTTCAAAACAACTCCAACAGCTCAGAAAATCTTATGGTTTGCGGCAAAAAGAGCTAGCAAATGCAGTTGGGTGTGAGCCTTGTTATATTTCGCAAATGGAGCGCGATACTAAAGGGCCGCCAACAGCTGAATTCGTTAAACGAATAATTGATGCGCTTTCTTTATCTCAAGAAGAACAAGATAAATTGCAGATTGCGATAGATGCATCTCAACGAAAGCTTATTGCACCAGCAGGTTGCAATGAGGATGTGTATTGGTTATTGCGTGATTTGCGACTGAATTTAAAAGATTTAATGCCGATGCAAATTTGTCTGATTCGCGAAATTATTGGCACCAAAAATAATCAAGAACTAAATGATCGTTTTCTATGTAACGCTGGTCATGTCTATCAGCAGGAGAATGGCATTTATGGCTAGTCGCTAAATACACCCCAAATCATTCAGACTTAAACTGTTCAAAATTTGAAGTAAATTTTTAGATACGCGATATCGAAGGGGGATTCTTTACCCTCTTTATTTGCTGATCCAGATTGGGTCAGTGCCGCATAAAACGATTTATACACGGAGGTGAGAGGCAGAAAGCAAAGGAAAATGTAAAGAGTAAGTTGGAATAGTAAAAGGGCAAGCACAAAGCTCGCCCCCTACAAAACAGTTGCATGATGCAAAAGCCCTAGTCAAGCCAAAGTATCGTCTGCTGCCAGCAGGGTGGTCAAGCCTTTTGTCCCCATTTACGCAAAAAAACGGGCAGCGAAACGCTGAACGGCGGAGTAGTTCGTCCCAATTTTTCAAATTGATTTAATTATGCGAGGTTGCGCAGGGAGAAGTGTCGCCTGCGTAATTGGGAGCAGACGATATGCGTGTACGTAAAGTAGTCACACGTCGCGGACGACGATTCCGCGGCTATTTCGCATCTTCAAAAATGGGAGATACCGTCCATTGGGAATCTTTGCTGGAAAAAGATGCCCTGTTGTTATTGGAGCTGTCACCTGGTGTGGCGGCTTACCAAGAGCAGCCCGAGGTGATTGAATACTTCGATGGCGAGCAGTTTCGGGAATGCATTCCTGACCTGAAGGTTGTTTTACTGGATGGCACCATCCGCTATATCGAGGTTAAACCCTTTGATCAATTAGCTCGGCCGAGCATCCGAAAAAAATACGAGGCGATTGCCCTCCATTTTCAGTCAATCCAGTCGCCCTACCGGATTGTGACTGAGGTCGAGATTCGCCGAGAGCCACTATTTAGCAATTTGCAATTGCTGGCTTATGCGCATGCACATCCCTGGCATGAGCAACCCACCGATTTTGATCTGCTCATGGCATTTCAAGGGCACGCAGAACTACCACTTTCAGAGGTGCAACAACTCTGGAATTTGGGTGATTTGTATCGCCTAATTGCATCAGGTCGACTGAGCTGCAATCTAGAATTGCCTCTGGTAGGCCGCAGCTTAATCCTCCTGCCGAAGGGAGGTCGTGATGAATCGATTTACCTTTAAACGTGGCCTAGGTTTCCGCGACCGGAATAATAAACTTTGGCTGATTGAACGGCGGCTCGCTAGTGGCAAGATCCAGCTAATTGCCGAAGACGGCGAAATCATGAATCTGCAATATGCTGAACTTCTTGAACGTTGGCAGAGTCAGGAGTGGCAAATCGATGAGCCTTCTCTGGCGGAATTAGGTAATACTATTTACCTAGTAACCCCACGTGATTTGTCGACCTATCAGCAGGCACAGCAAGAGATTGCCAAGCGCCGCTTGCATTATCTACAAATTGTTGATCCTGAAAGCACTCCGTATAACGTTGTAACTTGGTCAGAGCGAATTGCTCAAGCGGCCAAGATGATTGGTGATGATAATCCGCCTGGACCATCGACTGTTTCGACATGGTGGTGTCGCTATAGGGCGACCAAATCAATCCTAAAGTTGATTCCACATGGTAAGCCGTCCTCTGCACATCAACATAAACCTGGTTACCAAATTTTTGAGCAAGTGATTGCTGCTGTTTACCTGACCAATCAGAAGTTGCCAAAGTTGGGGGTAGTGGAAGCAATACAGCGGCAAATCAAGGCTATCAACCACGGCTTGCCGGAAGAGAGTCAGATGAAGTGCCCAGGCAGGACGACGATATATCGTTGGTTGGAGTCATTACAACAAGATTTAGTCGATCTGTCGCGAGAGGGGGCTGAATTTGCCCGCATGAAATACCGTGCAGCTATTGGTACGGTGGAAGTAAAAGCTATTCTAGAGCGTTTCGAAATTGACCACACCCCGATTGATATTCTCGTGGTGGATCCCGCATGGTGCATCACCAATGGTCGTCCCTATTTAACGGTGGTCATTGATCGTTATTCACGACTGATTGTTGGTTTCTATGTTTCATTCAGGGATCCCAGCGCTAACAGTGTTTTGCAGTGTTTGAAGCGAGCGGTGTTGCCTAAGAATGCAATTCTGAAGCGTTATCCAGATATTAAACAACCATGGCCAGCGTTTGGAATTCCTGAGCTGATTGCAGTTGATAACGGTCCGGATTTGCAAAGCAACGCAGTCGAAGTTGCCTGTATGGAGCTGGGCATCAGCATCCTGTTTTGCCCCGTTAGAAGTGGTGATAAAAAAGGTGCGATTGAGCGTTTTTTCAGAACTCAAAACGTTGGCTTACTTCATCGGATGCCAGGTACAGTTTTTTCTAATCCGGATGAACGTGGTGACTATCAATCCGAAAAAGAAGCTGCTATCGACTTCAATTCGTTGATCCACATTCTGACCAAGTGGATTGTGGATGTGTACAACGTGACGCCACATCGTGGTTTGAATGGTCGACGTCCTCTTGATGTTTGGATTGAATCCGCGCAAAAACGATTGATTGAACTTCCTCTTAATCCGCAGCAATTGGATGTCATTGTTGGGATCGCGGCCAAACGAACTTTGTTTCATTACGGTATCGAACTGGACGGTTTGCAGTACAACAGTCTGCAATTACAGGAAATCAGGCGCAGAACGGGCAAGAACATCAAACTTGACCTGAAATTCCACGAAGATGATGTGGGATATATCCATGTCTTGGATCCTGATCGCAAGGAATACCTGCGCGTTCCCGCCAAGCTAGCTGAGTATGCCAACGGCCTGAGTCGCGAACAACATCGGCAGATTCGGGAGCATACGCGGAGCAAGCTGGGTGAGAACTGCACGGCAGATCAACTGCTGGAGGCTAAGCGGGAAGTCGAAGACCTGATCCGAGAATCCATTCAGCACAAGAAAATGGTGCGACGTAAAAAGGCTGCGCAGACCGTGCAGCACGACAGTGAAGCAGTTCTCGCAGGCAAGAACCCACTGGAGGAAGCACGTAAACCACACAAGCCTCAGCCAGAACTTCCTCCCGAAGTTATGCCTTCTGGTCTGAATGACGATCTACCAGATTTTTCTGCCAATTGTTCGCAGGGAGATGAGTGATGGATCCAATTCAAATTATGGCCCAGTTTGCTCCAGCAGAAGGTTCAGAAACCCAAGCTCTGCTTGGATTCAGGTTGAACACCCGCCCGATTTTGCACCGGCGTTTCAGAAGTGGCATTTTTCAGATTGCTGACTTGCACCAGCGGCAGCTTCATCGTACTCAGGGGAGTGGCATGAGTTTGTGTGGAATCTCTGGTGTCGGTAAGAGCACGATTATCCGAAGTTATGAGACTCAATTTCCTCGGGTGTTTGAGCAACATCGAACCAGAATTCCTGTCTTGTTTGTTGCCGTGCCATCTGCCCCAACGGTGCGTAGCTTGGCGGGTGCCATCTTGGAGGCGATGGGGGATCAAAAATCACATCGTGGTAGTGGCCCTGAAAAAACCACTCGGATTCGCCAGTTTTTCAAGCGCTGCGGCGTTGAGTTGCTGTTGCTTGATGAGTTTCAACACATTTTTTACGCACCGACTGCCACTGCATTTCGAGATTTGACTGATTGGCTGAAAAACTTACTTGAAGAAACAGGTGTCGGCATCGTGGCTTGCGGTTTGCGAGCCAGTGAGTTTGTAATCGATAGCAATGAACAGCTTGCGCGTCGATTCTCGCAGCGAGTTCGCATCGAGCCTTTCTCGTTTGAGGATGAAGCCGATTTCAAAGAGTTTCGCGGTATTTTACGGGAGCTTGAAGCTGGGTTACCGATTCCGCCAGCAACCCCATTGCACGAATCCAATCTGGCTCGGCGCTTCTGGATTGGTAGTTATGGCTTGCTGGATTATGTGATCAAAATTCTTGAGGGTGCGATCTCGGTGGCCAATTTGGCCAATGTGGGTACGTTGGATCTAGATGTCTACGCTGCCGGTTTTCGCAATAGGGTATGGCGGGATGTACCAGATAGGCTTAACCCTTTTCATGTGGAGTCGCCGCTGCGTCCGCTCGACCGGCCGGGGGAATTGTTCCATCTGCATGTCAGGCAGGAAATTGTTGGTTCTCCCGTGGCCAACAAGCTGGGCCTTAGTCCTGGTAAGGGGGGCGCATGATGAACGATCTTGTGATGGCTACGCCTGACCTATTGATTCGTCCTTACCCTGCAACTACCGAGGGTCCGACCGGATATATGTTCCGATTGGCTGAAGCCAATTTCATGCGTCCACGCGATTTGATCGAAATGGGCATAACGCTGCAACCCGAAGTGCTGTCGCTACATCAGTTGTTACCGAAGGAGATGCTTTTTCCGGAGCTGCACGTGTATATGGCTCGAATGCATACATTGCGTTCAGAGCAGTCGGCAATTTGGAATCAGCGCTATGCCCGATTTTGTCCGCTATGCCTCATTGCCGAACCGGTTTGGCAGGCCAGTTGGGAGGTGTTCTTTTTTGATTCTTGCCCACATCATGGTGGTTGGCTGGTTGATCAATGTTCGACATGTGGTGAGCACCTGGACTGGCATCGTGAGTCGCTAATTCGATGCCAATGTGGCTCGGACCTGCGTGAAGAAAAAGTGGAAGAGGCTCCATGGTTTGTGAAGCGGCTTTCCATGGTGATGGAGTGCATCTTGCTCAGTAAGCCATTGCCGGATTATTCAGATGCATACCCGTTTGCCGGACTGAATCCTTTACAACTGCAAACTTTAATTCGATATCTCGGTGCCTATCTGGATCCGCAGGCAGGTCCCAAGCCCCTGAAAATTCGTAATTCTGGTTTGTTGGAAGCTTCATGGCCTATCACGACGTTGGCTGCGCAAATTCTGTTCGAGTGGCCGTCCGGATTTGACCAAGCGTTTACCAATCTGCTTAAAGGCGCGAAATCGGAATCAACCACACTGCGTGGTGTTTTCGATCAAGCGTATGAATATATATATCGAGGGGCTATTCGGGGCGGTGCATATTTGCCTGTGCGTGAGGCATTTAATGTCTGGCTCACAGAGCATTGGCCGAACGGCGCTAATCACCGGAATCGTCGCTTGGCCGTCAGTTTGTTGGCTGATATGCAATGGGTCCCGGCTAAGGCCGCGCAAGATCAGTTGGGTATTTCGCGCGCTCGACTGCGTTTTTTAATTCAGCATGGGGAGCTTGAAGGTCAGGAACTCGTTACCAAGGCAGGTCGATACCGGATGATGGTGCGCAAAGATCAATTGACCCAGTTGGAGGAGCGTCTGGCTGGTGAAATCACGATGACCAAGGCAATGGAAATCTTGGGCTTGGGTAAGCTGCGATTCCGGCGGATTCTCAAGATCTTGTTTCCATCGGCGCGACGAGTTAATGATCAGCTGTTTTTGCCATGGAACATCCCACGGCAAGAGGTATATAGCTTGATCGAAATTGGCGAAGAACTCCCCTTAATCAGCACGATTGATGAGCGCCAAATCGCATTCACACACGTTTTGAAATTCTGGCAATGGAATGCTGACGAGGTTGTGTCGGTGATTGAAGCGGTTAGGGATGGTGGGCTTCAGCTTCAAGGTAACTGGATTGGTGCATCGGGAGTGGTGAGATGGATTTTTGATCGAGTTGAGTTACAGCGATGGCATCAAGCCTTAGATAAGGGAAGAGCCAATTGGGTTACGATCCCTGAGTTGGCTGAACTATTAGGCGTTAAGCAACAGGTCGCTTATTGGTTAACGCTGAATGGCTACATCCCTTCGATCAAGCTTGGTTCTAAGAAGCAGCTCGGTTCACGAGTAAAGAAAAAGGATCTTGACCGTTTTTTGCGGCGGTATATATTTGGAACTGAGATTGCAGACCGCATTGGCCGATCTCCTCGTAAAGCGATGCATATGCTAGCGGATACGAATATCTACCCGCTACGAAGTCAACATGGTGATCCGTGCAGGCAAACGGTTTATACTCGGTCAGAGGTATTAGATCGCTTTTTGGCTAGGTATAGCGTTATTTCCGAGGAGGACGCATTGGCGATTCGGGGTACGACACGGCGGCGTGAAAAAGCGTGGCAGAGGATTATCTACGAGAATGGGACTGACCAACCTGATGAATCCCCTTTTCGTCTAGATTGACCTTGATTTGGGTAGGCCCGAATCTAAATCAAAATGAGATCCTACATTTGTCGAATGACATTGAAAATGAAATGTCTGCCAAGTAAGTGAAATTCTTGCGACATAGATAATGAAAAATGCCCCGCCATCTTGCCGGGGCATTTTTTTGGGTTTTTCTGTTAAGTCACTCTTTTCTTGAACTCATCAATCCAAGTAATGACCACGTCTAGATCTGCAGCGAGTTCGTCGACCGAAGGCAAGCTCCCAGGTAGCTCATCAGACTGGGAGTGCTCAAATTTTGAGTACTTGGTCATCATCTCTTCGACGGTTGAGCAGTCGCCCATGGTGATCTTAGCGAGCGACTTGATCTGCTGCGTCTGCACCGACCTCCGGAAGCGTTCGATGAGCCCGTTTAGCAGGACTTTTTCCACGGTCCGTTCGATGAGGATACGGAAATCGCTGCAAGCGGCTTTTAATGCTGCGTCGTAGGCCTCACCATTACCGGCGGCCGCCAGCTTGCGTATCTGAGGAAGCTTTTGTTCACGGATGACGGTGAAACCTTTGTCAGGCTTTCCATGCCGAACATCTAGAGTGTCCACCATGCCCACATTCGGTCCGACGCGCCGCAATGTATTGATCGAAAGTGGAACTGTTTTCCCAGCGGCTTCTTCAATGAGAGCAAGTAGCGAAAGACGGTGGGTGAAGACTATGACCTGTCGAGATTTTGCCAATTCAACTAAGCGTTCAACGACTCGCTCTTCAAATTCTTGATCGAGTGATGAAACCGGATCATCGAAAACAAATGGTGTAAGCTGGCCGGAGCCGGTAATGTCAGCAAGGAATGCGGACAGTGCGACGATTCGATTTTCGCCCTCACTTAGAACCTCACTGGCACTAGTCTCCTTCCGCGCTCCCTTAATGGCGAGCTTGAAGCTAACTTTTCCTTTACCTTCTGGAATTGGAACCGGTTCCACTTTTAGCCGACTTCCCCCTAGCTTTTTGAGCTCTGAGACGAAGCGTTCTTGGTAGCCTGTGGCTAACTCGTTGTTGGCCAGTTCGTTCTTCTTTGTGGTGAATACATTTGTCTTCGTCGTACTTTCGGCTTTAGTTAGCCGCTTGATGGCTGCTAGGCGGGCAATTTCGTCGGCCACCGCATTTTTTTGTTGAGAGAGCCATTGACGCGCCTTAAGCTCCCTCAGCGTCTTTTCCAGCTCAGCTTTTTTTCCGTCCTTTGTGAGTTCCACCAAAGCTGCTGCTTCTTTCGCTTGAGTCGCAGCAGTCGCGTCCAATGCTAGGTCGACTACAGACCAATCGATTTTGGGTAGCAGGCTTGTCCCGTCGGTTTTTGGAATGGCTTCGAGCCGAAGTCCAATTGCCGCACGTAAGGCAGATCCAACCTCTGCCGGGACCTTTATGAACTCCATATGCCAGTCCCATTTCTTTTGGTCTGGCACTTTGGGTAACTTGGCTATCGCAGAAGCGTGCTCTTTTTCCGCATTGGTTGCGGTGGCTTCTAATCCACCCTTCACAAATAATTCGAAATCGGACATTCTTCCACGAGCTGCGTCGTCGAGAGGCTGGTGGCAGAGGACGCAAAGCTTCCCTTCGTCTGTAACGGGGAACAGTGCCTGGGGATAGGCGGTGCTTTCGGAATATTTTCTTGCCTGCTCCCACAGAAGGCTCCAGGATTCGCCGCCGATTCCATCAAGGGCTGAACCCGCGAATGCCTTCGCGGCGTCTTCAGTCGCAGCTTTCCGCCTAGCTTCTACATCCTTTTTCGCAGCAACAAGCTTCGCAACCTCCGAGTCCGATATGGCGAGTTTCATTGCGTCGTAAGCTTCACGGAAGATCGACAGGGTTCGTTTATCCAAGTCAAGCCGTTTGATTCTTTCGGCAACGTCATGCTTTTTCAGCGACGTTTCGGTTTCTAGGCGCAGTTCGTCGTCGGTGAGCGTCCATCTGCTCGCATCGTTGAGCACAATCGAGGTCGTGGTGTCCTTGAGCTGGGTGATGAAGGAGGCTGCCGCAGTGTCCGAATACTCTAGCGGAATGAGCGGAAGTTTCTTAGGAAGTGTATTTTTCCTGTCGCTTAAAAGCGCTGCAACAGCGTCACAGATTTTGATCATCGACGTGAGGAAACGCATCTGGCGCGTTTCGTAGGAGGCTTCGTTCTTGGCGTCGACGTATGAGTCCGCTACGGCGGTATCGGTAATTGTCAAACCAGTTGTCGCCTTAATCGTTTAATATTTATGCCGTTCTTTGCTCTGCTTTTTTCCTTACAGCACCCGTCTCCGCTTCCGGTGATTTTTCTGGATTGAGGTGGACGATATT
>NZ_PDZG01000095.1 GCF_002735645.1 Iodobacter sp. BJB302
GCAAGCATTTTGCTTAAAATGGCATCTTTACGAGCCTTGGGAATACGCGACATGATAAGTAACCAGCCCCCTGAGTAAGTTGGAATCCCTGAAAAGGGAGTATCTCAACTATCCTGACACAGGGGGGCTCATTCTGGCTAAGAAATCACCTTTGGCACGGCTTGCTTCTTCTGCCTGCTCCATGGCTCTTTTTTGTGCCGCAGCCAGCTCGCGCCGCGCCGTAATATCGGTCAGCACCACAACATCACCGCCGCCGGGAATACAATTTCTGCCCAGCTGCAACCAGCGGTCACCCAGGCGAATTTCAATACTTCCCAGCCCGGCCCCCAGCCAGTCTACTTTTCTGATCGTCCATTCGGGGCTGCAATGATGCACTTCAGAAATCTTTTGCATCATGCCGCCAAGATCAAGCCCCAAAAGCTCTTCCTGAGGAATTTCAACCAGCTGGGCAAATGCTTCATTCACCATAATCAGTTGCTGCCTGGCATCAAAGCCCACAAAGCCACTGGACATCGACTGCACCGCCGCATTGAGCCTGGCCTGAGCATCGCGTAAATCTTGTTGTGTGGCATTAAGCTGAATTGCATTACGGCGAAAAACCGCCAGTGCAGCGGCCATGGCCCCTACTTCATCCTTGCGCTCAAGACCAATTACCTCCAGTGAGGAGCGGCCTTCTGCCAGTTGCTTCATGACCTGCGTCATATCCAAAATAGGGCGGGCAATCAGGCGGGCTAATAAAACAGAAATAATGATGGATCCAAGACTCACAAGAACAACAATTGACCATGCCAGTGCACGGGCATGCTCCGCCTCTGCCAGCACCTGCGAGATATGGTGATTGGCCAGCAGCTCTGCATTCTTTACATGGCGGTTTAACTTTTCGCGGATCAAAGCATAATGGCCGGTCACATCTTCTGCCGCGAGGCCCCCTGCGGCGATATCAATACTGACTAAACTGGCGCTGCGCTCAGCATCATCTAAAAAGCGCTCAATACTTGTAATCAATTGAGCATCCAGCTTGTATTGCTTCAGATGCTGGGTTTCTTTTTTTAAGTTTTCAATCTGAGCCAGTAAATTCGACCTTAATCGGGCAACAGACGTTTTATCAAAAAAATTGGTTTCCCAAACCACCAGTCTTTGTAAATCAATTTGAATATGGGATAACTCCAGCGCAAAGCGATTAATTGCTATAACACTTGGCAATGTTTCCTGGCCAAGCCAGCGCGCGGCCTGACGCGCACTTTCACCCTGGCCAAGCCCCACCACGGTCACAATGAGCAGAGCCACAGTAAAAATAAAAGGCAGCAGCATAAATTTCATGGTTAAGGGGAAGTTAACCAATGTCCGCATCAATTTACGCAGCAAAACCTTCATCGTGCGACACCTCTGAAGCGATAACAACGCACATGGGCCTTGCCCCAACAGAGCTTCTAGCGGGGTAAGTTGCCGATTATTCCTTCAGCCAGCCAATACATTTTTTCCAGCTCCTGCGCTGTGCTTGCAAATTTCTGTCCGGCTGTAATCTGCAGTTTGCCGTTGTTATCTTTTACCGGCCCGGAAAAAACAAACATTTTTCCGCTTTTAATCATTTCACGCACCCGGTCAGCCTCCGCCCGGACAGCAGCAGGAACAAGCGGGCCATAGGGAGTGTTGCGCAGCAAACCACCGGCAAAGCCCGCCCTTACGGCACGTGGCCAGTCTTTTTTAGACCTGATTTTTTTTACGTAATCCGGGTAAAGATGGGTCCAGTCAAACTCTGCGCCCGTCAGCAGAAATTTCGGAGCGATAGAGCTCTGATCAAAATGGTAACCACAATAATGAATACCCTGCGCTTCACACAACGCAGCAAGTTTAATTGGGGAGTCAATATGGCAGGAAATAACATCCACTTTTTTGTCAGCTAACATCTTAAATGCCGCCATTTCATTTTGGGGATTACTCCAGTCACCCGTAAACTGCAAAACCATTTCTGCCTGCGGATTAGCCCGCCGCGCACCCAGCATAAAGGCATTGATATTGCGTAATACCTGCGGGATGGGCTTGGCTGCAATAAAACCCATGCGGCCAGTCGCACTCATCAGCCCGGCCACAAGGCCACTTATATATTGAGCCTCGTCGGTATATGCAAAATAAGTACCCACATTTTCTGGATAGATGCCTTGCCGGTATACAGCCCCCGCATGTAAAAACACCACATCAGGATATTGCCGGGCGGCTTCAAGTACATAAGGATTGAAATAACCATAAGAGGTGGCAAAGATAATGCGGCAATTTTTTTGCCCGGCCAGCATCTTTATCGCCACCGATGCCTCTTTGCCTTCAGGTATAGAATAAAGCTCGTGGATTTCCACATCACTCAGTGCAGCCACAGCGTGAGCACCCGCTGCATGAGCCTGGTTGTAGCCCAAATCATTTGCAGCACCAATATAAATAAAGCCCACTGCAAATTTGCCTTTACCTCCCGATGCCCATGCCGCAGGCCCCAGCGCGCTTAAAACCCCAAAACCAGCCAAAGCCCCCAGAACTTTGCGTCTGCTGGCCTGATCGACACGATTCATGCAGCCTCTCCAGGCAAAAGAAACATTGATTCAAAGATGCTGCCCGCTTTTTAATGATTTCAGCTTAGTTTTTTAAGCTGCACTCTGCCGCAGCAATCATCAAACTTAGCCACTCACAGGGCTAAATAAGCCTGCCCTTCATTATTCCGTTGAAAATATGGCGCATGCATCAGGCTAGAAACGGCCGTGCGCAGCATGCGCTCACAATCGGGCAAAGCCGCCTGAGGGCGGTCTGGGTAAACATCCTGCAGCATGTCGTAAGTGCCGTCAAAAACCGTATGCAAATACAGATTACTCAAACGTAAATCGAGGGTATCAGGCAGCTCTTTATTTTGCACCGCGCGGCGCAAAAGACGCAGGCTGTAATGCATCGCTAATTTTGTAATCAAATCCCTGTGCCTGATCAGAGCAGTATTTTCCGGGCTGCGCTCGCATTTAAAATACAAAATAGCAATCACAGACTGAGCCGTACCCGGCTGGCAAAAGAGATTCAAATAATAAAGCCCCGTTTGTACCAGCGCCTCCATAGCGCTGCTGCCGGCGGGGATAAAGTGCATCGCTTCAAGCGCAAACATGCGCTCGCTCATGGCCTTGCAAACATCGATTTTATTAGGGTAATGGCCATAAACCGCCCCACTGGATACACCCGCAGCATCTGCAATATCGGCCATCGTGGCTTGAGCCACACCCTTATCTAAAAACACCTGCTCCGCCCCATTCAGGATGGCATCACGCGTTTTTTGCGCGTCTTCTTTGGTTTTTCTTGCCCTGATGATCCTTTTTAGTTCCCGGAATTATTACATAGCATTAATTAATCGTGCGTGACTGATTAAATGTTAACCTAGCCGGCTCTTTAATCCTGTGGCCCCGGTGCTGCAAGTGAGCTTTTATGAATCAACAAAACGTACAGGACCTGAATACTCTTCCAGTTAAAACCCTCTTCTGGCGTTATGTCATTCCCTCCATTGCAGGCATGCTGGTGATTGGCCTTTATACCGTGGTCGATGGCATTTTTGTAGGCCGCTATGTGGGCGCGCATGCGCTGGCGGCGATTAATCTGGTTTACCCCGTGATTTTGCTGCAAGTCGGCTTAGGCGCCATGATTAGCATGGGTGCCGCCACACGAATCTCTATCTTGCAAGGCGCTGGACGCAGCAAAGAAGCACGGCAAGCGCTCGCCAACACCCTGCTGATTATTGCGGCACTCGGCATTCTTTTGCCCATCATCGGTATCAGCCAACTGGATCATCTACTGGCCCTGCTTAATGCAGATAATGATCCTGCCGTACTGCAAGAAGCACGCTCCTACTTATCGATCATGCTCTGGGGCGGCCTCGTCACGATAGGTCAGATGGCGGTGATATATTTAGTGAGAAACGATGGCAGACCGCAGCTTATTACCTATTTGGTCGTGGCAGGCGGCTTGGGTAATATTGGCCTGAACTACTTATTTGTTGTGGTATTCGGCTGGGGCTTAGCGGGGTTGGCATATGCCACCGTGCTCGATGAAGCACTCATCACCCTAGCAGGGCTGATCTACTTCTTCAGCCCCTTTGCTCGATTACGTCTTGCTCTGAAAGATATGCGCCCGCACTGGCAAAGCATGCCTTCGATGCTGGGCCTCGGAATATCCAGCCTGCTGATGGAGGCTAATTTAGCTTTTCTACTCTTTGCGCATAACTACCAGCTGCTGAAATACGGCCAGAGTGGCGATGTCGCCGCTTATGCTGTTGCAGGTTATACCGAAGCCGTATTTATTTTGCTGATACACGGGCTGGCGCTGGGGATGCAGCCCCTCTTAAGCCACGCTACCGGTGCAAAACAAGCACAAAGACTGGCGCAAACTTTATCTTATGGTTTACAAGTCAGCCTAGCCATCAGCCTTACAATACTGGCCGTCGTGCAGTTTTTCCCACAGACCATTGCTACGCTTTACGCAGGCCAAGATCAGGCACTGATCGAATCGGCAACACAAGCCCTGCAATTGCACTTATTTGCGCTCCCCTTTGATGGCGTAATTATTGTAGGGGTGATTGCTTTACAAGCCATGGCGCTCACCCGCTTGTCTATGTTGGGAACCTTAGGCAAAACGCTGCTCCTGATACCGGCACTCTGGCTTATGCCGCAATGGTGGGGCGTTCATGGTGTGTATATTGCACTACCATTAGTCAACATGCTGATTGGTATGGTGATTGCTGGCGTATTATGGCGCGAATTAGGCCGCCTTAAGCAAGGCTATCCATCCACCGTATACTCCGTTATCTAAGCGGCAGAGCAGCAGCCCCTGCAATAAGCAGTTGATATAGCAAGGGCTGCTGCCGTTTTTCGTTTAAAATACAGGCAGATGGCACCTCGTCCCGGCAAGGTGCAGCGATTACCTGCCCCTCTCTGCGCTTTAGGAAAAAAAGCCCACATGTCTGTTATTCAAGATCATTATGCAAAACTAGGCGTTTCACCCACTGCCAGCATCGATTTAATTAAATCCGCATACCGCAAAAATGCAACCCGCTACCACCCGGATAAAAACCCGGACCCCGCTGCGGTTGCACAATTCAGAGCCATTCAGCAAGCGTATGAAGTGCTGGCCGACGCAACACGCCGCCAGGCTTACGACGATTACCGGCAGCGCAGCCTGATCGACAATCCGCTTGAGATTGCCAGAGAAATTGCCGAAAAATATATTAAAGGAATTACCCAGTGAGCATTTCCCCATACTTTGCTGATCTTTACGCCAATTACGAAGCCGAGTTAGATGATTTATCCAGCGATTCCGAAGGAAAATCCGCCCTTAAAAAACGGCTCAATGAAAAACGTCAGGAAATTGAACATATCCTGCCGATGATTGAATTTGCACCAGAAATGGTTGCAGTAATTTTTCATAATGCTTTCAGCTTTAATAACCCCAAAGCCATGCAAAGTATTATTTTCAGTGAGCCCGAAGGCTATGGCGATGACTTTATTTCATGGGATGAGCTAAGCAGCCACTTAAGCATTGCCAGCTGGGCAAATCAATTAATTGATGCCACTTTAAATACAGAGGGTGGTGATCAGTTTATGGTTATGGCCGCTGCATTAGAGTTTATGCGCAGCATTGGCACGCACACTCATTATGTACAGGAAGAAGTAAGCGGGCACGAAGAAGAAGATGACGAAGACGGAGCGCTGCAATTAGATGAATCAGGTTCAGACTGGCTGAGTGAGCAAGGCTTTGAATCAACAGAAGCTGAAAACAATTAAGTAAATACACCGGCTTGTTCTAAGCTCAATAGGCTTAGTCATTAACCCGATTAAAGACAAAGGATTTCGCATGCATCCAGCAATTATTAATGCATCAAAATTAATTCTGACCGGAGATATCAGCGGTGCAGAAAAAGCGCTGTCGGATATTGCCGATCAGCAGGGCGATTATGCGCTGGCTGAAATTTTAGAAGATGTACCTGCCAAAGATTTATTAGCCATTATGCGTGAATACGATTCATCTAAAGAATCAGTACTCAGCCTGCTAGTCACGCCTGAGCAATTTGCCCGGGCCATTGTTTTAGATTCGCAATATGGCGACCGCACAAAAGATAAACTGCGCGCCATGATTAATGTGGTTATTTATAAGCATTCAGATTCTGCAGAAGAATATTTGGAAGCCATTTATGAAAACAATCCAGCCGGGATAGAAACCCTTGCTGATTACTTTCATGATTTTCACGAAGATGTCTTTAATTTTGTACTGCACGCCAGCAATACCAGCGCAACACTTCCTTTTATGTGTGACGATGGCAGCAGCAGCACTGATGAAATCAAAGAATTTTTTGAAGTCTTTCATTCGGCAGAGCACATTATTGATAAATTGAAATGGAATGTCTCCCGAGCAGAAATTGCAGACAGCGACTGGAAAGAAACCATTTGGGTGCTGTTTCACGAGCTGCCCGATGCATTTGATCACCTGATTCTTGAGCTGCAAGGCCGGGTACTGGCCAAATATCTGAAAGCTGAAAGCAAAGCACCAAGCAACGCCATGATTGAAGATCTGCTCAAAATGATTGATCTTGAAAGCGATGCTGAAGAATCTGCAATTTAAAGGGAAAGTATGAGTACAGCCTCTACCGCATTATCCACCATTGACAGCCGCAGATTCTTTGATAAAGCCCTCAGCTATGGCATCACTGAGGGCCTTATTTCAGCAGAAAAATTAATACAGATTCAAACTGATTTAGCCAAAGGTATGGTGCAGATCGCCAATTATTTTGGTACAGCCTATCTGCGTCCGGATATTGAATTATCACTGATCCGGATGGTGAATTTAATCAGCCTTTATCTTGAAGAAATATCCAAAGGTGATCTGCGGCTTGCCGCGCTGTCTTTAAGCAAAAATACCCTGCTGTCTCATTCAAAAGCGGGTGCAGATATGCTCAGAAAACTGCACGCCATGCCGCAGGATACTTTACTGGTAAGCAAATCAGGCGAAGAGGCAATCAGCTATCTGAATCAGCAAACGGCACAAGAACGTATTTCATTTGCCAAATATCTGGAAGAATTAAAACAAAAACAGCAGTACCAGCAAAAAATTGATCTGGGGTTTTGGCTGGCAAAAAAATTAGCGCTGGCCGCTAATGAGTTTTGCGATGCAGAATCGCTGATTCAAACAACCATGCTGATTTTATTTAATAAAGATGCAAAATTAAAACTGCCCAACCGGGCAGAGCTGGATAAGCTGATTAAAACAGCCAAAAAATCAGGGCTGGATACAGAACGATTTAATCAGTTTTTTTTTGCCGCGCCAGCCCAAATACAAAACACAGCGCAGTCAGAAATGGCCGGATTTATTGCCTTTGAGCTTCCTAAAATCAAGGCCGCTCAATTTATGCCGGAAACCTGCTATTTCCTTGATGCCGATATCAGCGAAATCAGCAATCACGATCATCAGCAGGCCCAACACTGGCGCAAGTTAAGCCATGATAATGACGAACAATCCGTGGCAACGCTATTTTTATTAGCCGCAACAGAGCTGCCATTAAAATCTTCCCTGCTTAAAAGAGAAGCAAAAGAGCTGATTAGCAAATACAGAGAATCTGGTTTTAATGCTGAAGCCATCAGGCAATTTATTGAGCATATTATCCCAGTGGCTTATCAGGAAGAGCTCACCAGGTATTGGAATAGCGAGTTAAAAAACACAGCAAGTTTTGAACTGGCCAATGATGATCCCGAACGCCCGGATTTTTATATGGAAAGAGCGCTCAAGTACCTGCAATCAATTTGTAATGCAAACTGGAAAGGAAGGAATTAACGCTGATTCCCCCGGCAGTGTGTCCTTGCAGGCAGCCCTGTTATTTTCTTGCCAAATATGGTGGTATGACGTCAGAATAAACACCATAATTGCTTAAGGAAAACGACATGAATGCCCTGCAAGCCCTATTATCCGCAGATATTATTATTCCTGTTGTGTCTATTTTAATGCCGGTGTTTATTGTGGCCATCGTGTTTTACTTTCGCCACCAAAAGCTTCAGTTACAGCATGAAACCATTCAAAAAATGCTGGCAAAAGACTTACCCATTCCCCCCGAGCTGTTTAATACGCCTAAAGCAGGGGCAGAAAATTTATATTCTGCCAAAGCAGACAAAGGTGCTAAGGACCATCCAGGCCGTCGATTACACGAGGCATGCACCCTTATCGGAATAGGAGCAGGTTTGATGGTGTTTTTCCACTTCAGTGGTTTTTCACCTGTTTTATGCTGGGCTGGCGCTATTCCGCTCGCACTGGGCATAGCCCGATTACTTGCAGTATTACTTGAACCACTTGTATCTAAAAAGGTAAGTATTGATGAGTAAACCGTGTTTTATCCGCTATGCCAATTTAGATGATTTAAACCAATTAGCCCCCTTATTTAATGCTTATCGCATTTTTTATCAGCAAGAGAGCAATCTGCAAATTGCTCATGATTTCTTGCAGCAGAGGCTGGCATTTAATGAAAGCGTAATTTTATTAGCCAGCGATCAGGAAGGTAATGGGCTTGGTTTTATCCAGCTCTACCCTTCTTTTTGCTCTATTGCTGCGGCCAGAGTCTGGGTTTTATATGATTTATTTGTTGATGAAGCAGCCAGAGGCCAGGGAATCTCGCGCCTGCTGATGGAAAAAGCCCGCCTTCACGCCATACAAACCGGCGCAGTGCGCCTTGATTTATCTACTGCCCATAGTAATCAGCGCGCCCAGGCTTTATATGAATCCCTGGGCTATAAGGCCGACCAGACTTATCGTTATTACAGCTTAGAAATTTAAACGGATTTGTGGAATATTGATCGCATCAGTTTGTTTATTCAAACATAAGTTGCTGAATATTAAATAAGTATAACTGTCATTTAATAAGTAAAGCTCAGGGGGTACAATGGCGCGTCTGTCATTCCCTGAGTCAGTTCACCATGACTATTCGCGCCGTTGTCTTTGATTTTGGTGGTGTTTTATTTGACTGGAATCCCGAATATCTTTATCGCAAATTAATTAGTGATGAAAAAGAGCGGGCCTTTTTCTTAAGCCATGTGTGTAATGGCGAATGGAATATCGAACAAGACCGTGGCCGCAGCATTAGCGATGCTATCCGGATCAAACAAGCTGAATTCCCTGAATATGCCGATTGGATTACTGCATTTTATGCGCGCTGGCCGGAAACATTAAATGGCACCTTGCCAGATGGTGTTGCGCTGATGGAACAATTAGAAGCGGCCAATGTCCCACTCTATGGCTTAACTAATTGGTCGAATGAAACCTTTCCCTATGCATGGGAAAACTATCCTTTGCTTCACCGTTTTAAAGACATTGTGGTTTCTGGCCGCCTCGGCTTAATTAAACCTGATCCGGCCATTTATCAGGCCATGTTTGAAAGAATTGCGCTTTCTATTCAAAATTTACAGCCTGATGAGCTGGTTTTTATCGACGATGTGGCAAAGAATGCGAATGCGGCAATAGAATCAGGCTGGCATGGCATTCACCATACCAGTGCCAAAGAAACCACAATACAGCTCCATCAATTAGGCGTGCAATTTTAATGACGATCCACCACACTCCCCGTGTAAGCATTTTGTACTGCACACAGTGCAACTGGTTACTTCGCTCGGCCTGGCTTGCGCAAGAGCTGCTTTCCACTTTTGCACAAGAGCTGGGAGAAGTCGCTTTACAACCTGGCACGGGGGGCGTTTTTGTTGTGCACTGTATGGATACGCTGATCTGGGACAGAAAAACCGAAGGGCGCTTCCCAGAAGCAAAAGAGCTGAAACAAAGAGTCAGGGATTTAATCGCTCCGGAAAAACCTTTGGGCCATAGCGAAAAGCAAGCAGACTAAACACCGGAGCAAATCATCAAAACACTGAAAAATACAGCTGCAGCTGAATAAGCGCTTAGCGAACACTAGCAAACTTGCTTATGTTGATTTAAACCCGTCCTGTGTTAAGTTACGCCCATGCTTAAGTATCTTTTTATTTCTATCCTGTGTATTGCCCCGCTGGCCCACGCTGATATCTATAAATATGTGGACGAGAACGGCAATGTTACATTTTCAAATATTCCCATGCGTAATGCACAGCGTATTCTGGCAGAGCCGGGTGCGCTTATTCCTGCCCCGCGCTCACGTGGTAATTCCGCCCCTAAGGAGCGCAGCCCGCAAACCGCCACGCCAGGCAATTTCCCGCGTGTTGACGCTGCAACGCAAAAAAGCCGGGACAGTAACCGCCAGCTGATCCTGAACGAAGAGCTGGCCAGCGAGCAAAAAAATCTGGCCGAAGCACGCCGTTTACTCGCAGAAGCTGAAAGCAGCAGAAGCGCCGAAGAAAAAGCCAGCCCGCAAAAGTATGTCGAAAAAATGGGCCGCATTCGCAATAATATGACGCTGCATGAAAAAAACATCACCGCCCTGCAATCCGAAATCAGCCGCCTGCGCTAAGCACCTGCCCATCGCTTACTCTTCTTTCTGACGCACCATCAGCTTCAAGCAATGCACCACCATGGTGCATTGCTCGTGTATGCTTCAGTCTGAAGCAGCAAAAAAAGCCATTCTTCTGCTGGCCCGCAAATTGCTAGAACCCCATAGATAAACGATCTTACAGGGCAAGCCGCCATGAGCCATTCTGCCTTTTCCGGTCTTGAGTTTCTGGACGATGCCGTCATTGCCGTTGCCGCAGACGGTACGCTGGTTTACGTTAATCCGGCAGCAACCGATCTGCTTGGCCTGCGCCAGGATGATGTGGGAATGACGCTCTCAGCCACTCTGGAGCCCCACAGCCCCATTGTGAGTGCCGTCATCACTGCCTGTACAGAAAACATCAGTATTACCGAGCATGAGCTGCTGCTGTCCACCAACCATGGTGATATTTACGTTACGCTCACAGCCAGCCCCATCGAAACCAGCGCTGCAGCGGCCCTTGTTGAAATCCGCCAGATGGATCAGCAACGTAAAATTGTGAATGAAGCCAGGCTGCAAGCACAGCAGCAAGCCAACCGCGAGCTGATTCGAAATCTGGCACACGAGATTAAAAATCCACTCGGCGGAATACGCGGCGCAGCGCAATTATTATCGAGTGAGCTGCACAGCCGCGAGCTGCAAGAATATACCCAGGTGATTATTGATGAATCACAGCGCCTGCAAAGGCTGCTCGACCGCCTGCTTACGCCCCACCGTCTGCCTAAGCTCACCGAATTAAATATTCATGAAGTATTAGAGCGCGTACGCAGCCTTGCTTTGGCAGAAACCCCCAATGGCTTATCTGTAAAGCGGGATTACGATACTAGCCTGCCCAGCCTGATTGCCGATCAGGAGCAGTTGATACAAGCCGTGCTTAATATTGTGCGCAACGCCGTGCAAGCCATGGCAGGGGTGGGTGAGATTTTCCTGCGTACCCGGATCGCGCGGCAGGTTACGCTGAACCGGCGTCGTTTCCCGCTTGCATTGCAAATTCAAATTATTGATAACGGCCCGGGGATACCTGATTCGCTCAAGGAAACATTGTTCTATCCCTTAGTTTCCGGCCGCCCCGGCGGCACAGGAATCGGCCTGCATCTGGCCCACACTTTTGTAGTACAGCACCACGGTACGATTGAATTTGAAAGCCGTCCCGGCCAAACCTGCTTTAGCCTGCTGCTTCCACTCAATGGCTGGCAATATAAACCGAATCAGGAGACCGTATGAGCGCAGTCTGGATTATTGATGATGACCGTTCTATTCGTTGGGTGTTTGAAAAAGCCCTTGCCAGAGAAAACATCTCGCATTCCAGCTTTGCCTCTGCCACCGAAGCGCTGGCAAAACTATCGCAGGAACAACCTCAGGCAATCGTTTGCGATATCCGCATGCCAGGCGAATCCGGCCTGCAATTTTTAGAAATTGTGAAGCAAGACTGGCCGGACCTGCCCGTGATTATCATGACGGCCCATTCTGATTTAGACAGTGCCGTATCTGCTTTTCAAGGGGGTGCTTTTGAATATTTACCCAAGCCTTTTGATGTAGACCAGGCCACCGCTTTAGTCAGACGGGCCATAGAAGAAAGCGAGCGTTTTACCCGACAGGAGGGCAGCCCCGTACCAGCAAACTCGCCCGCACCAGAAATCCTAGGCCAGGCTCCTGCCATGCAGGATGTATTCAGGGCCATTGGCCGCCTGAGCCAATCTGCGGCCACCGTACTGATCACAGGTGAATCAGGCAGCGGTAAAGAGCTGGTCGCCCGTGCACTGCACCGGCACAGCCCGCGCTCTGCCCGCCCCTTTGTTGCAATCAACACAGCGGCGATCCCAAAAGATTTACTTGAATCAGAATTATTCGGCCACGAAAGAGGCGCTTTTACCGGCGCGGATGCCAAACGGCAGGGCCGCTTTGAGCAGGCCGAAAGCGGCACGCTGTTTTTGGATGAAATCGGCGATATGCCATCCGAGCTGCAAACCCGCCTGCTGCGCGTTTTATCTGATGGCTTTTATTATCGGGTGGGCGGGCACCAGCCCATTAAAGCCAATGTGCGCGTGATTGCGGCAACCCATCAGCATTTAGAAGAGCGCGTTAAGCAAGGGCAATTCCGGGAAGACCTGTTTCACCGCCTGAATGTCATTCGCCTGCGCTTACCCGCACTACGGGAGCGATCTGAAGATATCCCGCTGCTGGCGCGTTTTTTTCTGAGTAAATCTGCAGCAGAGCTGGGCATCGAAGCAAAACGCCTGAGCGATGATGCCATGGCAAAGCTGGCCGCTTTTAGTTTTCCCGGCAATGTGCGCCAGCTGGAAAACCTTTGCCACTGGATGACCGTCATGGCCCCCGGCGCCTTGGTACAAGCAGGCGATTTACCGCCGGAGCTCAATAACGGAGAAGTGCTCAGCAAGAGCGGAGACTGGCTGAGCCACCTTGGCATTGAAATCAGCCAGCGTCTCAGCCGTGGCGACAACCGCATTCTGGACGAGCTGACCCCCGCTTTCGAGCGGATTGTGATCGAGCGTGCCCTTGCCTTTACAGGGGGAAAACGCATTGAAGCGGCTGAATTACTGGGCTGGGGCAGAAATACACTCACCCGAAAAATTCAGGAACTGGGCATGGAGAATAATTAGTTTTAAGCTTCACAGATAAAACAATCAGCCAACAAAAAGCCGCATTGTGAACTGACCCCAATTAGTTGGACAGTATAAAAGCTAGGCGCTCAAGGGCTGGGTTCTGTATTGCACAGGACTCAGCCCTTTTAACTTCAGTTTGATTCGGTCGTGGTTATAGTAATGGATGTA
>NZ_PDZG01000096.1 GCF_002735645.1 Iodobacter sp. BJB302
AACAGGACGCAGTAATCCGCGGGTTGTGAAACGACGAACTAAGCATTTTGCAAGTAGAAAAGGCACGGAAATTCTTAATCAACGGCATAACTGGGGAATAAAAATCATAAAGTGAACAGCATTGTGTCTGTCCCCAGTTTTCTCTTTTACTGGTATTGGTATCGGTTTAACTATCGCTATATGGCTGTTTAGCGATAACGATTTAGAAGCATGGTGCGATCAGTCGTGTTTAAGGAAAAATAGAAAAGATAAGGGCTTTGATAGTGCAGAAGAAGAAATGGCTGCACTAGATGCCGCTGTAAAAGGGGTAAGTTAATATGTATTTTCTTGAATGGACTACTGCTTTAGGGCGGCGTAAGCATCGCTCGGGTAGCTGGTTTGATCAGATCCAGAAAGATATTGCTGAGGAAGAGCAAGAAAAGGAGCGCAAAGCATTGTCGGCGGGCGAAGTTTATGATCCAGATGCACGTCAGACAGATGTGCGGGAAAGCCGCTCTGAACTGGTGGATGATAATCATGCAATTTATGCTAAAACTGATTCTTACCTTGATGTCTGTACTTACAATGATGATAAACGTGGGTTAATTACCCCTGTTATCTTCTGTTTCCTATATGGCATCATTCCTTGGTGGCTAAGTGTTTTTGAATATACGAGTTCAATTTTATTGACGGGGTTACAGCCTGATGGGTCACTTATAGATGGCGAAGCAATAGCTGTTATTGGTATTGACTTATTAGCTTTACCTTTTCTTTCCTATGTTTTTTCCGCTATCTATTTAAATTCTGGCGATTAGAAGCCTTTACCATGCGGCGGCTTATCGTTCGCTTTAATCGTAAAACCCGTCAAGTCTATTTTCTTCGGCCTGCATTTTTAGGCGGCGTTAAAGTTTATGACTGGGAAATGATAGAGGCAGGGCTGCCAAAAGATATGCCGAATCATCAGGGTGCTGGTGGCATGTTGGTACTCGCTACCAAGGCAGCAGAATCGGATGACCCACATAGTGAGCAGGCGGTGGATGGTGCTTTTGTCGGCAATCCCTGCCGTGATTTTCAGCAGCTACTTTCATTCTGGGAATATATCCGCCGTTTTATGGAAGATGGTGCAGATGCCGTGCCCGTGCCAAAACGCCTGCGCAGTAAATGGCCTAATCCATTGACCAGCATCTTGGCGGTGTCCCGCTTAAATCTGCCAGGTGGCTTTGATTTGGGTCATTCCTTTTTATGGCTGCGTATCGCTTTAACACCCTTGTTTGTGTTCTGGGGAGTAGGCGGGCATTACGGCTCGCTGATGCTGAGCTACGAGCCTCGCTTTCCTAAGGACTTACGTGTGGCAAGCGGCGAATCCGAGCTTAAATCGTTGCTAAGCATAATTGCTTACAACCTTTTTCCCGTTATTTACACCGCCATCGGCGGCTGGTGCGTTTACGCTTGGTATAAAGATTTGGATGTGCAATTGCCATTGCGCTGGTTGGGTTGGATGTAGGAATACAATACAGGCACGGTTAATTAAATAATTAGCCGTGCCTGTCCCCAATTTTCTCAGGACCATTTTTTGAATGGTTGCTAAATGAATAAAAAAGTGATTTTCCAATACCATTTGGAAATTTATGGTGGATAAATGTGCATGGCTTGCTGCGGAGTAGATGGCTTTTATTTTATTAAGAGGAGCGGGTCTACTTTGCTGGAATAGGTATCGGTGCAACTATTGCCGTGTGGTTATTTTATTAAATCATAATTTGCGCAGCTTGATTTTTATTTTTATTTTTAGGTGTGAAGGGGTTTGAGAGGGTTAAGTCTCAAGCTGGATTGTTTAAAAACTCCATTTTAAAATGGTAATTAGATGCCAAAGAATCGACAGGCTATTCAAATAGTCTTTCAATTGAGGCGGAGATATATAATTGAATGAATTGGTCAAAATAGCCCCAATAAACCCACTTGGTTTATTGCGAACACAGTGGGCAACAGCCTTACTTATTACAATTAACCTTGCCGTATATGTTTGGATGGGGGCCCATGGAGTCCCTTGGATAGACCCTGAACCAATGGTGCTGCTGGACTGGGGGGCTAATCTTGCAGCGCTAACACTGACTGGTGAGTACTGGCGTTTGCTAACCAGCATGTTTGTTCACAGCGGAATGATTCATTTGCTGCTTAATATGTCCATGCTTCTGTTTATTGGGCCATTAGCACAAAAGCGTTTAGGTAATTTTGGCTTAATTTCAATTTACTTAAGCGCAGGACTTGTTGCTGGCTTTGTAAGTGCCTCGTGGTATGCCCTGAGTCAAGAAACAAATATTTTTGGGATGCCTGTTACTCGCTTAGTCGCCAGTATTGGCGCTTCTGGTGCTCTGATGGGGTTGGCCGTTGCGGTTTGTGTGTGGAAATCTTCTATTAATGAGCATGAAGAGGGGGATGCACTGTCCAATAAGCTTGGGCAGGTCGTGTTATTGAACCTAGGTTTAGGCTTTATTGTGCCTGGTGTAGATCAAGCCTGTCACATCGGCGGGTTGCTGTATGGCTTTCCCATGGGGCTGATCGCTTTGGCATTCAACCGACCTTCCTGGAAAAGAAGCGTGATGTATTTTGCTATTGTTGCAGTAACAACAGCCGGTGTATTTAAAGCAACTCAAGGCTCTGAGTCTGAAGAGTTGCGATTATTGGCCGATGAAGTTCGTAAACAGCAAAAGGATATGCGTAAACAAAAAGAACTGGAAATTGTGGCAAAGCAGCGGGATTTGCTTCACAAATCTGAGTTGGCAGCTCGACCTAAGCCCGTTTCTGCGGAGGAGGCTTCAGTACTGGCGATGGAGCCAATACTATCAAATAGCTATCAAAACCCTATATTTAGCTCCGATGGCCGACGGTTGTATATAACGGATCAAGAGGCCAACTCCCTAGCGGTTGTGGATGTAAATACTCGAAAAGTAACAAAAGTCATTAAAGGGCCCGAACTAAAAATCCCAGACGATGGCTGCGATAAAACTTGCCGTGGTATAGGGGCTCAGTCTGTGGCAATAAGCCCCGACGAAAAATGGGCGCTTGTGCCATCAATGGCAATCTCTTCTGTTGCATTAATAGATATTCAGGCAGGCGCTATTGTCCATATGTTTAAAGTAGGTAATCGGCCTGCCACAGCAGTTTTTAGCCATGATGGCCTTCATGCCTATGTAATTAACAAGGCAGATAACTCCTTATCTGTTTTGGATATGGCAAGACGTCAGGTTGACAGAGACCCGCTGCCATTAGGTAGCGCTGAAGAGCGCTTCGCACATTGGATTAGCCCAATACTTTTACTTTCGCCCGATGGCAAGCGATTACTAGCTAGCGACGCATCTTTGAGCCGCTTAGACTGGATAAATGTAGCTTCGAGAAAGATGATTACGCCTACTTTTAGCATGCCCGATAGCGTACGTTTTGCTTTAACCGATACCAAGATGGACACACTTTTGCTCCCCTCAGAGGACGCTCTGTTAGAGCATAAACTACCATCCTTTGAATCTTTACCTGGTTATGCATATTGCAATGCCAATGATGCCAAAGTGATGTCGGTTAGCCCTGATGGTAAATGGATGGCAGCTTATCGAAAGACCGAATCGGGGGAGATAGTTTTAATAAGCAGGCAGAGTATGAGAACGGTTGGGGTGTATCAGCTACCTGATGAAAAACCACACCAATTGTTGTTGAGTCCAGATGGTAATCACTTGGCTGTCTTGGTTAGCGATGGATTAAGGATTTATCCTTTGAGTAAAAGTATAAATGTCGTTGATTATGTCCAAAAAAATGGTGAATTTTTCTGCGATTCATGAAAATTGCCCGCTGCCTTAGCCTGCTGGAAATAACTGGGATCAGAGAGTAAAGTTAAGTCCGTTTTCTTTTGCTTTTGAGCTTTAAGCATTAGTAGGATTTAATTTTGTTCTGACCCCAGTTGTTGAAATATTTCGAGTGCTAATTCATACATCAACTGGTTTTATATTTTTAACTTACTATTTTAAAGAACAAATGAAAAAAGAAAAAATTCAAGAGCATATCGAATCACGTATAGTAAAAGATGATGCATTGGTTGGGTATTTTTTAGCTATTCAGCCCTTTAAATTCTGGTTGTTTTTACTTATTGGCCCTTTTGCAATACTAAGCATGAAGTGTTTTTATGTGGCGGTGACGAAAAATAATATCATGCTGCATTCGCTGAATATGTTTGGGAAATTTTCGGGAAGTGAATCATTTAAATTTAAGGAGATAGAAAGCGTAAAAATATCTAAAGGTATCCTTCAGCGGCCAATTGTCTTTAAATTCACTAATGGCAGAAGATTAAAGCTTAAGGCTCAGTTAAAAGGCAGGTCCAATGTTGCCAAGATAACAGAGCCTGTTCAGCAATATATTGAAGAAAATATCAAAACAATCCGATAACAATGTTATTTCTTGTAGTTTGTTGATTAATGAGTCTGTATTAATTGCATTTTTTGATAACTACGTGAGCAATGTTTGAAGCCTTCTGCCCGAGTGCTCCGCCATAGCTGGGTGGTAATTATTTTAGATTGCTCGCCGCCTATGAGAAAGCCGCCATGCAGAATGAGGGTGTTATTTTTATGAGTAAAAAAATACCGCTCACTTGGCTTGAGTGAGCGGCATGAAGCATATAGTTTATGCTGTGCTGGCCGGCATTGCCGGCCAGCGGCTTTAATTAAAACCCAAAATTCAAGCCTGTTTGCCCGCTATAAGTGCTTTCCTTGTCGTTCAGGTATTCCACCTTGCCAAACAGCGTGATGTCTTTGCTGAGTTTGTAGCTGGCGTTAAAGCCGATATTGGCGGTGAGATCTCTGTCTTTCACAAATTGAACCGGCGCGCTCACGCGCTGATCAATCGCTAGCTTGCTTTGCATATCGTCACGCTTATCGCTGAAGTGGCGCTCAATGCCCAGATCTGCGCCCAGTTTCAGGGGCTGATCTTTGGCGCCCCAAATCAAGGATGCGCCCAGCTGCCCGGTGAGCTGGGATGCGTCTGCGCTGCCCAGTTGCAGGCGGTGGCTGGAGCCTTGCTCGTCAAAGGCGTCGCTCATGACCTTGCCGTGGCTGAGGCTGCTGCGTGCCAGCACGGTGAAGTCCTGATCTGCATAGGCTTTGTAGCTGGCAGCTAAGCTGGCATCAATGCCGCGTGCGGAGGTAGAGCCGGTGATCTGGCCCGTTACGCCGCTGCGATCCAGATCGTAGGAATATTTGGCGTAAGCCACGCTGGCAAGGATGTTCAGATCGCTTAAAGGCTGGTAAGCAAGATAGGCTGTGACTGCCTGACCATTCACATTGCCTGAGCCAAAGCGCGCTTCCAGTTTGCCGCTGTTTACGGTTAAGACGCTGCCTAATTTTAGCGACTCGTTCACGCTGAATTCTGCGCCCAGGTAGTAATCATTGCGGCTGATATGCGAGTTGCCTGCCGATTGGCCGCCGCTGCGCATATAGCCTGCGTAAGCTGAGTTTTGCTCCTGATTACTTCTGGATTGCAGCAGGTTCAGCATGCTGCGCTTGCCCAGCAGGGCGTAATCGCTGATCGCGCCGTAATATTCTGGCGTGAGGCGCTCTGCGTTAGCGGCGACTGTTGCACCATTGGCGGTCAGGAATTCTCCTGCGTTTTTGCCTGTGCCGCTGGCAGTATCAATCTGGTTGATGCCCACATCGCTTGTGGCGATATTCATCAGTGCGGCGGCTGCGGCACGCTGATTAGGGTTGCTGCCCAAATCGGCGAAAGTGCTTTGCGCTAAGTTCAGCCCTGTTGTGAGCACCTGGCCGGTGGCCACATCAAATACGGCGGCGGCGTTTACGACTGCTGCGCCGTTGCCGGCCACGCCATCCAGATCAAATTTTACGGTGGCAAAGTGGCCGCTTACTTTTTTGGCCTTGCCATCCAGGTCTGCCATGATCTGGTAGACCTCACCCAGGCGCGGGGCGCTGCCACCGTAGGTTTGCACAATCAGCTCGCTTTGTTTCTCAAGCGTGATTTTGCCTGCCACACGGATCTGATCGTGGCCGCTTACGGCGGTGGTGTTTTGCAGCTCAGATTGCAAGGTGGCCGCTTCGGTGTAGTTGCCCAGCACGGTGATCATGCCTGGCGAGTTACCCGGAGCCAGCGTGCCTTCGTTGCGTAAATCACCGTTAAAGCTTAAGAAGCCCTGCACCTTTTTGCTATTGGTAAAGCTGCCGGTACTGGTGTTCACCATGCCGCCGCCGGTCAGCACTTCGTACTTAATGCTGTCGCTATTGTTCAGCGACAGCACGCCGCCTTTATCTACGGTGGCTGTGCCGGTGGTCACTACGGCGGTGTCGCCCACTGCAACCTGGCTGTTGTTCTGCACATTGATGCTGTCGGTTTGGGTATTGCTGCCGCCGCTGATATCCAGCTTACCGCCGGTGCTGATTAAATCGGTTTTTACCGCGTTAATCTTGCCGGTAAAGACGCCGCCGTTGGTGACGATCAGCTTATGGGTGGTGGAGTTCACCGTGCCTGATCCGTTCAGGGTTTTGATCGTTTGATCGCCGCCTGCCAGGATCATTTCGCCCGTTTTATCAATTTGCACCGTGGCGTTTTTATTCAGGCGCTCTGCTGCGCCTAAAGTCAGCGCGCTTTGATCATAGATATGCACGTTTTCTGCCGCGCTTGTGCCATTTAGCGTGACTTTGCCGTGGGTTTCCAGCGTGCCGTCACCCAGATTGGCATTGACCACCGAGCCATCGTTCAGGGCATAGTTGCTTGCGCTTAAGGTGCCGTTACCAATGATGTTGCCGCTGTTGCTCAGGCTGGCAATCTTTTGATTAGCATCGATTTTCAGCGTGCCATCGTTGCTGAGCTTAGCCGTTGCCGATAAGCCGCCATTTTGGTCATTCAGTGTGGCGGGGCGGGCGATATAAACATCCTGGCTGGCCAGCTTGCCGCTGAGCGTGATTGCGCCTTGCTCAATGCGGGTTGCGCCCTTGTAGCTGCTCTCGCCCGTCATGCTCAGCATGCCGCTGCCTTGTTTTACAAAGCTGCCCTTGCCGGATGCATCACTAATCTGGCCGCTGAACAGGCTGTCGGTGTTTTGCTGCAGCGTTAATTTGCCCGCGTTTAAATCCAGCTCGCCGACGCCAGTAAGCTGAGCGATCGTTTCATTGCCGCCCAGCACCAGCTTGCCCGCAATGCTGACTTTGGCGGTATCCAATAAACGATCTGCCGCGCCCAGGGTGGTGATGCCAGAATCAACTTTGACCGATTCAGCAGCGCTAGTGCCGTTGAGCGCAACATTGCCATTGGCAATCAGGCTGCCTGAGCCAAGGTTGGCGTTGATGACAGATCCACCGTTCAGCGCGTACGTTTTAGCGGTGAGGGTGGCTTTGCCATCATCTAGGCTGGCGTTGATGGTGCCGGTGTTGCTCAGCGCGGCAATGGTGTCGTCATGGTTTAAATTAACGATGCCATCGTTATTGAGCTGAGCAAGATCCGCCAGGCCGCCTTGATTATTCGTCAGCTTGCCGTTCTTTTGCACGCTGATATTCAGGCTGGCAAGCGTGCCATCCAGCGTGATGCCGCCATTCTCAATCCGGGTATCGCCAATGTAATGGTTTGCTCCCGTCAGGGTGATGGTGCCTGTGCCTTGTATGACCACGCTGCCCTTGCCGGTTTGCGCGTCATTGATCTGGCCCGCAAACAGGGTGTCTTTATTTTGCAGCAGGGTCAGCTTGCCGCCATTAAGATCAACAAGACCACTAGCCTTGCCCGCCAGCGTGCCGATGGTTTCATTGCCGCCCATGATGAGTTTGCCATCGACGCTGATATCACTCGTATTCAGCAAACGCTCTGCAGAGCCCAAAGTCAGGGTGCCACTGGCCACATTCACGGTTTGGGCCGTGCTGGTGCCGTTCAGTGCAACCTTGCCATTGGATGTCACCACGCCTGTGCCCAAATTGGCGTTAATCACCGAGCCATCGTTCAGCGCATAGGTTTTGGCCGTGAGGGTGGCTTTGCCGTCCGCGCTTGCATTGATGGTGCCGGTGTTGATTAACGCCGCAATGGTGTCATCGCTGTTTTGATTAACGATGCCGTCGTTGTTTAGCTTAGCCAGTGCAGAAAGGCCGCCCTGGTTGTTTGTGAGCGTGCCGTCTTTTTGCACGTCCAGATTCAGGCTGGCCAGCGTGCCATCTAAGGTAATGCCACCCTGTGCGATGGTGGTGTTGCCCAGGTAATGGCTGTTGCCGGTGAGCGCCAGCGTGCCTTTTCCTTGCTTAAGCACGCTGCCTTGTGAGGCACTTGCATCATCAATCTGGCCCGCATAGAGCGTGTCTTTTTCTTGCTGCAGCGTCAGCTTGCCGCCATTCAGATCAACGATGGCCTTGGCTGTGGTACCAGCCAGTGTGCCTATGGTTTCATTGCCACCCATGATCAGGGTGTCGTCAACGGTTACATCGCTGGTGTTCAGCAGGCGTTCAGCGGCGCCAAGGGTCATCGTGCCTTGCTTAATGTGCACGGTTTTGCTGACCAGGGTGCCGTTCAGCTGCACTTTGCCGCCATCAACCGTGGTGTCGCCACTGAACGTGTGATCACCATTGAGGGTGATTTCGCCTGTGCCGTGTTTCAGCAGCGTGCCTTTATCGCCGTCTTTATCCTGAATCACGCCATCAAATACGGTGTTGTGGTTTTGTTCTAGCGTTAGTTTGCTGCCGGACAATTCCACCACGCCGCTTGCCTTGCCTGCCAGCGTACCGATGGTTTCATTGCCGCCCATCACCAGCTTGCCGTTGACCGTTACATCGCTGCTGTCCAGTAAACGCTCTGCTGCTCCCAGTGTCATCACGCCGCTGTCTACATTTACGGTTTGGGCGGAGCTTGTGCCGTTCAGTGCGACCTGGCCATTGGAGGTTACAATCCCTGTGCCCAGATTGGCGTGAACCACAGAACCTTGGTTCAGCGCATAGGTATCCGCTGTCAGCGTGGCTTTGCCATCGGTGCTTTTGTTGATGGTGCCGGTATTGACCAGCGCTTTAATTGTGTCATCGCTGTTTTGATTGATCACGCCATCGTTGTTGAGTGCAGCCAGTGCAGATAAACCACTCTGGTTATTGCTCAGCGTGCCATTTTTTTGCACATCCAGATTCAGGCTTGCCAGCGAGCCATCCAGCGTAATGCCGCCATTTGCAATGGTGGTGTCGCCCAGGTAATGGCTTTTGCCTTTAAGCGTCAGCGTGCCTTTGCCTTGTTTTAATACGCTGGCTTGATTGCCAAGGCTGTCGTTAATCTGGCCAGAGAACGTCGTGTTTTTTTCTTGCACCAGTGTCAGCTTGCCGCCGTTTAAGTCCACCACACCGCTGGCTGCACCGGCCAGCGTGCCGATGGTTTCATTGCCGCCCATGATGAGCTGATCGTCGACTGTTACATCGGCAGAATCGAGCAGGCGCTCGACTGATCCCAGAGTTAGCGTGCCTTGCTTAACGTGCACAGTCTGGCTGACTAGCGTGCCGTTCAGCTGCATCTTGCCGCCATCAACGGTGGTGTCGCCACTGAAGGTATGGTCGCCATTGAGGGTGATTTCGCCCGAGCCTTGTTTGACCAGGCTGCCTTTATCGCCTTCCTTATCCTGAATCACGCCGTCAAAGATGGTGTCGTGGTTTTGAACCAGTGCCAGCTTGCCACCGGATAATTCCACCACGCCGCTGGCTGCACCGGCCAGCGTGCCGATCGTTTCATCTCCGCCCATGACCAGCTTGCCGTCCACGACAACATCGCTGCTGTTCAGTAAACGCTCGGCCTTGCCTAAAGTCATCACGCCATTTTTAACAAAAACGTCGCTGGCAGCGCTTGTGCCGTTGAGCAGCACATTGCCCTGGGCGCTTAATTCGCCTGCGCCCAGATTGGCGTTAATCACCGAGCCATTGTTCAGTGCATAGGTTTCTGCGGTCAGCGTGGCTTTACCATCGCTGCTTGCATTGATCGTGCCCGTGTTCACCAGGGTTTTGATGGTGTCGTTTTGGTTTTGATTAAGCACGCCATCATTATTGAGCTTAGCCAGTGCAGATAAGCCCCCCTGGTTGTTGCTCAGCGTGCCGTCTTTTTGCACGTCCAGATCAATGCTGGCCAGTGTGCCTTCCAGCGTAATGCCGCCCTGGGTGATGGTGGTTTTGCCAAGGTAAGCGCTGTCGCCCGTCAGGGTGAGGGTGCCTGTGCCTTGTTTTAATACGCTGGCTTTATTGCCCTGCGTATCATTAATCTGGCCTGCAAAGGTGGTGTCTTTGTTTTGCTGCAGGGTCAGCTGGCTGCCGGATAATTCCAGTACGCCATCAGCCTTGCTGCCTGCCAGCGTGCCTATGGTTTCATTGCCACCCAAGACCAGCTGGCCATCCACGGTTACATCGCTGTTGTCGTCCAGACGCTCGCCGCTGCCCAGCATCATTTTGCCGCTGGCTACATTGACTTTTTCTGCGGCACTGCTGCCGTTGAGTACGACGTTGCCATTGGCGGTCAGCTCACCCTTGCCTAGGTTGGCATTGATGGTTGAGCCATCGTTTAGCGCATAGGTTTTAGCGGTCAGCGTGTTGTCACGGCCGTTGATCGTGCCGGTGTTGGTGAGGCTGGCAACGGTGTCATTGGTATTCAGATTAAGCGTGCCGTCATTATTAAGCTTGGCGTCCTGATGCAGGCCGCCTTTGTTATTGATCAGCACCGCGCCTGCAGAAATATCCACGCTCTGGCTGACTAAGCTGCCATCCAGTGTCATCGTGCCTGCCTTGATCTGGGTCTGGCCTTGATACGTGTTGTCGCCAGACAGGGTGAGATTGCCTGCACCTTGCTTGATGAGATTGCCTTTCTCGCCGCTGATCACGCCAGAAAAAGTGGTGTCGCCGCCTTGATTCAGCGTCAGGGTATTCGCGGCCAGCGCCACTTTGCCTGCGCCTGCCAGCGTGCCAATGGCCTGGTCGCCGGTCTTGGTCAGATCAAACCGGGCCTCTTTTTCAACGACAACTGCGCCATCTTTATTCAGCGAGGCTTTGTCGGTCAGTTGCAGATTGCCTGCCTTGATGGTGGTGCCACCTGCGTAGGTATTGTGCGCATTCAGAATCAGCTCGCCCTTATGGCTGGCATCGCCCACCACCAGGCTGCCGTTGGAAATCACGCCATCCATTTGTGCGTGTTTGCCGTCTGCCTGACCTGGGTTAAGCAGAATGGTGGCTGTGCCACCCGCGATATTAATGGCGTTTTTAAAGGTGACATTGTCGGTGGACGTGTCCGAGCCAAAAATCAGCGCATTATTGCCGCCCACAAAGCCTTCCTGGCCCCATGTGCGTTCACTGCCGCCGTTCAGGCTGACTTCTAAATCACCGCCTGCTGCTGCAAAGCCACCCGAGCCTGTCCATTGCACGCGGTCTTTGGCTGTGCCGGTATAGCGGTCAAACTTACCGCTGGTTTCCAGTACACCGCCATCATGATTGCCGGTGAAGTTGATATTGCTGTGCTCGTGGATGCCTTCGCCGTCTTTGGCGTGTAAAGCACCGCCTTCAATTTTGGTCTGGCCGGTGTAGGTGTTTGCGCCGTTAAATACCACCAGCCCGCTTTTAACGGTGAGATCTGCACCGTTGCCGCTGGCGATGCCAGAGCCATCTAAGCCTGTTTTGCTGTCGTCGGCAATGCTGCCGTTAAAGGTAATGGTTTTGCCCTTGCCTGCATCCAGAACAACGGTTGAGCCTTTCATCATAAAGAGATCTGAGCCAGCCTCTTTGCCTGCCTCGCCCTGATGATCGTCATTATTATCGCCGCTGCCGCCACTTACATTGCCGCGATCAAATGTGGCATCGCCTTTGATGGTGAGCTTGCCGCCTGCGCGAACAAAAATCGAGCCGCCAAGGCCAGAGCCGCCTGCGCCACCTTCACGGTTGCCTGCATTGCCGCCATCTCCCATGCCGCCTTTGCCCGCAGCAAAGCCGCCTTTACCACCGTCGCCACCATCACCCGGGTCGTGGGCGTGGGTGGCATCATTGCCGTCACTACCGTCACTGCCGCCATCGCCGCCTTGACCGCCACCCGCGCCAAAGCCGCCTGTGCCGCCTGCACCGCCGCTGCCGCCTGCGCCACCGACTGCTCTTGAGTCGTTGTACGCATCGCCACCTTTTCCGCCTTTTCCACCCTGGCCACCGCCCAGGAATGCGAGGCCTTTGCCGCCATCGCCGCCGCTGCCTCCGGCGCCGCCAAGGCCCGCAGATCCGTGTTTTAACACTTCAACCGTGCTGGCAATCAGGTAGGCCGTATCAACCCCTGCTTTTACGCCATCGGCAATAACTTGTGCAACGTCTGCTGCAAGTACTGTACCCAGCCCTGGCGCTAAACCCGCAGTGACGAGGCCAGCGGTAGCGGCAGAAACAGCTGCAGTATGTCCGCCTACAGCCGCTGCATTTCTTACGGCTACAGCAATGTTATAGACTTGATCGGCAACCGCTTTGACCGTGTCAGCGCTGACTGCAGAGCCGTCGGAGCCAGATCCGCCCGAGCCACCTGTGCCGCCTTCGCTGCCATCGTCACCGTTGTAGCCATTGAGTCCATTGCCGCCGTTGAAATAGGCTGAGCCCGATTTAGCATCGTCACCGTTGACGCCACTTGTGTTGGCCTGGTTTTTGGTGAGACCATTTAAGCTGCCCCCAACCGTGCCTTTCCCACCATCTCCGCCCACGGCCGAATTGCCTGAGAAATTCACATTATCCAGCACGACTTCTGCGCCGCTGTTAATGAAAATAGCGCCGCCCAAACCCGCACCGCCACCGCTGCCGTCGCCACCCTTGGTGGTGAAGTTTTTGACGGTGGCGTTTGAGATATTTAATTTGCCCGATTCAACAAAAAAACCGCCGCCTTCATTGCCATTAATTTCATTATTGCTGTCCACAGCAGCGGTGTACTCAGTGGTGACGACCATCTTCGGTGCGGCGGCTGCGCTGCCGAAAATCATCATGCCGGTGACGGCGCAAATGGCAACAGAGATAAATTTACCCTGGGATTTGGTTAAGCGATGCGATAGTTCGATGCGTTTCATGGTGGTCTTTGTAAGAAGTTTCAAAAAAGAATCAAGCAAATACGCCGCGTACTTACAAAACATTTGTAAGCTTGTCTTAAAAATGAAATATTTGAGCCAAAGCAAGATGGCAGGGCGGTCGGTAATTGTCAAGATAGTTGAGATGTTTTTACGATTTAAGCGACCTGTAATTCCTCGCTTGTTTTAGGCTCAATAGCCCGGTCGGGGTTCAATTGCACTTCATCTTGCCAGCTCCAGTTCCGAGT
>NZ_PDZG01000097.1 GCF_002735645.1 Iodobacter sp. BJB302
AACAGGACGCAGTAATCCGCGGGTTGTGAAACGACGAACTAAGCATTTTGCAAGTAGAAAAGGCACGGAAATTCTTAATCAACGGCATAACTGGGGAATAAAAATCATAAAGTGAACAGCATTGGGTTTGACCTCTGTTTTCTATTTTGTCCGAGCCTGTCAGATATTTTGGAGTAGAAATGCACCGTTTTGCTGAATTGAGTGATCTTGAAGCTGTTTTTGCCATCTATATGGATGCTAAGGTCGTCCACTTCCTGGGTTTTGATCCCATGCCCATCGAGGCATTTAAACCTGTCTTTTATGAACTCGTTGAGAGCCTCTGCTTCTTTGTGTACGAGGTTTCTGGAGAACTTGCCGGTTTTTATAAAGCATCCCGGCATCCTGGGCGGGCGAGCCACGTTGCATACCTGGGTTCACTGGCAGTTGCTCCGAAGTTTCAGGGGCAGGGCGTTGCTCAGATCATGGTTGAAGAGGCAATCGAGGAGCTTTGTCGTTCAGGAGCGAAGCGGATTGAGTTGATCGTCGAGTCTGACAACGCACGCGGTCTTGCTTTCTATACAAGGCTAGGGTTTGAAATTGAAGGCAAACTGAGAAAGTTCTATAAGCGCGCTCATGAGTCCACGTATGTTGATGATTACATCATGTCCAGGATCTTCGACTGAGTGTAAAAAGGTCTGCCACTCAGGGCTGGCCTGAATGATCAACGCGCTGATTACTCATTTTTATATTGGGGACGGGCTACGCTTTCCGCTAAGCCGCCCTGTATCGGACCTGTTTTTTTGGGAGACCATTTTGGCATTTGATGATCTTTATCGGCTGAGTGCTCATGCAGTCATTACCAATGATGCAGGGGAGGTTTTGCTGCTTAAGGCGACTTATGGATCATTGGCCTGGGGCTTGCCTGGTGGCGCATTGGAGCCGGGGGAAACAATCCATGAATGTGTGCAGCGCGAATGCCATGAGGAGCTTGGGCGCGATATCCATATTTTGCATCTGACGGGTGTTTATTATCACAAGGCTTATAATTCTCAGGCTTTTATCTTCAGATGCGATCTGCCGTCTCTGGATGAAATTATCTTAAGCCCTGAGCATTCAGAGTATCGGTTTACGCCTCTTTCTGAAATGAGCGCTGTGCAGCGCCACAGAGTGGAAGATTGCCTCAGATATAGTGGAGTTGTAGCCAGTGCGAAGTTTTAATTCATGTGATGGTCTGTATGTGCGGCAGCTTAGTGTTATCAACCCGCGCTGTTTACCTGCTCTTATGTTGAAGTCAGATTGGCGGCTTAAGCCTTTGCCCAAGCCGCCTTCCCTCGCTTAATCCTACAATCTATTGCCGCATTGCAATCGCAACCCTGTTCAGGGCATTCATATTGGCAATGGCAAATGTCAGGTCTGATATTTCTTGCTCGTTAAAATATTTCTTTAAAAGCTCGAAATCAGCATCGGGGGCGTGAGTGGTGGCGATTTGGCTGAGTGATTCGGCCCATTGAAATGCTGCACGTTCTTGTTCGCTAAAGAGCGGGCTGCTGTGCCAGCCAGCCAGGCTGTCTAAACGCTCGCTATTTTCCCCTGCGGCTCTTAAGGCTTTGCTATGCATTTTCAGGCAAAACGAGCAGCCGTTGATTTGCGAAACACGCAAATACACCCATTCCAGCAGCGTTTTATTTAATGCGCTGTTTTCTAAATAGCTTTTAACACTGCGTAATCCCGTAAGTGCTTCGGCGGATAAATCAAAGTAGGGGAGGCGTAGCTGGCTCATTTTAAGCTCCTGGTTGATTGGCTGCTAAATTGCGGCTCAGCACGATGCGCTGGCTAAGCCGCTGTACGCTTGGTGCACAGAGCATGACGATGGTAAAGGCTGCGGGCCAGGCGGTGATAAAGGCTCGGCCCCAGCTGGCAAAAAAATGGCCATTCAGTCCGGCCACAATCCAGGTGACCCAGCCGCTCATCACGCCGGACATCAGCAGCGACATCAGAAAAGAGAAAACCCAGCGGAATTTTTGCGCATCAGACATATTGCTTAACTCTTGTGTGTGTTGAATGAAGATGAGCATAGCAAAAGCGGTTAAATGAAAATACAATCATAAAATCAAAGTTAAATTCCAAAAATGAAATCATGCTCGATGATCTGGCGCTGTTTGTTTGTATTGTGGAAGCAGGCAGCTTAAGCGCTGCGGCAAAGAAAATGGATTTACCACCGGCCACGCTGACCCGGCGTTTGCAAAAGCTGGAGCTGCAGCTGGGCTGCCGCTTACTGAACCGCAGTGCGCGGCGTATGCAGGTAAGCAGTGAAGGTCAGCAGTATTACGAGCAATGCCGCCCGCTGCTGCAAGCTTTGCAACAGGCCACGCAGGCATTAGATGCCACGCAGCACAGCGTAAGCGGGCTGGTGCGCGTATTGGCGCCGATTAATCTGGCCAATGGTATTTTCCGCTCCTGCTGGGCCAGCTTTATGCAAAAGTATCCTGAGGTAAGGCTGGAATTAAAACTGAGTAATTTGCAGGAAGACTTAATTGCCAGTGGTGCTGATCTGGCGCTCAGGGCGGGCGAGCAGCAGGATTCCAGCTTTAATCAGCGCCGCCTGGGCGAGGTGCATTGGGTAACGGTGGCCTCTGCCGCTTATTTGCAGCGCAGCGGCGCGCCACTTACACCGGATGATTTACACCAGCATCAGCTGATTCTGGCCGAGCCGATGACGCGCTGGGTGTTTGTGCATAAGGCGAGTGGGGAAGAATGCATCGTGCAGGGCCAGGCGCGATTCAGGGTAAACGAGATGGCTTTGGCGGTGCATATGGCTAAAGAGGGCGTGGGGATTTTATCCTGCCCGGTTACCGTGTGCTGCGAAGAGCTGGCGGGCGGCGCTTTGCAGGAAGTGTTGCCACAATGGCAGGCCGATTCCCGTGCTGTGTATGCCGTGTGGCCACAACAACGTTATCTATTAGAGCATCTTTTGGCTTTTGCAGCGCAGGAGCCATTGCTGAATGGGGCAGAAGGGCTTAATTAATAAACTGAATATTGTGCATACTGCACCATGCTTTGATTTCTCTTTCGCTGCATTCTTTTTCAAAGCGATACCAGGCGGCCAGTAACTGATGCCGGTCAGCCCAATCTTTAAACCGGCCAAAAGCACCCTGATGTCTGAACATGGCCTGCACTTCATTATATAAATCAGGAGCATATTCTTCGGCAAAACAAACGGGCAATTGGCTGCCTAAGCCCAAATCATTTTTTGTGGGTAAAGGCAGGTAAAGGTCTGTATCATCCAGATTGCCGGGTAATTCTTCCAGATCAATTGCATCTAAGTATTCAGACCGCAAATAAATTTTGCCACTTTCAATATGAATAAATCCTTCACAGCTTTGGAAAGGATCACCACTCATAAAATCAATGGCTTCAATGATATCGCTTAATTTAACTTTCACAGCTATTGCTCCGCTATCTGTATTTTTTTAAGAGATAGTTTGTGATCAGTATTTAAACTAATTAATCAAATACCGATAAAGTAAGAGGGTATTAATATACCCGTCATTTTACCCGGAGTGCAATAAATATTTCAGCTTAACTTATGAGTCATTGTATAAAAATTGCATATGCACTGCCTGGATGCGGGGGGCTTAAAGCAGATAGCACTGAGCCATGAAAGGAAAATCCTCTGATCATGCTCTGCAAGATGAATGATTTGCTTATGTGTTCGTGCCAGCAAGGCTGGTTTAATTTAATACCATGATGATTGATTATTGGTTATTTAAGCCATTTTTTTCTTTGAAATCCCGCTCTATTTTTTTGTATGTGCCGTTTGTTTTTATTTCCTGCATGCCTTTTTCAAAAATATCCGCCATGCGCTGCCCGTCTTTATGCGATTTAGAAAAATTAAGATAAAAAACACTTGTTTCAACCAGACCCACTATTTTTATTTTCCCTTTGTAATTACGATTGGCATTAATCATTAAAGTACCAGGTGTGGTATTGATGACACCATATTGCACTCTTTTAAGCAGGATTTTTTTGAGCTGGGTATCATCAAATGGTGATTCATCCCTGATGATTTTTTTATTATCCATTAATACGTTGGGATAGGAATAGCCATGGGTAATGCTGACTGTTTTTCCTTCTAAATCTTTGACGGTTAAATTTTTATCTTTTGAATCGCTCAGAGCAAAAATAGAGAGGCCTTCTTCAAATAAGGGGGTTTTATGCCAGATGTATTTGTTTTTGTTTTCTTCGGTAATGGAGGTATCAAAGCAGGCCACCGCCTTGCCGCGTTCAACCTCATAAAGGCAGCGGGCAAAGGGCACGGGATTAAATTTAACCTCTATGCCCTGGGTATGAAAAGCTGCGCTGACCAGTGAGGGGGAAAGCCCTTCAATCCCCTGTTTATTTCGGGTCATGGAAGAGAAGGGTGCCCAATCGTCCTCAGCATTGATGATCACTGTTTCGGCATAAAGCGAAGCAGATAATAAAATGCTGGCAAAACAAAGGCCGGTTAAACGCATATCTCTGCCTGATTATTAATTACATGATTGACCTCTGATTTATAGCACGCTTATCTGCGTAATATTTTTATAGATTTTGTGGCTTTAAATAAGCACCGCTTCAGTTTCTCTAATGCCTGTTTGTAAGCGCCACAGTGCCGCATAGCTGCCATTGGCTTCGAGCAGTATCTCGTGCGTGCCCGCCTCAACAATTTCGCCCTGCTCCATCACATAAATGCAGTGGGCATTACGCACGGTAGACAGGCGGTGTGCCACGACCAGAGTGGTGCGGCCTTTGGCTATTTTATCCAGCGATCTTTGAATTGCCGCCTCGGTTTCGTTATCTACCGCGCTGGTGGCTTCGTCCAGTACCAGAATTTTTGGGTCTTTGAAGATCGCTCTTGCCAGTGCCAGGCGTTGGCGCTGCCCGCCCGATAGTTTTTGCCCGCGCTCGCCAATTTGGGTGTCGTAGCCTTGTGGCAGGCGCTCGATAAATTCATGTGCTTCGGCGGCCCGCGCTGCTGTGATCACGGCGCTCATAGCCACATCGCTTTGGCCGTAAGCGATATTTTGCGCAATGCTGGCATCACTTAAAAACACATCCTGCCCCACATAGCCAATGGCACGGCGCAGATCGAGCAGGGCAATATCTTTGCTTTCCATGCCGTCGATTTTAATACTGCCGCTGCTGGCGTCGTAAAAACGCAGCAGCAGTTTTAGCAGCGTACTTTTGCCAGATCCGGTTGCGCCCACAAAAGCCACGGTTTGCCCTGCGGCGATATGCAGGGAAATATCTTTAAGTACAGCTTGCTCGCCATAGGCAAAGTGAATGTGCTCAAAGCTGAGCGCACCTTTAACCTGGCCCAGCGGCTTGCCTTCGTAATGGATATGCACAGGGCTATCAAGCAGATTAAGCACCCGCTCAATCGCCGTCATCGAGCGCTGGTAAAGATCGGCAATATCGGCAAGGCCAGTCAGTGGCCAGAGCAGGCGTTGAGTCAGAAACACCAGTACCGAATAACTGCCTACGCCAATCTGGCCATGCAGTGCCAGATAGCCGCCGTAAACCAGCGTCACCACAAAGCCGGACAAAATAGCCATGCGGATGATGGGAATAATGGCCGACGAGAGCTGAATCGCTGCGGCATTGGTTTGGCGGTAATGATTGCTGGCATCAAAAATATGCGCCGCTTCAAATTTTTCGGCAGTAAAGGCTTTGATGGTGGCAATGCCCAGCAGATTATTATTTAAGCGCCCGCTGATCACTCCGGCCGCTTCACGCACGGCGGCGTAGCGGGGGGCAATGCGGCGCTGAAACCAAAATGCGCCAAATAAAATCAGCGGCACAGGCGCAAGCGCAATCAGGGCCAGCTGCGGTGCAATATAGAAAAACACCGCGCTGCACATCAGCGTGGAGCAGAGCACCTGAATAATGCTATTGGCCCCGCCATTTAAAAAGCGCTCCAGCTGATTAATATCGTCATTCAAAATCGACATTAACTTGCCGGTGCTCTTGTTTTCAAAGTAAGACAGCGGCAGTTTTTGCACATGTCGGTAAGCGTCTAAACGCAGATCATGCTGCAAGTTTTGCGCAAGATTACGCCAGCGGATTTGATAAAAGTATTGGAATAAAGACTCGCCACCCCAAATAAAAACCGTAATTACACCTAAGTAAAGCAGCTGGTGAAAGCTGTCTGTTACCCCGAGTGTGGCGATAAAAGAAGTCTCTCGATTCACCACCACATCGACCGCAATCCCAATCAAGATCTCAGGCAGGATATCGAAAAATACATTCATCACCGAGCAGAAGCTGGCCCAGAATGCATCCCTGCGATATTGCCCGGCGTATTGAAACAAGCGGCGAAGTGAAGGCATGGCATAAGCCTGGAGAAATAAAAAACCAATGCTAAATGAATATCAATTGGATGTGGAGAAAGTTTTGGGTGGGGAGGGGGAGATTGTGAGGAAAGGCCGTCGGCTTACGCTGCGCTAACCACGACCTACAAAGGTATTTTCACACTTACCTCGCCCCAAACACCATCCGCTTTGCAAAGCCTTTTCTCAGCCAGCCCATTTGGTCCATGGCGATCAGGCCTAAGCTGCGGCCGTGTTTGAGCAGGGGGCCGGGGTGGTCGAAGTAGGTGATCAGGCCATCGGTAAAGTGGGTCACAAGGCCAGCGTCTTTTTTTCTGAGGCGGGCGTAGCGGGCAAGTTGCTCCGGCTCGCCGATTTCATCCTGGCGGCTTGCAATAATCACCCCGGCCAGCGTGGTGGCATCACGCAGACCAAGATTCATCCCTTGGCCTGCCACGGGGTGTAGCGTTTGCGCGGCATTGCCGATCAAAACCACACGGCGGCCGACTACGGAGTTGAGTGTTTTTAAAGCCAGCGGCCAGCTGGCGCGCGAAGCCACGCTGTTAAATCCTGCGATACGGCCTGAAAAACGCTTGCTGACTTCGCGAATAAAATCTTCATCGCTCATGGCGAGGCGCTCGCTGGCCAGCTCTGGGGACTGTGGCCAGACAAGGGTGAAATCCTTGCCATTGGGCAGGAGTGCCAGGGTGGCATCATCCGCAAAGCGCTCATAAGCCATGCCGCCATGCGGCTCGGTGGGTGTGAGCTTGGCGAGGATGGCATGCTGCTGGTAAGGCTTGATGGTCTGGATAATATCGTCCAGCTGGCTAATCAGCTGGCCGCCGTCAGCAAGTACCACAAGGCGGGCAGTAAGCTGCTCTTCTCCGCTGGGGCCGTCGATTTTTATTTGGGCAAAGCGGGCCAGCCGCGTGATTTTAATGACGCGATAGCCCAGTGCTGCTTTGGCTGTGCTTTCGCTAAGCGTGCTGAACGCGCGGCGGGCCAGCTTGTCATAGTCCACCACAAAGCCCAAAGCAGGCAGGCCCAGCTCGCTGGCCAGTAGCTCAGTGCGGCCAATTGTGCCCTGCTGCGAGATATGTACCTGGGTGATGGCCGTAGCGGCCAGCTCGGTCCCCCATAAACCCACTTGATCTAAAGCTTCAAAGCTGGCCCAGGATAAGGCCAGTGCACGCGGGTCGGCTTCAATTTTGGGTTTGGCATCAAGCAGCAGGGCATCAACGCCTGCTGCTGCCAGCCTTTGCACAACCAAAGCGCCAATCGGGCCACCGCCAACAATCAGCACATCTACGTGGAGGGGGAGTTTGTCTAAGAGCATATCGACCTGAGGAAAAATTTGAGGCAAGGGATGAGTTTAAGGTCATAAGCAGGGTAGGTGAAACCCCATACGCGCTCACAAAATTGTTTTTATTAGCAAAAATAACCAAAAAATGTAATGACTGCGCTCTCTGCATGGGGCTTTTTAAAGTCCCCTTGAAACACGCCGGAGCGAGGAACAAGCGGGGCGGGGTTTCGGCCAGGGAGCGAGCTGGCGAGCCAATCCCGCCTGCCGCCGCCTCGATTGTCCGCAGCGCAGGGGTCTTCGTGTTTCGTGGGGGCGCCTTCTTTGGCTTCGTTTCTTGGCGAAGCAAGAAAGGAAGGCCCCCGCGGTGGCTACCGCTCCAAAATAAACGTGCCGAAGGCACTAAAAAGATGTTTTTGATCTTGCTTAGCGTATGGCGGCTTTCACCCGCCATACAAAAAACACATACCTTACCTTGCCATAATCGCTTCAATTTCTGCCACGGTTTTCGGGCAGCTGGCATCCAGGTTTTCCATGCCATCACGGGTGATCAGCACATCGTCTTCGATGCGCACGCCGATGTTTTCAAAGTGTTTGGGCACATTGGCGGCGGGGCGGATGTAAAAGCCTGGCTCTACCGTCATCACCATGCCGGCTTCCAGATTACGCCATTCACCTTTGATTTTATAAGCACCGGCATCGTGCACATCCAGACCCATCCAGTGGCCTGTGTTGTGCATATAAAACTGCTTATAGCTCAGCGATTCAAGCACGCCGTCGAGCGAGCCTTGCAATAAGCCTAAATCGATCATGCCCTGGGCCAATACACGCACAGCCGCTTCGTGTGGCGCGTTCCAGCTTTTGCCAGCGCGGCAAACATCGAGCGCTGCGTATTGGGCGGCAAGGGTGATTTCGTAAACGTCTTTTTGCGGGCCGCTGAATTTGCCGTTTACCGGGAAGGTGCGGGTGATATCAGAGGCATAGCCGCCGATCTCGCAACCGGCGTCGATCAGCAGTAAATCGCCATCCTTCATGCGGGCATTATTTTCACCGTAATGCAGCACGCAGGCATTGGCGCCTGCTGCCACAATGCTGGAGTAAGCAGGAAAGCGGCTGCCCTGACGGTAGTAATCGTGCAGAATTTCGGCTTCTACTTCGTATTCCATTTGCCCCGGACGCGCAAAGCGCATGGCGCGCACGTGGGCCGCCGAGTTGATTTGCCCGGCCTGGCGCAAGAGGGCGATTTCAAACTCATCTTTAAATAAACGCATTTCGGCAATGGTGCCGCGCACATCGGCGATTTCATTCGGGGCTGTGATGCCGCTGCGCACCTTGGCGCGTACGCCGTTTACCCAGCCTGAAACTCGGCTGTCCCATGCTGCATTGTGGCCATAAACGGTATGCAGGCGGGGCTGGTTTTGTAAGAGCTCCACCATTTTATTGTCGAGCTCTTCAATGGAATAAGCGGCATCAAAGCCAAACTGCTCACGGGCCGCATCAGGGCCGTGGCGGTGGCCATCCCAGATTTCGCGCTCTAAATCTTTAGGGCGGCAGAACAGAATATTTTGTGTGCTGTCTTCGCTGATGACTTGTACAAAAACGGCATCGGGTTCATTAAAACCAGTGAGGTAATAAAAGCTGGAATCGTAACGAAACGGGTAGGTTGAATCGGCATTACGAATGATTTCAGTGGTATTGGGCACAATAACCACACCTGCAGGTAAGCGTGTGGACAAGGTTGCACGGCGGGTTACGTAAGGCTGCATGGATGGATTTCCCAAGTAAGGTAGGCAGATTATACGGCGAGGCGCAGCGCAGCACGTGTTTTTACTTACTTGTGGATTTTACTTATTGTGTTGGGATCGGAGAAGTCCGCATGTGCGCTAACTAAAGTCAAAAGACTTTTTATTAGTGCCTTCGGCACATTGATTTAGGTGCGGGCGTCCCGCTGGACCTTCCTTTCTTGTGTGGCCAATAAACGAAGCCAAGCCACAACCTCAAAAACACGAAGGCTCCTGCGCTGTGGACAATCGAGGCGGCGGCGGGCGGGATTGGCTCGTTCCTCGCTCCCAAGCGATCCCCCGCCCCGCTTGTTCCTCGCTCCGGCGTGTTTCAAGGGGACTTTAAAAGGCCCTATGCAAAGAGCGTGGCTATTATGCTTTTTCGCTGTTTGCTAATACAAAAAGCTATTTGCTTAGCGCGTATGGGGTTTCACCCGACCTACATGGTGGGGCCTATTTTTTTGCCGCACCTAAGGATGCTTTAATGGCTTGAAAGCGTTTAGTGCTTTCTGCGCCTCCTGCGTAGTTTTCGAGTTTGTCTCCGATCACCTCTTCAATGGTATTGAGCCTGTCGCTTGGGCTGGGGTGGGTGCTGAACATCAGTGCCACTGTGCCTTCCTGCGGATTGATGCTGCCCAGCGTTTGTAATACCGAGACTAAGCCGTAGGGGTTGTAGCCCGCTCTGGCAGCTAAAACCATGCCGCCAATGTCTGCTTCATATTCATCGCCCTTGTCGAGCCCCCTTACAAACAGCTCCAGCGCATTTTTACTGCCAAGTGAAACAAGCTGCGAGGCTGTGCTGTTTTTAACGTTATCTGCTCCGGCCTTGGCGATATTGCTGCCTACTTTTTGCCATTTCCCGGATTCAATGGCCTGCATATGGTGGCGTTTCAGCGTGTGGGTAATTTCGTGGGCTAATACACCGGCTAATTCTGCTTCATTACGAAAGGCATCAAACAGCCCTCTGGTGAGCAGGATATAGCCGCCGGGGGTGGTAAAGGCGTTGATATTGGGGCTGTCTATGACGCCAAAATGGAACACTCTGTCGGGCTGTTCAGATTGTTTGACAATCCACATGCCTACCTGGTTTACATAGTGCTGCAAGGCAGTATTGGCCACTAAAGGCGCAGCTCCCAGTAAGAGCGAGGCAGCGCTTGCACCAATGGCCTCTTCTTCTGCTGGCGTTGCCTTGTGCATGGCATCGGCCGTGTTTTTTACCCCTTCAATTAAATTACTGATATCCAGTTTGCCAAAATCAAAGGCAAAAGCGGCAGCAGGCAATAAGCAGGCCAGTATGGTCAGGCGGATACGCATGATTAGTTTCTCCTGTTTTTTGGGCTGTCATTAGAGGCAGGGGTTTTTTCCATGACGATATACGCCACTTCCTGCGCGATCAGTTTTTCTTTGGCAGCGCTTTTTTGTGCTTCTGCTTCACTTGATGTGAAGTTTTTCAGCCTGGCCAGCTCTTCAGGGTTGGGCTGGGCATTTTGCAGCTGCTCGGCGGACAGCCCTTTTACCCCGGTGGTGACGGTGCTGCCGGAAGAGCCTGTCTTAAATGGATTTAATGAAGCCAGAGTGCTGCCTTCGCTGCCTTTGCCTGTTCTGACATTCAGTAATTTGATCCAGCCGGTAAGCTTGTTCTCGCTTTTGACCTGCATCCACGCGCCCTGGCGCATCTGGATATCGACCACATTGTCTTTTTTAAGCTGGCCAATCACGGCAGCATCCAGAAAAGGTTTATCGCGTAAATCAGAATCGCGGATCACACTGGCCGTTTCGGCCCAAGTGGTGCTGCCTAAGGCGAGCAGCAGCCATAGTCCATTTTTCATGATGTCTTCCTTACGTCTTCAGAATTTAAACGGGGTTCAAACAGCTCCACTTCTTGCTCGCGGCCTTTCACATGAAAGCTGCCGTGCGGTATAAATTGAAAATGTTCATTGCAGGCCAGCCGCGTGGCGTCGGATATCAGCACGCGGGATATGCCCTTGGTCAGGCCCTCAATCCGTGAGGCGAGGTTGACCGAATCGCCAATAATTGTGTAATCCAGCCGCGCATCCGAGCCAATAAAGCCCACCACGGCGGGGCCGGTATGCAGGCCAATGCCGATATCAAAATCAGCACCCAGATCAGTCAGCTCGGTTTTAAATTTGACCAGTGCTGCCGACATTTCAATGGCGGCAGCTACGGCGTGTCTGGCGTGCTCGTTGTCATTCATCGGCGCGCCCCAAAACGCCATAATGGCGTCGCCAATAAACTTATCCAGCGTGCCGCCGTGGCGAAAAATAATCTCAACCTGCTGGGAGAAATAACGGTTGAGCAGGCCGACGATATATTCAGGTGTGCGCGTTTCAGACAGCGTGGTAAAGCCGCGAATATCAGAAAACAAGATGGTAAGCTCTCGTGATTCGGCCTGCTGGCTGCTATGAATTTCGCCTTGTGCCACCAGCTGGCGGACCACGCGTTGATCCAGAAATCGGCCAAATAAATTGATGGCCTGCTCGCGCTGGGCTTTTTCTGCCAGATAGGCGAACAGCGCCGCCAGCCAGTAATAGACCCAGGCCCAGGCTATGGCGGCGGCAATGGGCCAGTATTGCTTGTGGCCAAGGCCCAGCCAGAAAATACCTAAGCCCAGCAGTGTAGCCACCAGCAGTGCGCCGCCTGAATAAAGGGTGTTTACCTTGCGCTGAAAACTCAGAAATAAAACCAGGATCAGCAACAGCCCCAGCGGTGCAAAATAGACGCGGGCAGGGGTTTGCAGCCAGTCGCCGTGCTGCAGATTATCGATGGATGTGGCCAAAATCTCGACGCCAGGGAAGTTGGCTGAAAGCGGCGTAGGGCGCAAATCCTGCAAGCCCGGTGCGGCGGTGCCGATAATGACGATCTTGCCGCTTAATTCATTGGCAGGGCGTTGTGGTTTTTCGCGGTTGAAATCAAAATAGAGATCGCTGTAGCTGATGTGCTGATGTGCTTGCGACCAATTGATGCGGATATCGCTGCCTTGGGGCATGGGCCAGTTAAAGTCTGCCGCGATGCGGGCGGGCAGGGAAGGCAGGCGCCAGCCTTGGGTTTCGGCGTAAATCCAGTAATGGCGGCCGATTCCATCGGCGTCTTTTTTAAAATTGATCAGGCCGCCACGCCAGGTTTCAGGCGGCAGCACCAGCGGTAAGAGCAAAGGGGCACGGGCATCGGGCTTTGCGTCCTGCGTTTTTTTCAGGCCGTAAACAGCAGGTAAATCGGCGAGCCGTGCGCCAATACCATCCACCAGCAGGGTGCTGGGCAGGTAAATATTGTGCAGCTGTAAAACGGTGTCTCTGAACAGCTGATCGCTGTCGGCGCGAAAGGTATCGGGCTCGTTAAATAACACATCAAACACAATGGCTTTGGGCTGATGTGCGGCAATTGCACTGAGCAGCTCGGCATGAATGGCGCGTGGCCATGGCCAGCTGCCCGCTACTTCATTCATGGTTTCCAGACTTTTCTGATCGATATCGATAATCACAATATTGGGGGATGCGCTGCGGCGGCTGGCGTTTTTCTCCAGCAGCCAGTCGCCGCTTCTGTCATCAATCACGGCGCTAAAATTCAGCCAGCCGTAATCTAATATCAGTAAGCTGCTCAGCAGAATAAAGATTGAAAGATAGGAAAAGCGTTGCAGCATGACTGCGCCCGTAAAGATGCTTCCTGATCTTTATAGTGCTCAAAAAAAAAGCCCGCATTTTGAACTGCACCCCAAAAGTTGGACACCCGTCCATATTTTTGGGGTGTTTTTATGTCCAAGTACTCAACGCAATTCAAGCTCTCTGTCGTTCAGCAATATTTAACTGGCGAAGCGGGTATCAAAA
>NZ_PDZG01000098.1 GCF_002735645.1 Iodobacter sp. BJB302
CCGTTTCAATCGTCGAGCAGACCTGTGCGCTCTGATTCCTCGATTACTCAAAGCCGTGATGCAGGCTAAACCTTGTCCAAGAGGGGTATTTCAAGCCTTAATTGAGCAAGAGACATAATCAGGAAAACTGTTGTACTTTGTTGCCTAAGAAATGGAGGGCTGGCTTGAAATATCACTTGTCTTGGCAGGAGGCCGATACCAAGGAGATTTTACCAATTAAGTATCAGCGCACATTAGAAGTGCCGCAATACAGCGTTCCTGGTGATTTGTATGTGTTGTTTTATCCCAATCATGAAGTAGAGCTGATCGCCTCGCCGGTAGAGCCGGGGCATGCTAATTGGGCAGGGAGGGAGAAAGCAGGGGCGTTAAGCGCATGTGTGGCGAGATTGTCTGAAAAAGAGTGCCGGAAGCATTTGCCGAAGTATAAGTTTGGTTCAAAAGAAGAAACAGCCGCGATGATGAGGGAGGCTTGTACTGTAAAGTCAATACAAGAGTCTAGTGATCCAGAGGGTAATCAGGCGGCTTGCAATAAATTACTAAATGACTGCAAGGATCTATGGGTTATCAATAAAAAAATGTGTGGGTTGGATTATCAGGAGTAATAATTGATGAGCACTCGTTTTGCTGAAATTTGCCCTGCGAATCCTTTGAAGTTAGGGGGTAAAGAAATCGTTGAGCGTGATAAAAACCTTGGTGATCTTTCTTGTCTCGATTGCAATCAAGACATCTTCCTCGGCTTCTTTTTTGATGGCACAAATAATAATAAATATTACGCAACGGAGAAATTCAGCCATAGCAATGTCGCTCGTTTATACGAAGTCTATGCCGGTTATCCAAGTGCAGAACAATTAAAAGTAAGCAATAAGGAATTAAAGGCGCAAGAATTAAAGGGATTAAAGGCCGATGAAAAAGCGGATTGGCCTGCAGCGGTTCCGCCCATTGAAAAGTGTTTTTATAGAAAGACATATATCCCAGGAGTAGGCACGCCATTTTTAGAGCTGGGTGATGAAAGCGGTATGGTTGATGATACCGGTGGTGAAGTTGCGGCTTTATGTGGAGAGGTTAGGATTAATTGGGCTTTGTTGCAGATTACTAATCATTTGCATGAAGCGATTCTAGGCTCGCCTCACCCCTCAATGGCGCTGAAGGCGGATGGCAAATTGGCGCAAAAAATGCTTAGTTCGGCGAGCGTTGTGGCAGCTAATGCGGCACGGATGGTGACCCCATTAGCGCGGGTTTTTATGTCTGAGCGGGTTGATCGCTTTAAAGTTTTGCGTGAAAGATCTGAACAACTGCGCCCGCTGATTGCGCCATTTATTCAGGGCCGGGTGCAGGGTAAGCCAAAAATCAAAAGGGTGAGAATTGCTGTTTTTGGTTTTTCCCGTGGGGCGGCTGCGGCGCGGGTGTTTGTGACTTGGCTAAAGCAGGCGTACGGCTCAGAGATTGCCGGGCTGGAACTGAAAATTGATTTTTTGGGTATTTTTGATACGGTTGCCTCGGTGGGACTGGCTCAGTCTATGCCTACTCAAGATGGGCATAGCGGTTGGGCGAGCGCTGAAAATTTAAAAGTCGCGGATGATGTAAGGTGCGTGCATCTGGTTGCTGCCCATGAGGTAAGGGGATCATTTCCTCTGGATGCAATAGGCAGCGGCGCATTGCATAAAGAAGTGATGTATCCGGGGGTGCATTCTGATGTGGGCGGGGGGTATGAGCCGCAAGAGCAGGGGCGATCGATTGGGGTAGGTGTTGTAGGGGATGGTAAAAAACTATCGCAAATCCCCTTGGCACAGATGTATAGGGAAGCTTTAATTGCAGGCGTGCCATTGCTTACACCCACTGATATGAAAAAATCACCTTTTCGTGAACAAAACTTTGCTATTGATTCCGCAACAATCAAAATATTTAATCAATATGTAGAAAGTACAAAAGCCGCAAAAATAAAACCTGTGGGCGGAATGTGGTTAACAGAAACACAGCCGGGTGAATCTCTTCAAGTATTAAGCCGCAGGCATTATGGGCAGTTTCTGGCCTGGCGAAAGCAAAGGCTGGGGCGAATTCATTTATTGCCAGAATTACAAAATAGCCCCCACTCTTTAAAAGGTGATGCGATAAAAGACTTTCAAAGGGAGGATGAGAATTTAGCCAAAGAGCTTGAGCTTTTAAAGAGCAGGGCCACGATGGTTTTGGGCGAAAAGCAAGCCCAATGGGATACATCGATTCAATTTATCTGGAATCAGGAAGTCTTGATTCCAGAGGTGGTGCCGCTATTTGAAACACTGATGCATGATTCAAAAGCATGGTTTGGACGGGAGCCATACAGAATGTGGGGTTATTTGCGCTGGCGGAAGATTTATCTGGCGGATGGAAAAGTGGCTTCTCAGACCGCAGAAAAGACAGATGATTCAGAAAATGTTCAGCGGCTTGAAAAGGCCAGAAAAGCGCAGCTTGAGAATGAGCGTATTACACACGAAGCTAGGATGAGAAGCCTTGAAGAGCAGCGTTCAGGTGGTATGAAGCAACAGCAGTCTGGCAAGGATATGTCTGAGTTCTTACGCATTAACCAGCAGCAAAGACAAGAAGAGTTGCTGCGCCACCAGCATGTGATGAAAGAAATTCAGGCACGTAAATAGATTGTGTTTTCCCCCCTTGCTGATCCTGGTGCCATCGTATCATCCACACGCCAATTTTATTCTGGCTAATTGCCATGCATGACAATGTAAGCGGTCGGCTTACAAGTGCAAAGCAGGGTGGGTGTTGCTAGACTGCATTCATACCTCAGCGGCATGGGTTTGCGACGATTTGTTGTTAGTCTCCGTGCAAAGCAAGGATGTCTGGAGGGTGGGAAAATGGCCGGGGTCTTTGCATCTTTAAGAAAGTTTGTCTCGCCAGAATTTGTCTTTGGCATGGGCAGCCGCAAGCTGGCAGGCAGCTATGCGCAAAACTTGGGTGCAAGGCATGTGCTGCTGGTGTCAGACCCTGGCGTGATTGCAGCGGGCTGGGCCGGGGAAGTTGAGCAGTCTTTGCTGGAAAGCGGTTTGCATATTACGCATTTTTCTGCACTGACACCCAACCCTAAGGCGGCAGAGGTGATGCATGGCGCTGCGGTGTACACAGAAAACCGCTGTGATGTGATTGTGTGCGTGGGCGGTGGCAGCGTGATCGACTGCGCTAAAGGCATTGGCATTGTGGTGGCGAATCGCCGGCATATTCTGGAGTTTGAAGGCATCGACCAGATTGCCTTACCTCCGCCCCCGCTTATCTGTATTCCTACTACATCGGGCACGTCGGCTGATGTTTCCCAATTTGCGATTATCACCAATGCAGAAGAAAGAGTGAAAATCGCCATCATCAGTAAGGCTGCTGTACCTGATGTGTCTCTGATTGATCCTGAAACGGTGGTAACGATGGATTTATACCTCACCGCCTGTACCGGAATCGATGCTTTGGTGCATGCGGTTGAAGCCTTTGTTTCACAGGCGCATGGCCCTGTTTCTGATCTGCACGCGCTTGAAGCGATACGTTTAATTCATGGCAATTTGCTGGGTGTTTTAAGTGATCCTGCGGATATGGAAAAACGCTCGGATATGATGCTGGGCAGCATGCATGCGGGGCTGGCGTTTTCTAATGCCAGCCTTGGGGCGGTGCATGCCATGGCGCATAGCATGGGCGGTTTTCTTGATCTGGCGCATGGGGAGTGCAATGCCATGCTGCTGGATCATGTGATTGAGTATAACTACCCGCAGGCGAGCAATCGCTTCTTAAAAATCAGTGATGTCATGGGGCTGGATCTGCGGGGTATGGTGGAAAAAAACCGCAAACAGGCCTTGCTGGATGAGGTAAGGCGCTTTAAGGCTGCTGCGGGCATTTTACAGACGCTTTCTGAAAAACAAGTGCGCTTGTCTGATCTGGGCGAGCTGGCCCGCAAGGCCTTTGCTGATCCCTGCATTGTCACCAATCCGCGACAACCTGTCGTGCGTGATCTGGAAGTAATCTATGAGCAGGCACTCTGATACCGAGCCAGACTGGGACAAAATGCGCGATCAGGTCATTGGCCTGGGTAAGCTGTCGCTACGCAAAAACCACTATGCCCTGCTGCGTGATCATGTTTACGAGCTGGAGCGCTTCAGAGAATTACTCGATTGCTGTGAAGAGCTGATTCTGATTGCCGACAAGGATGATGGCCGGATTGTTGATGCCAACGGTGGGGCATGCAGGGCGCTGACTTATACCCGGGAAGAGCTGCTGTCTATGACGCTCGATATGCTGTGGCCTGAATATACGCAAGCCAAGAATCAGGGCTTCGCAGATCTGAATACGCTGGGGCAGGATGCAGAGGTTACTTTCAGACGCAAAGATGGTCAGGGATTGATTTTTGAAGGCTCACTGTGCCAGCAAATGGCCGATGGTTTAGTGCTGGTGGCGGTTGTGGCGCGGGATGTTACCGAGCGTAAAAAGGCTGATGCTGATTTGCGTGCCAGTGAATCACGTTTTCGTAGTCTGACTCAGATGGGGGCTGATTGGTATTGGGAGCAAGATGCTGAGTTTCGATTTACCAATCAAACTGGCGGCGGGCGTTATTTTGAGTATTTCTCTCCATCAGACCCGATTGGTAAAACCAGGTGGGAAATGGGCTACTGGGGGCCGACAGAAGATTTTTGGGAAACCCACCGCCAAATGCTTGAGCGGCATGAGCCTTACCGGGGGCTGGAGCTGCGCCGTTTAGGGATAGACGGTGAAGTACGTACGGTGATTGTAAGCGGGGAGCCTGTATTTGATGAGTTGGGCCAATTCACCGGCTATCGTGGCGTTGGCTCGGATATTACCCAAAGTAAGCAGGCAGAAGCGTTGATCTGGAGACAGGCTAATTTTGATCCGCTTACCGATTTGCCCAACCGCCGTATGTTTCATGATCGTTTGCTGCAGGAAATAAAAAAAGTAAATCGCGGCGGAAATCACTTAGTACTGCTGTTTATCGATCTGGATCACTTTAAAGAAGTGAATGATGCCTTTGGCCACGCCGCAGGCGATTTACTGCTGACAGAGGCCGCAGCCCGCATAGCAGGCTGTGTGCGTGAAGTGGATACAGTGGCCCGTTTGGGAGGGGATGAGTTTACCGTGCTGATTTCCGGGCTGAATGATATCAACTGCATTGAGCGGATTGTGCAGGATATTCTCTGCCAGCTGGCAAAACCATTTTGCCTGAGTAACGAGGTGGTGTTGATTTCAGGCAGCATTGGCATTACGTTTTACCCAAGGGATGCTCAGGATGTGGATGAGCTGCTCAGAAATGCGGATCAGGCCATGTATGTGGCTAAAAATGAGGGGCGAAACCGCTTTAGCTATTTCACCCCTGCCTTGCAGGAGCAGGTGCAAAAGCGTATCAGGCTGATTAATGATTTACGCAGCGCATTAGCGGGCGGGCAAATGCGTGTTTATTTTCAGGCGATTGTTGATCTTAGCAATGGCCAGATTTACAAAGCAGAAGCGCTGCTTCGCTGGTTGCACCCGCAGCGTGGCATGGTCAGCCCTGCGGAGTTTATTCCGCTTGCAGAAGAAACCCGTCTGATTATTGAGATAGGCGATTGGGTATTTAATGAATCTGCAGCGTGGGTCAAGCGCTGGCGAACCCATTTTATGGCCCACCTTCAAGTCAGTGTTAATCAATCGCCCGTTCAGTTTGCAAAAGACAATAGCAATGACCAATGGCTGGCTTATTTGCATGATCAGGGTTTGCCTGGTGAGGCCATTGTGATTGAAATTACAGAAAGCCTGCTTCTGGATTCTGATGCAGGGGTAAAAGCAAGCCTGCTTAAATTCCGGGATCAGGGGGTGCAGATTGCCATTGATGATTTTGGTACGGGTTATTCTTCTTTATCGTATCTCAAAAAATTCAGTATTGATTACTTAAAGATTGATCAGTCTTTTATTCGCAATTTAGCCCCCGGCTCGAGCGATATGGCATTAACAGAAGCCATTATTGTGATGGCGCATAAGCTGGGATTAAAAGTGATTGCAGAAGGAGTGGAAACCGTTGAACAGCGGGATCTGCTTATCGGAGCAGGCTGTGATTTTGCACAGGGCTATTTATTCTCTAAGCCTGTGCCCCCTGAGGAATTTGAGCTTTTAATTCAGACAGGCTTAAAGTTTTAGCTTGAATTGAGTAAAGCGGGCGGTCGTTTTTATCAGTGTGGATTGAATAGCTGGCCGCTGTTTTTAGGGGCAAAATTAGAAAGATGTTGCGATGGGGCAGAAAAGAGGGCCTGATGATGCTCAGATATCCGGCGACGGATTAGCGGCTGAAATTTTATATGTAAATGGGATATATAAATCCTCTCTATTTTTTCAGGAAATATTGTGCATAATACTTAATGCCACGTCTGTAAAAAAAAGGATGATGAATGAAAACCCATTTAATCAGTACTATGGTATTGGCGGTGACACTGACAATGCCTGCTTTTGCGGCTGAAGAAATTCAGCCTGAAAATCTGTTTACTGTTCCTCTTTCTGCATTTAAACCCTCAGATAAAGATGCATCCCGCCGTTTGTATGTGCAGCCCGGGGTCAGCCTTAAAGATTACAATGCTGTTTTGATCGAGCCTCTGTATTTTATGAGGCATTCTGAAGAAGGTAACTGGCAGCTGTTGCAGGGTAATGAAGAAAATAAAATAGCTGAATATTTTCACAAAAAAATGACCGAAGAGCTCCGTAAGGCTGGCATTGCTGTGGCCAGGGAGGCTGGGCCGGGCGTGGCTAAAATGCGGGTGGCCATAACAGGCCTGGCTCAGGAGCGCCCCGGTATTGACGTTATTGATGTTTTGCCGGCTAAAGCCGTGATTAATCTCGCCCGGCTGGCGGCAGGCAAAGAGCCATATTTAATGAAAATTGGCAATATTGCTCAATTAGAGGATTCACAAAATGGCAGTCTGCTTGCTGGTAGTGTGAATTTACGTAAAAGTACAAAAACAGTACAAAAAGATGAGCCGATGCAGCTTAAAACGATAGAGAAGCTGATGGATAAATGGTGCCATGAAAGTGCGGATTTATTAGCACGAGCATTGATGATAAATCACTCAGGTAAAGATTAATTCCTAATGCTTTTTTGATTGCTTTGCTAATGCTGCTGTAATGGCAGCATTATGTTTTTTAATACTGATTAATCCTGATTTGAGTGAATCTTTCTTTATCGGCTGTTTTTAAGTAACAGATAGAATTTTTGGCAAGGAAAGTCTTTTATGCAGGGCTCAAAAATATTGCTTTTTTGTGTTGCTGTGGCGGCTCATGCCACGGCGGATGTTGGTCTGCTGCAGCAATGCAAACCCATCGCAGACGCCAAAGCCAGGCTGGCTTGTTACGACAACCTTGATCAGACAGGTACAGCGGCAAAGCCACCCGAGGTAAGAGCGGAAACGATTGAAAAATCAAATACAGCGCCGCGGCCTTCACCCTTTACTGATATTAATCAATCAGCGTCTTCTGCTTTAGGGGATCAATGGGAGTTGGATCAGAAGAAAGGCACTTTTGCCTTGCGAACATATAGAACAAATTATTTCCTGCCTATCAGTTACAGCGATAATCGTAATCAGCATCCCAGCTCATCCGCATCAAGCGGGCAGCAAATTCCATTAGCGCAGGGCGTTGATGTGATTAATGATACGGAAGCTAAATTCCAGCTGAGTTTCAAAGTAAAAGCATTGGAAAGTGTTTTTTCTGACCGGGCAGATTTTTGGCTTGCTTATACCCAGAAAAGCTATTGGCAATTATATAACCGTGATTATTCCGCGCCATTTCGCGAAACAAACTATGAGCCGGAAGGTATTTTATCTATTCGTACAGATCTGGATTTGGGAATAATGAAGTGGCGCTTTTTGAATCTGGGGCTGGCACATCAGTCTAATGGGCGCAGTAATCCATTGTCCCGAAGCTGGAATCGTGTTTATGCTGATTTTGGTTTTGAAAAAGATAATTTCTCGCTGGAAGTTCGGCCGTGGTATCGGTTCAAAGAGTCAGAGGGAACCGATGATAATCCGGATTTGCTGGATTTTATGGGCCATGGTGATGTCACTGCACGTTATCGCTTTGCTTCAGGGCAGGAATTAAGCGCATTGATGCGACAAAATTTCCGCACGGGTAATGGCGCAATACAGCTGGACTGGACGTATCCGCTGACTGGTAATTTAAAAGCATACCTGCAAGTCTTTAGTGGCTATGGCGATAATCTGCTTGATTATAATAGGCGGCAAAATGTATTAGGGTTCGGTATTGCTATTTCGCCATGATCATTATCTTGGGAATGATGATTTTGTCAGCTTTTTTTGTGTGAAATGAGAAGGTAGTCAATGAAGCATTGGTCAAAAGTGGAGCTGCTGCATGAAAGTGTGAGTAATCCTAATATTTTGATTAAAGGACGGCACAGCTATTACAGTGATTGCTGGGATAAGAGTTTTGAGATGTCGGTGGTGCGTTATTTATATGGCGATGAAATCAGCCAGCAATGGACACCATTATGGAAAATTGATCGCCTCTTTATTGGTGATTATGTTTGCATTGGTGCAGAAGCCGTTATCTTAATGGGTGGAAATCATACTCATCGGGCGGACTGGTTTAGTCTTTATCCCTTTATAGAAACGATTGCGGAGTCTTATCAGGGCAAAGGAGATACCCATTTAAAAGACGGTTGCTGGATAGGCATGAGAGCCATGATTATGCCTGGATTAACAATTGGTGAAGGCGCAATTATTGCTGCAGGCAGTATCGTTACCCGTGATGTTGCACCCTATACGATAGTGGGCGGAAATCCTGCATGCGAAATTAAAAAACGATTTAGTGATGATACGATTCAGCGTTTACTTGCTTTAAAAATATATGAATTAGCTGAAGAAGTTTTTGAAAGAATAAAACCACTTTTAACGGCTAATGATATAGGTGCTCTGGAGCGTGTTGTAGCGGATTTGAAGTAATCGTGCATAAAAAAACCTGCCTTGTAAGGGGCAGGTTTTTTAATTTACAACAGCAACAGCTTACTTTAATACTTCCAGTCCACCCATATAAGGGCGTAATACGGCAGGGATGGTGATGCTACCATCTGCATTCTGGTAGTTTTCTAACACCGCTACCAGCGTACGGCCAACTGCCAGGCCAGAGCCATTTAGGGTGTGAACGAGTTCGTTCTTGCCTTGTTCATTCTTAAAGCGGGCTTGCATACGGCGGGCCTGGAAGGCGCCCATGCTGGAGCAGCTGGAAATCTCGCGGTAAGTGTTTTGCGCGGGCAGCCATACTTCCAGGTCGTAGGTTTTTTGCGAGCCAAAGCCCATATCGCCGGTACAGAGGTTTACTTTGCGGTAAGGTAATTCCAGCTTTTGCAGAATGGCTTCTGCATGGCCAGTCAGAATCTCCAGAGTTTTGAGCGATTCATCCGGGTGAACAATTTGTACCAGCTCTACTTTTTCAAACTGATGCTGACGAATTAAACCACGCACATCACGGCCATAGGCACCGGCTTCGGAGCGAAAACATGGTGTGTGAGCGGTGAATTTCATCGGTAAGTCTTCAAGCTTCACGATGCTGTCACGAACAAAATTGGTGACCGGCACTTCGGCAGTAGGGATCAGGTACAGCGGCTCGGCATCCGGGCGGTTTACTTTGAATAAATCTTCTTCAAACTTAGGCAATTGCCCTGTGCCCATCATGCTGGCGGCGTTTACCAGGTAGGGGGTGTAAACCTCTTCGTAACCATGCTCCAGTGTATGGGTGTTGAGCATAAATTGAGCCAGAGCGCGGTGCAGGCGGGCGATGCCTCCTTTTAGTGCGGTAAAGCGCGCGCCGGATAATTTTGCACCGGTTTCAAAATCAAGGCCCAGCGGGCCACCCAGATCGACGTGATCTTTGATTTCAAAATCAAATACGCGCGGCGTGCCCCAGCGCAGTACTTCTTCGTTTTCGGTTTCGTCTTTACCAACCGGCACGGATTCGTGCGGCAGATTAGGCATGGATAACAACATGTCATTGATTTTGTCTTGCAGCACCGCCAGCGCGGTTTCGGCCGCTTTCAGCTCGTCACCCAGCAGCGCAACATCGGCCATGATGGCAGAAACGTCTTCGCCTTTTGCTTTGGCTTGCCCAATCAGCTTGGAGCTGGCATTACGCTTAGCTTGTAAGTCCTGAGTGCGGGTTTGCAGCGATTTGCGCTCGTTTTCCAGTGCAGAAAAAGCGTTTACATCAAGAATAAACTTGCGGCTGGCCAGGCGTGCTGCCACGTTTTCTAAGTCGGTACGGAGTAAGTTGATATCGAGCATAATCGTCGTCTTTTTGTTTCAGGTGAATGGTAGATAGTTTACACGGCTGGCAAGCTCTTAAAAACCTAAAATCTTAAGCCAAATCTATAAAGCTAAATCTAAACCTTAAATCTGTAGACACAGAGAACACGGAGAAAGGCAAAAACGAGGAAGGAGGAGAAACCCAAAATGAGGGGGTGTCCGAGAAATAGCTAATTTTTATGGATCAATGCTTGGGTTATTTTGATGTAATGGCTTGGTTTTCTCTGTGAAACTTCGTGTTCTCGGTGTCCTTCGTGGTTCAAGATTTGGGTTTTGTGCGAGCTGATTTATTGATTTTGCTTTAGCCACGCCGCATCCAGCTCGGCAAGGTGGCGTAATTTTTCGGTAATTTTCCCCTCCAGCCCGCGTGGAGTCGGCTCGTAAAAGTGCAAATCTTCCAGCCCCTCTGGTAAATAGCTTTCACCCGCTGCATAGGCTTCAGGCTCATCGTGAGCGTAACGGTAGCGTTTACCATAGCCCAGCTCTTTCATGAGCTTAGTGGGGGCGTTGCGCAGATGTATGGGGACTTCGCGGCTTTTGTCGCTGGCAATAAAGGCTTTAGCCGCTTTATAAGCCATATAGCCCGCATTGGATTTAGGTGCAATGGCGAGGTAAATCACCGCCTGAGCCAGTGCCAGCTCGCCTTCCGGGCTGCCTAAGCGCTCAAAAGTGCTTGCTGCATCATTACAAATTTGCATGGCGCGCGGGTCAGCAAGGCCGATGTCTTCCCATGCCATGCGCACAATGCGCCTTGATAAATAGCGCGCATCTGCCCCGCCATCGAGCATGCGGGTCAGCCAGTAGAGTGCGCCATCGGGGTTTGAGCCGCGCACCGATTTATGTAAGGCAGAAATCTGATCGTAAAACGAATCGCCGCCCTTATCAAAACGTCGGGCGTTCAGTGTTAGCGTTTCACTTAGAAATGCGCTGTCAATGTGCGTGCGTTTGGCGGCGAGAGCCGCGGTGGCTGATTGCTCAATCAGATTAAGCAGGCGTCTGGCATCGCCGTCGGCAAAGCCTGTGAGCGTGTCAATGGCAGAAGATTCAAACGTCAGCTCGGGCAGGCATTCATGGCAGGCGCGTTGCAGTAATTCTGTCAGCTCGGCTTCGGATAGTGCATTTAAAACGTAAACCTGAGCACGGGAAAGCAGGGCTGAATTCACTTCAAAAGAAGGATTTTCAGTGGTTGCTCCGATAAAAGTCACAAGCCCTGATTCAACAAAAGGTAAAAAAGCGTCCTGCTGTGCCTTATTAAAGCGGTGTACTTCATCGACAAACAGTAAGGTGTGCCGCCCCATGCTGCGGTGGCTTTCAGCTTCTTCCATTGCGGCGCGGATGTCTTTTACGCCGGAAAATACTGCAGAAAGCGCAATGAATTCCACATTAAAAGCGCTGGAAAGCAGGCGGGCGAGGGTGGTTTTTCCCACGCCGGGCGGGCCCCATAAGATCATGGAATGCAGTTTGCCACCCGAGATGGCCGCAGCGAGTGGCTTGCCGGGGGCGAGCAGATGCCTCTGGCCAACCACTTCGGCTATATTTTTGGGGCGTAATTGCTCGGCAAGCGGAATATGGCCGGGCTTTGCAAATAAATCACTCAAAGAGAATGTCCGTGTTGCGGGGTTGGGATTGTAGGGTTTTTTAGTGCTTATTCACGTATTACATCTGCATCTTTGGGTGGGCTGAAGCGGAACTGCCCGGCATCGATCTTTGGGTTGATTTTAAGCGCGCCAAAGTAAATACGTGTGGTTTGCCCAAAGTGATCATGTAACTCCATTTGTGTTAGCTGGCCCTGGCTAAAGCCTAGTTTCACTGTATCAAATGATTGATCGGGCTGCTTGGGGATGGCCTCCAGCCAGTCAACGCCTTCGCTGCTGGCCAGAGTGCGCAATTTATAATTGCGCTCAAATTGATTGTTGCCTGCAAGCAGGGCGGCGGGGCTGCTTTCCAGGGCTTTACCGATGTCTTTTACTGTGGCTTGTTTTAAGTCAGGATCGTACAGCCAGACCTGTTTGCCATCGGCAATAATCAGTTGTTCAAAGGGTTTTTGATAAACCCAGCGGAATAAACCCGGCCTTTGAATCGCCAGTATCCCGCTGCTTTGCTGCACTTTGCCCTGCTGGCTGGTTACTGTTTGCTTAAAGCTGGCTTGTAAGGACTGGGTATTGCTCAGGTAGTTTTTTAAATCACCTGCCGCATCAGCCCAAGCAGTCTGGCTTGTCACTGCAACTAAAATAATGAGAGCAAGTTTGCGCATTGGTTTTCTCAGGTAAATAGTAAAAAAGCCCCGCACTGAACTGACCCCAATTAGTTGGACAGTATAAAAGCTAGGCGCTCAAGGGCTGGGTTCTGTATTGCACAGGACTCAGCCCTTTTAACTTCAGTTTGATTCGGTCGTGGTTATAGTAATGGATGTAAT
>NZ_PDZG01000099.1 GCF_002735645.1 Iodobacter sp. BJB302
GGTAGTCGTGAACGGGAAGAAGCTGGAGAGTCAAAAATAGCGGCCACTAAGACCGCCGAGGTATTGGCCAAGCCGAAGAAAGACGAACCGGGGCTTTGAGGTAACAAAGTTGCACATGTGCAACTTTTGGCTAAAACGGTGCGTGGCTGTGTGACTGAGAGGCAAATATGGAAGGTGTCGTTCAATTTAATGCAATGGAACTCATTGAAATTAATGTAGGCAAAAACCTAGATGGGACAATCAGACGCAGGTTGGTCATGGTAGATCAAAGCGGCTGGGAGTATAGGGACTTGCTCGACGATCCAGCTGCAATGGTTTACCCAATATATGCCAGCCTACATCCTGAACGAGTTGGTAACTCGGTGGGTTGGTCAGTTGTTATCTATCAAAATCAGGGTGAAGACGAGTATCGAAAATTCGGCCATTTAGAGGATTTTTTGCAGGCATTGGGACTTGATTCGCTGACTTATTCACGCGCTTTGTATTGGGCGAAAATGACGCTGAATTTTGACCCAATGAGCGTTTTAGAACATGGAGAAAATGAAACAAAAGCAGCGTGGGGTGATCGGCTTGGTTTTACCGCTGAAGGGTAGGAAAGTTGCACATGTGCAACTTTTATAGGGGAATGGAATACTATTGCAGGATATGGTTTTTGACATCATACGGTCGTGATATAGTGATTTTAACGATATTAAGCTTGGCAGATAATGGCAAATTCTGTAGATGAAGAAGTTAGAAAAAGAATGGTTTTAGTTATTACTGATCTGTATCCGAGCGGCTACGGGCGTAATAAAAAACTGGAGCAAGCGACTGGAGTCAACAGTAATTTATGGTCTGATTTGCAAACTTCACGGCGCCGCCCATCTGCTGCAACCCTTGCTGCTCTTGCCAAACTAGCGCCAAATAAATTGAGTTGGATATTGCTTGGCGACGGGGATACCCCTGTAATGCGGATACAGCCTGAAATTTCCGGTAGCTCACTTGTTAAGGCCAAGGTAACGCAAACAGAAAAAACAGCGTTGATAGCCTTGGCTAAACAGAATTGCTGTTCCGTATCCGACATACTTCGAAAAGTGATTCAGCACATATTGGCAAAAACCCCGGTTGAGCTGGCAACAGAAACTGCTACTAAATCCGACACTTTAGTTTCTCTTCGTTTGCGTAAAGGTGAGTATGACGAGCTGGCAAAACGAGCGGGAAATGGGCGTACTAAGGCGAGGTATGTCAGGCGAGTTTTACGGAATCATTTATTTAAAACGGCTGAATTTACGGATGTGGAACTGTCCGCATTGCTTGACTCAAATAAGCAGATTTGGGCTTGGGGGCGAAATTTGAATCAGATTGCGCACAGACTAAACGCCAGCACGAGCGAAGCAGACATTATTTCCGCAGGAAAAATTAGTGACTTACGCAATGAATTAAATCGGCACATTATTGCTGTTAATCACCTGATTTCTGCATGCCTAAATAGGCATACCACATGAAAAAAATTGGCGGGATTACCGACGGGAAGGTACGGCGCAAACGTAAAACGCCGGATGTTTTCAGTAGTTCAAGCGAACGCAAAAAGTTAGAAAGTGCTGTCCGGCGTAGTCCCCCTGTGGTCGTGAAAATCACGGGGGGATGTAAAGGTGCAGCGCACATAAAAAGCCATTTGGAGTACATTAGCCGGAACGGCAAGCTAGAACTTGAAAATGAGCAAGGCGATAAGCTTGAAGGCCGTGAAGCGCTAAATAATTTGCATAAATTGTGGGAGTCTAATCCGGGTAAATCCTCAGAAAAAACTAAGCACACGTTAAATATGGTTTTTTCGATGCCAGAAGGCACAGATTCAAAGGCGATCCAGCAAGCAGTACGCGATTTGGCACTCAAAGAGTTTGGCGATAACTATCGCTATGTCATGGCACTGCATACGGCGGAAACGGATAAAAAAACTAAACAGCCCCACGTTCATTTGACGGTCAATACAACCGGGCATGATTTAACTCGGTTCAGTCTTGGCCGGGGGGATTTGCAGCGATTACGCGATGAATTTGCAGTGCGTCTGCGAGAGCAAGGCATTGCTGCCGACTCGACAAAGCGAGAGGCCAGAGGAATAACGGTCAAAGCGATAAAAACTCCGATTCAACAAATGAATCAACGTGGGGTTATGCCGAAAGTAGAAGAGGGCAAATACCGTGAAGTTGCCCGAGAGTTGGTAGGAGGTTAGGCTATACCTAAGCCTTGGGAGACTCGAATTCTTGCCGGGCAAAAACAGGTACGCACAGCATACTTAGAAACGGCTACTGCACTTTCAAAAACAGGGAGGCCAGAAGATATAAAACTTGCCGCTGATATTCAGCAGTTCGTGAACGAAATGCCCAAGCCAGTGACTCGACGTCATCAAATCGCTGAGAAAATTATTGCTGTTAATAAAGGCGAGGAGCTTGTGCATGAACGCAAGCGTGGTACATCAATAGATCAAGAGCCGCAGCGATAGTGCCGACTAGTTTTACAATGCCATTTTTCTTACCACCGGGCTACCTTGTATCGTGGCGTTAGCCTTCATGATAGAGTGACTAAGGCTGAAATTATCTGTTATATTTTTGTACGCAAATACGTATTTGCGTAAACAAGTAAGAGAGGATTAACGTAGATGCGTATTCTTGTCGTGGCGAGTCAAAAGGGCGGAGTGGGTAAAACCACGATAGCCGGACATCTTGGCGTTATGGCTGAAATGAAAAATGCGGGGCCTGTTGCGTTGATTGATACCGACCCACAAGGCAGCCTTTCTTGTTGGTGGAATGAGCGCCAAGCCGAAGCGCCATTATTTGCTTCTGTGGACATAGCCAACTTGAAAACCCACCTGCAACAATTAGCAAAAGCAGGTATCAAGTTAGCGATTATCGACACGCCACCAGCAGTAACGGATACGATCCGCGATGTTCTGGCTGTGGCCGATTTGGTATTGATTCCAACGCGGCCAAGCCCTCACGATTTACGTGCTGTTGGTTCAACGGTTGATCTGGTTGAACGGGCAGGTAAGCGCATGGTGTTTGTGTTGAATGGTGCAGCACCCCGAGCCAAAATTACGGGAGAAGCGGCTGTTGCACTCTCGCAGCATGGCACGGTTGCTCCTGTTACGTTGTATCAGCGTACAGACTTTGCTGCCTCAATGATTGACGGACGCACCGTGCAAGAACTCGATGCTAGTAGTAAGTCCGCCGAAGAAATTGAGAGACTATGGAGTTACGTATTTACGCAAATAAGTAAACGTGACAAAGTACGTACTAACGTAACTGCGTAATTAAGGATTTATATGTCTTCCAAGTCAGCCAGCTTGACCTCTGGGCTTGTCGCTAAAAAAGGACTGGCCGCGCCTGCAATAGCTACTCCGCAGCATGAAGAGAAACTGCAACCTGCGACCTACTACAAAGCACTAACGGTTAAATTAGATCGTGATCGTTATGAGGCGTTGAAACGTGCAGGTGTAAAATTTGATAAAAAAAGTCAGGAAATTTTTGTTGATGCGCTTGATGCATGGTTAAAAGTTAATGAATTTATATAAAAATTGAAAAATAATAAACAGATAAATTATAACGGGAAACGATATGGCTAAAGTCCATGTAACAGCACAATTAGATTTCATAAAATCTATAACATCTTCATCGAAGCCTCTACCAGCACTGTCAGAAATAATATGGAATGGTTTTGATTCTGGTTCAAATAAAGTAAACGTAACTTTAGAACGGGATGATTGTGATGGGCTCAAGACTATACGTGTGACTGACTATGGGTATGGCATTGAGCACGACAGAATAAATAAACTCTTTGGTGGCCTTGGTGACTCTTGGAAGAAAAAAGCAGGAAAACAAAATGGACGAGCACTGCATGGTAAAAATGGAAAAGGGCGTTTTAAAGCATTTGCGCTTGGTGAGCATGTAGAATGGGTAACTAAATTCATAAAGAATGATAAGTATTATTCTTATAACATTATTGGAACAGCGAATACAATTGACGACTTCGACGTTGGCGACCCAGTAGAAATAAAAATAGAGAAATCAACAGGAACAACGGTAGTAATTAGTAATCTAGAAAAGAATTTTAAATCACTTCAAAGTGATACGACTGCACTTGAGCTAACAAAAGTGTTTGCAGTGTATTTAACAGAATACCCAGATGTTCAACTTGAATACGATGGGGCTATTATTGACCCAAAAGATGTACAAGATAAAAAAACAGACTACATACTAGATAAAATACAATTAAAAAATGGAAAAACTATTAGTGCTGCAATATCAATCATAGAGTGGAATACGCAAACAGAACGGGCTGTTCATTTATGCGATGAAAGTGGAGTATCTCTTCACGAATTACAAAGCAAGCACAAAATAAATGCTCCGGGGTTTCATTTTACGACGTATATAAAATCTGACTACTTTAGAGAGTTGGATAAAGAAAATTTATTGAGTGTGTCTGATCTTCATGAAGATACGCAAACAATAATTAGTGTAGCTGTGTCAAAGGTAAAAGAGCACTTTAGGTGCAGGCTTGCGGAAGCTCAAAGTGAAATAGTAGAAAACTGGAAAAAAGACCAAATTTACCCATACGTTGATAATAATGACATTGGGCCAATTGAACTAGCAGAACGGCAAGTCTTTGATATTTTAGCTGTAAATGTACAAAGTTATTTACCATCTTTTGAGAAGTCTGATTTAAAATCAAGGAGGTTCACGTTTCAACTTTTGTCACAAGCATTAAAACAAAATCCTGAATCTGTACAGTTGATAATTAGCGAAGTATTAGAGTTAAAGAAAGAAACGCAAGATGATCTTGCAAATTTGATAAAAAAAACAAGTTTATCTTCAATAATTAGTTCAGCAAAAGTAGTGGCAAATCGTCTTGATTTTCTCAATGGCTTAGAAGCCCTTTTGTTTGATAAAGAAAGTAAAAAAGCATTACTTGAGCGCGATCAGTTGCATAAAATTCTTGAGAAAGAGTCTTGGATATTTCATGAAGAATTTAACCTCGCTGGTAGCGAGCAAAGATTAGAAGAAGTTCTGAAAAAACATCTAGATAATTTAGGAGTTAGGGAGGATAGTCCAGACATAGTTGATTTAGGAGATGGAAAGCAAGGAAGGGTTGATTTAATGCTTCAAAAAGCAACGCAACCAAGAAATGGAGAGTTTGATTATTTAATAGTAGAGTTGAAGAGGCCATCAAAAAAGATCGATGCAGATGTAATAACACAGATTAAAAAATATGCAATTGCAGTCGCAAATGATGAGCGATTTCAAGGCGTGAAAATAAAATGGACATTTGTTGCAATATCCAACGAGCTTGATGATTATGCGAAAATAGATGCAAAGCAAAAAGACAAGCCTGCTGGTGTTATATTTGAGCACGAAGGTCTTAATATAACGGCATGGGCTAAATCATGGTCAGATGTTATTAATGATGCAAGGGCAAAACTACAATTTATAAACGCTCAATTAGAATATGAAGCAAATCGTGATAGTGCAAAAGAATATTTGCAAAATACACACGCAAAATTTATACCTGAGATAAATACAAAGAATAGTTAGGTTAACAACTGAATAAGAATGCCCTGCTAAAAGCAGGGCATTCTTTAAACTTAAGAGTTAGAGAGTGGTATTAGACCATAAAGGAAAGTGAAAATTAGGTGGAACACTGTTACCAAAATTTGAATGGTGGTTTATTCGGTGTCGTCATCGGATTCGTCTTCTTTTTTAAGGGTGATATTTTCTAATGTTTGGCCTTGTCGGCCTAATAGTTCCCAAAGATCAGAATAGAAAAAATGGTCAATTGTCTTGATGTGTTGTGATAGCAACGTATCTTTAACCATGTTTGGGCGAATGTCACAGTAATAAACGCCATCTAATGGATTAAGTTTAATCGTATATGCTTTGAAGTGGCCGGGAAGAAATGTACCACTGACCCCATACTCGTTTTCCTTTTTTGTTTTCTTCCGCTGAACGTCATTCAAGAAAATGGCAATATGTGGCAAGGCTGTATCGGTTAGTCGGTTATAAAGGAATTTGTCCATAAAGACTTTATCAATACGGTCTTTGCTTGACGTTTTTACAGAGCCAATTATCTTTAATTCTTCGTCTTTGCTTATCAGTAAATCGTGCTGATAGCTGGATTTAAGAAGCTCAATCCCATCTGAGTCTTTTACGGGAACTTGCATCGTTCCTGACACGCAATCTATATTGAGCGACACAATCAATAAACGAATAAGCCTCTCAAATAAATCGCCATTCAACTTTCTGGCTTTATTTGACTCCCCGGCAGGCAATCCATCTAGCGCAGCACCGATAGACTGTTGAAGCGTATAGATAGTACGAATCAGGTTGTCGCGTAAATCTCCGGATGGTTTTTGACCATCTCGCAATTGCTCAAGCGTCATGCGGAACTGCTTTGATTCTTGACCGAAGTTTTCCGCGTCAAACATTAATTGGGTGTTAACCGGTCGCGTGATATTGAAACTACCATCTTTTTTATACTGAAAAAATTGATAGTGGCTTTCGTTTTTTGACACAATACGTGCCTGCAATCCGGTATCGACGTACTCTAAATAACGTGTACAAAAATCAATGTAATTTTCGACGGTTTTAAACCGGTCTTTGTCTGTGGCGTGATTCACTAAGTCGGCAATACTCATCGGATAGATTCTCTTCGTTCTGCTGTTTTTCGGTCGTGTGCTATCCATTCGTCCTTCGTCATGCGTCGAACGCTCTCAAGCCTGTCAATTGCCCACTGGTTGTACTGCGGATCTAGGTCACAAGCCATCCATTGACGGTTAAGCTGTTCGGCCACAACTGCTGTCGTGCCTGATCCTGAAAATGGATCAATGACTAAATCGCCCTCGTTTGAGGAGGCGAGAACAAATCGGCGTACAAGCTCTTCCGGCTTTTGTGTCGGGTGTGGGGTTTTTTCCCCCATGCCGTTACAGGTAGTCGGTATATCAAATACGTCTTTGGGTTTTGCTCCTCTGGGATGAGGTGTCCAGTTGTCGCGCGGTTTTTTCGCTCCCTTGCCATAGGCGCTTGATTCCGCTTGTGGATGGGACGGGTATTTAAGTGTGTGCGCCCCATATGGGGTGCGCACATCGTCAATATTTAGCTTGGCTGCGTCCGATTTTCGGAAATGAATGATGCTCTCATGTGAACGCCCCCATTCACTGCCCAAATTGGCTTTGTTTTTGTAGTGCCAGATAAGCCAGCGGCAGTGCTTGAAATACTTTGATGCGGGATGTTTTAAGTCTGCAAGAATTTCAGAAAATCCGCACACATATAAGGAGCCTGTCGGCTTCAAAACCCGCGAGGCTTGTTTAATCCATTTGATAGACCATTCGATGTATTTTTCTTGGCTTTCGAAATTATCCCAATCAGCTTTTTTTATGTTGTAAGGCGGATCGGCAAAAACAAGATCAACACTGGAATCATTCAGGGACTCAAGCCAATCAAACGAATTTCCTTGATATAAACACCCATTTTGATGCTCATATTGCAGTTGAAAACCTTCAGTTACTGCCTCAAATTTTCGGTTGCCTTCACTCGCCGGGGCATCAATGGGAGCTTCTACCAGCACAAGGTTTGCTATGGAGGCATCCTCGCGATGAATTCGGGTTCTTTCTGTTGCTCTGTTCATAACAGTCTCTTCATTCTTTATTGCAAAACACATAGTGCTCAATTGTCCATCAAACTGCTGTCCCTTAGGACTATATAGGATGTTTTTTTATCGGCTAGCAGCTGTATGAGGCTTCTTGAGCGAGCTGCGTATAAGTGGTGTTATGTTGTGCAGCTACGCCTTTCTTTAAGACCGATTTGCATTATCTATAAAAGATTGTCATTATATGATCTATAGATTTTGTGCTGATTCTGCGAGGATATCATGAGTGAACACACCATAGATACGGCGATGGCAAAACGATTGGTTGAAGCTGCGGCCATCCGTGGGGCTTCGATTATCGGCCAGCCTGGCGGCTGGTCAGTCATGCTCAAGTTGGGCATGTCAGAGAAACCACTCGGTACACAACGCACGGACAAGCCGCGCCTGTGGCGCTCATTGGATCGTTGCATCGAGTATGTGACCTCTGAGCTGCATCTTTCCCGTTTCGATATGTTGGACGCGACGAATTACAGTCATGAGTCCGCGACTCGGCAAGTTCGGCCTGATGCCGCAGAACGTATGCGTAAAGCCCATGAAGCGGCAGCGCATGACCAATGGTTTCGCGAGCAAGTGGCTCAGGCAGTGGCGGAGGCCGATGATCCAAATGCAGAATGGGTTTCGCATGAAACGGTGAAGGCGGATATGCAGCGGCAGCGCGAAAGCCTGATGGCGCGGATAGAACAGAAGGCGAAGGGTGAATAATGCGGATTGTATGGCTGACCCGCGCTCGTGTTGCCCGAGAAAATGCGATTGAATTTATTGCTCAAGAAAACCTGACTGCTGCACTGAATCAACTTGATGAAATTGAGCGCCAAGTTGATCTATTGCTGGATCATCCGAAATTAGGCCGCGCCGGGCGAGTGAAGGGAACGCGAGAACTGGTCGTGAGCCGCACACCATTTATTGCGTTGTATCGAATTGTTGGCGATGAAATCCAAGTGATGAATCTTTTGCATGGGGCGCAGCAATGGCCGAAGTGAAAATGGTTAGCATGGCTGAGCTTGAGGCCAATTCAGAAGCCTACAAAGTGGCGATGCTTGGATATATGGCCAGCCGTGGCGATTTGCCATTTTCAGAACAGAAAATGACCCCTGCTTTTTTTGTTGAAATGTTTAATAGCCCCGATTTTTCGGAGGCTTTTGAGAGTGCAAAAGCGAATATTGCGGAGCGTGAAGCTAACGGCGGCATAGCTAAAACCAAAGAGGGATTAAAGGCACGACTTGAAAAAGATCGTGAAGAAGCAGAAAAACAAGTTGCAGCGATCAAAGCGCAGGCCAAGCAGCCAAAGCAAGCCAATATGTTTGATTTGCTGCAACAGCGCAGCGAAGAAGCTAAGCAACGGCAGGAAGCCAAGCAACAAAGCTTTTTTGAGCCTGACTTAGAGTGTGAACAGCTAGCCGACAATCCCAATCTTGCCCCGGTACGGCATACGCAGCGCGATTTTTTTGTTTGCGATCTGGTGGACTACGCACTTAAAGACGATCAAGCCAGCATGGAAGCGCCGATTTTCTCATTGTCCACCCGCGAAGATATGAAACTCTGGACTTGGACAAGCGAGGATGGCAAGAAGTCGGTAGAGGTCGCCCCGGGCTACTATGGCCGAGCCACGCAGCACGACAAAGATATTTTGATCTATTGCGCCAGCCAACTAACCGAAGCGATCAACAAAGGCTTGCAGCCATCTAAAACGGTACGTTTTACGGCTTATGATTTTCTTGTAGCTACAAATAGAACGACAGGCGGTGTTGGCTATGACCGCTTAAAAGACACGCTTAACCGCCTTTCAGGTATGCGGATTACAACCAACATCATTACCGGGAAGAGCCGAATAGCTAAGGGTTTCGGGATTGTTGACTCATGGGAAGTTATCGAAAAATCACCCGACAGTGATCGAATGATTGCGGTTGAAGTCACGTTATCAGACTGGCTTTACAACTCTATACAGGCGCACGAAGTTTTAACTATCCACCCCGATTATTTCCGATTGCGGAAACCATTAGAGCGGCGTTTGTACGAAATTGCCCGGAAGCACGTAGGTAAGCAAGGCGCGTGGAAAATCGCCCTAGAAGCGCTGCGCGACAAGTGCGGGAGCACTAGAGAGGTGCGGAAGTTCAAGGCCGATCTAAAGATGATTATTGAGGCCGATACCATCCCTCAGTATCGCTATCAGTTAGGCGCTGGCGACATGATAACGATCTACGACCGCGACCCAAATAAGGCATTAAAAGCCTTGCTGTAACTATCGCGTTTTCGCGGATAAATTCGGTCGATCACGGACGCTATTGCTATCGGTCGATCACGGACAAATTCGGTCGATCACGGACACTTACTTCGGTCGATCACGGACAAACTATCGGTCGATCACGGACACTTCACTTCGGTCGATCACGGACAACGCTCGAAAAATTACGTATATCTATCATGCGCTTACAAAGACTATCCACAGCCGTAACACGCGCGCGCGTCTTTAACATTATAACTTTAAGTTCTTTAACGTCAGCGCCCGAAAAACCGCCAGCCAAAAAAATCAGCGCGAGATAACAAACCACCCCGGCGCTACGCGCCACCCCGTGAGGGGTTTAGAAGCAGCGCCAAGGCGCAATCAATTTAGCCCGGACTTGTCCGGGAATCGTCCTAAGCCATTTCCCTTTGTGCCACCCTTGTCAACGTAAAGAACAAATAATAAGCGCGGCACAGCCGCGCAACCGTCCAAGGAAATACCTAAACCCAAGACCTTGGGGCGCTGCCCCAAACCCCGCCCTTGCCGCCGGGAGGCTCGCGGGGGATGGGTTAAAAACCAACCCACCCCCTTAGCCAAAGCATAAGTCGCTACAGTCGCATCAAGGGGCTTTCGCGGCATAAAACGCGGCAAACACCCGCCGCATTTATTCCACGACCCCTTGACCCGCCTTCCACTGATAAACCCAACATCGCCAGCGGGTAGGGTTCGCACGGAGTGAGAGCCGTACCCGCTGGCGATGCAGCAAGCCCGGAACGGGCGCGGTAGTCGTGAGACATTAGCAAGGGTAAGCCTTTGCCACAAAAACCAACCTACAGCGCGTTTTTAGCCTTTGGCCTTGGTGTTGGTGTGGCCGACCCGGTAAAAACGGCTTAAATCGCGTTTATGGGGCTTTTCGTTTGGCGAGTCAGCAAAAATAGGTTCATATCCACTTGTATAATATCGTATTGTAACGTATCATATTTGTATTGATATGATTGTGATATGGAACGATACAGGAGAAAATGAAATGGCAAGGGAAGGGATTAGTTATGAGCAAGTCGCAGCCGCAGCAGATTTTTTAGTTGGGGCTAGCCAGTCGCCCACGATTAGAGCCATTCGTGAGCGACTTGGCACGGGTAGCCCCAACACCATCCAGCGCCACCTTTCGATATGGCGTGATGCACGGCCACAAGCAGCAGCTACCGCCCTTAATTTATCCCAAGTATTAACGGCAGCAATTGCCACCGAGATTAGTCAAACCGCAGCGCAAGCCAGAGCCGAGATTGAAAGCCGTTTAGTTGAAGCTCAAGCGGAAGCCAGCGAACTAGCTGCCGCAGGCGAAGCATTGGAAATTGAACGCGATACGCTGGCCGAGCAAGTTACCCGGTTGACGACTGAACGCGACCGAGCAGCAGCCACAGCCATCGAACGCGCCAGCGAGATCGAGCGCCAAGATCAAGACTTGAACCGGGAGCGCAGCGCAACCGAGGCCGCGAGGATTGAAGTAGCTCAGTCGCGTAACAAACTGGAAAGCCAAGCCGAGAAAATCACAGAGCAGACGCAACAGATCGAGCAGTTACGGGCGCAACTGGACGAGCAGACGCGAGGCCGGGTAGAGGCTGAAAAATTAGCGGCAGTCACAGCCGCCAAATTGGAAGCAGCTGAATATCGCGCTAGCACAGCTGAGTCCGCCGCCGATGAACTCAAAAAACAAACACGGCAAGCGCAAGAGGCCGCCAGTCTGGAAGCGCAAAAAACAGAAATGAAGCAAACCATCATTGCAGGCTTAAACGGCAAATTGGAAGCTCTGCAAACCCAGCTTCAACAACAAACGCGGGAACTGGATGGAGCCCAACAGGAAGTAAAAAAGGCGCTACAGGAAGCCGCCGAGCTACGCGGTAAGTTGGCGGGTAGTCGTGAACGGGAAGAAGCTGGAGAGTCAAAAATAGCGGCCACTAAGACCGCCGAGGTATTGGCCAAGCCGAAGAAAGACGAACCGGGGCTTTGAGGTAACAAAGTTGCACATGTGCAACTTT
>NZ_PDZG01000009.1 GCF_002735645.1 Iodobacter sp. BJB302
GATTACATCCATTACTATAACCACGACCGAATCAAACTGAAGTTAAAAGGGCTGAGTCCTGTGCAATACAGAACCCAGCCCTTGAGCGCCTAGCTTTTATACTGTCCAACTAATTGGGGTCAGTTCACACTGCATCGCATGAGCGGCTTTTTTTTGCCATGCCGCCCAATCTGATAAATATTTCACCTTTCACCCGCCCCCATCCAACAAACTGACCATGCTGCATAAGCCGTCAGCTATAAAACAGAGCGCATTTTATACAAACGCTCATCCAACTCGCGGGAGTCTGCATATGCCCCTCAAGCCTTTTATTATGCTGGATGCGATGGCCGATCTCACCAGCTTGGATGACAGAGACGCGCTTTTAATCAGCCTTGGCATCAGCCTGCAAGAAATATTCGATTTAGAAAGGGTCGATTTTTATCATTGCCGCCCCAGTGCTGAGCACACGCAAGCCGTCTGGCAAATCAAAAAAACTCTGGGCCTTGCCAATGGAGAAATTCAGCAAGCATGGCAATGGCGGGCACAAAACACCCTGAACAGCGATTCTGCTGACTTTGATCCACTCCTTAAAAGCGCACTTTTCGGCTTAAGCACACCAGAGAGCATTCACTTTCGTCTGGTACGCACGCTTAAAATGAACGATCAGCCCCATGTTTTAATTGACTGCCAGGGCAAGCACCTCTTTAAGCAGCAGGATTTACGCGCCTTGCAAGGCATGAGCCGTATCTATGAAAACCATTTATCCCTGCTTAAATACAGCGAAACAGATACGCTCACAGGCTTACTTAATCGAAAAACATTGGAACGCCAGTTCCAAAAAATCATGGGCTTACAAGAAAACACGCCCGCCATCAGTATCGAAGACGCCCCTGCGGCAGAAGAAAGTAATCGCCGAAGCCAGCAAGAAGATGATTCCTATTTCTTAGCCGTGATGGACATTGACCACTTTAAGCGTATCAACGATCAGTTTGGTCATATCTATGGCGATGAAGTGCTGCTGCTGATTGCACAGCTGATGCAGGCAAGCTTTCGCAGTGGTGATTACCTGTTTCGTTTTGGCGGGGAGGAGTTTGTCATTCTGATGGGGCCGCAGGGTGAAAGCAGCGCCATTTTTGCAGTTGAACGCTTCAGGGAAAGAGTGGAGCAAACCACGTTCCCCCAGGTGGGCCAGGTGACCATCAGCATTGGTTTTACCCGGCTGCTGCATTCCGAAGTACTCAGCACAGTGCTGGGGCGCGCGGATGAAGCGCTGTACCAGTCAAAAAGTAATGGCCGCAATAAAGTCACCATTGCCCCGGTTGATGCACTCAATCTTCATCACCCCGTAAATGGAAGCATTGAGTTGTTTTAAGCCTCCGGCCTGATTTAATCAAAAAACGCAAAACGGAGGCCTCAGCCCCCGCTTTTTTGGCAACACTTAAGCAGCTTAATGTTTGCCTGTACTGCCAAAGCCACCTTCGCCACGGTCTGACCCGGCAAATTCATCGACCAGATTAAATTCTACCTGTACCACAGGCACAATCACCAGTTGAGCGATGCGCTCCATAGGCTGAATCGTGAACGGCACCTGGCTGCGATTCCATACCGAAACAAAAATTTGCCCCTGGTAATCCGAATCAATCAGGCCCACTAAATTGCCCAGCACAATGCCGTGCTTATGGCCAAGACCAGAGCGCGGCAAAATCATAGCGGCAAGGCCCGGATCATCTAAATGCAGCGCCATACCTGTTGGCACCAGCTGGGTCGCCCCTGGAGCCAGCTCCATTGGCACATCAAGGCAGGCGCGTAAATCAAGGCCAGCCGAGCCTTTGGTGGCGTATTGCGGCAAGTTTTCTTTCAACCTGCCATCTAAAATCTTTACATCAATCTGAGACATTTTCTTACCTTTTTTGATAAAGCCGCGCGATATGGGCAATTAAACGGCGTGCCACATCGAGCTTGGGGGCGCGAGTTAAACGGGTTTCGCCGTCATCATCAAGCAAAATAATTTCATTTTCATCCGCGCCCATTGCGTTCTGCACTAAATTTGCAGCCAGCAGCGGCAGTTTTTTGCGCTTACGCTTGGCTTCTGCATACTCCAGCAGGTTTTCAGATTCAGCAGCAAAGCCCACACAAAATGGCGGATTTTCCCTTGCCGTAATATTGGCCAGGATATCCGGATTCGGGCCAAGCTCCAGGGTAAGGATGTGTGCGTCTTTTTTGATTTTTTGCTCAGAAGGATTAAGCACATAGTAATCAGAAACGGCAGCTACACTGATAAAGATATCAGCTTCTTCTACTTCGGCATTCACCGCCTGCAGCATTTCCTCAGCGCTCACCACATCAATACGGCGGCATCCCATAGGCACAGGCAAGGCCGTTTCACCTGATACCAGCACCACATCCGCACCGGATTCCCAGGCCGCACGGGCAATAGCGTAGCCCATTTTCCCTGAGCTGCTGTTGGTAATGCCACGCACGGCGTCGATACGCTCAAAAGTTGGCCCGGCAGTAATCAACACGCGCTTGCCAGTCAATAATTTCAGCTGAAAAAATGCATCAATATGCTGCAGCAACGCTTCAGGCTCCAGCATCCGGCCAAGGCCCACTTCACCGCAGGCCTGCTCGCCCTCGCCAGGGCCCAGAATATGCACGCCATCTGAAATCAGCTGCGCCACATTGCGCTGATTAGGCGGGTTTTCCCACATCTGCCGGTTCATGGCAGGCGCCAATAACAGCGGGCAATCTCTGGCGGCCACCAAAGTAGACAGTAAATCATCGGCAAAGCCATTGGCCACTTTCGCCATAAAATCGGACGTTGCCGGTGCTACCACAATGGCATGTGCGCCACGGGTTAAATCAATATGCGCCATATTATTCGGCGCGCGACCATCCCACAGATCAACAAACACAGGGCGGCCCGATACCGCTTGAAAGGTCACCGGCCCGACAAATTTTGTTGCGGCCTCAGTCATCACCACTTGAACTTCGTAAGACGCTTTGATTAATAAGCGAACCAGTTCAACTGATTTATACGCGGCCACGCCACCGGTTACCCCAAGTACGATGCGTTTTTGGCTCATTGCTAAGCGCTCTCTCAATTAAGTCACAGACGATAGTTTAACTGAGGATAGACCATAAGTACTGTTGGATAGGAGTAAGCCGGTACAAGGCACATGGGGTAAAGAGGCTGAGTCTTCCTGACACATCACCAGAGCGGTCTTCAGCCAGCCCTGATAGTGTACTAAACCTCAAACCACAGAGTAAAACGTGGACACCTGGTCCACAGAGAAAACCATCACATGATTTATCTTTTTTCTTAAGCAGGCTGCTGCTGGGTGGTGCAATGAATGCCACCGCCGCCAGCGGCAATCGCATCAATATTAAGCTGCACTATTTCGCGTTTGGGGAATAAATCGCGCAGGTTATCGCGTGTATTTTTATCCGCCTTAGCATCGCCAAACTCAGGGGCGATCACGGCGTGGTTGCACACATAAAAATTAATATATCCTGCTGCAAAGTCTTTGTTTTCAAATTTCTTACGCACAGAAGACGGCCCTTGCAGCACCACTACATTTAGCTTGCGCCCTTTGGCGTCGGTGGCTTTACGCAGTATTTCTAGGTGGCGTTTGGTCACAGCATGATCATAAGAAGAAGGGTCGCTATCAAAACCCGCTACCACCACACCGGGGCTGGTAAAACGGGCGTAGAAATCGGTATGTCCATCGGTAATATCGCGCCCCGCAATGCCTGGCAACCAGATGATTTTACTGACGCCCAACAAGCGTTTTAGCTCAGTCTCGCACTGGGCCTTGCTCACGCGAGGATTGCGATTGGCGTTCAGCACACAACTTTCCGTAATAATGGCCGTGCCTTCGCCATCCACCTCAATACCACCGCCTTCTAAAATCAAGCGCGTTTCCAGCATTTTGGTATGGCTATATTGGCCAACAAAATCAGCCACTTCCGCATCTCGCTGATGCGCTTGTTTATTGCCCCAGCCATTAAAATTAAAATCAACGGCTGCGGCCTGCCCTTGTTTGTTCCGTACAAAAACCGGCCCTGAGTCACGGATCCATAGATCATCAATTGGCTGTACGATCAATTTAACTCGGCTACTGCATTTACTCACAGCCACATCGTAGTCTTCTTCACGCACTAGCATATTCACGGTTTCATAGACAGAAATCGCAGCAGCGATTGTGGCCAAATTATCCTGTGCGCCAGATTGCAAACGTTTACCCCAAACGTCTTCACTCGGACCAAATGCCATCCAAGTGGCCGCATGTGGCTCTCCTTCATCGGGCATATGCCAGCCGTTATCTGATGCGGCAAAGGCAAAAGAACTCAATGGGCCAGCTACCGCTCCAGCCATCAACAGCCCAGAACCCAATAAACTTTGCTTTAAAAAATTGCGTCGTGTTGTCATTTTTATTCCAATTCAAAAGGGTTTAAGCTGGCTCTTGTTGGGTGGAGCAATGAATGCCGCCACCCCCTGCCGCAATCGGATCAATATTAATTTGCACAATCACTCGGTTCGGAAAGAGCGCCTTCATTTGCAACCTGACCGTTTCATCCGCCTTAGCATCGCCAAATTCAGGAATTAACACCGCTCCGTTCACCACATAAAAATTGATATAGCCTGCGGCAAAATCTTTCCCTGCATATTGAGGCCGCATTTGAGCAGGGCCATTGAGCACATGCACTTGCAAGGGCTGATTATCTGCATCGGTGGCGGCGCGCAAGATCGCCAAATGTTGCTGCGTCACCGCATAGTCAAAAGAACTTGGGTCTGTTTCCAGCCCGCAAACCACCACACCCGGTTTGGTAAAGCGCGCATAAAAATCGGTGTGTCCATCAGTAATGTCTTTGCCCACAATACCCGGCAACCAAATTACCTTACGAATACCTAACAGCGTTTTAAGTTCGGCCTCGCAAGCGGCCTTGCTCAAGCCGGGGTTACGATTAGCATTCAATACACAGCTCTCAGTAATAATCGCCGTGCCTTTGCCGTCAACCTCAATCCCGCCGCCTTCCAGCACCAGCTTAGTACTTAGCATTCTGACGCCCGCCTGCCCTGTCACCACTGCAGCAACTTGGCTATCTCTACTAAATACCTGCTTCTTGCCCCAGCCATTAAAGTTAAAATTAACGCCTGCCCTTTCCCCCTGCTGATTACTCACAAAAACAGGGCCGGTATCCCGCAGCCATAAATCGTCCAAATCCTGCACAATCAGCCGCACTTTAGAGTCCATCTTCTGCTTGGCTAAGGCAAGATCCTGCTGACGTACCAGCATATTCACCGGCTCGTACTGCACAATAGCATTGGCGATACGGGCCAGCGCATCTTGCACAGGGCCTTGCAATGTGCGGCCCCAAATGGCTTCATCGGCAACAAATGCCATCCATGTGGCCTTATGCTGCGCACCCTCGTCTGGCATCAGCCAACTGGCAGCCATTGGGGGGAGCGTTGGCGCAATAGCAACATCGCTATTTTCTCCTCCGCCACCACCACAAGCACTTAGTAATGGCCCAAGTAAAATGAGGCCACCACCCTGAAAACAGCGATTCAAGAATAAACGACGGGTATTCATCTTTTACACTCCTTACTTTTTGCCAATATTTAAATACAAGGCTTAAAACAGCATGGACACAAGCACCAAGGGAGGGATAGCCGTGATCCGCTGGACAAGAATGGATTGTGCATCCATGTCATACTTGATGAATACTGATGTTTATTGCCATAACTAATTAGGTTTTCTCATATGTCTACCCAGCGTATTCCTTCGCTCAAACTGCTGATCGGCTTTGAAGCCGCCGCCCGCCTCGGGCATTTTTCGCGAGCAGCAGACGAGCTTTGCCTGTCGCAATCGGCAATCAGCCATCAGATCAGTGATTTAGAAACACAACTGGGCCAGCCGCTGTTTCATCGGGTAGGCCGTGGTGTGGAGCTGACCGTAGCGGGTAAAGTGCTGCAGCGCAGCGTGCGCCAATCGATCGATATGCTGCAAAACGGCTTAAGCAGCATCGCCACTTATCTTGATCCTGGCCTCGTCAGCCTTGTCTGCCCTGCGCCTCTTTTGCACGGCTGGCTGCAACCCAAACTGGATCTATTGCACGCGGCCCTACCCGATCTTTGCCTTGTGCTCTCTACCGATGAAACCGCGCGTTTTATTGATGAAGTGGATGTGGATATCGCACTGGGTAATCGACCGATTCAAGAAGCGGGCTTATTAGAGCGCCCTTTTTTGCAAGATGAATGGATCACCGTCGGCTCAGCGGCACTCGCCCAGCAGCTGGCTCAGCAGCCACGGGAACAGCACCATTTGCACACAGGCTTGCTGTGTTTAGAAGCCATGCTCACCGATGCTCGCACCGCAAAACTCTTCCGCGAACCACTCGGCCCCTTTCGTAAGCAAGCCATTTACGACGACCCTCGCCTGCTGCTCGACGCCGTACTGCGTGGCAGGGGCATCGCCTGCCTGCCACGCTTACTTGCCAATGACGATTTAGACCAAGGCCGCCTCGTGATACTGCCTGATTACCCACGTCTTGGCGGCCCAAGCTGGTGGATATCCAGAGTAGCAGGGCAGCCACGGGCAGACATTGTGCAGCAGGTGTTTGATTGGCTTTTAGTGCAAGCGTCCATTAGTGCAGAGGACTAAGCCATTTCAAGCAAGGAAAGCTGTCATATTTATGCAAAGCCCATGTCATCTTGACAATCTATGATCCCCAGCTTTTTATGTAAGGATCAAAAATGTTTTCAAAAGACAGGCGAAGTTTTCTAAGCTTTGCAGCGACAACGGCAGGCACTACCGTCGCAGGTGGCTGGCTGCCCGGCTTAATCCAGCAGGCACTGGCAATCCCTGCCAATAACGCCACAGGTACCATTGCCGATGTAGAGCATGTAGTCATTTTTATGCAGGAAAACCGCTCTTTTGACCATTATTTTGGCTCACTCTCTGGCGTACGCGGCTTTGATGATCCACGCGCCATTACCCTGCCAGGCGGAAAACCAGTCTGGTATCAGACTGATGCCAACGGCGGCCATGTTTTACCCTTTCATTTTGATGCTAAAAACACCAGCGCACTGTCTGTAGGAACCAATCACTCATGGAAAGGCTCGCAAGCCACATGGCAGGGCTGGGATGCCTGGGTGAAGCAAAAAACACCGCAAACCATGGGCTACTTTGATCGGGGAGACCTGCCTTTTTACTATGCGCTGGCCGATGCTTTTACCATTTGCGATGCATACCATTGCTCCATTTTTGGAGCAACCGATCCTAACCGTATGTACTCGCTAACAGGCACCAGCCAAGGCTGGCTGAGCAGCATGGGGAGCTTATATAACATCAACGCTGCTGGTTATTACCATGCAGACCCGAAGTACGACAACCTCACTCCGGGCGTCACTCAAAGCGCACCAAACTGGCGTACCTATGCAGAAACCTTAGAAGCCAACAATGTCAGCTGGAAGGTTTATCAGGAATGGGATAATTACGGCGACAATTATCTGGCTTACTTTAAAAATTTCCGTGTGAACGCCGATGGCAGTGCCCTTGGCAGCCAATCGCCCCTTTACCAGAAAGGCCGTGCATTAGCCGCAGGATCGGCTGAAAACAATGCCCCCGGCACGAAGGGCGACTGGCTGGTTAACGCTTTTGCCGATGATGTACGCAATAACCGTCTGCCGCAGGTCTCCTGGATTTGCGCCCCCAATGATTACACCGAGCACTCCCCTAACTCGCCCAATGCAGGTGAAAACCTCACCGCGCGCCTGTTAGCCGCTTTAGTGGCTAACCCGGATGTCTGGTCCAAAACCGTATTTATGCTGATGTACGACGAAAACGATGGCTTCTTTGACCACGTTCCTTCAGATCTGGCCCCGCTGAATGACAATATGGGCAAGACCACGCTCAATGATATTGGCCAGTATGAAAACTATCATGGCGAGCCGGTCGGCCTTGGCCCGCGTGTACCCATGCTGATTATCTCGCCATGGAGTAAAGGGGGCCGGGTGTGCTCACAACTCTTTGACCATACTTCCAAGATTCGCTTCCTTGAAGAATGGCTGGTAAGGGGCCTTGGTAAAAAACGCAGCGATGTACAGTGTGATCTGATTTCACCATGGCGCCGCGCCGTCTGCGGGGATTTAACCTCAGCCTTTGATTTCAAAAGACCCAATAGTGCATGGCCTGCAAGCGTGCCTAAAACGACTGCCTATCGTTTAGTCACAGGCAAGCCCTACCCGCAGCCGCCTGTCAATCAGACACTCCCCATACAAGAGCCTTGCCCAACAGCCACCGGAACCCGTTATGCCTGTGCCCTGCCTTATGAATTATCGGTGGAGGCTTATGTTAATCACAGCAGGCAAGTCGAGCTGACCTTTGGCAACACGGGCCATGCGGGGGCGGCTTATATTGTTTACTCAGGCATTCGCAGCGATGGCCCATGGTATTACACCGTTGAAGCAGGCAAGCGGATCGAAAAAGAAATCTGGAACTGGCAGGCTGATCTTTACGCCTTAAGTGTGCGTGGCGCGAATGGGTTTTTACGTGACTTTAAAGGCAGCCTGAGTGCGCTCTCTGGTAACGCGCAGCCTGAAATTCAAACCACCTATGATGCGCTGAACGGTAATCTGTGGCTGACACTATCCAACGCCAACGGAATAAAAGCCTGCCAGCTCACCATCAGCGACAACGCCTACGGCATCGCCAGCGTAAGCTACAGCCTTGCTCCCGGCCAGACACGTAAAGTGGAATGCAAACTGAAAGCCAGTTTTGGCTGGTATGACTTCAGTATCCGCAGCGATAGTGATGCTCAATACCTGCGCCGTGTGGCGGGCCATGTGGAAACGGGCAGCGCCAGCCGCACTGACCCCATCATTGGCACCAATCGGAATAAAACAGAGATCACTCCACTCACCACCGCGGCCCTCAATATCAGCCGGGGCTCAGCGATTGAATTCAACTACACCGCCCCCAATGGCCAGCTTGATCCACAAAACTGGATTGGCATTTACGCTAAGGGCACGTCGCCAGGCAATGGCAATGCACTGCAATGGCAATACGCTTCTTTAGTTCGCGGCGCAGTCACTTTCAGCAGCCAGGATCTGCCTGCAGGCGATTACACCGTTTGGTATTTATACAAAAACAGCCATGCTGTGCTGGGCGGGCCGGTCAGCTTCAGCGTTCATGCCCTTTCAAGCACAAACGCCAGCGTTAAACAAGGCACAGCGATCAGCTTTGATTACGCTGTGGCTCCCTCAAAACTCAGCAGTAAAAACTGGATCGGCATTTGGAAAAGCGGCATCACACCTGGCACGGTGGGATCAATCCTCTGGCAGTACACCGACAAAGCCAATGACAGTGCCCGCTTTGACACCAGCAAGCTGGCGCCTGGGCAGTATGCGGCGTGGTGCTTATACAACGATGGCTACACCCCGCTCAGTGGCCCCTGTCTGTTTACCGTCATTTAACCACCCGCCGCCCTTTATCAGCAAAGGGCGGCTTTTATCGCTGCCACACAGAGAACATCTATGCGTAATCAACTGAAACACATCACCTTAGGCTTACTGCTCAGCGTATTAAGTTTCGCCGCTTCGGCAGGTATCAGTACATTTAACAGCCGGGATTTGTTTAATGCCCAGGGAAGCATTCATTTCAACAGCAACTTCGATGATTATGCCGAGGGCTTTAATTACCCCGGCACCCCCTTCAGTCTTGGTGACATCACTTACTTCTCTGAAGAGAACCTCACCATAGGCCGTGGCACGCAATACTCTATCGGCAACAGCCAGACTGTTTTATCAAATGAATACTTTTCACCCATCAAAGGAGAAATAGCGTCGCTTACACACTACACCCTGTTTGGATTTGATGCGGCGCTCACACGCGGCCTTGCAAACATCGTTCTGGAAACCAACCTGAGCCGCTATACCTTCGCAGATCTGAGCCTGCCCGATGGCAATAATGGTCTGGGATTTAATGGCTTTAAAATCAATCAGGCAGGAGAGTACTTCACCGGATTCAGCTTTGCTGCTTTGGAATACCATGCTTTAGCCGGCATCAGCAATGTGGCCCTTGGCACCGTATCCCCCGTACCTGAACCAGAGAATATGGCCCTGATGTTGATCGGAATCACTGCCTTTATGGCCCGCAGAGCGTCAAAAAAAGCAAGCACATAACAGCCAGGGGCTCAGCCAGCAACGCCGGGCCCCGCTGATTATTACGTGACAGGCATAAATTCATCACCGCCTTGGTTTTTGCAAAACCGGCCACTGCCAGCGCAGCCAGACCCGCCACTGGCGCAGGCAATCAGCCGGTGCGCTGTCAGGCCAGAGCACCAGATTAATTCGCCGCCCATCCACCATAAGATGCAAAACAATCAGTACGCCCAGCACCCGGCTGGAAGGCAAAAGAGAGGCATCCATCTCTTTGCCATCCATCATAGTCAGCCTGAGCTGCCCGTCAGGCAAAGCCATCACGCTGCAAGGCGCAAGTGGCTTACGATAAAGGCTGCAATACAAAGAAAAGGCCACCACAAGTGTGATGGCCCATAACCATGGAGAAAAAACACAGGCGAGTGCTGCAGCTGCGTGGCTTATGTATATGCAGCGCCGCTCCCAAAGGGAGGCAGTCAGCACAAGCGGCGCGGGGTTCATTCGCTGATTTGAATACTGCCTGAAACATTGGCGGTTAAGCGGCTGTCACCCGACTCAATCGGCGCATCTGCCCTGCCGGACATTTCCATCATAGGGCTGCTTTTCATCATCATGACAGGCTGCGGGCGATGACCGCCTGAAGTATTCACATTCACATTTATCATCTTCCATGCCTTAGCAGAAAAACCCTTCTGAATCAGATCTGCACGTTGCTTAAACGCCTGCAGGCCTTCCGCAATCAAGCCTTCTTCAGCTTTTGCTCGTGCCTCATCCGAAACCCCATAGCTGACATTAGCCAGCTGCATCGGCAAGCCCCCGGCAAGCGGCTGCTGCAGCTGTGCCAATAATTTAGACAGCACAGCAAAATCGCGGGATGAAATACGCAATTCACCACGGCTGCGCCAGCCTTCTTGTTTATTGGTTTTGCCATAAAGCGGGTAAGTGGCATACGCCGTACCGCCGCTTTGTACCACACTTTGCTGCTTAACCAGTTTTAAGCCCGCACCCAGCGTTTGATTTACTTTCTCACTTAAACGAGCCGGATCAGTATCTGTAAATTCAACAAATAAAATGGCACTGGCCAAATCATTGGGTACTTCGCGCGTTACGCTGGCATCCAGATTGACAACATTAAAAACCGGCGCTTCGTTTGCCGCCATTGCGGATGTCATTGCAGCCAGCATTGCTGCAGAAAGAAAATATTTCATTTCAAACCCTCTTCATAACTTACAAGATCAACCCAAACTCTGAACTTTAATCAAAATAAACAAGAAAGGTATAAGTAAAAAATAACATCAAGACGATTATAGCTTGTCCTAAAAAACCAAGCCGCCCACAATACTTACTACATTATTTCTTAATCCGGTCATTCTGGCCTTAAGCACCATCCTTATACTCACACAGGCTTATTTGTAAACTTACTCGTTATAATTACTTTGCTTGCACCGGAACGAGGAAAACAAGGGCTTATTTAAATGCTGCTGCAAAATAAAAGGGCGATAATTCGCCCCTTTATTACACTCAATAAGTAAATATACCTAGCAAAAGCTTTATACTAGTGCCTAGTGGTAGCCATGATCTGTAGGGGTGTTGTGAATATCTTCTGCTACAGCATCCATAACACCCAGATGCACTTCAACATCAAACCATTCCCAGAATGTTTTGAGATTACGCTTCTCTGGCCAGTGCTGCTCTTCAGCAACCCAGGAAGCAAGCTCCATTTCAAATAGTTTTTCAGCAATTTCATCAATGAATGCGATGCCGTCTTCAGTTTCATTCGCTTCAGGGATCAAAATAGAGGTACAGTCACAACGCACTTCTTCTAAAGTCAGCTGGATGTCATTTCCAGGCAACTGATTGAGCCAATCGAGAAAAGGTTGCCGTGGCTTAATGATAGCAACCGAGCGATCGACGATAAACATGCAGAACTCCTTGGTTAAAAGTATATCTTTACCGCAGTGCGGTATTCAGGCACAAGGTTAGCACGACGAGTGCTACGCTGTATTTTCAACGGCAAATAAATCTGCCCATTTTGATAAGCATCATGAATCAAACAACTGATACTCGTTCTCGTAAAAAAGTAAGCTGGCGCGCGGCCATGGTCACGGCTCCCAGTGTTCCGCCTGTCTATGGTATTGCTGTAGAAGTGGCCGAACACAACCTCATTATCCTTGCAGATAAAGAAGTCAAAGTGGGGACTTCCTGCCATGTTTATCTGGATATTCCAGGCACACAAGTCAATAAAAAGAACTACGTCGACTTCACTGGCAATATCAGCTGCACCTCACTGATGGGGCAAGTCAGTATGTTCCGCCATATTGTGCAAATTAAAGAGATCAACACCATACAGCGTGAAAACTTACTTAAAGCACTTAAATCCACCTAAAAAGCCCCGCCAGTAAACAGCCCGCCGTCAGCGGGCTGTTTTACTTTTAGCGCATGACTTACTTTGGTTTGCGCTTATTTGGCGCAGCATCCACACCCTCTGCCGTCACCTCCTTAACAACAGCTGGCTTTGCCCTGGGAGCACGCGGTTTTCTTACAGCGGGTTTGACAACCTCAGGCGCAGAAGGCGGCGTTTTCTGAACCGCCTTAGCCACAGCGGGCTGAGTGACTGCGGGTGCTTTAACAACCTTAGGTACCGCTGCCTTTTTTACAGGCACAGCCTTTGCGGCTGCAGACTGATTGGCTACTGATGTTTTAGCAAGCTCAGGCGCTACTGCTTTTTTTACAGGCACTGCCTTTGCAGCTGCAGGCTGATTCGCTACGGATGTTTTAGCAACCTTAGGTGCAACTGCCTTTTTTACAGGCACTGCTTTCGCAGCAGCAGGAGCTGAAGAAGCCTGCAAATTACCCGGCCCGGAAATCTGACGTACCACTGCTTTTTTCCGCGCATTTTTTGCTGCAGGTTTCGCTACGGCCGTGCTTGAGGACGCTGCTTTCGGGGTAGCCGCTTTAGACCTAGTCACTGCAGTTTTTTTGGCAGACAAATCAGCGGCGGGCTTTGCAGCACTCTTGCTGGTTTTTTTAACAACAGCAGTGCGCTTTGCTTCTGTGACCGTTGTTTCGGCAGGTGAAGGCGGAGCAACCGGCTTACCACCGCGCCTTGGCGCCGGGCTGCGCGGTGGCGCATTACGACGACCTGCAGGCACTTCGGCCACAGGCTTATCACCCCACATGGGTTTTTCTTCAACCAGCATAAAATCAATCTTGCTGGTTTCCAGAGAAACACGCGCAACTTTGATTTTTACACGGCCAGTAATACGATAAACCTGCCCCGTGCGCTCGCCCTTCAGCTCTTTGCGGACTTCATCAAAGTGGAAGTAATCTGTGCCCAGCTCGGAAATATGCACCAAGCCTTCTACAAACACATTATCCAGCAGAACAAAGATCCCAAAGCCAGTGACAGCGGAAATCACACCTTCAAATTCTTCACCCACCTTATCCTGCATGTAATAGCACTTCAGCCAATTTTGCACATCGCGGCTGGCGTCATCCGCACGGCGCTCTGTCATTGAGCACTGCGTACCCAAAGCTTCCCACTTCATGGCTGGTGTGTATTTTTTACCTGCCAGAATAGCCTTAATCGCGCGGTGCACCAGTAAATCCGGGTAACGGCGGATCGGCGAAGTAAAGTGGGTATAGGCCTCGTACGATAAGCCAAAGTGCCCTTTATTATCAGGGCTGTATACGGCCTGAGAGAGCGATCTGAGCAGCATGGTTTGCAGCAGCGGCGCATCTTCGCGCAGCTTGATTTTCTCCAGCAGCACTGCGTAATCACCGGCCGTAGGGTCCTCTTCGCCATCCAGCGTTAAACCCACGCTCTTGATATAAGTGCGCAGATTTTCAAGCTTTTCCGGGGTTGGCCCTTCATGTACGCGGTAAACGCAGTCGTGCTCTTTTTTCAGCAAAATATCTGCCGCACACACATTCGCCGCCAGCATGCATTCTTCGATCAGCTTATGTGCGTCATTTCTGACAACAGGCACAATTTCACTGATTTTGCCCTTATCATCAAAACGCATTTCTGTTTCAACGGTTTCAAAATCAATGGCACCGCGTAAGGCACGTGCGGCAGAAAAAGCTTTAAACAGCGCATAAAGTGTATCGATCTGCGGCAATACATGCTGATATTGCTGAGCCATTTCACCTGCAGGGTGCTGAATCATATCCCACACTTTGGTGTAAGTCAGGCGCGCTTTTGAGTGCATCACAGCAGGATAAAAGCGATATTTTTTAATCTCGCCCTTAGCCGTAATCTGCATATCACACACCATGCAAAGGCGCTCTACATCCGGCATTAACGAGCAAATACCATTAGAGAGTGCCTCGGGCAGCATCGGAATAACCCGGCGCGGGAAATACACCGAATTACCGCGCTCGATTGCGCCCACATCCAGCGCATCTCCCGGCAAGACATAGTGGCTGACATCGGCAATGGCCACGATTAAGCGCCAGCCCTTACCTTTTTTCTCGGCATAAACGGCATCATCAAAGTCTTTGGCCGTTTCACCATCAATGGTGACCAGCGGCAAATCACGTAAATCTTCACGCTCTACCGTATCAAGTACTTTCTTCCAGTCTTTTTTCCGCACTTTGGTGGGTGTATCTTCGCCTTGCAAAATAGCCTCGGCAGAAAATTCATGCGGCAGATTATGCTTACGCAGGGCAATTTCGATTTCCATGCCCGGGTCAGCATAATTACCCAGCACCTGAACCACCCGGCCTACCGGCTGTGAATAGCGCGAAGGCTGGGTGACGAGTTCCACCATGACCACCTGGCCTGATTCCGCGCCCATCGTGCCATTAAGCTCTAATAAAATCTCATGACTAATGCGTTTGTCTTCGGCGGTGACCGTAAACACGCCGTGTTCACCATGTAAGCGCCCCACTAATTTTTCAGTGGATCTCACCAGCACTTCAACAATACTGCCTTCGCGCCGCCCCCGGCGATCCAGACCCATTGGGCGGACTAAAACCCGATCACCATGTAACACCTTGGCCATTTCCTTAGGACCAAGGTAAAGATCGCTACTGCCATCATCAGGCACTAAGAAACCAAAGCCATCGGCATGGCCTTGTACCCGCCCTTGTAAAAGATCGAGTTTATCCGGCAGGCACAGTGCGCCTTTTCGGTTAATCATCACCTGTCCTTCGCGCTCCATCGCAGCCATTCTGCGATGAAACTGTGTTTCTTCTTCTGGAAGGATGGCTAACATGCTCATTAATTCATCAACAAAAATCGGTGCGCCGTGCTCAGTGAGCACTTGCAACACAAATTCTCGTGAAGGAAGCGGAAATTCATAGCGTTCGCGTTCGCGCTCCAGAAATGGATCAGACGCGCGTATGCCTTTGATTTTTTTGGAACGGCCGCTCATAGACGGGGCCTCCTGTTTTGGGATAGTGGAAATTCTTAAAGATTTCTTAGGTTTATTTCTTGACATGGAGTCCGCTTTTAACAATAATCGCCTCCTCTTAAGTGAGGCGCAGCAACATTCTAACGCTTTATAGAGCGCCCAGGTGGCGGAATTGGTAGACGCGCATGGTTCAGGTCCATGTGCCTTCGGGTGTGGAGGTTCGAGTCCTCTCCTGGGCACCACGTTCTAATTGCATTAAATGTGTCTTAGCAAAAACGGTTAATCCGCAATAACTAAGCAGCAGTCACTTTTGAAAAAGCAGTGAGTATTGCCCAGATGGCGGAATTGGTAGACGCGCATGGTTCAGGTCCATGTGCCTTCGGGTGTGGAGGTTCGAGTCCTCTTCTGGGCACCAGTAATATGTAGTAAATGGGTCTGCTTTATAAATGATCCAGCAGTAAGTTATAAACTTTGCTTCAGGCATTGCCCAGATGGCGGAATTGGTAGACGCGCATGGTTCAGGTCCATGTGCCTTCGGGTGTGGAGGTTCGAGTCCTCTTCTGGGCACCAGTAATATATAGTAAATGGGTCTGCTTTATAAATGATCCAGCAGTAAATTGTAAACTTTGCTTCAGGCATTGCCCAGATGGCGGAATTGGTAGACGCGCATGGTTCAGGTCCATGTGCCTTCGGGTGTGGAGGTTCGAGTCCTCTTCTGGGCACCAGCAAGACCAGACCATTACTTAGCTTTAATAGCTCAGAAATTCTGGAAAAACGTACAGGTATCTTACTGGCAAACTCAAAACCAGCCGGTAGCAAAATAACCCAGCAAAGCTGGGTTTTTTTACGTCTGCCACCCCCTCTCTGCCCTATCCCTCATGCCCGGCAACCAGTTGGCGCTCAAAACCCCTTCTTTACATCCATTACGCCCACGCTTTCCCCATAATCAGGTAATGGTTAATATACACGTCAATTTCCTCTTGCCAAACTACGATGACCGACTTAATTAGCAACTCCCGGGCGCTTATCGCCGATGATGCGCCAACTGTTCGTCAGTCCTTACGCATGACACTTGCGCAAGTGGGCATCACCCGCGTAGACACTTCCAGCAGCGTAGGGGAAACCCGCCGCCGGCTGCGCAATGCTGAATACGACGTTATTTTGTGTGATTACGATTTTGGCGAAGGCATGAATGGCCAGGAGCTGCTCGAAGAAATCCGCAAAAATGGCGAGCTGCCGCTCAGCACAGTATGGTTTATGATCACCGCAGAAGCCTCTTATGAAAAAGTGGTGGCCGTTGCCGAAGTGGGCCCTGACGACTACCTGATCAAGCCTTTTTCCGGCTCTCAGCTGATAGAAAGGCTCAATATTGCATGGAAAAAAAAGAAAGCCCTGCAGCTTATTTATGACTGCATTGCGGAAGACAATATGCAGGGCGCCATTGAAGCCGCCCGCAGCCTTCTGGCCAAACCTGAAGTCCCTTATAAATCAGATCTTCTGCGTCTGCTGTCTACCCTTTTGCTGGAAACAAACCAGCTGGAAGAAGCACGCATTTTATTTGAAGAAATTCTGGCCAGCCGTCTTGTTCCATGGGCAAAGCTGGGGCTGGCCAAGGTTTACAATAAACAGGGCAACAAAACCAAAGCCGATCAGCTGCTGCAGGCATCTATTGTGCAGCACAGCCAATACGTTGACGCCTACGAAGAGCTGGCCAATATGTATATGAACGAAGGCCGCCTCGACGAAGCCATGGTGGTCTTTGATAAATGCCTTTCGATTACACCCAACAATATTAATCGCCTGCAAAAAGCAGGCAATTTAGCCAATATGCTGGGAGACAGCGCCAAGGCCAAAACACTGTTAAGCAGGGCGGTAAACTGCGGAGGTAACTCCACCGCCCTTTCTGCCAACACTATTTTGCAGCTGGCGATTGCAGCAAAAATTGAAGACTCACTTGCTGATGCCGAAAAATACCTGCGCATGGTCCAGGAAAGAGTGCGTAAAGACGACTCCCACCAGAACAGAATTTCCGCACAGCTCGCCTCGGCTATTTTTAGCGGCAAAACAGAAGACCTCAGCAAAATAGAAACCGCCATGGTGGATGACGAATTCAGCATGGAGCTGGCCATCAGCTTTATCATGACCGCCCATTTGATTTGCCCTCCAAGCAACGAAACTGAAACCGCCAACAGCAGTGCCCCGCCCTACCGCTGGCTGTCTATCCTCTCCAAACGCTTTGTAACAACCAAAAATATGTCCGGCATACTGGAAAGCACGGCCAACCAAAGACCTGCGTGGAAGCAATTTATTCAGACCACAGGCCAGGAAATTACCGATGTAAACAATACCGGCGTGCAACTCATGCTGAAATCGCGCTTTGATGAAGCGGTTGCCCTGCTCGTTCCGGAGGCACAAAACACCCGAAACTCGCGCCTCACCCTGTCTGCAGCCCACGCCTGTGTTAAGTACCTGAAAGCTGATGCCCCCGCCGAAATGCGGCCATCGCTGCTTAAAACCGCCAGCGAGCTCATCAGCAGGCTGCGCGGGCATGTCGATGAAAGCGTTTACCTCAGCCTGCGCAATGATCTGGATGAATTACTCAGCCCGCCCGGCAAGCCCGCCAAAGAAACCGCCGAATAGGGCGTAAAAACCCTCAATATCAGTGTATTTCAAACCATTGATGGACTCGTTTACCTATATCTATATAATTAAGACATGTTTAATTACTATAGACATTAATAAACATGAGCGAAAAAAGCGCACCCGACTGGCACTTTCAGCGCCCGGAGCTGGCTGACTACTACCTTAAAAGCTTTGCATTAAAGCTCAGCAACAGCCGGGCCTTGTTTGCACGGCGGCGCATGGGAAAAACCGAATTTTTACTGCAAGACCTTGCCCCGCTCGCCAGCAGGCAAGGCTATCGGGTGATTTATATTAATTTATGGGAGTGCCGGGACAACACCAGCGAGGGCGTTGCAACGGCCGTAATTCACAGCCTGCAAAGCAGTGATGGCTTACTTGATCGCCTGAAAAAAATCAGCAGCAAAAAAATTGGCTCCATCAAGCTTAACGCCAAAAGCCCGCTGGCCGAAGGCAGCCTGGAAACCCGCTTTGAGAGCGAAGCAGCCACGTCCAGCCTGATCAGTAAGATGTGGCAAAAAATAGACCAAACCGATGACACCATTTTGCTGCTTATCGACGAGGCGCAAATTTTAGCCAGCGCCAGCAATAACGATTTAGCCGCAGCGCTGCGCGCCGGGCTGGATATTCGCAAGCAAAGAATTCATGTGATATTTACAGGCAGCAGCGAGCACACTTTGCGCGATATGTTTGCCAAATCCAATCAGCCTTTTTACAACTGGGCCCCCGTAGAACCCTTCCCGCTGCTGGATAATTTATTTGTCCAATATATGATCAATGTAAGTAATCATATTCTGGACAGCAGCTACCACCTGAGTATTGAAGACGGCACTTCTGCATTTGATCAGCTCAAACAAACCCCCGAATTATTCCGGCGTTTTTTAGAAGAATATTTAATCCGTCCCTTTTATGGCTGCGAAGCGGCTATAGAAAGAGCGCTGGCTAAAACATATACCGATCAGGGTTTTGACAGTCTTTGGAATGAATTACTTCCTGTAGATCAAATCATTCTGCAATATATTGCAGCAAGACAAAGCGGATTAAGCAGCAAAAGTACACGGCAAAAATTAGGCGAACACTTAGGACTTGGCGAGCTTGCTAACCACACAGTCAATAATGCGCTGGCCCGCTTATTTGAAAAGCAGCATTTATCCAGAGAAGACCGTGGCATATACCGTTTTGAAGATGATCATTTTGAAGAATGGATACAAACCGAACACCCTTTTACATAAAATCAGCGGACTGAACGGCATATTTTTTTATCCATAATATCGGGGATTGCCATGCACACGGGCAATCCCCTCTTATATAAAATACTTACAACAAAATAAAACGATTATTTTAATTGCAAAAAGACTCAAAAAAAACCCCCTTCAATCTAAAATAATCTATTGCAAGAATAACGATGATGCGCAACAAAAAAACACATACACATCTAATTAAGCAATAAAACAAAACACAACCAAAAAAAACGGCCACTTCAAATCAAAAACCACACCCCCATGCCTGACCACAGCAAATACAGAAAAATCAATTCTTACTAAAAAACTTTCTAAAAATTTAAAAAGACAATCTGCCCCTCCTGCGTCAAAAACACATAATTTATTAAAAATACAACACAAAGCCATGCATTTTTTATTTCATGCAAAAAACAAATAGAAATAAATACTAATATATTTAAAAATACCTAACATAATATTTACAGAACAACTGGGGACAGCCATGTCATTACGCTTACGTTTAATCCTCATGAGTACTTTGGGAATCATTGCCATAATGATTACCTGCCTGATTGGGCTCAATGGTATTTACCAGGCAAACCAAACGATGAATAGTATTTACCAGGACCGCGTTGTGCCATTACGCGATCTTAAAAGCGTAGCAGATCTCTACGCGGTGAATATTGTGGATACAAGCCATAAAGTGCGAAATGGCAGCCTGACCGCAGAACAGGGCATTACCCTGATCAATACGGCAGAAGCAGGAATCAGCCGTGACTGGGGCAATTATATGGCCAGCAAAATGGATGGCAAAGAAAGCAACCTGGCTAAGGAAAACGAGCAGCTGATGAAGCTGGCCAATCAGGTCAGCGGCAAACTTAAACAGGCGATGCAAAACAAAGACACGGGCGCATTAGATCAATTGGTTGTTCGTGAAATGTATCCGGCAATAGAGCCGGTATCCGACAAAATATCAGAGCTCATTACCTTACAGCTTGATGTGGCCAAACAAGATCACGAGGCCTCTGAGCAGGCCTATCTGTCCACCCGCACGTATAACATCATGCTGCTTGCCGCAATCACCCTCATCCTGGTTGTGATATCAGCATGGCTGATTCGTGATATCAGCCATGCCGTGCGCAGCACCACACTCTTTGCCAGCATCATTGCCTCAGGCGATTTAAGCAAAGACAAGCCCAGCTCAGGCAAAGACGAGCTGGGCGCATTACTCGACAGCCTTGGAAATATGCAGAGCAGCCTGCGCAGCGCCGTGCAGGAAATCGCCAAAAGCTCCAAAGCCATTGGCAGTGCATCGAATGAGCTAAGCCAGGGCAGCACGCAAACATCTGCAGCCATTGATTTACAGAATCAGGCCTCCGCCTCTCTGGCCTCCTCTGTAGAAGAAATGACCGTCAGCGTATCCATCATCACCGACAATTCAGAGGACGTGAGCACCTCAACCAATATTGCACTGGCGGCCACCCACACCAGCAGCGAAGTGATTCGGGCCACGCAAACCGCACTATCACAAATGAGCGACACCATAGGCTCGGCAACGCAACGCATTCTGCAGCTGCAAGACCGCTCCAACGCAGTAGGCCAGATTGCGCGGGTGATTCGCGATATTGCAGATCAAACTAATTTGCTGGCGCTGAATGCGGCCATCGAAGCCGCACGCGCCGGGGACATGGGCCGGGGCTTTGCGGTTGTTGCAGACGAAGTCAGAAAACTGGCCGAACGCACGACCCAATCCACCCTGGAAATCAACGAAACGATTAACGCCATTCAGACCGGCACCACCGAAGCCGCCACCATCATGAATCAGGCACTTGGCGAAGTGCAGATTGGGGTGCAGCACGCAGGTGAGGCAGCACAATCCGTGCAAAACAGCCATGATGCGGCCCAATCCGTCCACACCGCCATTCATGCCATCGTGGATTCACTGCGCGAACAGCGCCAGGTCTGCAATCTGATCAGCCAGAATATCGAGCGTATTGCGCAGGCCAGTGAAGAAAACAATCTTGCTGTACAAGCCAACACAGATACCGCACAGGAGCTGGATAAACAAGCGCTGATGCTAAATACGGTGGTTGCCCGCTTCAATCTGTAAGCTTTCACTTTGATGCGTTGCAAGGGAATTAAATGGATACTTTTGCAAACAACGCCGCAACAGATTTGCGGCGTTTTGATTTGCAGGGCGGTCATTTACTCGCGGCATGACGATCGGCCCATTCGCTCAGTAAATCATACAAACGATGCTGATTTAATTCGAGCGCCAATGAGCAGGCGGATTCGCCACGCTGATTGCGTAAATAGGGATCGGCACCGTGCTCTGCAAGCCAGAGCGCCGCACTCACTTTTTTATTTACCGCCGCCTTATGCAGCGCCGTCCAACCCTCCTGACACTGAGCGTGAACAGCCAGCATGCCGCACTTTGCAACAAGGAGTTTCATCACCGCAACATGATCGCCTGCCGCTGCCTGCATCAGCGGGGTAATCCCTTTATTACTCGTTTGCTGCGGATTTAAATCGTAAGTCATTAAGAGCGTAACAAGATCAGCATTGCCATTCAGCGCAGCCCAATGCAGCAAAGTATATCCATAGCAATCTGTAACCAAGAGATTGGCATTGAGCTCAATCAGCTCAACGACGATATCAAGCCTGCCCGCAAAACAAGCGTGCATGACAGGCGTCCAGCCCGCATCGTCTGTCTGCTCCACCGGCATCCCCGCACGGACAAATTGTGGCAGCAAATTATAGTGGCGTTGCTCAATGGCCTGATGCAAACCTTTGGAGTTCACACTGAACCCGTATTGAGCCAGAATGACCTGCGCATCCCTGCGTACTTGGGCTTGCAAAGCGGCCTTAGACAGAGGATCAGCCTTTGCCTCCGGATTGACCTTGGCTTCCGGGATATCGCCCCATAACTCCAGCGTTTTCTTAGGAACAGCATCGAGCGCAACTTGCAGACGAAAAATCTCCAGAACGATTTCCCCGGGAAATTCATCCTGCTTTTGCTGACCCTGGAGCAGTAAATCATTAAAACAAGCATCGAGCTGATCCAGCTCCCAGCATTTCATTATTTGCGCTAAAACGCTTGGATAACGCGTCTCCAGCTGAATGGGGAAGTGCTCCGGACTTATATTTTTTCTGAGTTGGTCAATGAGAAACTGGGCATTCATGACACGGCACATTTAATTGTTAACACGACAACATTTAAACATTGATTACGCCGTTTTTACGCCAAAATAATACCAGCCGCACAACACAAAGACAGATTGACATTGTTTTCTAATATACGAGGAAAGGCGCGATACGCCGCAATGGCCAAAACACGCAGGCCTTATGCCTTAGCTGCATTTCCTTTCAAACCCGGAGGGATATTCTTTGCGATACCAATCATTGACTTGCTCGTGGTTGAGTTCAAAAAACTCTTTCGAGCGGGGGATAAATACGAAACAACAGGCGAAGACAGCGGCAATAAGGCTGAACACTGTGTAAACGACGGGTAACTGCCAATGTAATAAAGCAACTCCAGCCAGAGCGGGCCCAATTGCGCCGGCCACTTGTGTGCTCGTCTTATTGACCGAACTGATCCGCAGTCTGAATTCTTTAGGAATCGCCAATGTGCGGTGAGTCGCCCCCACCAGCACCATCAATGTATTTGCAAACCCTGCACACGCGAACGCCACAATAAGGGCCAGGGGCTCGTTGCACAGCCCAACAAAAGCAAGAATGAGGCCTTCTGAAACAGCAGCGAATACCCGTACCCGATAGCGCCCGAATCGATTAATTAAGCGTGTTGACAGGTTAAAACTCCCCAGCAGCATGCCGGTTGAAATGCTCGCTTCACATGCGCCCAGCCAGGCAGCCGATAAGCCAAGGGAATGTATTTTAAGAGGTATAAACAAAATAAATGCAGGGCCAATAAATATCCAGACCAGAAAATTAACTAATGTCCAGCCTCGCTCCAATGGCACAGCCCACTTTGCTCTCATCCCTGCGCGAAATTCACGCCACCATAATTCAATTCCATTTTTTTCAAGAGGAAACCCAATGGTATTTATGGGCAATGGGATTTTGCTCACACTGAATAAAGCAATAATCACCAGAGCTGAATAAACCCAAAGGGTGGCAACCACTCCAGCCGTAGCGAGCAATGCGCCACCTGCAACAGGGCCTGATAGACGACCTAAAGAGGCAGCTCTTTTACGAAGCTGTAATGCCGCAGCTAACTGCTCTGCAGGTACCAGCTCTGGCGTGATCGTCACCGAAGCGCCATCGATAAACGCATTTGCTAAAACAGCAAGCAGCCCTGCAATCGTTACGAGCCATAGCCCGTAACATCCAGCCGTCGCAATGACGCAAAAAAATAAACAGGAAAATACCAGTACCGCCGTGCCTTGCAGCAATTGCTTGCGCTTTGCATAGCGTTCGCACAGTGGTGCCATCAGAGGCTGAAAAAGAAAAGTGGCAATGGCCGTTATGCTTCCATAAACAGCTAAATCCTGCGCATTGCCTTTTTGAATAATCCACCAAGGAATGGTGATATACCCAACCATCAAGGCGCATGTCATGAGCACATCAAAAGCGAGCACCCCTTGTAATGCCGGGTCCACATTTGATAAATGTTTTTCTATTTTATTTTTCATTAAAAGGCCAAAACCAGACCGCAATTAAAAGCCTGATTATGCCTTTTATTCAAAAACATTATAAATATCACAAAGGAAAACTGCATTTTATGGCATGAATGCTACATTGCCCCGGGTTTAAACCTGATTTAATCAAGCTAAGGGTAAAACAGGATTGCTGCTGCAGACCAGACTGGCAGCGCCCTGCCTTAATTTACCGGAGTGCGGCTTCAACGATTTGTGCTTTAAGTATTCGCATTAATTCCGCAGGATTCAGCGAGACCAAATAGCCGCGACGCCCGCCGTTGATATAAATAAGCGGCAAATCAAGAATTGTTTTTTCAATATAAATTGGCATTTTTTTCTTAGTTCCAAATGGGCTTGTCCCCCCCACCAGAAAGCCAGTATGCCTGTTGGCCACCTCAGGTTTACATGGTTCAATTTTTTTACACCCCACCTGACGCGCTAATTCTTTGGTCGATACTTTGCAATCACCGTGCATAAGCACAATCAGAGGCTTTCCTGCTTCGTCTTCCATAATCAGCGTTTTTACTACACAGTTTTCTTCAACATCCAGCTCGCGCGCAGACACCTTCGTGCCCCCATGCTCTTCATAGGCATAGAGATGGCTGGCAAAAACCGCCGCCTGTTGCTTTAAAAACAGGGTTGCAGGGGTTTCAGGAAAATGTCGCATTTTTGTTTTCTCCAATATTTTTACGTCTGAGTAAGTCATCAGGCTGACTGGCGTTTTTCGCTGATTTCCCGCCTCAAAACGAGGTGTAAGCGTTATAATACCCGACTAAATTACTCAGGCTTAGCGCGGTTAATCCATGACAAAACTTACTTTTGACCAAATTTTACTCACACCGCGTTTTGGCCGTCTACCCGGACATTTTTACACTCGCATCCAGCCAACGCCTTTGCCCTCCCCATATCTGATTGCATGGAATGCCGAATTAGCCAGTGAGATGGGTCTTGCCAGTGAAGCAGAGCAAACAGCCAGCCTGGCGGATTATCTCTGCGGCAATCGCTTACCACAGGGCAGCGAGCCGATTGCCAGCGTGTATTCCGGCCATCAGTTTGGCGTCAATGCGGGCCAGCTGGGCGACGGGCGAGCCATTTTGATTGGCGAATATCTGGCGGGCAACGGCCAGCACTGGGAAATGCAGCTCAAGGGCGCAGGCCCTACGCCCTATTCCCGCCGCGCAGATGGCCGGGCCGTGCTCAGATCGTCGATTCGTGAATATTTATGCTCTGAGGCAATGCACGGGCTGGGTATTGCGACTACCCGTGCCTTAGGGATGGCCGGATCAGCGCAGGGTGTATGGCGGGAAAGCATGGAAACCGCCGCAGTTGTATTGCGGGTTGCGCCCACTTTTGTGCGTTTTGGTCATTTTGAGCACTATCGCAATGACATTGATTCACTCAGAGAGCTGGCCGATTGGGTGATACAACATCACTACCCGGCATGCGCCTTTGCCCCTAATCCTTATGTGGCCCTGCTTGAAAACGTCGCAGAGCGCACCGCTGTCATGATTGCAAAATGGCAGGCCACCGGCTTTTGCCATGGCGTCATGAATTCTGACAATATGAGCATTCTGGGGCTCACACTTGATTACGGCCCGTTTGGTTTTATGGATGGCTTTGATGCGGGGCATATTTGCAATCACTCCGACGACAGTGGCCGCTACGCTTACCAGCAGCAACCAGAGATAGGCCTGTGGAATTTGCAGGTATTGGCGCAGGCCTTACTTCCTCTGATGGACAGAGAATCAGCACTGCACGCCCTGCAGCAGTATCAGGGGCATTTTGAAAGCCACTTCGCCGATTTGCTGCGCCAGAAGCTGGGCCTGCTTTGCTGGCAGGAGAGCGACTGGGGGCTGATCACCACGCTGTTTGAGCTGATGCATCGCAGCCGCTGCGACTGGACTTACTTCTGGCGCAATCTGCCACAGCATGGCGCAAAGCTGCGTGACCATTTTCAGGACAGAGGCGCTTTTGATATTTGGTTTACTGATTATCAGATTCGCCTCAGCACCGAAAACCGCGATCCACACGAGCGGCAAGCCGCGATGAACCGGGTTAATCCCAAATATGTTTTACGCAATTATCTGGCCGAGATTGCCATCCGCAAAGCAAGAGACGAAGGGGACTTCAAAGAAATCAAAGCCTTACAGCAATGCCTGATGCACCCCTTTGATGAGCAAACCAATTTTGAACATTATGCAGAGCTGCCGCCAGAGTGGGCGGCACAGATTGGCGTTTCTTGCTCGTCCTAAAAGCAGTAAATATTTTATAAAGAATATTTACTGCAATACGGCTGAAATCAAAACAGGCCAGGGCCTTTTGGGGCATAATCGCGCCGTCATCACTCATTTACCCCTACCATGCCCGATATTTTTAGTGGCCTTGACTATGGCGTTGCCATCAGCCTGGTTCTGGCCCTTGGCTTTGTACTTACCTACGAATTTATTAACGGCTTTCACGATACGGCTAACGCCGTTGCCACCGTCATTTACACCAAAGCAATGCCTCCGCATCTTGCCGTGGTTGCGTCGGGCATCTGTAATTTCTTTGGTGTATTACTCAGTGGCTTAGGCGTTGCCTATGCCATTGTTCATCTGCTGCCTGTTGAGCTTTTACTGAATGTAGGATCGGGACAAGGCCTTGTGATGGTCTTTGCGCTGCTGGCCGCCGCCATCATCTGGAATCTGGGTACATGGTACCTGGGGCTACCCGCATCAAGCTCGCACACACTGATTGGCTCGATTCTGGGCGTGGGCATTGCCAATGCATGGATGACAGACATCCCCCTGCTTGAAGGCATCAACACCCAGAAAGCGATCGACATTATGCTCTCCCTCCTGATCTCCCCTACCGTGGGTTTTCTGGTGGCCGGGGGCCTGTTGCTGCTTCTGAAAAAATTTCGCGCTGATTCGCGCATGCACAACACCCCTGACGAACGCAAAGCACTGGATGGCAAAAAACATCCTCCGTTCTGGACCCGCGTTGCGCTGATTTTATCTGCACTGGGCATCAGTTTTGCACACGGCTCTAACGACGGGCAAAAAGGCATTGGCCTGTTAATGCTGGTTCTGATCGGCATTGTACCGGGTAAATTTGTGGTGGATATGAGCAGCACTACCTACCAAATTGAGCGTACTCACGACGCAGCATTGCATTTACAACAATTTTACAGCCGCAACAGCTACCGCCTGAACGACTACATTGATCAAAGCGCGCAAGACCCGCTGCCGCCACAATTTAAATGTGACTCCAAGCAAACCATGCCCGCCAGTAATGAGCTGGTGACCAAGCTGGCTGGCATTCATAACTACGAACAACTTTCTGAAACAGAACGTATCCGCGTTCGCCGTTTGCTGCTCTGCCTTGACGACACCGCCAAAAAAGTAAGCAAGCTGCCAAGCATCACCTCAACGGAAAAAGCCGATCTGGACCGCTTGCGTAAAGATTTATCCGCCACCACCGAATATGCACCGCAGTGGGTGATTATCGCCATTGCGATGGCACTTGGGCTGGGCACAATGATCGGCTGGAAGCGGATTGTCCTCACCGTTGGCGAGAAAATCGGCAATAAAGGCATGACTTACAGCCAGGGGATGGCCGCGCAAATCACCGCCGCATCTGCCATTGGTATTGCCAGCCTCACCGGCATGCCTGTTTCAACCACCCATGTCTTGTCTTCTGCAGTAGCGGGGACCATGGTGGCCAATCGCAGCGGCTTACAAAGCCAGACTGTAAAAAACATTCTGCTGGCATGGGTGCTGACCCTGCCGGTATCGATGGCGCTCTCTGGCGGGATGTTTATTGCCGCCAGTCACTGGATTAAATAGCAACAAGGCCATGTCTTCTGACATGGCCTTTTTTTTAATTCAAAGGCACACTTTGTGAGGCTTCAACCCCGCTGGGAAACTTCACTTTCACCACCAGTTGTGCATCAGCAGGAATCGGGCAGGCTACGACCGATAAAGTACCGGTAAACTGCGGAACAACCGCAGTACTTGGCACAGTAAAACTACTCAGGCCGCTTAACTGCGCGGGGTTATTAATTGCGTTCCCCAGTGCATCGACCAAAACTGTTTGCGTTATTTCCAAATCAAGCTGTGTTTTAGCCGGTAAAACATTGCCATTCGCATCCCTCAAAGCCAAAGCAAACTGACTGATCAGGCTGCCTGACGCACAAAGCCTGCCGGCACTCAGAGGGTATGTCAGCACATTGCTGCCAAGGGCGCTTGCCGACCAGATCACCACTCTGCTGCTTGATACATGAATCGTTTTAGCAACCGACCCCGGAATACTGACCGAGCGCAGCACGCCGTTATATTGCCCGTCCGGCCCGTTGTATACACCATCACCATTAAAATCAATAAAGGGCTCAACATAGCCAGCACCATCAACGGCCAGCAGTGTCATGGGCGCAGCATGTGCGGTTTCATCGGCGTTTAAAAAAGCCTCGCCCTGATCCGACCAGCTTTCCCCTGTATCAAACACCCCGTTGCCATTCAGATCATTAAAGCTCTCTTCCCCCACCATATGCGCCAGCACGGTCATTCGCCCGGCACCCACTAATTTTTGCCGGTTTCCCGAGCTGACCAGGGTGACACTGCAAGCCCCATTTGCCATGGTGCAGCGCGGCGTAATCGTCCCGATACCGCCCTCAGTCATAAAGCTCACAGCAGAGCCATCAGGCACAGGATTACCAAAGCGATCCGATGCCCTAGCCGTCAGCACAATGCTATTGCCATCAATGGTATAAAACTCCGGGTTCACAATATCTGCCGATAAACTAAAGCCGTTCTGATGCGGCAAACCAGTTGAAATCGTCAGCGCATTAGACTGGCTGCTGATTGCAGGGGCCCCCCGCAGCGTAGCCGTTACCCGCACCACCGTACTCACCGCCCCGGCATTCACCACCACTTGCACGAGTCCTGAGCCTGGCTGACTTTGCGCGGCACTTTGCACCAAGGTGATGCCACCAACCGTGGTATTCAAAGCAAAATCGACCCATTGCCCGCCCAGGGGACTGCCTTGTAAATCTTTCACCTTAAATTGCACCACGGCACTGGTATTGCCGCCTGTTCCGGGCAAAGAAATCAGCTCAGGAACAGCACTTACAAATTCGATATTGCCCGCCGAGGCAGCCAGCACAGACAGCGTGGTTTTGGCCGACCGGCTCACGCCCCCAAGCGTGGCTATTGCGGTAATTTCATCGCTTCCCGCACAGGATTTATCCTGATAAGTACTGGATGCTACCGCCGTTTTTACGCCATTAACCGTACTCACTACCGACAAAACCGGCGAAGACAGCAAGGCCTTGCCTGCATCAGCACAGGGCGAGCTGAAACTTACGCTCACAGGCGTTTCCAATGCCAGGCCTGTGTCACTATTGCTCAGATTGACCGACACCCCCACGCTGCCGCCTGCCGATATGGTACTCAGATCAAGTTTGGGCGTGCTCAGTGCAAAGTTAAGCGACCTGACACTGTAATTAAACGCGGCGCTATACGATTTGCCATCCACATCAATACTGGCATTAATCGAATCTGCACCGGTATTGTCGTTGCTTATCAGCTGAGACTGCGCCCGCCCTGATGCATCGGTTAACACCGTATCGGGGCTGATTTTACTGAGGGAAGATGTGCTTACGCCAAGTTTAACAACGCGGTTACTCAGGGGTTGCCCCTTCGCATCACTCAGCGTTACCACGAGGGCAGAGATGGAATTTGCATAAACCGTTGCGGAGGTCTGCCCGGTACTGTCTTGCAGCACCACAGAAAGCTGAGCCGCACCACTGGCCACAGCCACCGCACTGGCCGCCCCGCTGCTTACATCGCTCGCCCCGCCACCACAGGCGGCCAGCACAGCAAACAACAGAAGTAAAAGTAAGCCCCGCATCTTGCTGTCCACTTATTGTTATCTCAGTGGCATTTATAGCAAAGGTGGCGCACAGAAGCTTGTCAGATTATCGCAAGTAATAAATAAAGGCGCGCCCCTGCCCGGCTTCCGCTTACGGGTTTAATCACCAGCGGCAGTTTTTAATTCTTTTCAAGAGCTCCATATCCACCACAATCATCGGCACACCATCCGATATTTTGGCGATTTTCCTGCTCTCTGGCGGAGCCTCCTCAGCCAGCACATCACGACAATCACGCAAAGCTGATTTGGCGAGCGCCTGCCCGAATGGCGATTGATATTCCACAGCAGAGGCAGGTAAGGCACCACTTTTAAGCGCCTTTTGCCTGTCCTGCCGGTCAGCCGCTACCGCATCTTTCAACGCCTTTTGCGCGAAACTCTGCTCAGCGCCCTGCAGAGCCTCTGCCGAATCGATCACCAGCCCGGCCTCACTATCTTGTTTCCTGACATGCGTTCTGACCGCAGGCGGCGGATTATTTGCTGATAAGGCAGGAGGGGATTGTTGTTGCATCCGGGTAACAGGCGGTAAAAGCGCCTGACTCTTCACAGGCGGACTGAGCGTAACCGATACAGGCACCAGCACTGGCCCGGGCAAAGGCACGGCAACATGGGGGCGCCACAAAAGAAGAAGGCTGTGCAGCAGAATACTCAGCAGCAAAATGGCTGATCTGGATGAGCGCAATGAAGTTGAAAAACCAAACAAGGGCATGCAGCTCCAGCCTTAAGCGATACACGGGTTTACAGATTAATCAGCCTGCTGATGTCCACGGGTATGCTGACGCCCCGGCGCAATTGAGAATCAGATGCCAACAGCGCCTAGATATCCGCCAGTTCTTTAATATGCGCCGCCACACTGCGCCCCAAGGCCGAAAGATCATAGCCGCCTTCCAGAAAAGACACGATGCGCCCGTCGGCATATTGATCAGCCACCTTCATCAGCTGCTTAGTCACCCATGCATAATCGGCCTCCACGAGGCCCATGGTCGACATTTCGTCTTCTAAATGCGCATCAAAACCTGCGGAAATCAAAATTAACTGCGGGGAGAACTCATTTAAAACTGGCAGCCATTTCTCCAGAACCAAGTCACGGAACTGTGCACCCGTTGTGCCGCGCGGCATCGGAAAATTGCGCATATTCGCGCCACGGGGCACATCCCCTGAATAAGGGAAAAAAGGGTGCTGGAAAAAACTCACCATCATCACCCGGTCTTCTTCACAGAAAATATCTTCGGTGCCATTGCCGTGGTGCACATCAAAATCCACAATCACCACCCGCTCCAGACCATATTGATCAAGAGCATGGCGCGCAGCAACCGCCACATTATTAAAAAAGCAAAAACCCATCGCATTATTTTTTTCTGCGTGATGCCCTGGCGGGCGCACCCCGCAAAAAGCATTGCCAGCCTTGCCCTGCATCACTGCATCGACCGCCGCAATACCCGCCCCGGCCGCATGATAAGCCGCCCTCAGGGTAAAAGGATTCATCGCCGTATCCGGATCGGCATGCACAAAGCCATGCGTAGGAGAAATCAGCGCAAGGCGATCCAGGTATTCAGTGCCGTGCACCCGTGCCAGCTGCTCCCGCGTGGCAGCAGGTGCATCAATATGCCATAAAAAATCCCATATCCCTGCCGCCATCAAACGATCTTTAATGGCCTCTAAGCGCTCCGCGCACTCGGGATGCCCCTTGCCCATATTGTGCATCGCACAGGCGGGGTGACTAATATAAGCGCTTGGACCACTACTCACCGGCACTACCCCCTTCAAGTCAGGCTGCCTTCGCCACCTGTTTAATCCACCCTGATTCAGCCAGCAACTGGCCGCATCAATCCTTAGTACACGCTATTCTGACTGTTAGTTTACGCCTTGGGCAAATACACTGGCAACGAAAGCGAATAGACAGTTTGCGATTCATGGTCAACACTGAAGTGATAAATAAACAGGAAGCCATACCATGGCACCACGCCTGCCTGCGGTACTCAAGCAACTTGAAGCCATTATTCTGGGTAAACCTGTGCAAATCCGTCAGGCGCTTTCCTGCCTGCTGGCACAGGGTCATTTGCTGATTGAAGACCTTCCCGGTGTAGGCAAAACCACCTTGGCCCATGCACTTGCCCGCACGCTCGGACTAAAATTTCAAAGGGTTCAGTTCACCAGCGACCTGCTCCCTGCCGACCTGACGGGGGTTTCTATTTATGACAGAGAAAACCAGCGTTTTCAATTTCACCACGGCCCGCTTTTTACGCAGCTGCTGCTTGCAGATGAAATCAACCGGGCCTCACCCAAAACCCAGTCTGCCCTTTTAGAGGCCATGGAAGAAGGTCAGGTCACGGCCGATGGCACAACATGGCCCCTGCCCGAACCTTTTTTTGTAATTGCCACACAAAATCCATCGCATCAGATTGGTACATTTTTGCTTCCCGAATCCCAGTTGGACCGGTTCTTAATGCGAATTGAGCTGGGCTACCCCGATACGCAGGCCGAGCGCGCCATGCTAGCGGGTTCGGATCGCCGCCATTTAATCGAATCATTGGCAGAAGCAATCAGCAGCAGCGATTTACAAGCCAGCCAGCAAATCGTGCGGGATGTTTATATCGCGCCCGCGCTGCTTGATTATGTACAAACGCTGATCGCGGCATCGCGGCAGCCAGGGCGCTTTATGTGCGGCCTCTCACCCCGCGCCGCCTTAGGGCTGTTACATGCCGCCCAGGCATGGGCATGGCTGGATGGCCGTGATCTGGTTTTACCAGAAGATATTCAGGCCGTTTTTCTGCCGGTAAGCCAGCACAGGCTGGTGATGCCAGGCAGCGGCAAAGCGGCCATTGAAATGGTCAGGGCATTAATTTTAGAAACACCCATCCCTTAATAATGCTTAAGCGTCTGAGGCAAAGCCGGCAACGCTGGTTTAACAAACGGCACCCAGCCCAAAGCAGCGCGCTCGTGCTGAAGTATGATCGTATCTATATTTTACCCAGCGGCTTTGGTTACGCCTTTTGCTTTACGGCCATCCTGATTTTGATCGGGGCGATCAATTACCAGCTGAGTCTTGCCTATTTATTTGCTTTTACCCTGCTGGGGCTGGGGCATGCGGTACTACTGCGTACCTTCAGAAATTTACTTAAATTGCGATTACAGCTTTTTGATGCTCCGGCCGTTTTTGCCGGTGAAGTGGCCTCTTTTCCACTTCATATCAGCCACCACAGCAGCTTAAGCCGCCACGCCCTTATTTTTCAGTTTTCAAATCAAAATAAAGTCACCCTTAACATGCTTGAACAGGAAGCCGAGCTGGCCATTCCTCTGCTCAGCCATGAGCGCGGCTGGCTTCTTGCCCCTACTCTGCACTTATCCAGCTTTTATCCCGTGGGCTGGTGCCACGCATGGAGCTACCTCAACAGCCCAGCACGCTGCATTGTCTGGCCCCGCCCGGAAAACGATCCGCCCCCATGGCTTGCCGAAAACAATCAGGGCAGCAGCACAGGACGCAGCGAAGAAGACTTTGCAGGCCTGCGCCCCTACCAGACAGGCGATTCACTCCGCAGAATCGCATGGAAACAAGCCGCACACAGCGAATCGCTGCCTGTAAAATTTTTTGACTCGCAAGGCGCAGCCTCTCAGGTGTTTAGCTGGGGGCAGCTCGCCGGCATGGAAACAGAGGCGCGCTTATCCAGGCTATGCGCATGGATCTTAGTGGCCCAGCAGATGGGCACGCCTTTTGGCCTGTCACTACCGGGCGTGCACATCGCCCCGGCATTGGGTGAATCGCATCAAATCAATTGCCTGAATGCATTAGCCCTGTTTGATGAGCAGCCCCCCCGCAGCGCAGGCGCCGGGCCATCATGAATACGCCGCTTGCCCGCAAACCCATGCAATATCTGATTGCCACCCAGGCGCTGGTGCTGGTGCCGCACGGGATGCAATTCAGCCCATGGCTGACGCTGGCACTGGCGCTGCTTTTGCTGTGGCGCGCCTGGATTGCCTATAGCGGAAAAGCCCTGCCCCCGGCCTATTTTGGCCTAATTCTATCTGTGGGCTTATTTGCATTAATCTGGCTGGATTATCAAACCTTAATCGGCAGGCAAGGGGGCGTGGCCACGCTGGCCAGCCTTGCCACCGTCAAGCTTTTTGAAACCCGCACACCAAGAGACATCAAAGTAGTCAGCCTGTTAGCCTATTTTTTGGTGGGTGCAGGTTTTTTAAGTGTGGCATCCAGCTGGATATTGCTCTGGGCCAGCCTTTCCATGCTGGCCATCACCGGGCAATTAATGCAGTGGCAAAGCCTGCAATCACTACAGACACTCGCTAAACAGCTCTTTTATATGCTGTGTGAAGCACTGCCCTTTGCCATATTCTTATTTGTTTTTTTCCCACGGCTGCCCCCGCTCTGGAGCATGCCCGACGAGCAGCCCATTGCCCGCACGGGTTTAAGCGATGAAATGCGCCCAGGGGACTTCAGCAAACTGGCAAGAGACGAATCCGTTGCCTTCAGGGTAGAGTTTGAGGGCCCCGTACCTAAAGCTCAGGCAAGGTACTGGCGCGGCCCGGTCTTTGATCTCTTTGACGGAGAAGCTTGGCTGCAAGTGCCTGTCACGGTTGCCGGCGGCCCGGCCATCACGCCCCTAGGCCCGGCTATTGGCTACACCATGACCATGGAGCCGCATAATTTAAACTGGCTGCTGGCGCTGGATATCCCCGGCACACTTCCAGACAGCGCGCTGATGAGTAATCGCCTGCAGGCGGTTAACAGCGCCCCCGTCAGCCAGCGCCAGCGCTACCACTTAAGCAGCCATTTACTCTGGCGGACCAGCGAGGACGACACCGTACAAAGTGCATTGCAACTGCCACAGGCAGGTAATCCCCAAGCCCGTGCTCTGGCAGCAAGCTGGCGGGCGCTCCCCCCGCCAGAGCGCGTCAGGCAAGGCTTAAATTTTCTGAAAAATGGCGGTTTCAGCTACACCCTGCAGCCCCCGCTCAATAAAGGCCCCAATGCCATAGACACTTTTCTGTTTAAACATAAGCAAGGTTTTTGTGAACACTACGCCAGCAGTTTTACCTTTTTAATGCGCGCAGCAGGGATTCCCAGCCGGGTTGTGGGCGGCTATCAGGGCGGAGAATGGAATAACAACGGCAAATACCTGATTGTACGGCAAGCCAATGCACACGCATGGAGCGAAATATGGCTGGCGCAAGGAGGCTGGCAGCGTGCAGACCCCACCGCCATGATTTCGCCTTCGCGCATCAGTAACGGGCCGGATATCAGCCTCAATCAGGCCGACAGCCTGCCTTTTATGGAAGGCGCTCCACCCGAATGGATACACCATCTGCGCCTAAACTGGGACAGTCTGGTGAATGGCTGGAATCAGTGGGTGATGGGTTACGACTCACGCAAACAGATGCAGTTGTTCAAAAAGCTGGGGATACCCGATGTATTGTCCGGCGAATTTATCCTGCGCATGGCCCTGGGCAGCAGCATCGTGCTTGCTCTGCTCTTTTTTCTTGCCACCCGCAGCACCGCAGCCAGGCGTGATCCCGCCAGCCGTGCATGGCAAACTTTTTGCCGCCAGCTTGCCCGCAAAGGCTGCCGGCCCCTTCCCCATGAAGGCCCGCTTACATTTGGCCAGCGTGCCAGCTTGCAATTACCCCAGCATCACGAGCAGATTCATTACATCACCCAGCAATACATTGCGGCCCGTTACGGAAAGGATACTGATGCGCTATTAAAGCTGCAGAAAGCAGTGCGTTATTTCTCGTGTAATCAAATTAAACAGAGCCTGTTATGATTCAGAAAAACAATCCGAGCCCATTCCTATGTCTTCATTTCTGCCTGAACCACCCTTTCGCCACGATCAAGCCAGCCGGATCGGCGTACTGCTCGTCAATCTTGGCACTCCCGAGGCACCTGTTCCCGCCGCGATTCGCCCCTATTTACGCCAGTTTCTGTCTGACCCCCGCGTGGTAGAAATACCAAGACTGGTGTGGCTGACCATTCTGAATGCCTTTATTTTGCCTTTTCGCCCCAAAAAAACGGCCGCAAAATATGCAAGTGTATGGATGAGCGAAGGTTCCCCCCTGAAAGTCTGGACAACAAAACAGGCTAAGCTTTTAAAAGGCTGGCTGGGCGAGCAAGGTCACCCGGAGGTTTTAGTCGACTATGCCATGCGTTATGGGCAGCCTTCAATTGCAGCGCAGATGGATAAACTGAAAGCTGCAGGATGTGAAAAATTACTTGTTCTGCCGCTCTACCCCCAGTATTCAGCCAGCACCAGCGCCACCGTCATTGATGAAGTGGGCCGGGTGCTCGCCACCTACCGCAACCAGCCTGCGCTGCGGACTGTGCGCAGCTTTCATGATGACGAAGGCTATATTAAAGCGCTGGCTGGGCAGGTACGCGCTTACTGGCAAGCCAAAGGGCGCGGCGACCATTTACTGATGAGCTTTCACGGCGTGCCGCGCTACACATTGGATAAGGGTGATCCTTACCACTGCTATTGCCGCAAAACCGGCCGCCTGCTAGCAGAAGAGCTGGACCTTGCCGAATCTGAATACACCGTAGCCTTTCAATCCCGCTTTGGCCGTGCCGAATGGCTGCAACCTTATGTGACGGCCACCATAAAACAACTGGGCAAGGCAGGTACAGGCAGGCTGGATGTAGTCTGCCCTGGCTTTGTAGCTGACTGCTTAGAAACACTTGAAGAAATAGCCATCGAAGGAAAACAGGACTATTTACAGGCCGGCGGTAAGGAGTACCACTTCATTCCCTGCCTGAATGATTCCCCTCTTTGGATAGATGCTTTAACCGCGCTGACAAAAAAAGAACTTTCTGGCTGGCTACTTACTGACAACACTGCTATAGACAATACACAACAATGCACATTAAGCAGGGCCCGGGCTTTAGGTGCACAAAATTAACTTGGGTATTGAAGAAATTACAGTTAAACTGCCGGTAAGCTTATTCTTACAAAACGAGGTTCAGAACATGAGCACAAAGCTCTTTCTCGCTGAAGACGACCTAATTCTCGCTGACGCTCTGAAAACCAGCCTGTCTCAGGCTGACTTTCAAGTTGATTGTGTTAACGATGGCGCTCTAGCCTTACAAATTTTACTGCACAATGACTACGAAGTTGTGGTGTTGGACGTTGGCCTGCCAAACATGGATGGCCTGCAAGTTTTAAAAAACGTCCGTCAGCATAAACCTTCCCTGCCTATCCTGATCCTGACGGCTCTTGATGGTCTGGAAGATCGCGTAGCCGGTTTAGATGCAGGTGCCGATGATTATCTGGCTAAGCCTTTCGAGTTCTCCGAACTTGAAGCGCGTTTGCGCGCCCTGCTTCGCCGCAGCAAAATCTTACCGCAGTCCGTGCAGCAACTGGGCAATCTGCGTTTGGATCGCGCTGGCCAGCGTGCATGGTGCAATGACACACCGCTCGATTTATCTGCGCGTGAACTCACCGTATTGGAAATCTTAATGTCCAATATTGATCGTGTGGTCACCAAAGAACAAATCGTAGGTGAGCTGGGCTCAGAAAATGCTGAAGTTGGCCTGAATGCCATCGAAGTTTACGTACACCGCCTCCGCAAAAAACTGGATCCTTGCGGTGTAGTGATCCGTACTATTCGTGGCCTTGGCTATTTACTTGAGAAGCAACCTAGTCAAGCGCAGGATGTTGAGGGGTAAATTCTCAATCAAGCGTCAGCTCCTCCTGTGGTTACTCATACCGCAGGGGGTGCTTTGGCTTGCCGGTGCATTCTTAAGTTATAACGTAGCCCGGCATTATACCAATATGGCGATCGACGACAGCCTACTGCAAACAGCACGCTCGATTGGCCGGCAAATCAAGCCCCAGGACAATGGGCTGATTATTGATTTCCCCCATGCTCTGCAGCTTTTACTGGATGACGACTCAGACGAGCGCCTGTTTTATACGGTATCGCTCAATACAGGCGGCATTATCTTCAGTAATAGCGAGCTGCCCGCGCTGCAAAGCCATTTAAAGCCCGACAATCAAATTGTTTTTTATGATGCCCGCCTTCAAAATGAATCGCTGCGCATTGTTTCGCTCTATTTCCCGGTAGAAATTACCCAGCAAAAAAAGTGGATGCACGTACTGGTAGGCAAAAGCACCGAAGCACGCAGCCAGCTTTCTAAAGAAATCCTGATTGCCATTGCCGCACCGCTGGCCCTCTTGATTTTTGCCATGAGTTTTCTGGTCTGGTGGGGCATAAACCGCGGCCTGCGCCCATTAGCCCGCCTGCAGCGCAGGGTTGAAGAACACTCAGGCCAAGACCCATCCCCTCTGCAGCTGGATAATGAACCTGAAGAAGTGGGCGCGCTCACTTCCGCACTTAATCAGCTTTTAAGCAGTACCAATGAAAGTGTGGCCCGGCAACGCCGCTTTATTGCCGATGCTGCGCATCAGCTCCGCACGCCTCTTGCCGGCTTAAAATCGCAAACCGAGCTGGCCATGCGCGAAACCACGCCAGAAGGGCTAAGCAACCGCCTGACCATGGTACACACCAGCGCCAACCGCAGCATTCACCTTGTTAATCAGCTACTTACCCTTGCCAGATCCGAGCCGGACAGCGCAAAAGGTATGCCGCGCGTCCCGCTGGATTTAGCCAAACTAATACGCGAGCTGACGGCAGAATGCGTGCCACGCGCCTTGGCTGCCGGCATGGATCTGGGCTGTGACACCGATGTATCCGAAGCGCCCATGCACGGCAACTCCGCCCTGCTGCGGGAGCTGTTTACCAATCTGATTGAAAACGCCATCAAATATATCCCGCGCGGCTGTAATATCACCGCTCGCCTGAGCATCGAAGGCGAGAATTACGTGGTTGAAGTAGAAGACGATGGGGCCGGGATTCCAGATACCGATAAAGAGCGCGTATTCGAGCGCTTTTACCGCCGCGAGCAAACCGGTAACGGCTGTGGATTAGGGATGGCAATTGTCAAAGAAATCACCGAAAGGCATCGCGGCAGCATCCGCCTGCTTGATGCCAAGCCACACGGGCTGATTGTGCGCGTTCTGCTGCCGATTAAAGCTGAATAAACCCTCGCTCTCAGCACATTGCTTTATTCGCATTAAGCTCAGCCAGTGACATCAGCGCCTTCTCAGCCAGACAATCCTTGGAATCTGATCGCCCTTGCGCTCCAGCAACGCCTGAAAGCTCATATTAACCCGGCCAAAATGCGCGTCCACTTCGCTGATGAAATAACGGCTTTCTATGGATACGCCATCCAGTGATACGGTAGCTTGCAGGGTCTGGGGCAAGGCCAGTTTAAATTCTTCAATATTTTTAAAATACTTGCCTGAGCGTTTGGCCACAACACCTTGCGCGGCAGACACTGACAGGCCCGGAATAATCGCCGCCAATACTTCCGGCCCGGCAAAATTAACATTCACGGGCGTTGCCTGCGGTAAAACACTGATTAAGGGCTCCAGCCTGGCGATCACTTCGGGCGTGAAGCCGCGAATACGGGACAAGCCCTGAATATCCAGCAAAGCGCGGTTAGCTGCGCGGTAGGGTTCGCCCATCGCCAGATATTCAACATCTTCTGCCCCTCCCGGATAGCGGGTCAGATTATCTGCATCCAGCCAGTCGACCAGCGCATTAGCGATATCAGGCGGCAGGCCCAGCGTTTGTACAAGACGTTGAAAAGCCGCGAATGCGGACTCATTCAATACCCCGTTTTGCACTACATTGTTTAAATTAAAACGCCCCTGCTGCTCTAATAAACGCCCGCCTACCCGGCCTGTTTCAACCGGAATCGCCGGAATCGGAATATTCCATGGCTCAAGCTGATGATCAATCTGATTATTGCGGGCGTCATCCCTTAGGGTGAGCCTTGCCAGGTTAATGGAAGCGCGGGCTATGCCGCGTGCCTCGGCCAGATCAAACTGATTTTCCAGTTGCCGGAACCACAGCTGCTGGCGCCAGGCAATGGCCACCGCTAGGGTGGTCACCAGCGCAGCAGTCAGCACGGCGGTAATGATGGCAACGCCTTGTTGTTTGCGCATCATGGCAGGGTGTATATCCTTTCTACGGTGGTGTCATCGGCGAGCGTCAGCTTAATTTTCACACCCCGTGGCGGCACTTTACTATTGCCTGCGGGCGGCCAGCTGGGCTTCCACTGGCTGGAGGCATCTAAAAAATTCACTTCAAACCCGCGGATATTTTCCAGCAAGGTGTGCACCTGCGGCTCTTCACGCGGCCCCAAATCAAGCGCATTCCACAGCAGCAGCTCTAAGCGGCCATTATTCAAACGATAGGCTACATGAAAAGCATCCCGGTTGCGATCCAGGCGAATCAGTTCCAGTGGCTGATCATCTTTACGCTCCGGTTTATTCGTGCCACGCATTGCAGCCTGCTCTACCCCGCCCTGATCCCGCCAGGGGCGATCCACCGCCTGGCTGACATCCTCTTCCATGCGATCAAACACCAAAGATAAATCGCGCCAGCGCTTTGCCTCGGCATCCAGAGCAGAACGCGTTTGCGCCACCGATTCCAGGCCTTTATATGAAATCAAAGTCACCACGCTAAATACCGCCAGCGCGATTAAGATTTCCAGCAGGGTAAAGCCTGCATGCCTGGGTTTAAACACCTTAATGGGGAACATGAGCAAGATAACTTACCAGAGTCGCTGCCGCGTGCTGATCATCACCGGCAGAAAATACTTTTATTTCGATGCGCCGAAAGCTGCGGTTAGGGGATCCGCCAGTTTCTACGCGCCAGACAAAATCCATGCCCGCTTGTGATTCTTTACCCTCAGTTGAGCCAATATCGGGCCATGCGCCCAAGGCAGCCAGCTCGTTTAAGCGGTTTTGTGCCACCCAGCCTGCTGCCGTGCGGCTTTTCAGCTCTATCGCATTATTAGTGCTTGCCAGGGTTGCTTTCATCGCGGCCCCCATGGCAATGGCTATCACGGCCAGTGCAACCAGCACTTCAATCAGGGTAAAACCTGCATCTTTACGCATGAGGCAAGGCCGCAGGCGCCGAGGCATCCGGCTGGTGAACTTCAACCCGCCCCATCACATCTCCCTGCAATTCCAAGCGGCTGTTATTTAAGCGCAGCTGCAAGCGAAAAGGGGCATTCACACCCGAAGGCTCAAACACCAGACGTTCTCCCAAGCGCTGCTCACGCAAATTAACAGCAAACCCTTCCACCCTGACTTCTTCTAAAACATGCGGATTAAGCAAATCATGCGTGGCAATCGATTGCCAGTTATTTTGAGCATCTTGCAACCAGAACTGATACCCAAAACCATCCGATGACCATGCAATGGCCTGCCCGCTGGTAATGGCCTCATCCCGGGCGGATTCAAATAACGAAGCCAGGCGGCTGGCCTCGCGCTCCACCCTTTGCCCGTCTGATAAATCCAGACGCACCACGGCCAAACCCATAATGATGCCGATAATACTAAGCACCACAAGGATTTCGATCAGGGTAAAGCCACGCTGAACCATCGCTTTCATCGCCCAGCACAAGCCATGATCTGTTGCTTAAAGAGCATCAGTTATCCCAGGAGCCAATATCAGCGTCCGTACCTTCACCACCCTGCTGGCCATCAGCACCGTAGCTCATCACATCAATTTCACCCTTAATGCCCGGGCTGAGGTAAAGATAATCACCCCCCCATGGGTCTTTAGGCAGCTTTTCCAGGTAACCACCGGTTTTCCAGTTGTTTGGCACAGGAGCAGCACTTGGCTTTTCTACCAGCGCTTTTAAGCCCTGCTCGGTACTTGGGTAACGGCCGTTATCCAGCTTATAAAGTTTGAGCGCCTGGACCACAGAACGGATATCTTGTTTAGCGGCCACAACGCGCGCTTCATTCGGGCGATTCATAATCTTAGGCACTACTAAAGCACCCAAAATTGCCAGAATGGTAATCACCACCAAAATTTCAATCAGCGTAAAACCGCCTTGCCTGCGTTTCATTTCATACTCCCCTTTATGAAAGCCATTACGATTTGTTCGTATTCGGCTTTTTATTTAACCAATTGATTCATTTCAAAAACTGGCAATAGAATCGCCAATACAATCACAAGCACCACGCCGCCCATTAACAAGACCATCAGCGGGCCAAGCAGCCCGGTAAAAGTAGAAACGCGATTTTCTAATTCTTGCGTTTGCTGTGCAGCAGCTTTTTCCAGCATATGTTCAAGGCGCCCCGTTGCCTCACCGCTGCCGATCAGATGGATCAGCACGGGCGGAAACATTTTGCTTACCGCCAGCGCACGCGACAAGGTCATCCCTTCACGCACCTGCCTCGCGGCTTCAGCCACCGCATCGCGCAGGGGCAAGCTGCCCAGCACACCACTCACGGCCTGCAAAGCATTCAGAAGCGGCACGCCGCTCCCCACCAGAATCGCCAGAGTAGACGCCAGCTGAGCGGTATTTGCGGTGCGCTCAAAGCGCCCGATCAGGGGAAGCTTTAAACGCCATGCATCAAACTGCCGTCTTACCGCTTGTTTTTTAAGGGCATGCCAGCCTGCTGCCGAGGCAATTGCCAGCAGCACAAAGAAAATCAGCCCCCAATCGCGCACAAACTGGCTGGCCCAAAGCAAAAGACGAGTAAGCAGCGGCAGCGTTTGCTTGGCACTCTGAAACACCGTCACCATCTGCGGCACAACCCAGGTCAAAAGCCCGACAATCACCAGGGCAGAAACAAACATCACTACAGCGGGGTAAATAAAGGCCAGCCCGACTTTAGAGGCCAGAGACGCACGGGATTCAAGATAATCGGCCAGGCGCTGCATCACCGCAGCCGCTTTGCCTGATTCCTCTCCCGCACTGACAATCGTCCGGTAAAGCTCCGGGAAAACACGAGGATGGCGTGTAAGCGCCTGAGAAAGCGAGGAGCCAGCCAGAATCTCGCTGCGCAGCGCAGCAACCAGCTGCTTTTCGCGCTCGACTTCGCTTTGCTCAATCAAAACAGAGAGCGCCTGCTCAATAGGCAAGCCCGCATCTAGCAAGGTGGCCAGCTGGCGCGTGAGCAAGGAGAGCTTTGCCGTGCCTAAGCTGCGCTCACCTTTTGCTCCGGCAGAGGCGATTTCTTCCAGCTCGGAAACCCACAAGCCCTGCTGACGCAACAAACCCTTGGCTAAACGCGACGTTTCCGCCTCGATAACGCCACGCGCAGCTTTCCCGCCCTCGTTCACAGCACGGTAGCGAAAAGCGGTCATACGGAAATACCAGAGAGATAAAGTACCCAACAAATTATCATTTTTATTATTTTGTTCAGCAGTGGTTAATTAGACTAAAGATTTTATAATTCATACAAAAGCCGCCCCCGATTTTATACAATAAATCAAAGGCGGCCCTCATTCTCTTTAAATATTTAAGAGAAAATCACCGTTTTCTTTGCATAAACCAGAATCCGGTTTTCAAGATGGGCCCGTACCGCACGTGAAAGCACCATTCTTTCTAAATCACGGCCTTTCTGAATCAGCATATCTATATCGTCACGGTGCGAAATACGCATGACATCCTGTTCGATAATCGGACCATCGTCCAATACCTCGGTGACGTAGTGGCTGGTTGCACCAATAAGCTTGACCCCACGGGCGAATGCACGGTGATAAGGCTTTGCCCCTTCAAATGCCGGTAAAAATGAATGGTGAATATTAATGACACGCTGCGGATAAGACGCAGTAAATTCGTGACTTAATACCTGCATATACCGGGCAAGCACAATTAAATCAATCTGACTGGCTTCGAGCAATGCACGCTGGGCCTGTTCTGATTCGGCTTTATTGTCTTTAGTTACGGTAATCACATGATAAGGAATGCCATAGTAATCCGCCAGACCACGGCAATCTTCATGATTAGAAATAATCAGCGGAATATCACAGCGCAATTCGCCGCTTTTATGCCGGTGCAATAAATCAACCAGACAATGGTCATACTTAGAAACAAAAATAGCCACTTTGGGGCGGCGGGCAGATAAGGCCACCGACCATGTCATCTGGAAGCGATCCGCGATAGGCTGAAAAGCCGCGGCGAATGCGCTCATATCCAATGAAAAGTCGGTGACATCCCACTCTACCCGCATCAGGAAGAGATTTTCTGTCTCGTCCTGATGCTGATCAGCGTGAACAATATTGGCATTATAGGTATACAGAAAATTGGCAATCGCAGCAGATAAACCTTTTCGATCCGGACAACTAATCAGTAGTGTTGCGGTATTCATTCAGTGACTCTAGTAAAATCTATTCCTAATTCTAACAGCAACACCCGCCTTAAGGCATTAGTCCAGCCATGGCAAAATATGCTCAATGATGATTCTGCTCAGAGAGCCGGTCTTTTTGTTTCTGACGGCACAGCTCAACCATGCGCTCTCCATCTGTTAACAACTGCTCAAACGGGGTGCTGAAACGGTGTTTAGGTATTTTTGCCCGCCAGACATAGCCTTCTTCAGGCACGTCCAGCAGATCCACCGGATAATTAAACATGGCAGCATAAATTGCAGAACCCACACCAGAAATGCGTGCGGGGTTGAAAGATCGGCCATCTGGCCCCATCATCTCGTGATCGAGAGACCTTAATGTAACGGCAATGGTTTCTTCAGGAGACAACTGATCCTGTAAGGCCACACGTACAGCAGCAAGTAAAATTTCTTTTTGAATCAAGTCCATCACTCCCCCAAAATATTTACTATGTTGTTTTATTCTGGGTTTCTATCTGTTTAATACAAGGCGTTTCGCCTGCCACCTGTCAGCCCACATATGTTCCATATCGTCTTATTTCAGCCTGAAATCCCGCCTAACACAGGCAATGTTATCCGCCTCGCCGCCAATACGGGCTGCAGCCTGCATTTAGTCAAGCCACTGGGCTTTGAACTGGATGATAAGCGCATGCGTCGCGCCGGACTGGATTACCACGAGTTTTCCAGTATGCAGATCCACGAATCATGGGCAGATTGCCAGCAATCTTTAGCTGGCCATCGTTTTTTTGCCATGACTACAAAAGGATCGGCACGGCACGACCGCATTATCTACGAGAAAGGTGACGTTTTTGTGTTCGGCCCGGAAACACGAGGCCTGCCAGAGGAAATTCGCGCAGAATTTGCAGCAGACCGCCGCATTCGCCTGCCAATGATGCCGGATAATCGCAGCTTAAATTTATCCAACGCAGTGGCCATCACAGTATTTGAAGCATGGCGGCAAATGGATTTTGCCGGGGCAAGTTAAAAACTTCATCTCTAAAAAAAAGCAGCGCAGAAGAATAAATCTTCTGCGCTGCTTTTTTTTCAGCTGAGCATTAAGCCAGTATACATGCCGCCTGTGTTTGCTCTGTCAGCGCCCGCAACTGAGGAATATCTTTAGAACACTGATCTAATGCCTTAGGGCAACGGGTTCTGAATACACAGCCAGATGGCGGATTAATCGGGCTGGGCAAATCACCCTGCAAAATCTGAATCACCTTATTTTTTTCGCGCTCAGGATCAGGAATAGGAATCGCTGACAAAAGCGCCTGGGTATAAGGATGGCTTGGATGCGAATAAAGCGCGGCTTTTTTTGCCAGCTCCATTTCATGCCCAAGGTACATCACCAGAATCCGGTCGCTGATATGCTTAACCACAGCCAGATCATGGGCAATAAAAATAAGCGCCAAGCCCATTTCGCGCTGCAATTCTTTAAGCAGATTCACAATCTGCGCCTGAATCGACACATCCAGCGCTGAAACAGGCTCATCACAAACGATCAGCTTTGGCTTCATAATCAGCGCACGCGCAATACCAATACGCTGGCACTGCCCGCCCGAAAACTCATGCGGATAGCGATTAATTTGCTGCTCACGCAAACCAACCCGCACCATAATCGCTTTTACCTGAGCCATCACCTCGGCTTCAGAGATATTCGGGTAATGAGTCTTGAGCGGCTCGGCAATAATCTGCGCCACGGTCATCCGCGGATTTAAAGACGCCAGAGGATCCTGAAAAATCATCTGAATATCTTTGCGCGCCTCCAGCCAGTCTGCGCTGCTGGCACCGCTCATTTCCTTACCCATCCATACAATACTGCCGCTGGTGGCCGGAATTAAATTCAGCACAGCACGCGCCAGAGTCGACTTACCACAACCCGACTCACCCACCACGCCCAGCGTTTCACCCGCATAAAGATCAAGCGATACACCATCCACGGCTTTCAGGGTTTTACTTGCTTGCCACGGCCATTTCACGCCCTGACGCACAGAAAAATGAACTTTTAAATCACGAATAGACAGAATCGGTTGGCGTGTATCAGACATGAGCCTCCTCCAGCTTGGTTTCTGCTACCGGCTTATGACAAGCACGCAAAACACCACCTGCACCAACAGGCAGCAATAAAGGCAATTCGCTGTGGCAGCGCGCCACGGCATGGTTGCAGCGCTCACTGAACGGACAGCCAGGAGGCATATGCGCCATATTCGGCGGGTTACCCGGAATAGAAATCAGGCTTTCACTGTCGTCATGATCAAGGCGCGGCAGTGCCCCAAGTAGGCCCACAGTATAAGGATGCGTTGCGTGATAAAAGATATCACTGGCATTGCCCTGCTCCATGACACGGCCACCATACATCACCAGCACTTTCTCACAGAGGCCGGCCACCACACCCAAATCATGGGTAATCATCACAATGCCGGTACCAAAATCACGCTGCAAGTCTTTTAACAGCGCAATAATTTGTGCCTGCACCGTCACATCCAAAGCGGTTGTTGGCTCGTCTGCAATCAGCAGCTCCGGCTCGCACAAGAGCGCCATGGCAATCATCACCCGCTGGCGCATCCCGCCAGAAAACTCATGCGGATACATCATCACACGGCGTGCAGCTTCAGGGATTTTTACCGCATCGAGCAGCTCAATCGAGCGTTTTTTTGCATCGCGGCGACTCATACCCTTGTGCAACTCCAGCACTTCGGTCATTTGGCGCTCAACCGTAAGATATGGATTTAGGGACGTCATCGGGTCCTGAAAAATCATCGCCACACGGTTACCGCGAATCTTATTCAATTGCTGAGCAGGCATCGTCAGCAAATCCTGACCATCAAATAAGGCACGCCCTTGGGTCTTGCCATTTTTAGCCAACAACCCCATCAGGGCCAGTACAGTCTGGCTTTTACCCGAGCCCGACTCACCGACAATACCCAGCGTTTCACCGCGATTGAGCTCAAAAGATACGCCATTGACCGCGCTGACCGAGCCATCATTGGTGGCAAACTGCACACCGAGGTCTTTTACAGATAATAAACTCATGATGCTGCCTTTAATCCAATTTGGTCACGCAAATCATTGCCGCCCAAATAATGAACACCCACAGATAATAAACACACGATATTGGGCTCCGCTTACCGATCTTTCGGGTCAAGCGCATCACGCATGCCGTCACCGATATAATTGGCACAATACAAAGTGGCAGACAGCATGGCCGCAGGGAACAGCAATAACCACGACGTGGTTTCCATTACACTGGCGCCATCATGAATCAGCACACCCCAGCTGGTCATCGGCTCCTGAATACCCAAGCCTAAAAATGACAAGACCGACTCAGTCAGAATCACACCCGGCACGGTTACCGTCGTGTAAATCACCACAATACCAAGAAGATTGGGCACAACATGACGGAAAATGATTTTCCATGTTGGCACACCTATGGCGTGAGCCGCCTCAATGTATTCTTTTGACTTAATGGCTAAGGTTTGCCCGCGAACCACACGAGCCATATCCATCCAGCCAAATACCGTAATTGTTAAAACAACCAGATAAAATTCACGACCTAAAAGGGTAACCATTAAAATGGCAATCAGCAGATAAGGAATTGCATACATCATATCGACGATACGCATCATTACGGAATCTACTTTCCCGCCAAGAAAACCGGCAGTCGCTCCCCATATTACGCCAATCGCAACCGAAGTTAGGGTAGCTAGGACACCAATCATCAGAGAAATACGGCCACCAATTAAACTGCGGACTAATAAATCCCGGCCTAATTCATCCGTACCAAACAAATGCCAGTTTTGTAATGTGGGAGCTAAACCCATTGCACCAAAATCAGTATCTTCATAAGAATTGGGCAATACAAATGGGCCTAAAATACAGGCAATTGTAATCAGCATTAAAATAATGGCGCTGATCACTGCAGCCTTATTTTTAAAGAAACGCCGGCGTGCATCTGCCCAGGGGCTGCGGCCTTCAACAGGCAAGCTTTCCAGCGTAGCGGCGAGTTTTTTATTTCTGAATAACATGACAACCCCGCCTGTTAGTAACGAATTTTAGGATCGAGCAGCGCGTAGGCTAAATCGACTAATAAATTAAGCAATACTGCCACCACGGTCACCAATACAACCAGCCCCAAAACCAAGGTGTAATCGCGGTTACTCGCCCCATTGACGATTAATTTACCAATACCAGGCAAAGAAAATACCGATTCGGTGACAACCGCCGCAGTAATGGATGAAATAGCCAATGGCCCAAGTACAGATACAACAGGCAATAATGCCGGCTTTAAAGCGTGACGAAACACAATCGTTTTTAAAGGCAGACCTTTAGCGCGTGCTGTACGAATAAAATTGCTGCTCATCACTTCAATTAAGCTGCCACGCATCACTCGCGCAATGGTCGATACATTAATAAATGTCAGCAGGGAAAGGGGCAAAACAATAAAGCGAAGATTGAATTCATCCCAGCCACCAGCAGGTAAAATCGGGACCCAGATCGCAAAGATCAGGATCAATACCGGCCCTAATACAAAAGAAGGGATCGTGCTGCCAATATTGCCAATCAGCATCACAAAATAATCAATAAAGCTATTTTGCTTAAGTGCAGCGGTAATACCCAGGCCCACACCAATAATAATTGACAATAAAATAGCCCCGCCGCCAATTGTCAGGGATACAGGCAAAGCCGCAGCAACCAGATCATTAACACTCCAGTCTGCATAACGAAAAGACGCACCTAAATCACCGTGCAATAAACCTTTCAGATAATATAAATATTGCTGCCAAAGCGGCAAATCCAAATGGTATTTGGCTTGTAAATTAGCTAAAACAGCTTCAGACACCTTGCGCTCGGTATCAAACGGGCCGCCTGGTGTTAAATGCAGCAATAAATAGCAGATCGTAATTACTGCCAGCATTGTAGGTATCGTCGCCAAAATTCGGCGGAATGTATAAGCCCACATCGGCATTCCTTCCCTGGTTCTTATGTTTAATCAAACTGCTTTCAGTGTGAGCCGCTCTCTGGCTGCACTACACAGACAAAACAACGCCGCTTTGAGCAATAGCCCAAAGCGGCAACGCATCACAAATTTAAATCTTAATGCTTAATAATATAAAACTCTTTGCTCAGATAACGATCAACCGGGTTCTTGGTTGAATAGCCACCCACATAAGATTTAACCAGGCGTGGCAGGGTATATTGCAATAATGGAATCATTGGATAATCATCCATAATCATTTTTGCAGCCTGAGTCAGCAATGCTTTACGTTTTGCCACATCCTGCTGCTCATTGCCCTGCTTAATTAATTCCTCTGCTTTCGTATTGCAGTTTGCATTATCATTTTGTGAAGAACCACACTGAACCAAAGTCAGGAAAGTTGTGGCATCATTGTAATCAGCCAGCCAGCCATTACGTGCGATTTGGAAATCGCCATCGTGGCGTTTCTTTAATAGCACTTTAAATTCGAGGCTGTCTAATTCAGTATCCAGGCCAAGCTTTGTTTTCCATTCAGAAGAGGCAAACAAAGCCATTTTCTTATGGTAATCATCGGTGTTATAAGTAAATTTAATTTTTGCACCTGGTTTTACGCCTGCTTCAGCCAGTAATTTCTTAGCTTCTTCCACGCGTTTTGCCATTGGCCACTTAACCCAGTCGTAAGTGGTTACATCAGCACCTTCAAGGCCTTTAATCGTCACGCCATACGCAGGAATCTGGCCATCAACCGTTACTTTTTGTGCCAGAATATCGCGATCCAATACCATAGACAGCGCTTTACGCACGCGCACATCTTTCATCATTGGATCTTTATTGTTTAAAGAATAATAACGCAAGCCCAGGATAGGGCCATTCTGAATTTCCTTAGGGAAATCTTTTTTCAGCTTTTCGTACTGACCTGCAGGCAATTGGTAAACGAAGTCGTTATCGCCTGACTGATAGAGTTTTAATTCTGCATTGCCCGCTTCAACAGGCAAATAGGTTACACGAGTTAGCTGTGCATTTTTTGCATCCCAGTATTGGGCATTTTTTTCCAGCACAATCTTGCTGTTCACTTTCCAATCTTTTAATACATAAGCACCATTGCCAACCATATTGCCCGGCTTGGTCCAGTCTTTACCAAACTTATCCACCGTGGCTTTATGTACAGGCGCAAATTGCGAATTAGCCAATACACTTGGCAAATAAGCAATTGGATTAGGTGTTTTTACTTCAAGGGTATATTTATCAATGGCCTTAACACCCAAAGTACCAGGCGCTTTTTTTCCTTCTGCAATTTCTAAGCCATTCAATACAAAAATGCCATATACCGTGCCGTAGGTTGATGCAATTTTTGGGTCAAGGAAACGTTGCCAGCCATATACAAAATCAGCCGCTGTAATCGGGTCACCATTAGAAAACTTAGCGTCTTTACGCAAAGTAAATACCCAGGTCGTTGGGTCTTTTTGCTTCCAGCTTGTAGCTACACCTGGCTGTAAGCGCCCTTCATTATCACTAGTGGTTAAACCTTCAAACAAATCACGGGTAATGTTATTCGCACCAACAGATTCAGCAAGATGAGGATCCAGCGTTTCTACCTCAGACCCATTATTACGAATCATTTCTTGCTTGTCGCTAAGCTTAACGCCCGCAGGCACTGTTGCTGCGAATGCTGCTCCGCCTAAGGCAAGTGAAAGCGCGAATGTCACTGATTTCATAGTCCAGCTCATTGTGTCTCCTTAAAGGGCGATACCCGTTTATGATTTGATTAAATAAACCACTTCTCCGATAACGAAGAAGTGGTTTAACTTACGATACACCGCTTGGACAGTGTTACATAAAAAAACTAAAACTTAGAACAATAAGATCATGCCAGTGCTGATTACTTTGGCATTTGTTTTTAAACCCTTACTTACACTGGTAGAGAAAGTGTTTTCATCTTTATTCTGAATCAGAGCACCTTCAACATACAGCAATGATGATTTAGACAGGTTGTAATCTGTACCCAATTGGAATTGGCCAGCTTTAGCAACAACTTTCTTATCGCCTTGCTTACCTTCGCCTTGGTATACATAACCAATACGTGGAACCCATTTACCTACTTCATATTGCGCCATAACAATCGCGCTATCACGCTTAAATTCACCACCGGCAAACGCGGCATCTTGCTTCGTATTTTGGTAAAGCGCACCAATCTGAAGACCTTCAATCGGGAACACTTTAGCACCGAGTAAATACGAAGTTACTTTTGAATCTGACTTCTCAACCAAGCCACCTGTCACTGTTTCACGAGCAAGGTTTTTCAGGCTGTTGGTACCCGCATAAATGGCAAACTTAGGCTGAGTAAAGCTTACAGTCGCATCGTAGCCCTTTTGGCTGCTGCCAACTTTTGATGTGCTATCAATCACGGCATTTACCGTAGCCGAGAAACCACCCCAAGTTGGTGTTGTGTAAAACGCGGCATTTTCATGACGGGTGCTATAAGTTGCATCTTGGAAAGTGCTGGCTAAAGTCGTGTTGCTTTCAAACAAATCAAAGGTTTCAACCAGCAAATCATATGCACCTTTGCTCTTACCAAAACGCACAGTGCCCAGATCTTTTGTTTCAACACCAATCCATGCTTCACGGCTACCAAATGTGCTTAAACCAGATTCAATTTTCCACAGCAGATTCGCGCCATTATCAAGCTTGTCCGTGCCCTTAAAGCCAACACGGCTACCAATATCTTCAAGAGAGAATTTGTTAGCTTCACCAGTGCCGCTTACAGAATTGCCGTAATCAATCGATTTTTGTGCAATACCGTAAAGTGTTACGTCTGCCTGGGCATAAGAAACAACGCATAAACTTGCTACCGCTACAGCCAAAATTTTCTTAACAGTCATTTTTAATTCTCCTTAAGGTCAATAAGACCACCATATGTGTAAAGAACAATATGCTTTTTCTTTACCTGATGACTAGCCCCTGCCACGTCGCGCTTTTCATCTGCAGCACCAGAAAGAAAATTAAAAATGAAACCACTAATTGCAATCATCCTTATTTTCTAGTTATCAATACAACACCCAATTTAACTCGCACCAAAACAGTGCATAACGCAAACCGTAATCAAGACGCCCACACTACAAAGGCCCACTTTCTCGCATAGCTCACAAGGAACTATTCACATTAACACCACCTTAATGAAAAATTACATACCTATGGCAAAAACCAATAATTGCACCAAATTAGTGCATCAACAACTCATGATGCTCAAAAAAAAGCAAGTAAACAATTTACAAATGCACCTGAACGACGATAAAAATACAAAAAACACCATAAATCACAAACATGCCACACATTAAACAGACCGCCAATCAGATTTAGACGTCTCACACCAAAATAATAAGCACAAAAAATACCAAAAAATACAAAAAAACCCCTAGGCAAATACCGAGTCTTTTTTACAACAAAAAATACAAACTAAAGATTTAAATATAAATCAAGCAACAAAATACCATAAAAAAACATATCAATCACCAAATAAAACCATGAAACCTCAAAAATTTAGTACTAAGATGAAAAAATTTTATACAAAAATTTCACCACCAATCACCAGCCCATAAAAAAACCCGCTTACGCGGGTTTTTTTATGGGTACAAAGAAGCATCAGCCGTTATAAGGATGGCGCAATACGATTGTTTCTGTACGATCCGGGCCAGTCGAAATGATATCCACTGGTGCACCACACACTTCTTCAATGCGCTTCAGATAAGCACGGGCATTTGCTGGCAAATCTTCCAGTTTTTTAACACCGAAAGTAGACTCAGACCAACCCGGCATTTGCTCATAAATGGGCTCACAACGTGCAATCTGTTCCGCACCAACCGGCAAGATGTCGATAATTTCACCATCCAGCTTGTAACCAGTACAAATGCTGATCGTTTCAATGCTGTCCATTACGTCCAGCTTGGTCACACACAAGCCTGATACGCCGTTAATCTGGATAGAGCGCTTTAATGCAGCCGCATCAAACCAGCCACAGCGGCGGGCACGCCCCGTTACAGAACCAAACTCATGGCCACGCGAAGCTAGACCAGCCCCTACATCATCAAACAACTCAGTAGGGAATGGGCCAGAACCAACGCGCGTGGTGTAAGCCTTCACAATACCCAGTACGTATTGCAACATTTGCGGTGCAACGCCCGCACCCGCTGATGCAGCACCGGCCACGCAATTGCTGGAAGTCACATACGGATAAGTACCGTGATCGATATCCAGCAATGTCCCTTGCGCGCCTTCAAACAACAGCGGCTGACCTGCTTTATTCATATCGTAAAGCGTACGTGAAACATCACCCAGCATAGGTTTGATACGCTCAGCGTAAACCAGTGCTTCATCGTAAACCGTTTGGAAATCAACTTCTTCAGCCTTAAAGTAGTTCTTCAGGGCAAAGTTGTACCAATCTAGGTTTTCTTTCAGCTTGGCTGCAAAACGCTCAGGGTGATACAAGTCTTGCAAGCGAATGGAGCGACGAGCGATTTTATCTTCGTACGCAGGGCCAATACCACGACCGGTTGTACCGATCTTCATCTCACCCTTAGCGGCTTCACGCGCCTGATCAATGGCAATGTGATACGGCAAAATCAACGGGCAAGCCTCTGAAATCCGCAAACGGCTTGCAACATCAATACCCGCGGCTTCCAGCTCATCAATTTCTTTAAGCAGCGCTTCTGGTGAAATCACCACACCATTGCCGATAAAACAAGCCTTACCCGCGTGCAAGATACCGGACGGAATTAAACGCAGGACGGTTTTTTTACCGCCTACCCACAGTGTATGACCGGCATTGTGACCGCCCTGAAAACGAACCACGCCTTGTGCGTGATCGGTTAACCAGTCAACGATCTTGCCCTTACCCTCGTCACCCCACTGGGTACCAATCACAACCACATTTCTGCTCATGCCAAACCTCACTATTAAAACCAACGTAACCAAAACACGCGATATCTGAGTACCACGTAATGCACTAAGCGGCACACCCCCTGCAGGAGTGCACCAGGAAATCAAACACGATTATCAGCAAGCAGCGGCAATACTTGCCACTGACCATCTGTCCATTTAAGCTCACGATCAACACTGACTTCGGATGTATTTACACCCAAATCAACCATCACAATTTCACCTGCATTTCTTAAGCTGCGGATTGCCGCAAGCAAGGCCACATCATCTCCTGCCGGGGCTAACACACCAGAGCGTAAAGACGGAAAAGGCAAAGAAGAAAACTCACGTAAATCCATACTAAAACCTGTAGCAGGGCGGGAGCGGCCAAACTTCTCACCCACACTATCATAGCGCCCACCTCGTGCCACCGCATTGGTAAATCCATGGGCATAAGCGGCAAACACTAAACCGGTATGGTAATAACTACTGCGTAATTCAGCCAAATCAAAATGAACCACAATACCGCGCAATTCCAGTGCAGCAGTCAGCTGATCAAGACTGTCAAGTGCAGAGCTTATACCTGGTAATTCAGGCAGCTCAGCACGGGCACGGACAAGCACCTCACTGCCACCATAAAAAGAAGGCAGCAGCAATAATGCAGCCTGTAATTCAGCGGCAATACCCAACGTTGTTTCATGAATGGTCGGCAAATCTTTTTGCTGCAAAGCCGCAAAAACTTCTGCACGGCGATTTCCCACGAGGCCAGCCTCATCAGCCAGAGCATGAAACAAGCCTATGTGCCCAATATCTAAACGCGGCGACTGCAGGCCAGCTAGAGAAAGACTCTCAAACATCAGCTCAATCGCTTCAACATCTGCAGCTACACTGGCACAACCATAAATCTCTGCACCAATTTGACGTGGCTCACGGGTGGACAACACCCCTTCCGGCCGGGTATTCACCACCGAGCCAGCATAGCAAAGCCTCGCCACGCCCTGGCGATTTAAAATATGAGCATCAACCCGGGCCACTTGGGGCGTGATATCTGCACGTAAGCCCATCTGACGGCCTGTTAATTCATCCACAAGTTTGAATGTTTTTAAATCAAGAGCACTGTCATCTTGTGTAAATAATGATTCCACATACTCGATAAGGGGAGGTGCAACCTGCTCGTAACCATAGCAAGCAAAGAGATCAAGCACTTTACGGCGCAAAGCCTCTATTTGGCGGGCTTCGGAAGGTAAAACATCAGAAATATACTCAGGGAGAATCCAGTTGCGCATAGTCATTTGCTTTAAAAAACAAAGCCCTTCAAACAAAGGCCCGCCTGTGCAAATTGCACAGTGCGGGCACACACTTCTTAAAGAGATAGTCTAGCGGGACAATAAGGCCAGCACTAAACCTGCGAGCAAACACCCCAAACCAATTAAACGAATTTTAAAGTCGTCCAACTCTGCCATTTTCTGCATTGTACTACGCCATACGGAAGGAAGCGCAAAAGGCATGATTCCTTCAAAAATGAGCATCAGTGCAAGGGCGGCAAGCAAAGAATCAATCACTTCGCTTTCGGGTTTTTCATATATTTGAAGAATTCTGAGCTAGGATCTACCACCATCACATCGCTCTTCTTCGCAAAACTTTGCTTATAAGCATCCATGCTCTTATAAAACGCATAGAATTCGGGGTTACGACCATAGGCTTCGCCATAAATAGCTGCCGCCTTTGCATCACCCTCACCCTTAATTTGCTGGGCTTTATTGTACGCATTTGCCAAAGTCACTTCGCGCTGACGATCTGCATCCGCCTTAATTTTTTCAGCTTCTGCTGAGCCTTCTGCACGCATCTGATTAGCAACGGCCTTACGCTCAGACTGCATACGCTCATAAACAGAATTAAGCGTACTGTCTTCAAGCTCAACGCGCTTAATACGCACATCAATCACCTGAACACCAATCCGTCCGGCATCTGCATCAGCTACTTTACGCACCGTTTCCATGACTTCATCGCGCTTGCCGGAGATCACATCCTGTACGGTACGCTTACCGAACTCATCGCGCAGCATATTGTTTACCGTATTGCGTAAGCGCTCAACCGCTTTACGCTGATCCACACCCACCGCTTTGTAGTATTTCTCTACATCGATGATTTTCCACTTGATAAAGCTGTCTACTTTAACGTTCATTTTTTCGATGGTCTGAATGCGCGCTGGCGTTTCTTCATCAATCGTTAAAGTACGCTTATCAAAGTAGCGAACTTCCTGGAGCAAGGGTACTTTAAAATTAATACCTGGATTTTTAATCACGCGCACCGCTTCAGAGAACTGAAACACCACGGCGTACTGACGCTGATCCACCGTAAAAAACGAAGCAGATAAAACAAATAAAGCCAACAGTACCAAGGCTAAAGTAGAAAGAATTCGATTCATATTGCTCTCCCCTTAGCGGCCATCGCGCACAGTAGCGCGAACGTTACGATTAACAGCTGCATCGGCAGCAGGCTCAGCCACTTTTGCGGCCTCTGCAGCGGGTGCAGGTGCAGCCGCTGGTGAAGTCATTTGCATCAATTTATCCAAAGGCAGGTAAAGCAAATTGCCATTCGATTTTTGATCGATCAACAACTTGGTTGTGTTCTGGAAAACCTGTTGCATCGTGTCAAAGTACATCCGGTCACGCGTCACTTGCGGTGCTTTTGCATACTCTGCAGCAACCTGCTTAAAGCGGGACGCATCCCCTTCGGCTTGTGATACAACACGGGAGCGATAACCCTCTGATTCTTCGGAAAGACGAGCAGCCATACCACCCGCTTTCGGAATAACATCATTTGCGTAAGCCGTGCCTTCGTTAATCAGTCGTGCCTTATCCTGACGCGCTTTAACTGCATCAGAGAAAGCAGCCTGAACCTGATCTGGCGGCTGTACATCCGAGATATTTACACGAGACACCGCCACGCCCACGCCGTAGCGGTCAAGCAGACTTTGCACGATTTCCTTGGTATCTTCACCAATCTTGCCGCGCCCTTCATTGAGCACGTAATCGACTTTATTCTTACCCACGACTTCACGAATCGCAGTTTGTGCGATCTGCTTAACCAAATCTTTAGCATCACGATCAGTTGTGCGGTTAAAGAATACAAAGTCATGCGCAGATTTAAGGTTGTATTGCACTTCCAGACGCACTTCGAGGATATTCTGATCCCCGGTCAGCATCATGGATTCATCACCCGCACGGCCTTCGCCACCTGGGCTTCCTACTTCCAGACTGCGAATTTCAGTCATATTCACGATTTCACGTGACTCTACAGGCCACGGCAAATGCCAATGCAAACCCGGCTTTTCAACCGTTTCCACATAGCGGCCAAAACGCATAATGACGGCATTTTCGCGCTCGTCAACCACATAGAAACCAGATGCCGCCCACAGCACAGCAACTGCGACGGCAACAACCACAGCAGCACCAGCGCCGCCCCGGCTGCTTCCTCCGGCAGGAGGCGCACCATCACCACCTAAGAGGCGGGATATTTTGCCAGTGATATTACGAATAATTTCATCCAGATCAGGCGGGCCATTACGGCGACCACCCCATTGCGGGTCATTTTGACTCATTAGTTAACTCAGCTGTTTTTAGTGGATGGCTTAAAGCCTCAAGCAGCGCGGCGCGAAGTGCATCGAGCCCTGTCCCTTGGGTAGCACTCAAACGCACAGCGCAAATTCTACCATACTCGTCGTGATCAACACTCGGAGGCATGTCGCGCAGATCAATCTTATTATTGACCATCAATTGTGGAATACGTTCCGCACCAATCTCACTTAATACTTTATTTACCTCAATAATTTGCATATCACGTAATGGATGATTGATATCCACCACATGCAAAAGTAAATCGGCCTGTATCGTTTCTTCTAAAGTAGCATGAAATGCGGCGACTAAAGTGTGGGGCAATTGGCGAATAAAACCAACCGTATCCGACAATACAATCGAATGCTCCGGATCAAGAAACAGCTTTCTGGATGTTGTGTCTAATGTTGCAAACAACTGATCCGCAACATAAATCTTCGATTTAGTTAATGCATTAAATAAGGACGATTTACCTGCATTGGTATAGCCCACAATTGCAACACTAAACTGCCTGTTGCGCTCACGCGAACGGCGCTGGGTTGCCCGCTGCTTTTGCACTGTAGCCAGCTGGTCCTTCAGGCGCTTCACCCGCACGCCTAATAAGCGGCGATCCGTTTCAAGTTGCGATTCACCCGGCCCCCGCATCCCGATCCCGCCTTTTTGCCTCTCAAGGTGGGTCCAGCCGCGAATCAAGCGTGTAGAAATATGCGACAGTTGCGCTAATTCCACCTGCAATTTGCCTTCTGCAGTCCGTGCACGCTGCGCGAAAATATCTAAAATCAGTGTCGTGCGATCCACAACCCGGCACTGTAAAACCTTTTCTAAATTGCGCTCTTGCGATGGTGAAAGCTGATGGTTAAAAATAACCAGCTCCGCCTCATGAACCCGAACTACTTCAGCAATTTCCTGCACCTTGCCAGTACCTGCAAAATAGGCACGATCAGGCCGGCTGCGCTTACCCTCAACCGTTGCAAGAATTTGGGCCCCTGCACTTTCTACCAGCTGAACAAACTCTTCCACACCATCCTGATAATCCACCTCACCAAAATCAAGGCAAACCAAGACGGCTCTGTCTCCACCCTTATGGCGTTCAAACATGCATGACCTTTTAATCAACAAATACCGTGCAAAGCTGTTTTAGCCCAGCACAAAAAACCCCGAAAGACCCAGTCCATCGGGGTTTTTAAACCGTACTGCTTTTACTGAAGCCATTTCAATTAGATCAACAGATCCTCAGGCATCAAGCACAACATCAGTCAAAGGAGGTAACTGACCTGCATGCTCATGCGGGATAGATACCGGACGTGAAGGCACTACAGTCGAAATTGCGTGCTTATAAACCATTTGCGTCACATTATTACGCAGCAAAACAACGTACTGGTCAAAAGACTCAATTTGCCCCTGCAACTTAATCCCGTTTACAAGATAAATGTAAACAGGCACATGCTCTTTACGCAGTACATTCAAGAATGGGTCTTGCAACATTTGCCCCTTGGTGCTCATTATATTTTTCTCCAAATTCTTGTTATATCTTGATAGAGACAGATGGGTCTTACGCTTGTCAGTCCATTGAAAAGCAAAATCTGCTTCGAGGCCATAGTAAAAAATGCTAAAAAACAGGTCTTTTCATAGTAAAACACTGTTATTTCAATATTTTTTAACCCGGTCTTAGCGTATTACTTTGCATTTCGACGGACTGTTATAGTACAAAACGCATTCTATGCCAAGCGTGAAAATTCCGAAATACTTTCAAGCTTTATCAGCGTTTACCGTATTTTTTTGGTTTCGCACCTTTCAGATGCGCCATAGGCATAGGCTTGGCACCCGTTGGCTTTTTCTGCTCAAACGGATTAACGTTCTTTTTAAACTGCACACGCAATGGCGTACCTTGTAAATTGAACATCTTCATAAAGTGATGTTCAAGATAGCGCCAATAAGAGTCTGGCACCTTTTCCAGCGCATTGCCGTGAACAATCACCACAGGTGGATTAGTGCCACCCTGGTGGCAATAACGCATTTTAGGGCGGATTTTACCGGCAATAGGCGGCTGCTGGCGCTCAAGCGCAATTTCCAGACCGCGGATCAGCTTAGGCGTAGGAATCTTAATCATTGCAGCCGCATAGGCTTGGTCAATAGAGCCAAATAATTCGCCCACGCCCTGCCCTTGTAAGGCAGAAATATAATGGAATTTAGCAAACTCTAAAAAGCCCAATTTACGGCTAATTTCACGCTTAATCATATCTTTCTGGAATTGATCAGCGGACTCCCACTTATTGATCGCAACCACTAAAGCACGGCCTGTTTCAAGCACAAAGCTTGCAATACGTGCATCCTGATCAGAGACTTCCTGCGTAGCATCCAGCACCAGCACGGCCACATTTGCATCTTCTACCGCCTGCATGGTTTTAATGACCGAGAATTTCTCGATCACATCCGTAACCTTGCCGCGCTTGCGTACACCTGCTGTATCAATAATCGTGTAATTACGGTCATTACGATCGAACTCAATATAAATTGAATCGCGCGTCGTACCCGGCTGATCAAACGCAATCACCCGCTCTTCACCCAAAATCGCATTCACCAATGTAGATTTACCTACATTAGGGCGGCCAATAACGGCAAATTTAGGGTGATCCGCGTCTTCTTCTTCTTCAGGCTCCGGAAAGTCTTCCAGAATCTCATTAAACAGCAGACGTACGCCCTCACCATGCGACGCAGAAATCGCCACGGGATGACCTAAACCCAGCTCAAAGAAGTCCGCGCATACAACCGAGGCATTCATCCCTTCAACTTTGTTTACCGCAACCCAAACAGGGCAGGTCGACTGACGCAAACGATTAGCAATAATTTTATCTTGCGGAGTAATCCCATTACGACCATCCACAATAAAAACAATGCAATCTGCTTCGTCAACGGCCTGCAAGGTTTGCCTTGCCATTTCAAACATAATGCCTTCATCGACAACGGGCTCAAAACCGCCCGTATCAACCACCAGGTAAGGCTTATCGCCGACCAGACCGTGTCCGTAGTGACGGTCACGCGTCAGGCCGGGAATATCGTGAACAAGAGCGTCGCGCGATTTGGTCAGTCGGTTAAAGAGCGTGGATTTACCGACGTTGGGACGACCAACCAGCGCAATTGTAGGTTTCATTTATTTACTTAAGCCTATTGAAAAAACATTGCCGGATAGCGTTTGCACCAGCAAATGCTCTCCAACCACTAAAGGACTCACCGCAATGCGCGCACCATCTGTAGCCTGCTGCGCGGCAAAGCTGCCGTCTTCTGTATTTAAAAAGTGGGTGTAGCCTGCAAAATCAGCCACAACCAGATACTTGCCCAATACTGCCGGAGCAGTCACTGAGCGGGCTGCCAGTTTGTCCTGACGCCAGACACTGCGGCCACTTTCACGCTCGAAAGCGTTCACATTTCCCGCTGCATCTACCGCATAAACATAGCGATAATCCATCGCCAAACCTGACCAGCTTGATAATTCACGTGTCCAGGCGGCACTGCCGCTCACCGCATCGAAACATGCCACACGCCCCTGATAAGCAACAGCACAAACCAGACGCCCATCAACAACAGGCGGAGCCACCACATCGGTAACCCGTTCAAGCTCAGTGGCACCGTGCGGAATCGCAACAGGGCTATCCCATAACACGCGGCCATCCTGTAGCGACAAAGCTACCAAACGCCCTCCTGATAAACCAGCATAAACCACATTGCCAGAAATAGTGGCGGCAGCATAATTACGCAAAATCAAGGCAGGCAGTTGTTTTTGATATTGCCACAGTTGTTTTCCGTCAGCTGCAGCATATGCACTTACCCGGCCATCGCCGGTTTTAACCACAACAATCCCTTTGGCAACAGCTGGCGGAGCCATAATTTCGCTCGATGCCTGTGCACGCCAGAGAAACTTGCCGCCGCGATCATACGCTAAGACGACACCCTTTACCGAGCCAACGGCAATAACATCGCCACCCAGCCCTACTCCACCCGCTATCGCCTGCTCAGTTTTGATTTGCCAGCGGCTTTTGCCACTGGCGGCATCAAGCCCCTGTAGCTTATCAGGAGAGCCCGCCACAACAATCAAATCACCATCCACCGCAGGCACAAAACGAAACAATGTTTTATCGCCAGCCGAAGCACGCCACTGGCTGGAAACAGACAAGCTTTGTGAAATCACCGGCAAGGGTGCTGGCTCTGGCGCATTGCTGACCGTACTGCAAGCCGATAAGCCCAATAAAGAAACAGCAACAACTAAGCGATAAAGATCTTGCATTAAGAATTCCCCAGGGCTTCCAGTTTCACTTCCACAAACTTCACGTTAGGTGCTTCTTTTGGCAACTTAGCCACGGCTTGTTTATATGACTCACGGGCAGCGGCCTTATCACCCTTAATCAGCAATACATCGCCTTTCGCTTCAAAAAACAAACCTGCAAAACTTGTTTCTTCGTTTGACTTCAGCGTGGCCAGTGCATCATCAAACTTTTTCTGATCCAGCTGCACTGCTGCGAGACGTAAACGGGCCACGTCACGCAAGCCTGCCTCTTTCGCATTCGCAATCACCCACTGCAACTGAGCCACAGCAGCAGGCACATCATTGGCTTCTGCACTGGATTTAGCTAAAAGCAAGGCCGCACGGGGCGCAAAAGCAGTGTCTGAATAGTCTTTCTTTAACTGCTCGGCCGCAGGCTTCATTTTCGCAAGATCTTTAGCCAGTGCCTGCTTATCAAGTTCTGCATAAATGACGCCCGCTTTAGCCGATTGCGAAGCCAGATAGGCATTCCAGCCCTTCCAGCCTGTATAGGCCACCAGAGCAGCCACCAGACCCAAAGAAATCAACTTACCCCAACTGTCCCACCACGCTTTGAATTCCGCAATTTGTTCTTGTTCTTGTAGATCGAAAGCCATGTTTTACTTCCCTTCGTGTGTATTGGAGATAATCATTGCAAGTTCAGCAAGGGCGACCGTGCGTTGTTCGCCCGCGCCTTTACCATTAAGCGTTTTAAGATTTGCAGACTGTGTTTCTGCCTCTGTTTCACCAATGACCACAGCATGCCGCGCCTGACTAGCATCGGCTTTTTTAAACTGAGATTTAAAACTACCGCCACCACAATGCAGGACCACTTTCAACCCTGCAGCGCGCAACTGCTGCGCAGCCGCAAAAGCCAGCCGCCCTGCCGCATCTCCCATATGAACAATATAAGCATCAGGCGCTGCCAGAGGCACAGCCACCGCCTGCTCTTCAATCAGCAGCAAGATGCGTTCAATACCCAGACCAAAACCAACGGCTGGACAAGGCTTACCACCGAGCATTTCAACGAGGGTATCGTAACGGCCACCGCCCGCGATTGTGCCTTGCGAGCCTAAATCGGTAGTAACCCACTCAAATACAGTACGGTTGTAGTAATCCAAACCACGCACCAGACGCGGATTAACACGATAGCTAATCCCAGCCACATCAAGCAAAGCTTTCAAGCCCTCAAAGTGCCGGCTTGATTCTTCACCCAAAAAGTCACTCAATTTTGGCGCATTTTCAGCCATTTCCTGCAAAGCAGGATTTTTTGTATCCAGAACACGCAGTGGATTTGCATAAAGACGGCGCTTACCATCCTCATCCAGGATATCAACAAACTGCTCCAGATAGCGGATCAGTGCTTCGCGATGCGCGGCACGCTCTTCTTTATCACCTAAAGAGTTGATTTCCAAGCTGACATTTTTTAAGCCAAGGCGCTGCCAAAGATCGGCCAGCATCAGCACAATTTCAGCATCCACATCAGGGGTAGCCATACCAAAAGCTTCTACACCAATCTGATGAAACTGGCGGTAACGGCCTTTTTGCGGTCGTTCATGACGATACATCGGGCCCATATACCAAAGGCGCTGGGTTTGATTGTAAAGCAGACCATGCTCAATGCAGGAGCGTACGCAGCCTGCAGTCCCTTCCGGACGTAATGTCAGCTTCTCACCATTAAGCTTGTCTTCAAAGGAATACATTTCCTTTTCAACAATGTCAGTATGCTCACCCACGCCACGAACAAATAAATGAGTTGATTCAACAATCGGCATACGAATGTTTTTATAGCCATAAGCCGCCAGCCAGTCACGCGTTACTTGTTCAAAATAAAGCCATACTGGTGACGCATCCGGCAGAACATCGTTCATGCCTCTGATACCTTGGATTTGATTAGACATTTATTTTTTCTTAATTATGGTTTACTTGAAATGTAAAATACATCACCTGACACTGGTCAAAACAAGGCTGAGCAATCTGACACACCTGCCCGCTTATCACTCAACCCTCTGATCCTTCCTGTTTTGACCAACAACTCATTATTCTTCATTCTGGCCTGCCCAATAAAACAGGCCGCAGCCATGCAGGCTTAAATCGCTTTCAGGGGAATCACTTTAGGGCGTAATTCCTGGCGCTTTGCACCGCCTTCGCCATAACGTGTCTGCACATAATCCAGCACAATCGCTTGGAAAGATTCGCTGATCTGATCTCCCTTCAGCGTCACGGTTTTTTCACCATCCACATAAACAGGGCACACAGGAATCTCGCCCGTGCCTGGCAGTGAAATCCCTACATCAGCCAGTTTGGATTCGCCCGGGCCATTCACCACACAGCCCATAACCGCTACCGTCATGTCGGCCACACCCGGATATTGCAAGCGCCACACCGGCATTTGCTCACGCAGAAAGGCCTGAATGCTGGAGGCTAATTCCTGAAATACGGTTGAAGAGGTGCGGCCACAGCCGGGGCACGCCGTTACAAGCGGTGTAAACGAGCGCAAACCCATGGTTTGCAGAATTTCCTGCGCCACAACAATTTCTGTACAGCGATCACCACCCGGCTCTGGCGTAAGAGAAATACGAATCGTATCACCGATACCTTCCTGCAAAAGCACCGACAAGGCTGCGGTCGAAGCCACAATCCCCTTCGAGCCCATGCCGGCCTCTGTCAGCCCCAGATGCAGGGGATAATCACAACGAGCCGCTAAAGAACGGTAAACCGAAATCAAATCCTGCACATGCGATACCTTGCAGGACAATAGAATCTGATCCGGGCTCAGTCCCCAGCTGATCGCCTGATCTGCTGATTCCAGCGCCGAAACAATCAAAGCCTCGCGCATCACCGCGTCTGCAGGCAATGGCTTATCCAGCTTCGCATTGGCATCCATCAGCTTCACAACGACAGATTGATCGAGAGACCCCCAATTAACACCGATGCGAACCGGCTTTTTATATTTAACAGCCTGCTCGATCATAAACGCGTATTTTTCATCGCGCTTACTGCCCTTACCCACATTACCTGGGTTAATCCGGTATTTGGCCAGCGCCTGTGCACAGTCAGGGTAATCGCGAAGCAGCCGGTCACCATTAAAATGAAAATCCCCTACCAGAGGCACATCGCAACCCATGGCATCCAGATTGGCGCGAATGGTGGACACCTGCGCTGCTGCCTCAGGGCTGTTAACCGTAATGCGCACCACTTCTGAGCCTGCTTTCCACAGCTCATAAACCTGCTGTGTTGTTGCTGCGGCGTCGGCAGTATCGGTATTGGTCATGGACTGCACCACCACCGGATGATCACTGCCCACCCATACATTACCAACCTGAACTTGGCGTGTTTTACGGCGGGGGATTGAAATCGTTGTCATGGTCTGCTTCAGCTAAAAGGGTTTTATTTCAACTCGAACGTCGCTACATCACCACGGGTATAAGTGGTTAAATCGACAATTTGGTTGCGGAAAGTCAGCTTGGTATGTGGTGCATTACCAACTTTCAGACGATAAGGCGGAACACCCGACACACTCCTAGCCATGCCCGGCCTGAGCAGCTCGCTGACTAATTTAGCCCCGGTTGAATCTTGTACCTGTACCCAGGAATCCTGCTGTACAGCAATAGTCAGCTCACCCGGCACAAGCGCCTGCACGGCACTTGCAGGGGCTACAACAGGCGCACTGGCAACTGCTGGCTTGGCAATGGCCACGGCACTTACAACACTGGCGGTTTCAGCTGCCACAGCACTGGCCTGCAAACTGACCGTCTGACTTGCTGATTGAGCGGCGACTTCACTTGCTTCATCCAGCACCACCACTTTGGGCAGTGTCGCCGTAGCAGAGGCAAGGAGCTCAGGCTGAACAGGCTGCTGCAAATACCAGACCACGCCTGCAGCGCCAACCGCTACGCCAATGGTCACTACTGCGCCCAGCAAAAAGGTATTTGCCTTACCGCCCGACCCAAGCAAGACCGAGGCGTCTTCATTTACGCGGGGCAAAGCAGCTTGCTGCCTTTCCTGAGGCAGGCACGTTTCTAAATGCGCCAGCAACGGGGCCATAGGCAAATCAAGGAAGCGGGCGTAATTACGCACAAAACCACGGACAAAAGTATTGCCCGGCAATTCATCAAAACGCTCGCTTTCTATCGCTTCAATTTGACGGGGAGTCAGCTTAAGCTGGGCTGATACTTTATCAAGTGAATAACCCAACTCAAGCCGGCGCGCCTTTAAAGCAGCACCCGCAGTCTGGACAACACTCTGTGGCGCTGAAGAGGAATCAATTATTTCGGTCATACACGTCCGTTAATCAATCATAGGAACCGCTGGATAGGCGGGCCATTTCTTGCGAATCGGGGAATTTCTTGCGTAATTGCTCTGCCAGTTTATTTTCTGACTCTTTATTGCCTGCCTGATGCTCAAGCTGAATACCCAGCCAAAGCAATTCTGCGCTGGCCGGGGCCAGTCTTTGCAGCTCAGAATAATACCGCTTCGCCAGCGCCAAATCTTTCATGCGCATGCCGTATTCAACCAATTTTGCTCTGGCTGCTAAATTATCCGGGCGGATGCGTAATGCGCGTTCAAAATAAATGCGCGCATTAGCTTCGTCACCACTTTTTAATGCACATTGCCCTGCGGCCAATAAGGATTTATCCGGTGTACTGTAAAGCGCATTTTTTTGAGTTGCTAAAAGAAACTGTATTCCTTCTGCATACTGCCCTTTCTGACACAGATACCAGCCATAATTATGATTAATATCCGCATCATTAGGCGATAACTGCACTGCACGGGCAAAAGATTGTCTTGCTGCCTCGTCCTCACCCAATTCAGCATGAATAAGGGCCATCACATTATGAGCGGGAGCATAAGAAGCATTTACCGCAAGGGCTTTATTCACTTCATCAATCGCTACTGCGTACTGCCCTCGCTTTAAATACTCCGCACCCAATTGCGTTCGCAAAGAGGCTCTGTCTTCCTCACCTTCTGCAGCACCTGCAAAAGAAGTAACAAGCAGAGCGGCCGTCATTACGAACATGGGTAATTTCATCAGAGATCGCCATTTTGAGGGTGGAAAATAATGGCCTGGGCATCACCTGCCAGGCGCTTTTCAACGCGGCGGGTCTTATCCAACACCTGCCCGGCAAGCTGACCACAGGCAGCATCAATATCGTCGCCCCGTGTTTTACGCACGGTGGCCACATAACCCGCATTTATCAAAATATCACGAAACCGCATAATTGCATCCCGCTGCGAGCGCTTATAGCCCGAATTGGGGAATGGATTAAACGGAATCAAATTAAATTTACAAGGCACATCACGCACCAGTGCAACCAGCTCACGCGCGTTTTCTACGCTGTCATTAATACCATCAAGCATCACATATTCGAAGGTAATAAAATCACGCGGCGCTTTTTCCAAATAACGTGTACACGCTGCCAATAACTGGTTCAGCGGATACTTTTTATTGATTGGAACAATATCATCTCGGATTCTATCATTAGGCGCGTGTAAGGACACCGCTAATGCGACCGGACAATCTTCACGCAGGCGATCCATCGCAGGCACAATGCCCGAGGTTGAAAGCGTTACGCGGCGGCGGGATAAGCCGTAAGCATTGTCATCGAGCATCAGCTTCATGGCAGCAACCACATTATCGTAGTTTGCCAGCGGCTCGCCCATGCCCATCATCACCACATTAGATACAATGCGGGTATCACCATTTCTGTTGTCTTCTAGGCCAGCATCGCCCAGGCGCGACGCATCCAGCGACATACGACGATTGGCCCACCACAGCTGACCAATAATTTCTGCAGTACTTAAATTACGGTTAAATCCCTGACGGGCAGTAGAGCAAAAACTGCAGTCTAAAGCGCATCCAACCTGACTGGATACGCAAAGCGTACCGCGATCGTCTTCAGGAATAAAGACCGCTTCAACACCATTACCGGTACCCACATCCAGCAGCCACTTGCGCGTGCCGTCTTTGGCAATTTGCTCGGCCATCAAAGCAGGCGGCGTAACGGCCGCGTCTAAGGCCAGTTTTTGCCGAAACGATTTGGCGATATCGGTCATTGCATCAAAATCCGGCTCACCACGCTGATGAATCCATTTCATCAGCTGCTTGGCACGAAACGGCTTCTCGCCATATTGCGCCATCAGGCCGGCCAAACCCGCCGCATCATAGTCCAACAAATTAACTGACATTACTTTCTACCCAATATAAAAATCACTACCCAGCCACTACAGCTGCAAGATGTGCCAAGCAATTTACTTTGCAGCTTACTGCTCAGCACATTACTCACCAGCCAGCCGCCAGACATAAAACAGGCCTGGCGGGCTAAATTAATCAGCGGCTGTAAACTTCGGATGAAGCAAAGAAGTAAGCGATTTCGATTGCTGCATTTTCAGCAGAATCAGAGCCGTGTACTGCATTTGCATCGATAGAATCAGCGAAATCAGCACGGATTGTGCCGGCAGCTGCTTCTTTAGGATTAGTTGCGCCCATCAGGTCACGGTTTTTCAGGATCGCGCCTTCGCCTTCCAGAGCCTGAATCATGACAGGACCGGAGATCATAAAGTTCACGAGATCGTTAAAGAAAGGACGTGCAGCGTGTACAGCGTAGAAGCCTTCAGCTTCAGCGCGGGACAGTTGTTTCATCTTTGCAGCAACAACCTTCAGGCCTGCTGATTCAAAACGATCGTAAATCTTACCAATTACGTTTTTAGCAACTGCATCAGGTTTAACGATTGAAAGTGTGCGTTCGATAGCCATGTAATTCTCCAGAGGGTGGTTTTATAAGCAAAATATTTGCAGCGTATAAAAAACTCGGCTAGCCTGCTTGCAAATCATGCAAGCTATACCGGAAGTCAGATCCATTTTTTATACATAAATTCAATTGCCCGCAGGTAAAACAGTGTCTCGACAACCCTGCTTTACCCGGTAAAAATTGGATTAGCCGAACATTATAACAAATTCAAGCAAAACCGGCTGATGAACTATCCGCTTCCGTGCAAGCAAGTTAAAACTTAAATATTCGGGCAGAGGCAATATCAATAAAAACACGCCTGCCCTGCAATACCTGCAAAGCGATTGAGTAAACACAAATAATAACTCCAAGTGAAATCGGCCAATGAACGACGCTCTCGACCCCATCCTTCAGCAAGAAGCCCAACGAAAATTAAAAGTCCAATTAGCATGGCGGCTCGGTATTGCCGCCACATTAATTATGCTGGCTCTTTTTGGCATTAACTGGCTGGATCGTCAGAAAGACCTGCCACCCCCTGCCAGCACGCCCGAGCCCATTGTTCAGCCAACAGCAGAACCAAAACCGGAAAAAATCGCGCTGCCAACACCAACCGCCAGCGCAGCGGTGGAAGCCAGCAGCGCTTTAAGCATCAGCACACCCATTGCATCCAGCTCGGATTCCGGCGTAATTGCGGGTGCTGCGCATAAAAGCCCGACCACACCCAGCCCCGCTCCCGGTAACAAACCCACACTAAAGCTGGAGCCTGTGCCGCCAGAGCCTGGCAGCAAACCCAGCTCCGTTATCCAAACCACCCCGATTCCTGTTAAAGCACCCGCACCCGTTATTGCGCCGCCCGCCGCAGCAGAGCCTGCTCAAGCCCTGATCACTGCGGCACCACAAGCCGCCTATCCAGCCGCACAGCACACTCGTGACGGCTATACCGTACAAGCCGGCGTTTTTCTGCAGGCACAAAACGCAAACAAACTGCTCAGCCAGCTTAAAGCCGCCGGCATTCCTGCCTACACCGAAACCCGCGTGCAAATTGGGCCGTTTAAAGATAAAGCCAGCGCAGATGCTGCGGCCGCAAAGCTTAAACGGCTGGGTATAGAGCCCATTGTGCGCGGCAATTAGCCCCGCACCGCGCTTTATTTATAGCCAGATACTGAGGCGAGCCACTGCACCAGTGGCTCGCCATCTTCATCAATCAGGCAGGCTCCCCGCTTAAAAATGCAAGGCGTAACAGCGCTGCCACCGCCGCCGTTGCAAAGCCCTGTCCCTGATGCGCAGCCAGCACAGCGTAGCCAATTTCCACCCGTCTTTGCTGCGGCGCCTGCTTGAAACCACAACTTCCCACGGCAAGTAAATCACCAGGGCGCAATATATAAAACGGCCTGGCCCAGGCGGCTGCCACACCCGCCTGCAGCATCTGAGCAGCACGCTCAGCCACAAAAGCAGGCACAAGAGCTGCAGTTTCAACCCCTGGCATGCCCGTGCTTTGGTTCCTTGCAGTCTGCAGATCCTCATCAGTCAGCGGCATCAGCTGCAATGTCATTCATTCCTCTCTTTTTATTTATATCGCATAAATTATTTTGCAAGCCTGGGGTAAGCCCTCAGTTCAATGCACATTGCGCCCTTCTACACTGGTGTTAAACACCCAATTCATTTCGTCATAAATCTTACAAATAAACGCAATCATTGCTTGCTACGCTGCGCCACCGCTTCAGACCCACCCCCATCCACCACCATGACGTCCGCTTGAGTCAGTTACGGAGCAAAAGATGAAATTTGTTTTAACCGCATTCGCCCTCGCTTGCTGTTTATCCGCCCCTGCTCAAGCATGGGATCAAACCACCCACAAGCGCATCGTTCTTGATGCCATGGCCTTTATTAAAAACAACCCCGGCAGCAATCAATATCAAAAATTAGCCACGGGCATCAGCAAGGCAGGCTTTACCTGGGAGCAGTTTGCCGAAACGGTGGGCCAGGGCGCTTACGATGTGGATGACTTTGCTAACACTTATCTCTGTGGCGCCACGACCGGCAGCTGTCAGATCTCACCGGTATACAGCACACTAAAAATCGCGCAATACACCTCTTACTGGCACTTTCAAAACCACACCTCCGGCCCCGATGTGCACGGCAATAAATTTGGCGGCTACAACTACGCCAAGCTGACCGTAGCTGGTGATATCGACAAGCTGGCAAAGACCTGGTTAATTGGTGATTACCTCGACGATGGCGCAGGCGGCTTAAAAGGCTGGTTTGGAGACAGCTCTAAATACAATAGCTACGGGCTGACTGAAGCGCACTACCGCCTGGGTGGCAATTCATCGGCCAATATGTACGCCGACTTTGAAACCATGCCCTTTCAGCCCATCGACAACCTGGGCCAGTACTGGTGGCAGCAATTTCTAACCAAACCCAGCGCACAAACACTGGGCTTTGTCATGCATACCACCGATTTGCTGCAGCCCCACCATACATGGACCACCTCGGCCAATAACCATTCCGGCTGGGAGACATGGGTTAAGGATTATTACGACTCCGAACAACTGAATAACCCTGCCCTGATTACGGCCGCCTTAAAAGACTTTAGCCCGCTTAAAGCCACCGATACCGATATCCGCACGCTGCTTACTGAAGGCGGCACTTATTCTTATAAAAATGGCGGCATTGTTTTATCGTCTACCGATCATGGCGACCGCGTTCGTGTTGCCAGACAAATGATCCCGCACGCCATTGCCATGGTGGTGCATATCTTAAACCGCTCAGCAGAACGCCTCGCTCAGTAATTTAATGCCAGGCAACACGGCCCCGGCCGTGTTGCGCTCCATGGATATTCTCTATGATTAAACAGATCGTCTGGCTGATACTGGCGCTGATCAGCAGCAGCCTCCATGCACAAATCAGCTATCCGCCCAGCCGCATTGCGGCAAAACTGAACGGTGAGGCACTGTTTCAATTCAGCCTGAGCAATATGCAGCAGCTGGGCAGCGACAAACCCCTTAGCGCCGCAGATCAGCTGGCCCAAATGCTGCGCCAGCGTTTACTGGCCGCCGAAGCACGCCGCCTGTATCCGCCCGAAGCACTCCACCCCGCCAGCCGCATTGCCTTTGCCCGCGACACCGCCATCGAAGACAGGCTGGCCTCCTCATTACGCGCCCTCTATGGCAAAGAAATTGAACAAGCGGTCAAAATCCTGCCCGGCAGCACACTTAAAAGCTTGTATACCGAAGAAAACACCCTGACTGCAGCACAACAGCAAGCCGTTTTTGGCCCTAAGCAACAAATCAATCTGGAATACGCCTTAAACCCTGAGCAAATCAATCAGGCCAAAGAAATCACGCTATTACGCTATCAGCTCGCAAATAAAGGCAGCCTCACCCTGTACGACATTTACCACCGGCAAAATGTACAGGGCCGGATCGAGCTATACGCCAAAAATCAGGAATATTTAAATCAGCAAATTCAAATTGCCTTTGCTAACTTATTTACAATAGATTGGGCAAATAAAAAATTTGGCACAGCAGCTGTCAATGATTACCGCCGCAGCTTAAAAGACCAGGAAGACGCCGAAGCCCTGATGAAAATTTATGGGATTGGGGATCAGCACGATCGCAGTGAACACCTGGAACAGCTGGCTAAAAAAACCAGCCCTGCTGAAATAGCCGATTATTATCGCAAGCATAAAAATGAATTCAAGCGCATCGCCAAAGTAAAAGCCCGGCATATCCGCGTAAATAATGAAGCACTGGCCAAAACGCTGATCCTGCAATTAAAACTGGGCGAAGACTTTGCAAGCATCGCCCGGCAACACTCAATGGCCAGCGATGCAGACAAAGGAGGAGATTTAGGCTGGATTACGCATCAGGGCGCATTAAACTGGGTTGAACAAATTGCTTTCAGCCAGACCGATATATCGCAAGCCTTTCGCGCCCCTGTAGGCCCGGATGAAAAAGCCACTTGGGAAATCATAAAAGTTGAGCAGCGCGTTGAAGATTATCAGGCTGCAGATTCAGAATCAGTGCGCTATGCCGCCAGCGCACAAATTGCACTGCAAAAATCCAGAGCGCAATTTAAGCGCCTGCTGGATCAGCAATGGCAAAATGCAAAAATTGAAGTCAACCCATCCATTGGCAAAATCAGGCTGAATTAAAATGAAATATCTTATCTTTACAGCCAGCCTGATTGCCGCTTTTTTCTGGCTGCAAAGCAAGGATGAAAGCGATAAACCAGCCACAGCCATCACCTCAGCCCGGGTAAACGCTTCGGCAGCATCTGAAAGTAAAAAACACTGGCTGGCCCGTTTTTACCCGGAAGCGGGCAATCAAACAGCACAGGCAGCCGAAACTCCCGCCGCCGAAAGCATGGCAGAGGCCCGCATCAACGGTGAATCACGCACCCCGCCCATCATCAGGCAAGCGCAAAACATCGCAGCGACCCCTGCAGAGCTGGCCGATCACGCCGCCTACCAGCAATATGAAGCGCGGCAAAATGTGCAGGAGCTGGCGGCCTTCAGTAAAGCCGTGCCCGCACAGATCGCGCAACTGCAGGAAGATATTCGAAAAGGCAAAGCCCTGGGCATCGCACCCGAGCTTATCGCCCAGCAGGAAAGAAAAGTGGCCGAGCTGCAAGCCATGCGCCAGCAATTGTTAACGGCGCACCCTGAAATCAATACTGGCCAATAAGCCGCGCCTTTTAATTTAACTGCGCCAATCTGCCAGGCACATAAAGCACCAAATGCGCTTCATGAATAAATACCCCATCCACCAGCATGGCGTTTTTTTCCAGGCCGTACTGCTCAAACCCCATGGATTCATACAGTGATTTTGCATTGTAATTTTCTGTATTTACACTCAGGGTGATTTGCACAACTGAGGGGTCAGAATACGCATCATCAAGCAACGTTAATAATAAGCGGCGGGCAATGCCTTTTTTTCGCTGAGCGGCCTGGGTATAAACACCAAATATATTGGCTTTATGCTTTAATTTTGCTGCGCTATTTCGCCTTAATCCGGCAATTGCAATTAAATCAGCCTCTATAAAAACACCATAAACGGCATCTTGCGGATCACTCAGCAGTTGCGCAAAGCTTTCAACACTTCGGGCGCGCACTTCTTCTGCATTGGGCATAAATGAAGATGGGGAATCTTGTACCGCTTCCAGCCGGATCGCTTTAAGGGCTGCGGCATCATGAATCGTCAGCTTTCTAATGAGCATAGCAAACCCTTTTCAGGCCAGAAATAAACCAAACAATAATAACTCAATACCGCCTATATCAGCCCCGCCAATAGCGCGTTGCTCATACCTGGAATAAATTCAATGATTTGATATTCAGCGATTTTATTCTGGAAGAACGGATCTTTTTCAATAATATCTTCCAGCTCTGATTTGGAAGCTGCCTGCGCAATAATCACGCCTCCTGTACGGGGCTCCTTGCGGCCGGAAACTAAAAAATGCCCCGATGCATAATGCTGCTCAAGAAATTGACGGTGCTCTGCAACAAAGCCATCAACTACGTCCAGAGGCTGTACATAATTTAATAAAACAATAAACATAAAGCCCCTTTTAAATCATAAACCGCCTTCAATACAACGCCACAGTCTGTATTTAAATATACTCACCCACATAACAATACTGGCCCAAATACATTTTTATAATGTTCTTGTTTGCCCGCCGTCCACATCCAGCATACTGCCCTGACAATAATCAGAAAGAGGCGAGGCTAAAAAAGCCACTGCAGCGGCAATTTCCTCAGGGGTGCCAAATCGTGTTACACCTAATTTTTTGGACATCGCTTGCGCTGCTTCTTCATAACTGATGTTTTTTTCCTTCGCCGCATTATTTATTCTCAGCTGCAATCGATCAGTGGCAATAGAGCCAGGATTAATTGCATTTACCTTCACGCCTTCAGTAATCCCTTTATCCGCCAATGCTTTACTTAAATTAAGTAAGCCCGCATTCACCGCACCGCCAATTGCAAATTCGGCACTGCCAGTGCGCCCACCTACGCCAACAATATTAACAATTGCGCCTTGATGCCTTCTTAAATGAGGCCATGCGGCTTTTGAACAGCGCACCGTGCTAAAAAACTTTAAAGCAAAACCATCCTGCCAATCGGCCTCGCTTAATTGCAAAAAATCACCACGTTTGGTGGCACCGGCGTTATTAACCAATAAATGAAGCGCCCCGAATTGCTCAATGGCAAAATCAATTAAAGCCTGAGGGGTGGCTTCATTACGTAAATCTGCGGGGAAAATAAGTGCTTCAGAAACACAGGCATCCGCCAGCTCTTGTAATAATTGCGCCGATCTGGCGGCCAGAACCAGCTTTACTCCCTCTTGAGACAGGCGCTCGGCGATGGCACGGCCAATTCCACGGCTTGCTCCGGTAATAATGGCTACTTTGCCGGCTAGTTTTAGATCCATAAACACCTCTGTGCATCCCCTTAGATGCACTCATTATTTCACACAAAGTAAGCTTTTTCATAGCCCCGACAAGCCCAAGCTAGCCCCGCTTAAATGCAATAACGTGGTCAATCTCCAAGCGAATGCCAATATCCTCGCCTACTGCATGATTGTGGTGGCTGGGCACCAGCGATAATACTTTCTGACCTGACGGCAGGGCTAAGGTGTAAAGAAATTGTGCTCCACGAAAAGCCTTAGCCAGCACGGTGGCTTTTGTACTGCTTGCATCGTCATGCAACACATCGTCAGGGCGAACCAGCACATCCGCCGTGCATCCTAGGCAGCAATCCTCCGGCATAGAGCCATCAATCACACCCAGCTCAATTTTTACTTTTCCGCCTTCAGCCACTACGCCGGGCAGCAGCACACCTTCGCCAACAAAATCCGCTACAAAACGATCCAGCGGCTTATGGTACAAATCATAAGGTGTGGCCCACTGGCGAATTTTTCCTTCGGCCATGACCCCTACTTTATCGGCCACGGCAAAGGCTTCCCTCTGATCATGGGTGACTAAAATCGCCGTCATGCCCGCTGCCTTTAAGATGGCGCGCACTTCCTGCCCCAGCCTTTCGCGCAGCTCCACATCCAAATTTGAAAAAGGCTCGTCCAGCAATAAGAGCTGCGGGCGCGGGGCAAGTGCCCGGGCCAGTGCCACACGCTGCTGCTGGCCACCTGATAATTCATGCGGATAACGATGCTCAACATGGCCCAAACCCACCAGTTGCAAAGCATCAGCCACGCGTTTTTCTTGCTCTGCTTTGCTTTCACCTCTCAGGCCAAAGGCAATATTGCCCGCCACAGTAAGGTGAGGGAAAAGTGCGTAATCCTGAAACACCATGCCAATCTGACGCTGCTCCGGCGGCAGCATTTTAGCGGCGCAGCTGACTTTATGGCCTGCCAGCGTCATCTCGCCCGCAGCCGGTTTTTCAAAACCTGCAATAGCTCGCAAAACAGTGGTTTTGCCGCAGCCGGAAGCGCCCAGCAGACAGCCAATTTCGCCCACTTGTAAATGCAGGGACAGATTTTCCACCACGGTGCGCCCGCCAAGGGCAATCGCAAGATCAGATATTTTCAGCATATAAACCCTTAAAACAGACCAGACCAAACAAAATCTAAGTTCTGCAGGCACGGAGAACACAGAGCTAAACAAGAGAGGATACGGAGAAAAACAAAGAGGACTTCTCAGCAAATGAAACTTACATAAAACCCAGGAACATCTTTCACTACTTCGTTTTTCTCTGAGAGCTTTGTGTTCCCCCTCCTTTCTCCGTATCTGCAGACCTTTTTAACTTCCCAACATCAGTCCTCGGTTTTTCTGACCAGCAGAATCACCGGGATCAGGCCCATCAACACAATAAAGAAACTCGGCAGGGCTGCGCGCTCCCACATGCCTTCCGAAGTCATTTCAAATACACGCACCGCCAGGGTGTCCCAGCCAAAGGGGCGGGTCATCAGGGTAATGGGCATTTCTTTCATTACATCAACAAAGGCAATCAGTAAGGCCGTCAGCAGGCCGCCGCGCAGCAGCGGTAAATGCACGCGTCTTAATACCTGCTTTGATGACAAGCCTAAAGACCGGGCAGCATCTTCCTGATTACGGGTAATCCGCTGCATGGCGGTATCGATGGGCGCAAAGGCCACGGCCATAAAACGCGCGGCCAGCGCCAGCAACATCACCGCCAAAGTGCCTTTTAAAACTTGCGTCGTCACAATGCCAAAGTAAGCCAGCAGAGGGATCAGCAAATTATCCAGCCAGGCAATTGGGATAAACACACCGACGGCCAGCACCGTACCCGGCACGGCATAGCCCAGCGTGGCAATGCGTACCAGCCAGCGTGTGTCGTGGTAGCGGCGCTGCGCATAAACCAGGATCAGGCCCAAGCCCGTGACCAGCAGTGCCGCCATCCCGCCGATGGCAATCGAGCGCAAAATAAACCACGGATAGCGCTCGTCAAAATCAATCGCCCAAACGCTTTTTACCCAAACCAGCAGCTGAATGAAGGGAATAACAAACGCGATAAGCAGCACCACGCTGCACCAGGCCAGCGCCAGATATCGGCCAGCACCGTGCAAAACAATCCGCTCTGCCGATCCGCCACGCACCGCATAATGCCTGCGGCCACGCCCCCATTGCTCGGCCACGGCCAGCGCCAGCACAAACAGCACCAGGATGGATGCCAGTTGCGATGCGGCAGGCAAATTAAATAAAGAGAACCACGATTGATAAATTGCGGTGGTAAAGGTGTCGTAATTAAAAATGGAAACCGTGCCAAAATCGGCCAGTGTTTCCATCAGCACCAGGAGCACCCCGCCAATCAGCCAGGGCCGCGCCATGGGCAAAGACACCCGAAAAAACGCCATGCGCCTAGACATGCCCAGCATTTGCGCGGCCTCTATCCCGCGCTTGCCCTGGGTTAAAAACGCGTTTCTAGCCAGCAAATACACATAGGGATAAAACGCCAGGGTGAGCACCAGAATCACCCCGCCGGTTGAGCGGATACGCGGAAACCAGGATGAATCCCCTGTCCACTCTCTTAATAGTGTTTGCACCGGCCCGGTAAAATCCAGAAGGCCCACCTGTACAAAAGCCAGCACATAGGCGGGCATGGCCAGCGGCAGCATCAGGCTCCAGGCAAAAAATCGCCGCAGGGGGAAATCACAGACGGCTGTGAGCCAGGCAAGGGAAACGCCCAGCAGCAGCACACCTGCCGTTACGCCCAGCATTAAAACAGCGGTATTTTTAAGAACACGGGGCAAAACATATTCGGAAAGATGCTGCCAGACTTCTGGCTGCGGATGCAGAAAAGAAGACAGCACCACCAGTAGGGGGATAAGGGTCAGTAAAGCGATCGGCAGCGTGTAAAGCGATCCTTTAGAGAACAATTTTTGCATCATTAAGAAAACCCAAATCCTGAACCACAGAAAACAAAGAGGAGAGCGCGCCCCACGAAAAAAACCACAATAAGCTGGTTTATCGCTACCTTTGGGGGCATGTGATAAGGGCCTGGTTTTTAACGCAGCCGTGCAATTTTTATGAAGAGAAACGGGCAAGACAGAAAATCTGCTTGCCCGTACTATGCAACGGCTCACAATCACTTACAAGGAACAAACCTTATTTGCGAGCCTGGTTGTAACGTTTGATACGCTTAACGATAACCGGCTCTGTCCATCAAACGTACCGCAGTCGATTGCAACTCACCGGCTTTAGATACATTGATCACATTGGATTTAAACGGACCCCAGCTTGCAACCAGAGGGGACGCCTTGATTTTTGGATTAGCCGGGAATTCCATATCTTTATCAGCATAAAGATTTTGTGCTTTATCTGACGACAGCCATTCAAGCAGCTTAATTGCACCTGCCTGATTCTTAGCATAACGCGTTACCCCAGCGCCAGACACATTCACGTGTACACCTTCAGCCTGCTGGTTTGCCCAGAAAATGCTGACTGGCAAATTAGGCTGCGCCTCAATCAGGCGGCCAAAGTAGTAAGTATTGGCAATACCCACATCACACTGGCCTGCTGCAATTGCTTTCAGCATGGCGGTATCGTCCTGAAATACATCTGTCGCCAGGTTATCTACCCAGCCACGGACGATTTTCTCGGTTTTAGGCTCGCCATACTGGGCAATCATCATGCCCACCAAAGACTGGTTGTACACTTTTTTGGAAGTACGCAGGCACAGCTTGCCTTTCCACTTTGGATTAGCCAGATCTTCATAGCTGGATAAATCGGTGGCTTTTACTTTGTTCTTATTAAAGAACATTGTCCGGGCGCGCACCGACAGGCCATACCACTCGCCTTTTGGATCGCGTAAATGCGCGGGGATATTGTCATTTAAGGTATTGGACTGAATCGATTTCAATAGCCCCATTTTAGAAGCCTGCCACAAATTACCTGCATCCACGGTAATCAGGGCATCCGCCGAGGTGTTTTGCGCTTCTGCGCGCAGGCGCTCAAGTAAAGGGCCTTCTTTATCGGTAAGCAGCTTAACTTCAATACCCGTTTCTTTAGTGAATGCATCCAGTAAAGGCTTTAAGAGCTGTTCATTGCGGGCCGAATACAAAGTCACGCTTTCAGCATGGGCAAGAGAGGTAGCAGCAAACAGGGAGGCAAGTACGAGACGCTTCACGGGAAATCCTTCTTTAAAATGTAAACAACACCACAGATGATTAGAAACCATTCTCAATTCGTAACAAGAATGACATAGACGCGCAAAGAAAGGAAGACACAAATCACTTCAAGGACGCGGCCTGAGCCACGTTTTCACCCTGCAACAGATCAAAACTTACACGCTTTCATCACACTGGCAGTGCTCCGGCGACCTGCTGCACGCTCTTTTCTCATCAATTTTAGGAAAGGCTGGCAAACCACGCCGAAAAAGATGCCATCAAATGGGGCCTCAGAGACCCGCCATATCTAAAAGTGCAGCAATCACTGCTGAGCGCAAACGGCTGCTGCAGACCCACTCCCCCTCCCCAAACCCGCAAAGCATTCATTTTTTCTATACGTGTAATTCAAATCATTTAGATATGTTAAATAATCGCTTCAGGCTACGCTGCTGACTTGCTGGCTCAGCTTTTTAAAAAGACGGCCGCAACTGATTTGCACTTCTAATATAAAAGTGAATCACTACACCACGGGATATATATGAACCTACTCAAACAAAGCACATTCGTTTTATCAATCGGCCTGCTGTCGGGCTACTCTTTTGCTGCAGATGGCATGGCGCTGGCACAAAAAAACAATTGTCTGGCCTGTCACTCAGTGGACACAAAAATAGTCGGCCCTTCTTATAAAGACGTGGCGCTTAAATATAAAGGCAATGCGGGCGCTTTAAATATGCTGATGGCCAAAGTAAAAAATGGCGGCGGTGGCGTATGGGGATCGATGCCTATGCCGCCTAATCCACAAATTAATCCGGAAGATATGAAAACGATTGTGAGCTGGGTTTTAAAACAAAAATAAGCTGAAGCAATTCAAAGCAGGCTATTTATCATCACAAGGCGCTCATTATGAAAAAAAATGAACATTCATTTTTCAGCAGAAGAACCCTTCTTAAAGGGGGGCTTGCCTCTGCCGCATCTGCAGGCATGCTTTCCTTTCCTCATAAATCGTGGGCACTTTCATTGCTTGACCAGGGTTTTGAGAACGGGCTAAGAGAATTAGTACCCTATCCGCAAAAACACCCATTACTCAGAATCACCACCCGCCCTGTTCATTTAGAAACCCCTTTTTCATATTTTGACCAAAGCCTGATTACGCCCAATAAAGCGGTGTTTGTGCGTTACCACCTTGCCAATCACCCGCTTAATATCGACGAAAGCACACATATTATAAGTATCAAAGGAAATGTAAGTCATCCGCTTAAACTCAGTATTGCAGATTTAAAACAGCGCTTTAATCAGGTTTCATTCAATGTTGTGATGCAATGCGCAGGAAATGGCCGTGCATTGTTTTCACCCCGCGTGCTAGGTGCACAGCTCGGCAATGGCTCTATGGCCTGCTTTAAAGTGACAGGCGTCAGGCTGGCTGATGTATTAAAGGCAGCAGGTATTGGCCCCAATGCCAAGCAAATTAAATACCGGGGGCTGGACGAGCCGGCCTTGCCAGTTACGCCGGCATTTATTCGCTCTTTGGATATTGATAAAGCATTATCTGATGATGTTTTAATTGCATGGGCCATGAATGGCGAGCCCCTGCCCATGCTGAATGGATTTCCTGTTCGCCTAGTTGTACCAGGCTATTTTGCCCCCTACTGGATGAAGCATCTTTCAGAAATAGAAGTCATCAATACCGAATTTGATGGCTGGTTTGCAAAAGAAGCCTATATGGTTCCGGATACAGAAAACAATGGCATCGCCCCCAACACACCCATTAAAAACAAAATCCCGCTGACCAAACTCAAAGTTCGCTCATTGATTACCAATATCGAAAACGGCAAGAAAATAAAATTAAAAAATGGTGAATTAACGCTGAGGGGAATTGCTTTTGACTGTGGCAGTGGTATTCGTGCTGTGGATTGCTCTGCAGATGGCGGGAAAACATGGCTTCCAGCCACGCTGGGCAAAAACATAGGCCATTATGCTTTCAGGCCATGGAGCATCACCCTGAGGCAATTAAAAAGTGGCCCGGTTAATTTAATGGCAAGGGCAACAGCCAATAGCGGGGAAATACAGCCATTAGAGCAGCCATGGAATCCGGGCGGCTATGCACGCAATGTGGTTGAGCACGTACAAGCGCAGCTTGAATCATGAGGTCCGTTATGAAATATATCAGCCTGACCATTGCATTGTTTGCTTTTATCAACCCGGCACTGGCACTGGAAATAAAACTCCCGGCCGAAACCAGCATGTACCCCGCCAATGCCAACCCGGCTTATGTGACCACACTGCAAAAATGCTTAATTTGCCACTCCGCCGATTACGCTTTATATCAACCCAATTTATCTGAAAAAGAGTGGTTCAAAATCACAGAAAAAATGCGCCTCTCCTTTAAAGCGCCCATTACTCAGCAGGAAGCATCACAGATAGCGGCCTATCTTTTTCAAACTCAACAAGATCGTGTCAGGCCCGCCCAGAAAAAATAATTCACAAGTGATGGAATAAAAATTCGGTGCCATACGTCCACCTTTGTAAGAGGCGCTTTGCATACCGCAAGGCCCTCTTCTTTTGACAGGATCTATATGACGCACCCTTTTCGCAGCACCGCAGCCCATCTGTGTACTGCCCTTTTATCCATGACTTGCAGCTCTGGCGTATGGGCCACTGACACCAACTCCGTAAAATTTGACAGCCAGATCCGTAACAATTCGCTGGCCCTGAGCCCTGATGAAAGCACTGCGGTCGTCTCTTATAGTGAGCGCCCGGAGCTGCTTGTTTACGATCTTAAAAAAGGGGAGCTTCGCCAAACCCTGCCCGGCTATATCACGCCAAGAAATATTGTTTTCGCCCCGGATGGCAAATCGTTTTATGTCTCCGACAGCAGCCTGGGTGAAGTCGTAAAAACAGACACCGCCACCCTGCAAATCCAGTCGCGTATGGCAGCAGGCCCGGGTGCTTTTGGCACGGCGATCAGCAAAGATGGCCAAAATTTATATCTGAATAACCAGGCTTCAAACACTGTCACCCGCTTTGATACCCGCAGCGGGCTGGCGCGCAGTGTGATCACCGGCTTTGCTCAGCCACGCCAGGGTGTAAAGCTAAGCCCCGATGGCAGCAAACTCTATGTCACCAATTTTCTGGGCGACAAAGTCACAATTGTTGACACTAAGACCGACAAAATTGAGGGAGAGATCAAAGACTTCAGCAAGATTCGCGCAATTTCAATCAGCGCAGACGGCAATACACTGTTTGCAGCCAATAGCGGCACACACACTCTAGCGGTTGTTGATATTGGCAAGCGGGAAATCAAAAACCTCGTTGCCGTTGGCCGCGAGCCTTACGGTGCAGCGCTTTCGCCGGATGGCCGGTTTATTTATGCGGGCAACCTGGCCGATCAGACCGTTTCGGTAGTTGATGTTGCCACTCTGCATGTAGCGGCCACCATCACCGGCTTTAAGCAGCCGCGTCAGGCCATTGCATTTACCCGCGACGGCAAACTGGCCTATGTGCTCAATGAAGATCTCAGCATTGCCAAAGTTGACCGGGATAGCCAAAAAATTGTGCAGCAAATTGTTGCCCCCCAAAAATCAGCCTCACTTTAATTAAGCAGTTTAAGCAAAGCGGGCAGCGCCCCGCCCAGCCGGCTGTTTCCACACCCGATAACACAAAGGATTGATCACCATGTTTAAATGCGCCCTTTTACCCGCAGCCCTCATTTTGCTGAGTAGCCACGCTTTTGCCACTCCCGCCGAAGACAGCCGCGCTCACTTTCAAAGCATCGCTTCAGGAGATGTTGCACAACTGATGCAAAGCTATACCGAGCAAGCCCAGTTCAACTGGATAGGTGGCCCTATTGATGGCCTCTATGTTGGCAAAACAGCCATCAGCACGGTATGGAATAAATTCACCCAGGCGCAGGGCACGCAAAAAGTCAGCATCGGGAAACTGGAAGAATCCGTCAACCCCAAAGGGGCAACCGTCACCGCCAACGTTTTCTTTGAAGGCAAAGCCAACATCAAAGTCCGCTATGTACTGTCATGGCGGGAAGGAAAAATTATCAATGAAACATGGCAAATTGATCCACAATTAAATTTTGACTAAGCGCGTTCCATGCAGTGCGACGAGCACGAACTGCTGAATATGCTGCCGCGCCTGCGCAGATATGCGCGGGCGCTGGTGCGGCATAAAGAAGAGGCCGACGATCTGGTGCAAGACACACTGGAACGCGCATGGCTGAAATCCAGCCTGTGGCGAGGGGTTGCTGATATGCGCGCCTGGCTGTTCAGCATCATGCATAATCTGCACGCAGATGGTGTACGCCGCCCGCGCATTCACACGGTTGAGCTGGATGACAACATCCCGGAAATCCCTGTTTCCGCCCGGCAAGGAGAGCAACTGGCGATGCGTGATTTACAAGCGGCACTCAATCAGCTGCCCGATGAGCAAAGAGAAGTATTATTACTGGTGGCGCTGGAAGAAATGGCTTACGCAGATATTGCTAAAACATTAAACATTCCTATCGGCACGGTGATGTCCCGGCTATCACGAGGCCGAGAGCGCTTACGCATCGTACTGGAAACACAAGCTAAACCTGCCCGCTTAAAAATCGTCAAATGAGCCCCCCGATGAATTCAACGCACACGGTGACTGAAGCAGAACTCCACGCCAGTATTGACGGACAGCTCTCCTCAAAGAGGCAGCTTGAAGTTGAAGCTTATCTGGCAGCGCATCCCGAAGAAGCACGGCGCATGCAAAGCTATCAGGCGCAAAAACAAGCTTTGCGTGATTTATATCATCCCGTGCTCAATGAAAAAATATCCCCACGCCTGCAATATGCCGCCAAGCCGCCAAGGCAATGGCATTTGCAAAGGATTGCCGCTGGCATCGTCATTGCAATCAGCAGCGCCGGGTCCGCATGGGTCGCAAGGGGCATGGCCGATGAAAACCTGCTGCAAACCGCCTTTATCCAACCCTCTGCCGGTAATGATGCCCCCCATAAGCTGGCTGGTTTTGCCCGGCGGGCCGCCGTGGCCCATGTGGTTTACAGCCCGGACACCAGCCGCCCCGTTGAAGTTGGCGCGGATCAGGAACAACAACTGGAGCACTGGTTATCACGGCGCTTAGGCACCCCAATCAAGCCGCCCAGCCTGCAATCTGTTGGCTATACACTGATCGGGGGCAGGCTCCTGCCGGGCGAGCGCGGGCCAGTCGCCCAGCTGATGTACCACGATGCATCAGGCCAAAGGCTTACGCTGTATGTCACCCGGGAAATCCCTTCTCAAACCAAAGCCAGCTCCGCCTTTCAATTTGGTCAGGACGGGCCTGTAAACGTGTTTTATTGGGTAGATAAAAGCATGGGTTATGCGATTTCAAGCGGCAGCGCTCAGCCGGATTTACTGCGTGTGGCAAAAGTTATTCATCAGCAAAAAATAATGATGTAAGCCCGCCTGACAAGCAAACTCCAGACGCCTGCCTTTGGCGGCATGCTCCCAAGCATCCCCAAAATAACACGCCGCCATTTGAACCACCTTGCTGCAGGCAAATTTTTGGCTGGACAATCGTCCCGCTAACGCTTAATTTATCGCCCATTGAATACCGTAAAATATCAGCCCTGATCTCTGAGCCGCTTTAGCAAATGCTCAGTAAGCAATCACTCCCCTCACTGCCTTTAATCGAGTTTCTGCCATGCTCTGGTTTCGTAATATTCAGCTCTACCGTCTTAGCCCCGAACATGCCCTTTCGGCCGAATCGATTGCCGAATGCTTAATTAAAAAGCCATTTTTCCCCTGTGGCAGCCATGATTTGATGAGCCAGGGCTGGATTGCGCCTGCACCGCATGTGCCGGATGAATTTATTTTTGCCCGCCAGGATATGGTTTTAGTCTGCTTAAAAACAGAAGAAAAAATCCTGCCTGCCGTGGTGGTTAAGCAAGAAGCAGAAGAGCGTATCCGCCATATAGAGGAAGAAGAAGCGCGCAAAGTGGGCCGCAAAGAGGCCAAAGATATTCGTGAGCGCGTTGCAGAAGAGCTGCGCCCGCGCGCCTTTACCCGCGTCAGCACCCACCGCGCCCTGATTGATTTAAAGCTCAATTTAATTTTAGTGGATAGCGCCGCAGCCGCCAAAGCAGAAAACCTGTTGGTCAGCTTAAGAGATGCGCTGGGCAGCCTGCCAACACGGTTAATTCAAACGCAAATCACGCCACAAACCGCCATGACCAGCTGGCTGGAAAACGAAGTGCCGGTGCCCTTTGAGCTGGATGCCGATTGCGAATTGAAATTCCCCGGCGACGATGGCGCGATTGCCCGCTTTGTTCGCCAGGATTTACATAGTGATGAAGTTAAGCAGCACCTTGCCACCGGCAAGCTGGTCAGCAAAATGGGCATGGCGTGGAATGAGCGCATTGCATTCCAGCTGACTGAAAAGCTGGAAATCAAGCGCATGAGCATGCTGGATGTATTAGAAGACGAACTGAAAGACGCCGATGTGGATACGCAAGACGCGATGTTTGAATCCAGCTTTGCACTGGCTACCGGTGAATTACGCCAGTTTATTCCTGAGCTGATCACTGCGCTGGGTGAAGAGCTGGCCAGCTAAGCCAGCTGTAAATTCTATCTCATGTAAAATATTAGGCCTGACCCTATATTTTTCGTAATCACGAAAAAATCAAGGAGCGATAAATGCAGTATGAAATTTCTATTATCATTTTTGATGAATTTACAGATATCGATTTCTTCTTGATGAGAGATATTCTAGGAAGAACAAGCACAGATTGGAACGTAAGGGTTCTGGGCACAAAAAGCATCCACACCTCTACATTAGGCCAGGCGGTAAAAACTGACGGCCATGTATCGGAGGCAAATAACGCTGATGTCGTTCTGTTTGTTAGCGGTTACAAAGGTGTTCCGGCGGCATTGGAGGACAAAGAGTTTATATCCTCCTTCAGCCTGAACCCGCACAAACAGCTCATTGGTTCCGTGTGTGCGGGTTCATTTATCTTATCCCGCCTAGGTCTGCTAGAAGGCATAAAAGCCACAACGCATCCAGATGCCAAGTCAGGCCTTATGTCTATGGGTGTTGATGTACAGGACAAGGCACTGGTAGTGGAAGGCAATATCGCCACAGCAGGCGGGTGCTTATCTGCGCTTTACCTGACTGGTTGGCTGGCTGAGCGTTTGTATGATGAGTCCAAGCGCCGTGAGATCCACAGGCAGCTTATTCCGGCGGGGCAGGCTCATATTTTTGAGCAGCTCATTAAATCATCCATTGAGGCGGCGACAGTAAGCGAGTCACATGACACAACGCCCCAGCCGAACGCTTTCCACGGTAACCCTCCCTCATAATAATCATAGATAAGAGTTCAATTATGCAATCCCCTTTGGCATAAAGTGGAAGCCGTGATCCAAGCAAAATTGTGCGCGATGATAAGGGGCGCATCAGCACGCTTTATCGCCAGTACAGCAATATGGGCGATCGCGAAACATCAGGCATTGATCTGGATTTACGTCAGCGCTTTAACAGCAAAGACTATGGCAGCTTAAAACTGGGCAGCCAGATCAGCCATGTTTTAAGATTTGCTGAGCCGCTTTCCACTGGCGAGCCGCTCACCGATGGCGCAGGCAGCAACCAATTTGGCTCGATTCCAAAATGGCGCGCCGTCAGCGATGCAACATGGGAAATTGGCGCATGGTCCACCACCCTGACATGGAACTATGTTGGCGGCTACGATCAGGCTTTTGCCAGCGACACCGCCACCGCCACCGCCAAATATGTTGACTCATTCAACACATTTGATCTGACGGCCAGCTGGAAACTCGCCAAAGACACCACGCTGACCACCAAAGTCATCAACCTGAGCAATACCCGCCCACCGTGGGATTCTTCAACTGATTTCTTTGACCACACCCAAGCAGACCCGCGTGACCGCTTTGCTTCGGCCAAGCTGACTTACAAATTTTAAAGAGACCCCTTCTCTGACTTAGCGCTCTATATATGCCCCGCATAATTTGCGGGGCTTTTTTAATGCCATGATTCATGTATCTGGCCGCAGCAGGGGTGTATTTAAACTCTCAATATGTTCAGCAATTTGGGCGTAAATTGCCGGGTGGTTTGCTGGGTAAATATGTGGGCAAAGTGGGCCGCTCCTCCACAGGCATGGCTTTCTCCTTTGCCAGCGCTTGGGGCCGCTATCACGGCGCTATTATGCAGATGGGCACAAGATGGAAACCGCCGTATTGAATGACACTTTTAGCCATCTGCTTGGCCCTGCCAAACAATTGCAAACGCAATACCTGCCGCAGATTGAGCAGCAAGCCCGCAACCTGGATTCCGTTACTGTAATGAAGCTGCTTAAAAATGGGGTTTAAGCTTTGCTTGCTTATTAGTATGACTAAAAAACGCCATCAATCATTGATGGCGTTTTTTGTGTAAAAGAAATATAGTTTTAAGGCACGATCAGAGTAATTAAATAAGCTTTACTTGATTTGTGCTGCCAAGGGCAAGCCACCATATTTGAGCAAGTGATTGATTGCAGTCTTGTTATATAAGACTTCTATTTCAAAATTGCTCGACGGTAAAGCACCATTAAATGGTTGTTCAATGTCTCCCTCTAGCAGCTCATTTTTATTGATGGCATAAAATTCGCTTTTGCCCGAGCTTTTAAGAGCGCTGGGTGGCAGAGTAACAACGAGTAATTGCTGTTGGCCAATGGTTTGTATTTCATAGGGCTGGGCAGGGATGCTGCATTTTTGTTCTGGGTTTTCGTAAGGACTAAATAGCGCACGTTTATTGCTGGTATCAAATTGAATTTGGCAATTGGCGTTATATTCTTTTTTGTTTTTACCTGTGCTGGCATAAAAACTAATGAATTCCTCAATTTTTTTAAATGAGGTTTTATTGCTAATGCTGCTGGAATAAGTAGTTTGTAATGGGGTGCTGCCTGCGTAATACGCTTTAGATCCGGCGGGGAATGCAGGAGCGGGTGTTTTAAAAAGATGGTAGCCGGGGTAATCAGGGTTATTGATATCAGTGGGGTAAATGCCTGTTGGCAAGATATTGCTGATATCTTTTTCAACTGCACTGATTTTGTATTTAATTCCATTGCCATAGTCCACGATCACATCATTGCCATCCGCGGTGCTCTGGCTAGAAGAGCCCGTTAGCGGGCGCCATTGACCATCAATAAGATACAAGGTCGCGCTGGAGCTGAGTGGGCGCTCTTTCCACTGCATAGTGCTGCGGTCATAGTCCAATAGTTGGCTGAGTAATTGTTTACTGCCTTTATCAATATTGATGGTTTCGTAGCTACTTAGGCTGGCTTCGGTTTTACCGTTAACCCAGCTTTGGCTAAGCAGGTCTTTATAAATGAAATTGCTTTGTAAGGTGGCGGCATAGTTGATAATGTTGCCTGAGAATTGATTGGTCAGCGCCTGACTTATGGTAAGGGGCTTATTACTGTTTGATGGATTTGCTGCTTGTTGAGTGTCATCCCCTCCGCAAGCAATCAGTGCAAGCGCGGCGAATGGGCTTAAGTATTTAAGTAAACGCATTACATTCTCAGTTAGTCAAAAAAATGCCATTGTAATTTGAAACCAACTAACGAGTAAGTGTAAATATTTATATTGCATATATTTTCAATAGCGTATTGTTATTTTATTGTAAGTATTCTTGTTTTATTTGTTAGCTATATGCGTAAGCGAAAATGGGAGTGTGTGTCTTGCCTTGGGCCAGTGCCCGCCACATATGTACTTTGGGTAAAAAGCCTGTTGCAATGGCTATGGGCTCACGCCAAAAGGCTGTAAGCTAAGATGCTGGTAAAGACCAAGTGCAACCATATTTTCTTCTGTAACGGTAAGCGTTACGATGCATATTTCTGGGCGGGTGGTGATTGCGGCAAGGGCCGCTTGGATTAACTGCTTTCCTATGCTCTGTCCACGAGTGGATTCATGAACAAACATACCTAGGGTCTGTTGACGTTTCATTCACGGCTGCGTTTGGCCCAGTTTTGGGGCTGAACAAGGAGAAAATTGCGACATGGTACGAGTACCATGAGCGATTTTTAACGCAGTTCCGCCCCAAAAATGGGCTAAAGAGCCGGAAAATGGCCATTCACTGCGTTATGCACCTCGACAATAAGCAGTTATTGCCTTCGCCCTCCTGCCTTGTGCCTGGCCGTTTTCCGGCTCAGTGCAATTGTGAATGAAACGTCAACAGACCCTACTGCTCTTTTATTTATTTCTTTGTTGCTAAATCAAAAAATCTCTTTCACAAATGAAGAAATACTTGCGGGTAAGCCGAGAATGATCGCTGAGAGCTTAAATTCTCCGTATGCTGTGCCAATTGCACGAGCTTTGAAAAGGCATGCATTTTATAGAGCTGCATCAGCACTACAATTTTGGCGCGAAATTTCAAGCGTCATCCCTCGCCACTGAGAACCGCTCTAACAAATCACTGAAGCACTGCGCACTATGTGCACTGGACAGTTTGTAAGTCGCAGTTTTCTGGTTTTGCTGCGCAAAAGTAATCCACAAAACCACAACTTACAAACTGCCGCTTAGCTCGGCCTTAGACCACAGAAGGAGCACCTCGTTGCGCTATTGTCCAAAATGCAGAGAAGAGCTTCAGCGACGCACAATTGATGGCGCTGAACGCTTGGGTTGTTCGTCGTCTTCTTGCGGGTACATTTTTTGGGAGAACCCAACTCCTGTTGTTGCTGCGCTTGTCCAAATCGAGGATAAGTTCGTACTTGCTCGGAATGCTCAATGGCCTGAAGGCATGTTCTCAGTGATCACTGGCTTTTTGGAGAAAGGCGAATCTCCTGATATCGCGGTCGCCCGTGAGACTAATGAAGAGCTGGGAGTTGTTGCCCATAAAATTGAGTTCTTGGGCCATTTTTCGCTGGCTCAGTTCAATCAATTGATCATTGCCTATCTGGTTAAGGCATCGGGCAGCCTCGATCCAGGCCAAGAAATCAGCGAGTTCAAACTTCTCTCCGCATCGGAGCTAAAGGAATTCAATTTCGGCCCGCTTGTGCTCACTTCCAACATCGTGGATAAAGCTCTCGAACTAGCGTCAGCCCATGTTTAGCCGACAGTTCGGTTATCCGTTCACCTGAGGTCTTCATAATAATCATAAATAAGAGTTAAATTACGTAATCTCCCTTGGCACAAAGGGGATTACGTACCCCACAAAAATAGGCAAGCCATACGCAAACTATGCAACCTTTTATAGAGGCATTTTTTACCGCATAGGAGCATATTTTGCGCGACTTAAGCCTTCATCATGCAAGCGCAAAAAAGCCCACGCTTGCGGGCCTTTGCTTGTCAGATATCGACGGGCCTAAGTTTCCAAAGAACAGGCGGTAATCAATTCCCTGTTTTACCCCATTGCGAGGCCGTTCAAGTCATTGAGCGGATAACTTCTTTTTCGTCGTACATAGAAATTGTGGCAATACTATCAGCGGTTAAATCCATTTTCATTAAATCAACCACTCGAATCTGGCTATTCTCATACGTACGGAAATAAAACTTCTTAGCTTTAAGGTCATTGGCTGATGTCCAAAGTGTGTAATCAGTAAGCGCTCAGCCCTCCCACCTAGCCAACTGCTTTAGCCTTCGTTATCTTGTGGGTTCTGATCTTTAACAAATGGCAGCAGCTCGTCAATTCGGCTATTGGGCCAAGTCGGGAGTTTTTCTAATGTTTCTGTCAGCCACATCAGCGGCTCAATCC